>CAVZPY010000019.1:60000-518518 GCA_963777265.1 uncultured Alphaproteobacteria bacterium | reverse complement strand
GCTGCTGCAGCACGTGGCGATGAACGTCGCTGACCGTGCACGGCTTTATCGCGGTATGGCCCCTGCTGGCGGGTTCGGCGCCCGGTTCGCCACCTTCGATGCCGTGTCGATGACCGGCGAGCCTGGACCATCCGCTTCCTTGGGCGCGCACATCGGCGACGAGCTTTCTCCTCAACGCCGACGCGACGCGCACGGCGATCGAAGAAGGCCGGTTTCCGCATGCTGGCGTTACAGGACGACACCGAGGCCGCCAAAGCCTGGTTCGCCCGGTTGCGCGCGTCGGGATCGCCTTCCCCGCGAAATCTCGGCGCAGTGATGCGGCCGGACTTCGCGGTGCTTGTCGCCAACTTGGGACGCAACCTCATGGACGGCCGGCTCGGCATCATGACCGCGGTGTTCGCGGCCGCGCCGGTCGATGCCTGATTGGAGGTCCAAATGTCTACAGCAACCGTCTTCCAGATTCATCTCGTTCTCGGCTACGTCCCGTGGCTGCTGTTCTTCGCCGCATATGTCTGGCCGCGGCTCGAGGCGATGGATCGGGTCGCAGCGCAACGCGCCGTCGCGACATTGCACAGCTTCCGCTTCTTCGGGCTCGTCTTCGTCGTTCCGGGTGTCGTCGGGGCCAATCTGCCGGTGGGCTTCGCGACATTCGCTGCCTATGGTGATTTCGCAACCGGGGTTCTGGCGATGCTTGCGCTTCTCGCTATCCGCCCGCGTCCGCTCTTCTGGTCGCTCGTTTTCGCCTACAATCTCGTCGAGGCGGCCGACATCATCGTCGACTATTTACCACGGCAGTCAGTTCGGCCTGCCGGCGCTGGCGGGACAGTTAGGCGCCGTCTATTGGGTCCCGATCATTTACGTGCCGGCGCTGATGATCACACACGTCACAGCATTCTATTTAATGCTGCGACCTCAGCCGAAGGCGGGGCGGACAATCGCCGCTGGCCCAGCCAAATCTTAAAACACGGATAGCGCAATGGACCACGGCGCGCACAGGCGGCGCCTTCTGACGGCGCCGATATTGCCGGTGATGCTGGCGCTGGCATGGCCAGTCGTCGCGGTGCTGTTGTTGCAAACCTTCGTCGGTGTCGCCGAGACCTATTATGTGAGCTTTCTCGGCACTGACGCGCTGGCCGGGGTGGCGCTGGTGTTTCCCGTCAGGATGCTGATGACGATGATGTCGGCGGGCGGCATCGGCGGCGGCGCTTCCCCCGCGGTAGCGCGTGCGATCGGGGCGGGCCGCACCGCCGACGCTGACGCGCTTGTGCTGCATGCGGTGGTCCTTGCCGTGCTGTTCGGCGGCCTCTTCACAGCCGGCGCGCTTTCCGCCGGCCCCATGCTCGATCCAGAGCTCGGCGGCAAGGAAGGAGCGCTCGCCGCCGCTCTCGTCTATTCGCACTTTGTGTTCATCGGCTCGGTGCCGATCGGACCGTCAATCTCATCGCGGCGGTTCTGCGCGGCGCCGCCAACGTGCGCACTCCGGCGACCGTCAGCCTCGTCGGCGCGGTCGTGAGGGACTTGCGAGGAAGTATAGCGACGCGAAGTGAGCGCGCTCAAGTCACCTTCTGGAATTCAGCCGTCATGATCCGATGTTCGAATGCGCCGGTCGTATTGCATTAAATCGCTTTGTCCTGGCGACTGCGAATATCGGTGATCCAGGCCGCCAACGCCTCAATTTCGGATCTATGACCGAAGGTGCAGGAACAAGTGCATTGAGCTCGCCCGGTTGACTATGGAGCAGCATCGAGCAGCGTTTGAAGGCGTCCCTGATCTCCGCGCAGTCTGCTTCCGTCAGCAGCTTGATCAGGCCCGAGGTATCAACCTTGCGAGACAGGCGCCTAAGCACCGGTCCGACGGCTTCCTCGACGGCACGTTCCCAGCTTGTGCGGAGCCGGTCCTGAAAGGACGTGACTTCACGCAGCCATTTCGCCTGATCGCCGCGCTCGTGGTGAACTGTCACATTAGCCAGACGGGCTTTCATGCCGTCTACGACCCTGTCGAGCGGCATGACATTGGCAGGAGGATCCTGGTGGCAATGGCCAGCGTGGTCTGGGCTGCGACTGATCAGCCGATAGGTAACAGGTGTTGCGTCACGATCCTTGGTCGCTCGGCAGGCCTCATCGAGGAGAAGCAGGAACGCCATGTCGTGGGTGAAGACGATGACCTGGCGCGTCTGGCCAGCCTCGGCCAACCGGGCCGCCACCCTGTCGCGATGCAAATGGTCGAGCGAAGAGACGGATCGTCGAACACGATCGCGGATTGCGCATCGATGGTCGACAACTCGGCGAGGAAAGCGGCGAGCGCGACGCAGCGATGCTCACCTTCGCTCAGGACCTTGCCGACCGGTTCGCTCGGCTTGTTGATCAGTCGGACCTGGAAGAAGGGAACGCCCGCCGTGGTCTTGGCTTGCTGAAGTTCGATAGCGAGGCCGGCGACGCCGAGCTTGTCTACCTCGATCGCGAACCGTCCGCGCAACCGGTTGGTGACCAGCGCCTGGGCGATACGGGCGCTTTGGGTCGTGATCTTGTTTGTTGCCGTATCCTTGCTGGCTTTCTCGACCGCCTCGATGACCTTGAGGCGATCGATCTGGGCCAGCACATCGGCTTTCACCACGCCGAGCCACTTGCGATCGCCGAGACCATCGCGCTCGGCGAATAGCGCGGCGCGCTGCGGGGAGCTGGCTTCCGACTGCAGGCCTTCGATGCGCGTGGCGATGCCGCTGAGCGCCGTGCGCAGGGGTTCGAGCGAGATGCGATCCGGCGGCGGAAGATCAGGCAAGACCGCAAGGCCATGGGTTCTCAGGATGGCGCGCAATCGCCACGCCAACTGGAGGATCTGGCGGCGAAGGGCGCTGCGGCCTTCCTCCTGGCCGGCATCGTCGCGGATGGTCGTGATGGTCGCCATAGTCCTTCATGGAGATGGCGCCGGAGATCACCTCCTTTGGGCATATTCGTTTGCCCCCGCTTCCTCCTCGCGGCGCTTGCTCTCGTCCTGGACGAACGCCTCGAAACTGTCGAGCCGGTTTGAGGCTTCCTTGCCGAGGGGCTGCTGACAAAGGACGCAATGGTCATCCGACCCCGTCACAGGGAATGGGCGACCAGGATATGCGGATTCGCGCGAATAATCCCGGGCCGACTCCCATAACGCCTTCCAGACTCCCGAACCGATCTCGGGAAGAGGTTCGTCGGCGAAAAGGTCGGCGGAGGCGGCCGTGCCGCGGCGCTCGCCTTTTTGAGTGCGAATATATGCGTCGTGCCGCGCGGCTTTATTCGATCTCTGCGACGATTCTGCCGATTTTCGATGCGTTCGATGGCTGACTTGATGCGGGTCTCTTGGCCCTGGAGTTGGCGAATGGTCCGTGCCGGGTCACTGGCCAGATCGGTGTTGAGCGTCTGAAGTTGGGTTTCTTCTTGCGCTTTCAGGCCGGCGAGCTTTTCGATGGTTTCCGGCCTGGTTTTGCCTGTCAGGCCGCAGCAGCTTGCCTACTGGTGTGCCGGCTTGCATTCGGGTTTGGATAGGATCGCGGGAGTTTGTCGCTGAAGCGCCTTACTTCGGCAGTCAGTTTGGTTTTGACGTCCTGACAAGCTTGCGCGAGGCCTGCGAGGATGCGGAGCGGTAAGGGCGTATAGGCGAGGTCGTTGGTGTTCTCGACATGGACGTTGGCCGTGCGGGAGTTGAAGACGCTGACTGCGGACAGCATGGGATCGGCCGTGTTGCCTTGGCTCCAGTGGCGCGCGTTTCTGACCGCCGATGAAGAACTCTACGCTTGCGGAAGGGATGCCGCCGGTAGCCGCATAGATGTTCGGCAGGATCGAGTTCGCCTTTGGGCGACCGTGCACGGCACAGTTGTTTCAGGACTCGCGCATAGCCGGATTTGCCTGCGCCGTTATCGCCGTAGATGACGGTGAGGCCGGATTTGCCGAAGGTCAGCCGCTCTCCAGGCGCCAGGGCATTGATGTTGGAGAGGCTGTGAAGAGCTCCGAGGCTGACGACGGCGTGGCTGGCGGCGGGGTCCCTGACGTGGTTGGCATCCAGTGGCGCGGCTTTGTCGGCTCCTTTACAGATCGCGACGAGCGCGGTGATCTCGGCCGCGTCCAGCTTGATTTGACCGCATAGCCGCCGCAGGGCATCTCGCTGCCATGCGGGCTGATCGGCCGACCATCTGAGGATATCGGCCAAGGCTGCGGCCTCGTTCGAAATATCACTCTCCTGTTGTTCCATTGTCTGTTGCCTTCCGGGGATTCATTGGGCCCCTTGTGCCGCGGGCGTTCTTTCAGGATGAGCGCCTTACACGCTTCCAATAATGCGACGACCCGCGCCAAGGGGAATCACCCAGCCGCCCGCTCGATCGGGACGCCGAACTCATCGGCTTTCATCGCATCGGCCAACTCATTGCGCACCATCGTGGCGTCGCCGTCGATAACGGCGCCAATGAGATCACGCTCTACCCCGACGAAGACTGGGCGGAGATTGAGGCGGGCGAGCACTTCTTGATCGGCAGGGCCTGCGGCCGCGCCGGTCAGCGGTCCCGCCCGGGTGACGATTCCGCCTATGAGTCCGTCGATCGTGCTGGAGCCATCCACATCCCGCACCGGCGTAGCATCCAGCAAGGCTCGGGCATTCTGGATGTCGCCTTGAAGCCCTCGCGGAAGCGCTGGCGTGTAAGGCGCCGAAGCGCGCCGGCGAGTTCGGCATGGCCAAGCGGGTCGATCAGGTTGGCGATATGGTGTCGAAGAAGTCCGATGAATATCCCATCCTTGTCTTCCGGGTGATCGGCTCGCCTTCGTCGACGGGATCACGAACCGACAGGTATGCGTCCGCTGGGCCACCTGTCGCTATGCCCCAGCGGGTGGCGATCGCGATGCGCTTGATCGTGACCTTCCGGCCTCGGGCGCTACGTCGATCCGCTGGGCCTGCGCCCATGCCCGGTCGAGCGCTTTGGCGGGACCCCCGACATCGTGGCAACCCTTGGCTTCGGCCACGGTCAGCGAAGACAGGTCGGCGGCGCAGGCGATCCAGTCCGGCAGGTCGCCACGGGAGAGGCGTATGATCTCGATGTGCCGGCGGCGATCGAGGTCCATCGATCGGCTTACGAGGTGCGCGAAGATAGAAAGATCGAAATAGCGCTCGAGATAGGCGCGCGCGACGAAGCGCCCGAACAGGCCGGACAGCGCGACCTTGACCTCGCGTGCTTGTCCCAGCGGCTCCTTGAACATGAAGGGCGTGCCTGCGCCGGTCGGGGTGAGCAGCGCATCCAGGATCGACCAGGCGCCATAGGCCGCGCCGGGGGTCTGAAGCACCTCGCGAATGCCCGCATCCTCGATCTCGGAGACCTCCAGATCGACGGTCGGGCCAGAGACGGGGCTCGCGGATGCAGGATCGAAGCTATGAATGAAGGTTCGCGTCATAGCGCCAGCGCCCGCTTGAGATCGTCATGCTCAAAGGCGCTGGCCATGCGGGTGATCTCGGCGGGCCGGGCGCCGGCCTCCTTCGCGGTCTCCCGCCAGGTCGCCGTCACCACCGCGACCTCTTTGATGATCGCGCGGGCCGCCGCCAGGCCGAGCCCGAAATATTCGGACGCCGCCTCGAGCAGATCGAGCGAGCAGGTGCCTTCGTCGAGGTCGATGTTCGTCGTCAGCACGCGAGCCTTGAGATCGGTCGGCACGGGATTGAGATCATAGGCGGGGGAGAGCGACCAGCCCGTCTTGCCGAGCCAGAGGAAGCCGTGGTTGCGCAGATGATCGTCGACATTGGAGATCAGCACGTTGAAGGCGACGCGCCGATAGAGCGCCTGGGCGTCGGTTTTCCCTTGCGCCCCATGCTGCGCCAGCGCATCGACGATCTCGGGATAGCTGCCACGCTCGCCGTCCTTCGATCCCGTCATCGCCATGGCGGAGAGGAACGGGATGCGAATGGCGCCGGCCCGATCGAAGCGCCGCGATAGCAACACCGCCTTTCCGGCGACCTCCAGCAGTTCATGGGAGGGGGTGGCGATGCCGGCGCGCCCGGCCAGCCGCAGCGCGATCTCCTCCCAGGTTTCCATGCTGTAGTCGTCGGTTTCCTTGGGAAACTTCGCGATGGAGAGATGGCCGTGCTGGTCGATGACCGAGGCCTTGGGACGCGCGCCGCCAAGTGATGATCCGGGCGCGAAGATCAGCTGGAGATCTTCGTCCGTCTCCTCATCGCGAAGAATGCGCTCCGTCACGGCAAGGAGACGTCCGAGCTCGATCAGGGCCGGCACACCCGCGCGGATCGGCGCCTGGAACACCTCTTCGCCCGCCCAGCGAAAGCGCAGCGCGCCAAGACGGGTCTCATCAGCGACGCCGAGAAGATAGTCGCTTTCTGCGAGGGTTCGGACCGCGCGGCCTTCGCGCTCAGCGAAGCGCCGCTCGGCGCGCTGCATGAGGCGGCGTCCCCAGGTGTCCGGCGCGGAATCGCCGATGGACCCGAAGATGGCTTGTCCAGGCGGCGGCGCAAAGCCGCCGCGCGTCAATGCGAGGGCGGGCTCGATCGAGAAGCGATCGGGATCGGCGAGCCATTCGGGCGCATACTCGAAGACGACGGTCTCGCTGCCGCGCACCTTGTTGCTGCGGGCCAAGCCGACGGGACGCGTGCGTCCTTCGAGGTCGATATGGACTTCGATGTCAGCCATGATCGGTCGGCACCGGTGTGCGCTTGAGGTGGACGCGCTTGGGCAGCTCGGCGCTGGCCAGCGCCTGTCCGACGCTGTCATTGCTGATGTCGGCGATCTCGGCCCAGACCATCGAGTAGGCCAAGCGCCTGAAGGACGCCAGCATAGATGCCGATGCTGACATTGGTGTCGCCCGGCCTCGACCTTCTGCAGGGTCGAGCGCGACGTGAAGGCGCGCTCTGCCACGACCGCCATTGGCAGCCGGCGACGCCGACGGGCATCGTGGATGTCCGCGCCGAGCTTGCGCAGGGCACGCCGCACAGCGGCCGGGGGATTGTGTGGTGTTGGCATTTGATACCTTCGCACTACAGATTAGATGATTATGTAGCACGAAGCCTACAAGACTAATAGCTCTTACGAAAGGGCACCTAAGGAGTAGGGAGACGGCAGACCGAGCCTCTAGGCCGTTCAATCCCGTGCGGGCAAGTCACGCAAACTAGCCATCCCAGCCGGCGTCTGAATTTATGTCAGATATTTTTATACAAATATTGACTTTGTCAGATTATTGGATGATATTTCCGACATGGG
Source organism: uncultured Alphaproteobacteria bacterium (assembly GCA_963777265.1). Classification (GTDB taxonomy): domain Bacteria; phylum Pseudomonadota; class Alphaproteobacteria; order Acetobacterales; family Acetobacteraceae; genus DATAYA01. The sequence goes on along the minus strand of CAVZPY010000019.1, from coordinate 511,299 downwards.
AGGCTCTCATGACTGATGGACCTTTTCGAAATGCGGAATTGCCCAGCCGCTGGAAGCGCTACGGCCAGGACTTAATTAGCGATGCAGCGAGCCGGGAAGAGCGCACGACGCAGGCGTGCCACAGCGTGATTGGTGATGTGGATATGAAGGCGGTCAGTCCCCTTTTCGATGAACTCAAAGCCTATGCCGAGAGTCCCCAAATGGACCTGGACCCTGTCACGGCGGTCGAAACGATTTTCGAGAATCATTCGATGTCGCCGCTGGCAGATGCCCTGCAACGGAATTTGATTGCCAACTTCCGGGATCAAATCTCTCCTGAAAAGGCCCTCGATCAGGCGCTCGACAGCACGGCAAAAGAGTGGATCGGCACCACCAAGAACCGGCTCGACGAAGAATGCATCCGTGCCCGCGAACTCGGCGACATGAGCCGCGAAGATTACCGCAAGGGGACCGAGCGAAATCACGAGACGTTTGCTGCCATCAAGCCGAGCGAACTCTGCGATGCCTTGGCCACCGGCAACAAGAGCGCTTTCAGGCAGGCGGTTCAGAAAAAAGCCGGCGTAGATGAGGGGCCCGAAGAGTGAGCGCCCCTCCGAAAAAGTCACTGATGCCCGACAAACGCTTGCACGTCATCGAGAAGGGGCAGAAGCCGGGCCGCGCCCTCCCAAAGGACGCTGTGATCGCAGAGGTCGGCCGGCACATTCGCTTCAACGCGGCGGTTCTGGATAGCTTCGACGTGAAGGGATGCGAGCCGCTGCACTACGACATGCTGGTTCTCTGTGCCGCCGTCGAGTTCGCTGACCGCCGCTGGAAGCGTCCGCTAGGCTGGCGCCGCACCTTGTATGTGACGGTCCCCGTGATCGACCTCAAGACCTGGCAAAAGCCAGAGGTCCTGAAGAGCCTTCATGGAGTGTTGAACCATCTGACCGGCGACACGTGGCGATTTACCTTCGTTCAGGCGAAGAACCTCTCGCCAATCGGCTCGCGGCAGATGCCGTTGGACTTCGCCAAGACCAAGACCTTCGCTATCGCCTACAGCGATGGTTTGGATTCTCGCGCCGTCTCGGCACTCAGCGGGGACAAGGAACAGGCGCTCTGTATTCGCGTCGCCGGCAATCGCCAACGCCGAAAAAATGGCGACAGTTATTTCACGCGTATTCCGTTCAAGGTTAGGGGTACCGCGGCAACGAGAGCAGCTTCCGCTCGCGCGGATTTCAGTTTGCAGCGGTGACGGCGATTGCCGCACAGCTCTCAAGTGTGTCGCGTATCATGGTTCCGGAGAGCGGCCAGGGCGCGCTTGGACCGGTGCTGCTCCCGCTACACAACATCTACTCCGACTATCGCAATCATCCGACGTTCTTCCGGAAGATGGAGCGGCTCATCAAGGCATTGCAGGGCTATCGGGTCCGGTTTGAGCAGCCGCGCCTGTGGTCGACGAAAGGCCAGACGCTACGCACTTTTTTGGGCATAGCCAGAAAATCCGAACAGAATCTGACGAGTACCCATTCCTGTTGGCAGACCCGCCGGGTCGTCAATGTAGGCGGTAGGAAGCAGTGCGGCTTGTGCGCTGCCTGCTTGCTGAGAGCCTCAGCCTGCACGCCGCTGGCGTTAACGAGGCGCCTGGCACGTACGTCGTGTCCGACCTTGCCGCCTCTGAAGCGGGCGATGCTCTATCGATCATACCCCAGAAGGCTGATCGCGACATCATGGTCGAATACGGAAGCGTCGGTGCGCGCCACCTGCAGCATCTCGCGGACATGAGCGGCTTGTCTGACGACGATCTTCGCGTTCACGCCTCGCAACTCGCGGCCGCGATAGGGGAAAGCTACGAGGAAACTCTGAAGAAATCGAGGACGATGTTGGTAACGCATGCGAAGGAATGGCGAGCATTTCTGTCCGCCCAAGGAGGACAAAGTTTCTTGAAGAGCTGGATGGATGGAGGGCGCCATGGCCGATCTAAATGAGCTGAGCGCGCAGGAAATTGGACGCCGCCTACGAATAGCGCGGGAAAACGCAGACATCCGGCAGGATGACGCAGCCCAGGTCATCGGCATGTCGCGCCCCACTCTGGTATCCATTGAGAAGGGCGGGCGCCGCGTGCGCATTCAGGAAATTCAGATGCTCGCCCGCCACTACGGCGTATCGGTGAATGCACTTCTCCGTCGAGAAACAGTGCATACCGATCTGATGCCCCGCTTCCGCAAATTGCGGGAAACCGAGGACGCGCACACCACCGAAGCCGTTCAGTTATTCAACGACCTGATCAAAGCCGACGTTGAAATGGAGAACATCCTCGGTATCCGACGGCGGCGAAATTACCCCCCGGAGCGCGGCATCAACGCGGGCGACGTTGTGGCCCGGGCCGAAAAGCATGCGAAGGATTTGCGCGACTGGCTGGGTCTTGGCCCGGGACCCATTGCCGACATCTTCTCGGTCATCGAACTGGGTCTTGGCATACGATTTTATCAGCGCCGTCTCTCTTCCGGTTCAAAGGTTGCGGGCCTCTTCACCTACGATGAAAGCGCCGGTGCCTGCATTCTTCTCAACGCCAACCATCCATTGCCGCGGCGCATCCAATCCGCAGCGCATGAGGTCGGACACTTCTATGGCACCCGGCAGACTCCGGAAGTGCTCGAAGACGATGAGAAGTTCCTATCGCGCGATGAACGCTATGCCAACGCCTTTGGCCGTGCATTCCTGACGCCAGCCGAGAGCTTCTCGGAAAGCTTTCGCCAACTGAAAGAGATCACCGGCAAAACGACGCGGCGCCTGATCATTCTTTTGGCACAACAATATAATATCTCACGCCAGGCGTGCGGACTCCGGCTCGAGGAATTAGGCCTTGTTAAGAAGGGCACCTGGGCGTGGTTCGAAAACAACGGTGGCATCACCGACGAGCATGTCCGCGAGGTTCTCGGCGAAATGGCCGATCGTCGCGATCCGGCGAAGAGCGACGCGGAACGGCCCCTCTCCCAGCGCCTGAGCTTGATGGCGCATGCAGCCTGGAAGCGCGAGCTGATGTCAGAAGGACAGTTGGCAGAATTACTAAAGGTAGGCCGAGTGGAGCTTCGTGGCATTGTCGATCAGATCGAGCTTGAGGAAAGAGAAACGGATAAGTTGCTCAAGCTCCCTGATTGATATCGCGGATTCACTTGTTCTCGACACGAGTGTTCTGATCAATCTTCATGCCTGCAAACACGGCGAGCGAATTCTTACCGCTATCTCTAACGATATCGTCGTGCCGGAGATTGTGGCTGGAGAACTGGAGCACGAGACGAGCCGTCGGAACGGCGAGCAGAGCTTTCTGCGCGGCCTCGTGACGGATGGAATCGTGACGCTCGCCAATATGACCGACACGGAGAACGAGATTTTCCATGAACTCACGTCCACCTCACCCTCCCTTGACGACGGCGAAGCCGCGACGATCGCCGTTGCTGCGACCAGATACCTCCTGCCGGTTATCGATGAAAGGAGGGGACGTATCCGAGCCGGGCCCTTCTTGAAAGCGCGAGCATCGGCCTGGTCTTTAGACCTCTTCCGACATCCGACAACGATCGCCGTCCTCGGCGATCAACATGCCGTCGAAGCGCTGTACCTTGCTCTGCGCGATGGTCGTATGCGAATTCCGTTGGAAAGCGCAGACGGCGTGATCGCACTTATAGGCATGGAGCGTTCGCACGATTGCACCTGCCTTCCTGGGTATCGAGACCGATTTGTCGTTGCGCACAATAGATCCACCGTGGTGGAATTTATCGCCATCGCAAATCTAGAGACCAACGAGTAACTGCTCGATCATTCAACCAGTAACGCGAGATCGTTTTCGTCGACCATCACTATGACGACCCGCCGGGTCGCCATCAGATTCCGCCGGCCAGTGAGCGCCATCTCCGACCGGAGCTCCGTCTCGAGATGGATTGAGCTGCGGTCGCGACGAAAGATAGGGTCGACGCTCTCCCAGCATCGCGATCATGACAAAGCCGGCATACTGGTCTATAAGCGCTGACGGTCTTTTTTCCAGGCGGCGGCAGTACCGTGCTCGCCAAGGGTTTCGACGAAATCGACCGATTGCTGGCGATAGTTGTCGAAGCCGCGCAAAATTTGAATCGCGCGATTTTTCCTTTGAAATCAAAAGCGAAAAATTGACGGACTGGCGGTCGGATTTAGACCGTCAGCAGAAAAATTTTGCGTATAAAAATCAGTGCGTTACGATGCATTGAGAGAATTGGGTGGGAGTGAGGGGTAGCGGAATCCTGGAGGGCTTTAGAGGAGAATAGGGCAGGATAAATAGAGGGTTGCTGATGGTTTTGTTGATGATCCTTGGACGATCATTCGCAACAACGTCATCGGCTCGGTGCGCGCGCTGAGCGCTGAGCCGGGCGGAAGCATCGTGACCAACGGCAGCAGCCAACTCGTGCACGCGTTGCTCGGGCGTGACTTAATCGATGGAACTCCATTTCGATTGCTTACAAGGAGAGCGTGTGGTGCGACTGACGGTAACCTCCCATCTGACACTCGATGGGGTCATGCAGAGCAACGGGAAACCGCAACCGGAACTGAACGATGGCTTCGGACAAGGCGGTTGGCAGGTGCCGTACCTCGACGAAGATTTGGCCCCGCTGATCGACTGGACAAGGCAAATGGCCGGCTTTCAGCAAGCCCGGTTCGACCACCTCGAAGATCTACTCAAAAGGATGGACCAATGACCAATACTGCGACCGAAACGCTCTCCGTCGTTGTCGAACGGGAGATACCTCTTCCGCCGGAAAAGATCTGGCGCGCGCTCACGCAACCACACCTGATCGAGGAGTGGCTCATGAAGAACGACTTCAAGCCTGTCGTGGGCCACCGTTTCAATCTTCGCGCAGACTGGGGCGCTGTCGACTGTCAGGTCCTGGCAATCGAGCCGAACAAAACGCTGTCCTACACGTGGGCGGCCTATGGTCTCGAGAGCGTCGTCACTTGGACTCTCACCCCGACGAGCCCGGGGAGCCACCTGCGCATGGAGCAGTCGGGCTTCCGGCCGGATCAGGAGCAGGCCTACCAGGGCGCCAAGGGCGGGTGGCAGCAGTTCTTTGCGGCCCTGGAACGGGTCTTGGTGCGGATAGACTAAAGCTCTTCGGAATAAGTCAGAGCCTTCTGCATCCTGGGCGGCGGCGCGGGCTGAGAGGGTGCATTACCAGCCTGGGAGGAGTCGCCGGGCGGCGGCATGAGCCGGCGGATTAGGCGTACGGGGGATGGTGCAGGCCGGCGGGCGAGATCGTGAACACCTCGCAGCCGTCCGGCGTGACCCCCACCATGTGCTCGAACTGCGCCGAGAGGCTGCGGTCGCGCGTCACCGCGGTCCAGCCGTCATCGAGCACCTTCACCTCCGGCCGGCCGGCGTTCACCATCGGCTCGACCGTGAAGAACATCCCCGGCCGCAGCACCGGGCCGTCGCCCGGGCGGCCGAAATGCAGCACGTTGGGCGCCTCGTGGAAGCGCCGCCCGACGCCGTGGCCGCAGAAATCGCGCACCACCGAGAAGCGCTGGCCCTCGACATAGGACTGGATCACGTGGCCGAGGTCGCCGAGCGTCGCCCCCGGCCGCACCGCGCCCACCCCGCGCATCAGCGCCTGATAGGTCACGTCCATCAGCATCCGGGCGCGCGTGGACGGCTGGCCGGCTACGAACATGCGGCTGGTGTCGCCGTGCCAGCCGTTGAGGATCACGGTGATGTCGATGTTGAGGATGTCGCCCTCGACCAGTCGGCGCTCGCCGGGGATGCCGTGGCAGACCACGTGGTTGATCGAGGTGCAGATCGACTTCGGATAGCCGCGATAGCCGAGCGTCGCCGAGACCCCGCCATGCTGCTCGATGAACGCGAGGCACAGCCGGTCCAGCGTCGCGGTGGTCACACCGGGGTGGACATGGGGGGCGATCATGTCCAGCGTCTCGGCGGCGAGGCGGCCGGCGGCGCGCATGCCCCCGAAATCCTCCGGCGGATGGATGGTGACGCGGCGTACTTCTCCCCCGGAATCCATCACGGCTCCTGGCCCATGCCCCAGACTCGTGCCCCAGACTCGCCGGAGCGTGGCAGCACGCCGGCGGTAATTCGCCAAACATGAGCAAGCGGGGAGATTGGTGCAAGGGGCGTAACCGGCTGGCGCACCTGCGCGAACCGGGCTTTTGCAGGCACCGGAGGGCGCGGGCGATGACCGGGGCTTGGGTGCCGGCGCTGGGGGCCGGCTGGCCGATTGGCGCCATGCCGCCGCCGTGCTCCAATCGCCGCCTCGCGGCTTGGAGCGGCGCGGCGATGGCGGAGGCGGCGGACGCGGCGGAGCGCCGGCGGGCGGGCTGGATGGCGGCCGCCCAGGCCGGCGACGGCGCCGCCTATGCCGCGCTGCTGCGCGACTGCGTGCCCATGATCCGCGCCATCGCCCGCCGCCGCGGCCTTTCGCCCGAGCGGGCCGAGGATGCCGTGCAGGACGTGCTGCTGACCATCCACCGTGTGCGCCAGACCTACGACCCGGCTCGCCCCTTCTCGGCCTGGCTGCGCGCGATCGCCGAGCGCCGGGTGATCGACGCGCTGCGTCGCGATGGCCGCCGCCACGCCCGCGAGGTGCATGATCCGGTCGCGATGGAGTCGCACGCCGATGCGGCGCCCGAGCCGGGGCAGGCGATCGACGCAGCGCGCCAGCTCGGCCAGGTGCGGGCGGCGCTCGCCGGCCTGCCGCCGCGGCAGCGCGAGGCGGTGGAGCAGATCGGGCTGCAAGGCCGCTCGCTGGACGAGGCGGCGGCGGCGACCGGTCGGACCAAGGTGGCGTTGAAGGTGAACCTGCACCGTGCGCTCAAGACGCTGCGGCTGCGATTGGGCCAGGATTCCGAGCGATGAGCGGGCCGGGCGGCACCGAGGCGCTGATCGAGGGGCTGGCCGCCGGGCTGCGGCCGGTGCGCCGCCTGGCGCCGCCCAGCCTGCGGGCGATTGCCTGGCTGCTCGTGGTGCTGGCCGCGGCGGTGGTGATGGCCAGCGTCGCCGACCTGCACGCGATGGCGATGCGGCTGGCGGCGGCGCTCGACATGCGGCTCGCGGTCGCCGGCTCGACGCTTACCGCGATCCTGGCGGTGGTGGCGGCGTTCGAGCTCAGCCTGCCGGACCGCGCCCGCTTCTGGGCGCTGCTGCCGCTGCCGGCGGCGGCGCTGTGGCTCGGGGCGAGCGGGTTCGGGTGCCTGCGGATGTGGCTGCTGCCGGACAGCACGATCGGCACGCTGTCGGAGACGGCGCACGACTGCCTGGTGTTCATCGTCGGCATCTCGCTGCCGCTCTCGATCGTGCTGTTCCTGATGCTGCGGCAGGCGCGGCCGCTGCGGCCGGGGCTGGTCGCCGGCATGGGCGGGCTGGCGGCGGCGGCGGCGGCGGCCTCGCTGCTGTGGTTCATCCACCCCTATGACGCGGCGGCGACCGATCTGGTCGTGCATATCGTCGCGGTGCTGATCGTGGTGGGCGTGGCACGGTTCGGCGGCGCGCGCGTGCTGGGCGGCTGAGGATGCGCGACCGCGCCTCTTTGGGCTGGCGCTACATCGTTGCCCGATAGAGCTCCGCCTCCCAACCCGCCGCTGTCAGCGGGAACGTCTTCAGCGCGCTGCGGACGGCGAACTGGTAGATCGGCTGGAACAAGATCAGCAGGCTCGCCTGATCGATCAGCGCCTTCTCATAGTCCACATACAACGCCGATCGCTTCGTCGCGTCCTGCTCCGCCGCTGCCGCTTCGACCGTCTTGATCAGCGCCGGGTCGGGCGTCCAGTGGATGCGCTTGGCCACGCGACGCACGCTGGCCTCGGCCCACTGGTCGGTTTCCACCCCGGACGGGTTCCAGAAGGTCAGCACCGCGGTCGACTTGCCGGTGGTGTATTGCGTCCGCAGGTTCACCTGATCGATCGGATCCAGCACCACCTTGATGCCGACGCGCGCCAGGTCCGACTGCAGCTTCTGCGCGAGCACTGCGTAGGACAGGCCGGAGACCGCCGCGTCGCCATAGCTCAGCTTGAACTGGAACCCGTTCGGAAATCCCGCCTTTTGCAGCAGTTGCTTCGCCCGATCCAGATCCTGGTGCCAGCCATATTTCTGTGTCGTCATCTCGGTCGAGCCGTACAGCCCGATCGGAATGAACGACGCGCACCGCATCGCCTGGCCACCCAGCAGGCTGTTGATGATACCGTCATAGTCGATCGCGCTGGCGATCGCCTGGCGCGCTTCCTTGACTGCGAGCGCCTTGTTGAACGCCGGTTCATTGGTCAGCGCCATGTAGACGTAATCCAGGCTGCGCAGCCCCTCCACGCGCACCTGCTTGTCATCCTTCAGCGTGGCGATCTGTTCCGGGATGAGGTTGAACGCCACGCCGATGTCGCCGCGCCTGATCGCCAGAAGCTGCGTCGCGCTGTCGCCCATGTGACGTACGATCACGTGCTCGAAATACGCCGGTCCGCGGAAGTAGTGCGGGTTGCGGGTCAGCAGGATCTGCGCGCCGCGGGTCCAGCCGACCATGGTGAACGGACCGGCGCCGGCCGAGTGCTGGTTCAGCCATTGCGTCGCCTTGTCGGCGGTGTTGGCATCCTTGGCCGCAGTGCCGCCGTGTGCTTCCACCGCCTTGCGCTCCATCATGCCGAAATTCGGCCCTGACAGGATCGCAAGGATCGGCTGCGTGGGGTCGATCAGCATGATGTCGACCGTCTTCGGATCGACCGCATTCACCGCCGCAACGTTCGTCACATATTGCTGCGGCTGGTCCTTCAGGTTGATCAGCCGATCAAAGGTCCATTTCACGTCGTCGGCGGTGACCGGGTTGCCGCTGTTGAACTTCGCCTCGGTCAAGTTGAACCGCCAGCCCTTGCCGTCCGCGGTCCGCGCCCATGACTTCGCCAGCGCCGGCTTCACGTTCAGGTAGTCACCGGGCGACATGGTCACCAACGACTCATAGGCCGCCCGCAGGCTCAGCGGCGCGGTGTATTGCGCCTCGCGCGCCGGGTCGAAGGTGATCGAGTCACTGATGTCGATGCCGAGCACCAGCGTGCCGCCGCTGCTCGCCGCGTGAACTTTATCCGGCAGCCCCGCTGCCAGCGCCGCGCCGCCGATCCCCAGAAGGCGCACCACATCCCGTCGGCCGATCCAGCCAATCTCCCGCACGTTCGCCTCCCTATTCTTGGTCATATTGGGGCGTGATCATACCGGGGCCGCCGAGAAAAACAATTCGTCTTGCGGGGCCGCCGCCCGCGATCACGCGCTATCAGCCTTGCCGCCCGCCGGGGCATGGGGTATGCGGCGGAAAAGGGGAAACGATCGGGTGCTGCGCTACATTGCCTCGCGGGTCGTGATCGCCGCGGGGATGGTGCTGCTGGCGACACTGATCATCTTCCTGATCGCCAACACCGTACCGGGCGATCCGGTGCTGACGCAGCTTGGGGACATTGCCGCCAACAACCCGGCGATCGTCGAGGCATACCGGCACAAATGGGGCCTCGATCTGCCGATGTGGGACCGCTACTGGATTTTCCTGCGCGGCCTGATGCACGGCGATCTCGGCATCTCGATCTCCTCGCAGCGCCCGGTGATCGACGACATCGCGCAATACGCGCCCGCCACGATCGAGCTCTCCACCGCAGCCTTCCTGCTCTCGCTGCTGTTCGGCCTGCCGCTTGGCGTGCTCGCCGCGATGAAGCGCAATTCCTGGATCGACCACGTGGCCCGCGTGGTCTCGCTGATCGGCGTGTCTGCGCCGACCTTCTGGCTCGCCTTCATCATGCTGGCGGTCTTCTACGGCTGGCTGGGCTGGGCACCGGGCCCCGGACAGATCGGCAGCGACCAGTTCCCGCCGCCCGACGTCACCGGCTTCATGCTGATCGACGCGCCGCTGGCTGGCCAATGGAGCACGTTCTGGGACGCGCTGGCGCATCTGGTGCTGCCGTCGATCGTGCTGGCTTCGGCGACCATCGGCCTGATCACCCGCACCACCCGCGCCGCGATGCTGGAGGCGCTGTCACAGGACTACATCCGCGTCGCCCGCGCCAAGGGCCTGCTGCGGCGCGTCATCATGCTGCGCCACGCGCTGCCGAACGCCCTGCTGCCGGTGGTGACGCTGGGCGGCCTCGCCTACGCGCAATTGCTGACCGGCACGGTGCTGACCGAGACCATCTTCTCCTGGCCCGGCCTCGGCCGCTACACGTTCCAGAGCGCCGTGATCCTCGATTTCCCGGCGATCATGGGCATCACCCTCGTGGTTGCCGTCGTCTATGTGATCGTCAATCTGCTCGTCGACGTGTCCTATGCGCTGCTCGATCCGCGCGTGATGCGCCGATGACACCGCCCGCATCCGGCGCGGCCCTGACCGACGCGGCAGCGGGCGCTCTCGCGGATGCCGCCATCGGGTCCGCTGCCGGGCGGCGTCGGCGCTGGCTGCGCCGCTATCTGTTGCCGGCGATGGGCGGGGCGGTGATCGTGGCGTGGGCGCTGGCAGCCGCGCTGGCGCCCTGGATCACGCCCTATGCGCCCGACACGGTGAACGTCGCCGGGCGCCTCGCCGCCCCGTCGCTGGCGCATTGGCTCGGCACCGACGAGCTCGGCCGCGACGTACTCACGCGCATCATCTACGGCGCCCGCACCTCGCTCGCCGTCGGTTTCACCGTGGTGCTGATCGGCGGCGCGGCCGGCACGCTGATCGGCGCCGTCGCCGCCTATGCGCGCGGCTGGGTCGAGGAAACCCTGATGCGCGCCACCGACCTGATGTTCTGCTTTCCGCCGATCATCCTGGCGATGGCGATCGCGGCGGCACTGGGCATCGGCACGCGCAACACGGTGATCGCCATGCTGGTCGTATGGTGGCCGAAATTCGCCCGCCTCGCGCGCAGCCTGGTGCTCGGCCAACGCTCCCTGGAATACGTCGCGGCCGCCCGCGTCATCGGCTTTTCGCCCACCCACATCCTGTTCCGCCAGATCCTGCCCAACGCGGTCGGCCCCCTTGTCGTGCTGATCACGCTCGATCTCGGCAACGCGATCCTGGTGTTTGCCGGCTTGTCTTTCCTCGGTCTGGGCGTGGTGCCGCCGACGCCGGAATGGGGTTCCATGGTCTCCGAGGGCCGCGAACTGGTCTCGCAATGGTGGGTGGCGACGTTCCCGGGCCTGGCGATCCTGACCGTGGTGATCGGCTTCAACTTCGTGGGCGACGGCCTGCGCGACTGGCTCGACCCGCATGCCAGACGACGCTGACCCGCTGCTGCAGGTCCGCGACCTGCGCACCTGGTTTTTCACCGACGCCGGCGTGGTGCGGGCGGTGGATGGCGTCAGCTTCACGCTAAACCGCGGCGAGACCCTGGGCATCGTCGGCGAATCCGGCTCCGGCAAGAGCGTCGCGGCAAAGTCGATCATGAACCTGCTGGAGGAGCCGGCGCGCATCGTTGCCGGGTCGATCCGGTTCCGCGGCAAGGAGATCACTGCGCTCTCCGAAGCGGAGCTGTGCCAGGTCCGCGGCGCCGAGATTGCGATGGTCTTCCAGGATCCGATGACCTCGCTCAACCCGGTGCTGCGCATCTCGCGCCAGTTGATCGAGACGATGACGGCGCATGGGCGCTTCACGCCGGAGGCGGCACGAACCCGCGCGGCCTCGCTGCTGGGTCGGATGGGCATCGCCGGCCCGGAGCGCGTGCTCGATTCCTGGCCGCACCAGTTCTCCGGCGGGATGCGCCAGCGGGTGATGCTGGCGATGGGCTTCGCCAACGAACCCTCCCTGATCCTGGCCGACGAGCCGACCACGGCGCTGGACGTGACGATCCAGGCGCAGATCCTGGACCTGCTGCGCGCACTGAACGGTGATCTCGGCACCGCGGTGATCCTGATCAGCCACGACCTTGGCGTGATCGCCACGATCTGCTCGCGCGTGCTGGTGATGTACGCCGGCGAGGTGGTCGAGGAGGGCCGCCCGGAGGACCTGCTGACCGATCCGCGCCACCCCTACACCTGGGCGTTGCTGCACGCCGCACCGCGCCTGGATGGCGCGGTGAGCGGCGACCGGCGGCTGGCGACCATCGAGGGTCAGCCGCCCGACGCCCGCGCGTGGCCCGAGGGCTGCCGTTTCCGCGCCCGCTGTCCGTTTGCAATCGGTGCCTGTGCGCAGCATCCGGAGCTGCTGCCGATCGGTGCCGATCGCAGCAGCCGTTGCTGGGTGACGCAGGGCGGCGAGCGGCTGGTTCCGCCGTCGCCGCGTCACGCGGCCGGCGATGTTGCCGTCGCACAGCAGGATCGCGCACCGGCGCCGCTGCTCGACGTGCGCGGGCTGACCAAGCATTTCGAGCTGCCGCGCGACAACTTCCTGGAACAGCACCGCATTCTGCGGGCGGTGGATGGCGTGGATTTGCAGGTGTTCCGCGGCGAGACCGTTGGCCTGGTCGGTGAATCCGGCTGCGGCAAGTCCACTCTGGCACGGGTGGTGATGCGGCTGGAGGAGCCGACCGCGGGCCGTATCGTGTTCGACGGCCAGGATATCACCCATGCCTCGCAGTCCGCCATCCGGCCGCTGCGCCGACGGATGCAGATGATCTTCCAGGACCCGTATGCCTCGCTCAATCCGCGCATGACGGTGGGCGACATCCTGGCCGGCCCGCTGCGGCTGCACGGGCTCGCCCGCGGCGCCGCCGAGGTGCGCGATCGCGTCGGCGCATTGCTGAACCTGGTTGGCCTCCCCCCCGAGGCGGCGGCACGGTTTCCGCACGAATTCTCCGGCGGGCAGCGCCAGCGCGTCTCGATCGCCCGCGCGCTCGCGGTGGAGCCGGTGTTCGTGATCGGCGACGAGCCGATCTCGGCGCTGGACGTGAACATTCAGGCGCAGATCATCAACCTGATGATCGGGCTGCAGGAACGCCTGCGCCTGACCTACTTGTTCATTGCGCACGACCTGGCGGTGGTGCGCCACATCTCCGACCGCATCGTGGTGCTGTATCTGGGGCGCGTGGTCGAGAGCGCGTCGGCGGTCGAATTGTTCCGCCGGCCGCTGCACCCCTACACCGCCAGCCTGATCTCCGCCGTGCCAACCCTGGACGCGACCGGATCGAAGCAACGGATCGTCCTGACCGGCGAGGTGCCGAGCCCGCTCAACCCACCCTCCGGCTGCCATTTCCGCACCCGCTGCCCGGCCGCGGCCCCGCGCTGCGCGGCCGAGACGCCGCTCCTGTCCGAGGCCGCCGCCGGCCATCGCGTGGCCTGCCATTTCCCCGGGATCGTCGTGGCCGGATGACCGAGGCGATGGTGTAAGGAACCGAAGCGACGCTTGCGACCGCCGGCCGTCATCGACACCCGGCGAGGTCGCCGTCGCGGATCTCGAAGCTGGTGTCGCGGCTGAGGTCCACGCCCTTGCGCACGCAGTCTTGCCCTTGTCGGTCACGAGCTTCACGTCGTAGCGGCCGGGCGTGATGCCCGTGAGCAGCAGGCGCTCGCCGTAATCGAGGCTGTGGTCCTTGTCGTTCAGGTCTCGTTCGCGCCCCACTTCGTGGTGCCGGCGGGCGCGAGATAGAGGCCGGTAAAGTCGTCGATGTGGTCTCGTTGTAGGCGAAGAACTTCGCCGCGCCGCCGCGGCAGCGCGGCCAGCGACACGACCAGCCCCAATGCGACGATCCGATGTGACCTCATCATTTCCTCCCCGTCACGGTCAGCCTACCCAGCCGTTTCTTCTGCGCCCAGAAACGGGAATTGCGCCAGCAGAAGCGAGCGCAGCGCGCCCGCGCTGCCGTTGCCGGCCACCGGCAAATCCGCTTCGAGCCGCGCCGGGCTGCCGTGCAGCACCAGTACCCGATCGGCGATCGTTAGCGCCTGATCCAGCCCGTGCGTCGCGATCAGCACCGCCGCCCCGCCCTCCCGCGCCTCCAGCGCGATCCGCGCGGCCAGCGTCGCCGCCAGCGCCGGATCGAGCGAGGCGAACGGCTCGTCCAGCACCAGCAGCGCGGGTGCCACCGCCAGCGCGCGCGCCAGCGCCGCCCGCCGCGCCATCCCGAGCGACAGCGCACGCGGCAGCAATCCGGCGGCGTCGGCGAGACCCACCGAGGCGAGCAGGGCGCCGATGTCGGGCGGCGGCACGCCCTCGGTCGCCACCAGCCGGATGTTCTCGGCCAGCGTCAGCCACGGCAGCAGCCGCGGCTCCTGGAACATCACCCCCACCCGCCCGGGCCCGCGATGCACCTGGCCCGCGAAGTCGCGGTCCAGCCCGAGCGCGATCCTGAGCGTGGTGCTCTTGCCGGTGCCGGAGGCGCCGAACAGCGCCACCACCTCGCGCGGCTCGACCTCGAATTGGACCTCCTCCAGCACCGCGCGGCCCGCATAGGCCTTGCGGGCGATCGCGACCGAGAGCGCGTCAGCGCCAGGCATTGGCCCGCCGCTCCCACGGTTGCAGGGCCACCGCTTCGACCACCAGCATGATGGCGGCGAACACCAGCCCGTAGGCGAGGATGCCGGCGACCTGGAAGTTCTGGAAATAGAGGTTGAGCGCGAAACCGACGCCGTCCGGCCGCCCCAGCAGCTCCACGATCAGCACGATCTTCCAAGTGATCGACAATCCGCTTCGCCCGGCGGCGGCGAGATAGGGTGCGAGCTGCGGCAGCACGATCCGGCGCAGCCGGCGGCCGCCGGGCAGGCGATAGACGGCGGCGAGTTCGTCGAGGCCGGGGTCGAGCGCGCGCGCGCCCTCACGCACCGTGACCACCACGGTCGGGACCTTGGCGATGGCGACCGCGAGCACCGCCGCCGCCTCGTTCAGCCCGACCCAGATATACATCAGCACGATCACGACCAGCACCGGCAGGTTCAGGATCACCACCAGCCACGGGTCGATCAGCGCGTCGGCGCGCGCCGAGCGGCCGGCGGCGAAGCCGATCGCGCTGCCGGCGAGCATCGAAAGCGTGAACGCCACCACCACGCGCGCCAGCGTGATCGCGATGTTGCGCGGCATCTCGCCCGAGACGATGACGCGCACGGCGAAGGCCGCCACGGCCCCCGGCGGCGGCATCAGTTGCGGGTTGCCGCTGGCCTTTGCCGCGACCCACCACAACAGGATCAGGCCGAGGAGGGAGAGGCAGCGATCCCGTGCCTGTGCCAACCGGCGGCGATCAGCCCTTCGCATCCGGCTCCGGCCAGAAGATGCCCCCCGGCAGGGCGGCGAGCCCGCCGGTCGCCTGCCTGCCGCCGGTCCTGAGCAGGATCGCGAACACGCGCGCGGCGGTCGCCTGCTCCGCGGCCGCGGTCGGGTGGCCGATGCCGGCGACGAAGCCCGCACGCAGTGCCGAGTACAAGGCCGGATCGGCGGCGTTCATCAGCGGCCGCAGCGCCGGCCACTCGGCATCCGACGCCGCCATGCGGTCCTGTGCCGCGCTGGCCGCGGCGAGAAATCCCTCCAGTGCCGCGCGGTTCGCCTCCGCCCAGTTCTGGTGGAACACGAAGCCGAGCAGCCCGAGCCGCGACGGCAGGCCGAGTGCCGCGGCGCAGCCGGCCACCGACACCGCCTCGTGGAACCCGGCCGCGCGCAGCCGGGCGGCGAAGTTCCAGAAGGTGAGCACGGCGTCGAGTTGGCCCTGGCCGAGCTTGGCATCGAGCAGCGGCGGTGCGGCGTAGGCGATCCGGGCGGCGGATGCGAGGTCGATCGGCGGGGTGGCGGCGCGGCCCGCCGCCTGCACCAGCAGCCAGGACTTGTCGAGCGGTCCGCCGGCCACGCCGAGACGTCGGCCCCGCAGATCGGCGAGACCACGGATCGGTGAGAGGGCCGGGACCATGATCCCGCCGGTGGCGCTGGAGAACGGCGCGAAGCAGAGCCGGTTGCCGGCGGCGCGCTGCACCGCGACGAACGGCCAGTCGGAAACCACGATGTCGGCGCCGCCCGCGAGCAGTGCCACCCGTCCGGCATCGGTGTTCGCGAGCAGCGTGGTGCGCAACGCGAAACCGTGCGCGGCATCGAGCCGGTGGCGCCGGATCACCTCGGCGACCCACTGCACGGTGCCGAACTGCAGCACCCCGAGCCGCACGATGGGCGGGGCGGCCGCCGCGGCGCCGAGGAGGGCGCCGGCGAGCGGGGCAAGGAGGCAGGCGCGCCGGCCGATCGCGGCCGTGCCGGTGCCGGCCGTGCCAATGCCGGCCGTGCTGGTGCAGGTTGGGCGGGTCAAGTGATCGCGGCTCCCTGGCGTGCGTCACCGCGGGCACAGTGTGGTCCCCCCGCGGGCAATGGCAAGGCGGCTTCCGCGACCGTGCCGGCCGGCGATATTATATGGCGGTCAAGGAGCCAGTGTTCCATGAAGACCCTGCTTGCCGGCCTGCTCGCGCTGCCCGTCCTCGCACTGCCCGTCATTGCCTATGCCGCCGGCAATCCCGCGACCAGCATCCCCGGCACGGGCCGCACCGCGGGCACCAACGACTACCCGACCGCGGCGCGCGCGGATTATGTGTTCGCGTGCATGAACGTGAACGGCGGCTCGCAGGAGGCCTTGCGCCGCTGTTCGTGCTCGATCGACGTGATCGCCTCAATCATGCCGTTCTCTGAATATGAGGAGGCCGACACGATTCTGCGCATGCGCCGGCTTACCGGCGGCCATTTGGCGGAGGAATTCCACACCGCCGTCACGAACGACATCGTGCGCACGCTGCACGAGGCGCAGGCCGAGGCGGAGGTGCGGTGTTTCTGATCGGCCGCGCGCTGGAACGCGCTCTCGGTCCCACGGGTCAGACGCTGCCCGGGTGAGTCGTTACCCCGAAATCATCAGGCAGCGGGTCGGGCGAAATAGCTCCGCGTCGCCGCGGTCTGGTTCTCGTAGATCGAGCCCTGGTGCAGCG
Organism: uncultured Alphaproteobacteria bacterium; assembly: GCA_963777265.1. Lineage (GTDB taxonomy): Bacteria > Pseudomonadota > Alphaproteobacteria > Acetobacterales > Acetobacteraceae > DATAYA01. Next base: position 494,471 of record CAVZPY010000019.1, on the reverse strand, counting down.
CCGGCGGATAGGGCATCCGCACCGGCACCGGCACGAGCCGCGGCTCGATGGTGGGCGGGCCGGCAAGCAGGCGCTCGTTGAACTCATCGAAGCCGGGAAAATGGGCCAGCGGCCATGCGTCTGACGCGGCGACCTCGTAGAGCAGCAGGTTGCGCGGCCGATCGGAGGTGTTGGTGGCGGAGCCGTGCAGCGCGCGGACGTGGTGGAACGACATGCTGCCGGCGCTGCCGGTAAGCGGCACCGCGGCCGCGATCTCGGCCTCGATCAGTGCCGGGTCGATGGCGCCGCAGAACCGCCCGTCATCGCCGTGATGGCTCCAGATCGGCCCCCGATTCGTGCCCGGCGCCACCAGCAGCGGCCCGTTCTGCAAGGTCATGTCGTCGAGCATGACGCCGATCGCGAGGATGTCGTCGTTGGTGTGCGGGTAGAACGCCCAGTCCTGGTGCCACTCGACCGGCGAGCCGTACTGCGCCGATTTCATGTTCAGCTTCGAGCCGTGCAGCCGCAGGCCGGGACCGAGCAGCGCGTGCAGGACCGCGAGCACCGCGGGCTTGCGCACCACCGCGTCGAAGGCGGGATGCACCTTGTGCGGGGCCTTGATCCGCCGCACCCGCGGGGCGGCGCGGGTGTGGCCGGGTTCGAGGTCATAGATGTCGGTATGCGTCTCGACCGCGGCAGCACCCGCGATCAACCCGGCGATCACCTGTCGAAGCTGTGACAACTCTCCGGCGCCAAGGAGGTCGGGCACGACGATAAAGCCGTCTCGGCGATAGGCAGCGACCTGCGCCGGCGCGAGAGCGGCGGCGGGCGAGACATCGTTAGGCATCATTTCGTGTCCCTACGTTCGGCACCATGAACATGGTAGCGCTGTCATCCGGTAGCCGGACAGTCTCTACACTCGCCACCGGTCAAGGGCGCGGGCCGCCCTGGCCTCCAGCAGTGCCGCCACACGCTCCGCAAGCTGCAACCCGTCGATGGGCTTGCGGAGCAGCGAGAAGCCACCGCGGATCGCGCCACTGACGGCGATCTCCGCCGCATTGGTGGCGAACCCGGTGAGCAGGATGGCCGGCAGCTTGGGCCTGCGCCGATGCACCTCCCGGATCAGGTTCACGCCATCCATCCCGCGCATGGACAGGTCGGAGATGATCAGATCCACCGCCTCGCCTTCGTCAAGCAGCGCCAGTGCCGCGGCGCCGCTGCCCGCCGTCAGGACGGCGTAATTCGCCGCCTCCATTTGCTGGGCCAGGGTCTCCAGCACGATCGCATCATCGTCCACGACCAAGACGCGCGCCCGCGTCTGCCCGGCAGCGGCGACGATGGCGGCCTCGCCGTTCGCGGCGGCGGACGACACAGCGCCTCTCTCGGCGACCGGGAGCCAGAGCTTCACGGTCGTGCCCCGTCCTGGCTCCGCCTCGATGTGCAGGCCGCCGCCGCTCTGTTCAGCGAAGCCGCGCGCCATTGCCAGTCCGAGGCCGGTGCCCTGACCGACCGGCTTGGTGGTGAAGAACGGTTCCGAGGCCCGGGCCAGCGTCGCGGCATCCATGCCGGTGCCGGTGTCCGACAGGGACAGGCGCACATAGGATCCCGCCTTCAAGGAAACCGGATGGCCCGGCGCACCATCCCGCCGCAGAACCTCGGGTGATGCCGCCAGAGTGAGCGTTCCGCCCTTCGGCATGGCATCGCGTGCGTTCGTGGCGAGGTTGACGAGCACGGTCTCCAGCTGGCTCTTGTCGGCCATCAGCATCAGCAGCTCGGGCGGCACCTCCAGCCGGACCTCGATCCCGGTGCCGAGAGTGTGCGCCAGGATCTCGCGCATGTCGGCAAGCAGAGACGCGGCGTCGATCGGCTCGGCCCGCAGGTCGCTCCGGTGCGAGAAGGCGAGCAGGCGCCGCGTAATGGCGGCCCCGCGACCGGCCGCTTCTGCGACCATGCGGGCCACGCGGCGCACGCCTTCGGCGTCCGCGGGCCGGCGTTCGATCAGCGCGGTGCCGCCCTGAACCGCTTGGATCACGTTGTTGAAGTCGTGCGCGATCCCGCCCGCGAGCTGGCCCAGCGCTTCCATCCGCTGCGCGTGCGCAAGCCGCGCCTGCGTCGCCTCTCGCGCCGCCACCTCCTCGCGCACCCGCAGCTCCAGCTCGTGGTTCAGGCGCCGCAGCCGCTCTTCGCTGTCGCGAAGCGCGGCCTCGGCCTGCGTACGCTCGATGGCGATCGTGGCGGTACGCTTGACCAGCTCCACCCACTCCAAGTCCGCGGGTGTGGGGTCGCAGGGATGGCGGTAGTAGTTGGCGAAGGTGCCGAGAACCCTGCCATTCGCGCCGATGATGGGTGTGGACCAGCCGGCGCGCAGCCCATACGGGGCAAGGAAATCGGCGAAGCGCGCCCATAGCGGATCGGTGCTGAAGTCGGGCACGACCACCGGCTCGCGGCGGGCAACCGCATGGCAGCAGACACCAAGGGCGGAACTGACTGCGACGCCCGCGACCGCCGCGTTGAACCCCTGCGGCAGGCTGGCGCCGACGCCGCGCTCAAAGTGGGTGCCCGCTTCGTTCAGCAGGAGAATCGAGCCGAGCATGTCGCCGCCGCTGTGGCGTTCCGTCACGCCGAGGAGGAACTCGAGCACGTCGTCGAGTGGCGCGCCTTCGCCGAGCATCCGCAGCGCCGCTCTCTGGCACTCGACCAGCGCCTCGTCGCGCTTGCGCTCGGTGATGTCCACCAGCATGTTCACGGCGCCGACAAGCGTGCCCGACGCGTCGCACAGCGGCGTCGGATAGGCCATGAAGGGGACGCGCGTGCCGTCGGGCCGCTCGGCGATCGCCTCATCGCCCCGGATCGGGCGGTTTTCCTTCAGCGCGACCGCCATCGGACACTGATCGTGCGGCATCGGCCTGCCGTCCGGCCAGTAGAGGCGCCAGGTGACGCACCATTCGTCGGTGCCGAGCGTCGGCCGGCGCCCCGCCAGCTCGGACGCGGCCTCGTTGTAGTAGGTGATGCGCCCGCCGGCATCGGTCGTGTAGACGGCGGCGGGCAGCGCCTCGAGCACATCGCGAAACTGCCGCTCGCTTTCGCGCAATTGCACGGTGCGCTCGGCCACGTGCCGTTCGAGGCTCTCGTTCGCGCGCCGAAGCGCCTCTTTCGCCATTTTGAGCGAGGCGCTCTCGACCATGCTCACGCGCCGGACTTGCGGGTGATCGCGAATGGGCGGCGGCTGACCCAAGGCACATCGCCGATCGCGCGCAGGCCAGTCCGGGTCTTTTCCACGAGCATCGAAGCGCCTCCGTCGCAGGCATCCCGCGCGCTGGCATCAGCCCGTGATCGAATACGGGCCGCCGCAACGGTCATCGGAACGTGCGTGGATTTAGGCCAAGGGCCTGCTCCAGCGCCAGCCCCGGCGGATCAACCCGCCGCGAGTGGCGGGCTCCACGGTCGCCCCGCGCCGGCGGTGAAATCCGCTCGCCCCATCCTGACGTCCGGTGCTTGAGCCCTGTCCTAACCGCCCAGATGCCGTGCGAAGAACGCGAGCGTGCGCTGCTGCGCCAGTGCGGCGGCTTTGGCGTTGTAGCTCGCCCGATCGTCGCAGCCGAAGCCGTGCTGGGCGTCGGGATAGACGAAAACCTCTACGCTCGGCTGCGCGGCACGGATCGCGTCGACGTCGGCGATCGGGATCGACGTGTCCTTCTCGCCGAAATGGAGCTGCACCGGACAGTGCGTCGGCGCGTCCTTGGTGGCGGCGATGCCGCCGCCGTACCAGCCGACCGCGGCGGCGAAGCTGTGGCTGCGCGTCGCCCCCCACCAGGCGATCGTGCCGCCCCAGCAATAGCCGACGATGCCGCGCCGCGCGCTCGCGAAATGAGCCGCCGCCGCCTCGATATCGGCGAGCGCGCCCGCATCGGGCACCCGGCCGCGCAAATCGCGGCCCCGCGCGATGTCGGATGCCCCGTAGCCGAGCTCCACCCCACGCTCGGCGCGGTCGAACAGCGCCGGGGCAATCGCACGATAGCCCTCGCGCGCGAAAGCGTCGCAGACCTGGCGCATGTGCCGGTTGACGCCGAAAATCTCCTGGATCACCACCAGCGCACGCTTCGCGTCGGCGGGGCCGGCGGTGTAGGCCGAGAGCGTGTGGCCGTCGGCCGCCTTGAGTTCGATCGTGCTGCCCATTTGCGTTCCCTTTCGTTCAGCCAAACAGATCGGCGGGGCTGTCGGCGCGCAGACTGCCGCCGAGTTCGGTGCCCAGCCGCACGGACTCCGCTGCCGTCCCGTGCCGCGTGCGCACGAGCAAGAAGCTGCCGTCCGCGCGCGCAACCAGGCCGGTCAGATGCAGCGTACCGTCCGCCAGCAGCCGCGCATATCCGCCGATCGGGGTGCGGCAGGAGCCGTCGAGGGCGGCCAGCAGCGCGCGCTCGGCGGTGGCGACGGCGCGCGCCGCGGGGTCCTCGATCGCGGCCAGCATCGTGCGCAATCCCATGTCGTCGGCTCGCACGGTGACGCCGATGATGCCCTGGCCGGCCGCCGGCACCATCGTCTCCGGCTCCAGCACGACCGCGGCGCGCTCGGCGATGCCCAGCCGCTTGAGGCCGGCGAGCGCCAGCAAGGTCGCGTCGCAGGCGCCGGCGTCGAGCTTGGCGAGCCGGGTGCCGACATTGCCGCGCAGGCTGGCGATGCGGAAGTCGGGGCGCGCGTGCAGAAGCTGCGCCTGCCGCCGCATCGAATTGGTGCCGATCGTGGCGTGCGCGGGCAGCGACGCCCACGGATGCGCCGGGTCGGGCGGGGCGGCACCGGGCGGCAGGATCAGCGCGTCGCGCGCATCCTCGCGCGGCAAGGTGCAGGCGAGCACGATGCCGGCAGGCAGCTCGGTCTCCAAATCTTTCAGGCTGTGCACCGCGAGGTCGACCCGCCGGTCGAGCAGCGCCTCGTGGATCTCCTTCGCGAACAGGCCCTTGCCGCCGATCTCGGCGAGGCGGCGATCCTGCACCGTGTCGCCGCTGGTGCGGATCACATGCTCCTCGAACGCGCCGCGGCCGCGCAGCACAGCGAGGCATGCACGCGTTTGCAGCATGGCGAGCGGCGAGGGGCGGGTGCCAACTCGCAGCGTCCGCACCTCGGGATGGGCGAAGGACATGTCTCTGTCCTATGAGATGGCGGCGGGCGAGGGAAGCGGGTGATGCCGGGGCCGGTGCTCGGGATCGAGACGAGTTGCGACGAGACCGCGGCGGCGGTGCTCGACGCCGAGGGCCGGGTGCTCGCCGAGGCGGTGCTGAGCCAGATGGCGGACCATGCGGCGTTCGGCGGCGTCGTGCCCGAGATCGCGGCGCGCGCCCACCTGGAGCACCTGCCGGCGATGGCGGCGAGCGTGATGCGGCAGGCAGGCTTGGGCTTCGCCGATCTCGGCGGCGTCGCCGCGACCACCGGGCCGGGGCTGATCGGCGGCCTGATCGTGGGCAGCGGGTTCGCCCGCGGAGTCGCCATCGCGCAGCACCTTCCGTTCGTAGCCGTGAACCATCTGGAGGCGCACGCGCTGACCCCCCGGCTGCCGGGGCTGGCGCCGGGTGGCGCGCCGTTCCCCTACCTGCTGCTGCTGGTCTCGGGTGGGCATTGCCAGTGCGTCGCGGTCGAGGGGCTGGGGCACTACCGCCGGCTGGGCGGCACGGTCGACGACGCGGTGGGCGAGGCGTTCGACAAGGTCGGAAAACTGCTCGGGCTGCCGTGGCCGGGCGGACCGGCGGTGGAACGGCTCGCGCGGCAGGGCGATCCGTTGGTGCATCCGCTGCCGCGCCCGATGCTCGGCCGCCCGGGCTGTGATTTCAGCTTCTCCGGCCTCAAGACCGCCGTGGCGCAGCTCGTGGACCGCTTCCCCGCCGGGCCGCTGCCGGCGCAGACCGCGGCCGACATCGCGGCGGGTTTTCAGGCGGCGGTTGCAGACGTGCTGGCGGACCGTGCGGCCAACGCGCTCGGCATGATGCCGGGGGCGAAGCTGCTGGTCGTGTCCGGCGGGGTCGCGGCCAATGCCGCCGTGCGGCACGCGATCGGGGCGGTCGCGGAGGCGAACGAGGTCACGCTGGTCGCACCGCCGCCGAGGCTTTGCACCGACAACGCGGTGATGGTCGCCTGGGCCGGGATCGAGCGGCTGCGCGCCGGGCTTGCCAGCCCCCTGGATATGGCGCCGCGCCCGCGCTGGCCGCTCGACGAATGCCCCGCGTGAACGGATGGCGTGCGTCTGGCAATCGGCGGCATTGCCGGCGTGGTAGGCGTAGCGGTCGGCTGCCTTGCGCAGATGACTTAACATGTTATGTTGAGAAATGGACGACAGCGGACTTGAGGTGCTGCTCGCCCTGGACGGCGCGGGTTTCGAGATGGCTCCTGGGGTGATCGTGGAGTTTGCCGCGCGGCGCACGGCAATGACGGTGCAGCGTCCGCACGGCGTCAGCTACGCGCTCGTGCTGCGTGCAAAGTCAGGCGGGTCGCCTTGGGTGCGCTTCGACAACGCGCATGCCGTTGACGAGAGCGGCCGAGGGTACCGGCGGAAGCGTACGGCCCATGACCATTGGCACCGAACGGCGAAGGACAAAGGCCGCCCGTATAACTTCACGACAGCCGTTCAATTGCTCGACGATTTCTGGCGAGAGGTGAAGAGGGCGCTCGATGAAAAAGGCATCACCAACGACCTATAGGATCGGCTCCATCCGCGAGTTCGCAGAGTGGACTCAGCGCGTGGTGCGCGATTCCAAGGCAGGGCACGGCGTGCCGAAGACGTGGTTCGACAGCGAAGACACGGCAAAGCGCGCCGGTGCCGAGCAGGTATCCGCCGAGGCGATGGTCAAGCTGCTATCGTCCGGCAATCTCGCGGTTCTTGCGGCCATCCGCCAGCACAAGCCAGGCTCCATGCGCGAACTCGCTGAGTTGACGGGACGCAAGGAGGCGAGCCTGTCCCGCACGCTTAAGCGCTTCGCCCAGGTCGGGATCGTCGGCTTCCAGGATGGCCCCCACCGCACCCGTATGCCGTCCCTCATCGCGCGCCGTGTGCATCTGGAAATCGACCTGACCGGCCATCACAGTGCGGTGGCCGTGGACGGATCGCGTTGACCCGGGCGGTTGGGTAAGCAGGCCGCCGCGAGCGCGGCTGTTGCGGCTCAGCGATGAATAGTGTCGCGGTGATCGGCGCCGGCGCCTGGGGCACGGCGCTGGCGGTTCAGGCGACACGCGCGGGGGCCGCGGTCGCGCTGTGGGCACGCGATCCGGCACCGCTCGCGCGGGCGCGGGAGAGCCGGCATCTGCCCGGTGTGCGGCTGCCCGACACCGTGCGCGTGACCGGCGACATGCAAATGGGCGGACCCGATCTCACGATCGTCGCGGTGCCGATGCAGCATCTGCGCGCCATTTTGTCCGTGCTGCCGCCGGGGCCACCGCTGCTGCTCGCGGCCAAGGGGGTCGAGTACGAGCGGTTGCGGCTGCCCCTGGAAGTCACGGCCGAGCTGCACCCCGGCGTGCCGGCCGCCTTCCTGACCGGACCGAGCTTCGCCGCCGAGGTGGCGCGCGGCCTGCCCACCGCCTGCGTGGTCGCCGCCGCCGATCCCGCACTCCGCCGGCATTGCGCGAGCCGCCTCGCAACCTCGGCGTTCCGGCTCTACGGCAACGCCGATCCGGTCGGCGCGCAGGTGGGGGCGGCGGCGAAGAACGTGGTCGCGATCGCGGCCGGGGCGGTAATCGGCGCCGGCTTCGGCGAGAATGCGCGCGCCGCCCTGGTGACGCGGGGGCTGGCTGAGCTCGGGCGGCTGGTCGCGGCGCTCGGCGGCCGGGCGGAGACCGTCGCCGGCCTGTCTTGCCTCGGCGACCTGCTGCTGACCTGCACCGGGACAGCGAGCCGGAATTTTGCCCTGGGCCTCGCCCTTGGCCGCGGCACGCCGCTGGCCGAGGCGCTGACGGCCAGCACCGGCGTTGTCGAGGGCGTCGCGACCGCGCCCGCCCTGGTGGCGCGCGCCGGCACGCTTGACCTGCCGATCTGTCGCGCGGTCGCCGACCTGCTGGGCGGGCGCATCGGGCTGGCGGACGCCGCCGAGCGGCTGCTTGCCCGGCCCCGGCGCGACGAGTAGGGCAGGCGGATGCTGCGCGGCATCGTGACGGTCGGCGCCTGGACGATGGCGAGCCGCGTGCTCGGCTTCGCGCGCGACATGCTGATCGCGGCGCTGCTCGGCGCCGGGCCGGTCGCCGACGCGTTCTTCGTGGCGCTCCGCCTGCCCAACCTGTTCCGCCGGCTGTTCGGCGAGGGCGCGTTCAACGCCGCTTTCATCCCGGCCTTTTCGGGGATGCTGGCCGCCGAGGGCCGCCCGCTCGCTGAACGGTTCGCGTCGGCGGCGTTCGGCACCATGGCCGTGGGGCTGGGCGTGCTGGTGCTGCTGGGCGAGATATTCATGCCTGGGGTGGTGCGGCTCCTGGCCCCGGGCTTCGCCGAGGATCCGAGCAAGTTCGCCATCACGATCATCCTCTGCCGCATCACCTTTCCCTATCTGATTCTGATCTGCCTCACGGCGCTGGTCTCCGGCGTTCTCAACGGACTCGACCGCTACGCGGCGGCGGCCGGATCGGCGATGCTGTTCAACGTCAGCACCATCGCGGCGATGATCTGGCTCACGCCGTACGTCGCGACCGCGGGTCACGCGCTCGCCTGGGGGCTGCTGTTCTCCGGCGTGGCGCAGCTCGGCCTGCTGCTGGTGGCGCTGCACCGGGCCGGGTTCGCGCTGCGGCCGCGCGGCCCGCTGCTGACGCCGCAGATACGGCTGCTGCTGCGGCGCATGGCGCCGGGGCTGCTGGGGGCCGGTGTCACGCAGCTCAACGTCGTGATCGACGGCATCATCGCGAGCCTGCTGCCGGCGGGCAGCGTCTCCCTGCTCTATTATGCCGATCGCGTGCAGCAGCTTCCGCTCGGCGTCATCGGCGCGGCGGTGGGCACGGCGATGCTGCCGCTGCTGTCGCGTCAGGTGCGGGCGGGCGAGGCGAGCGCCGCGGCCGACACCGCGAACCGGGCGATCGAATACGCACTGGTGCTGACCTTGCCGGCGGCGCTGGCGCTGATCGTGCTGCGAGAGCCGGTGATCGCGGTGCTGTTCGGACGCGGCGCGTTCAACAGCGTGGCCGAGATCGAGGCGACCGCCGGCGCCCTCGCCGCCTTCGCGGTCGGACTGCCGGCCTTCGTGCTGGTGCGGGTGCTGGCACCCTGCTTCTTCGCCCGCACCGACACCGCGACGCCGGTGAAGGTCGGAGTGGTCGCGGTGGCGGTCAATCTGGTGCTCAATGTCGCCTTCATGCGGCCGTTGCAGCAGATGGGGCCGGCGCTGGCGACCAGTCTCGCCGCGATCTGCAATGTGGTGCTGCTCGGCGCCGTGCTGCGCGCGCGGGGACACCTGAGCCTTGATGCGCGGCTGCGGGCGCGGCTGCCGCGGATGGCGGTCGCGTCGGTCGCCATGGCGGTGGTGCTGTGGGGCGCGCGCGGCACCGTGTTCGCGCGCGCTGGATCGGCCGGGCGTGCTGCGCTGGATCGGGCTGGCGGCGGTGGTGGCGATCGGCGTGCTTGCCTACGGCGCCGCCGGACAGGCGATCGGTGCCTTCGGGCTGCGGGAGTTCGCGGGCGCCTTGCTGCGCCGCCGCCGCCGCCGGGTGCTAGCCAAACCCGGTTGACCGAACCCGGAACCGGCCGGAAGAGTCGCGCCATGCAGCGCATCTTCTCCGGCATCCAGCCGTCCGGCATTCCGCATTTGGGCAACTATCTCGGCGCGATCCGCAACTGGGTGGCGCTGCAGCAGGACCACGAATGCCTCTATTGCGTGGTCGATTGGCACGCGCTGACGCTGTGGGTGGAACCGGCGGCGCTCGCGCAGCAGACGCGGGAGATGGCGGCGACGCTGATCGCCTGCGGCATCGACCCGGAGCAGCACATCCTGTTCAACCAGTCCGCCGTCTCGGCGCACATGCGGCTGGCCTGGATCTGCAACTGCGTCGCCCGCCTGGGCTGGCTCAATCGGATGACGCAGTTCAAGGATAAGGCGGGCCGCGACCGGGAGGCGGTCTCGGCCGGCCTCTACGTCTATCCGAACCTGATGGCGGCCGACATCCTGGCGTATCACGCGACGCGCGTGCCGGTGGGCGACGACCAGCGCCAGCACCTGGAGTTGGCCAACGACATCGCGCAGAAGTTCAACCATGATTACGGCGCCGATTTCTTCCCGATGATCGAGCCGCTGATCCTGGGCCAGGCCGCGCGGGTGATGAGCCTGCGCGACGGGACGCGGAAGATGTCGAAATCCGAGGCATCGGACCAGAGCCGGATCAACCTCAACGACGACGCCGACACGATCGCGCTCAAGATCCGCCGCGCCAAGACCGATCCGGCGCCGCTGCCCTCGGAGCCGGCGGGTCTCGCCGAGCGATCGGAGGCGCGCAACCTGGTCGGCATCTACGCGGCCCTGGCCGGGACGGACGCGGCCGGCGTGCTGCGCCAGCACGGCGGGCAGGGGTTCGGCGCCTTCAAGGAGGCGCTCGCGGCGCTGCTGATCGAGAGCCTGGCGCCGATCGCGGCCGAGACCCGCCGGCTGCTGGACGACCCGGCGGCGCTGGATGCGATCCTGCGCGACGGGGCGGCGCGGGCACGCGCGCTGGCCGATCCGATCGTGGCGGAGGCGGAGCGGCTGGTGGGGTTGCTGAAGGTTTAGGGATGGACCTCGCGATCGTCGCCGTCGCGGATCATCCGCGGCTGATCGAGCCGGTCGCCGCGATGCTGTGGCAGGCGTTCGGGCGGCCGCGCGGGCGGACGGTCGCGGACGCGGTGGACTATGTGCACCGTCGCCTCGACGCCGCCGAGCCGTGCTTCGCACTGCTGGCGGGCGGCGAGCCGGTCGGCACGGCGTGCCTGGTCGCGCACGATCTCGATCAGCGCCCGGACCTGACGCCGTGGCTGGCAAGCCTGTGCGTGCGTCCCGAGGCGCGCGGCCGTGGCTATGCGCCGCTGCTGGTCAAGGCGGTGGAGTGTGCGGCGCGGGCGTCGGGGATCACGACGCTGTGGCTCTACACGTGGTCGGCGGCGCCGCTTTATGCGGGATTGGGCTGGACGACCGTGGGCGCCGCGCGCGACGGGAGTACGACGTGGTGCTGATGCGGCGGGATTTCGGCGGCAGGCGGTGAGGCGTTGACCCCGTCACGGCGTGCCGGTGCCGTGGGCGAGCATGACGGCGCCTCGGATCATGTCGGCGAAGGCCTGGTCGAAACTGACGCCGCTGACCTGCCAGTCGTGGTCAACGCCGCCGACCCGGACCCGCCAGGTGCCGACCCAGCCGAGTGCCTTCACGTTCCAGTTCAACGAGCCGGTGATCTGCAACTGCCCGGGATCGGGCGTGCCCAGCGGCGCCGGGAAGCCGATCAGGCTGATGCCCCATGCCGCGAGATCGTCCTCGGTCGGAAAATGAATGCCGACACCGTATTCGCTGGCGACCTGCACGATCGCCTCGCGCATTGCGACGCCGCGCGGGGTTTCGGCCGACAGCAGGTAAGGCGTGGCATCGCGGCGCACCAGGATCACCGGCACCAGCAACGGCCGCTTCCCGCGCCACGGCGCGAGGCCAAGTGTGGCCAACGCCGCGTCGATCCTGGCCGGGTTGAAACGGACCGTCAGCTCGTAGGAACGATCATAGGTTCCCTGGTCGTCATGGTGCAGACGCCAGGCATCCGGATCGACATAGCTGAACGAGTTCCACCAGCGTCTCGGCATGTTTGGCAAGTGCGGCGACCGCCGGATCGTGTTGCAGGCGCGGCGCGCCGGAGACCTTCACCAGCACATCCGTCAGGCACTCGGCGAAGCCCAGCGGCCGCTGGCGCATGTCGGTGCCGGTGACGATGGCGGTCGCCTGATAGAGAGCCGGGTTGTCCTGCGCGTGCGCCGCCGCCGCGGACAGGACGGAGCACGAAATCAGGACAAGGATCAGCAGCCGGGGGATCACTTCGCCGCGACCCCCACGGGGATCAACCGGCCAGCAGTTCGTTGCGCGCCGGGGCCGGCGCGGACAGCGAGAGCGGCAGCCACAGCCAGCCATGCGCCCATTCCAGCTCGGATGCGGCAGCCGTCAGGGCCGCGGCGGCACCGGCCCGGCCCTCGATGCGGGCGCGTGCGGCGGCGTCGGTGAGTTCGTCGAACAGCTCGCGCACCGCCTGGCCCAGATGGTCGGGAACCCCCGGTGCCTGCTCGAGCCAGGCGCCGAGCACCGCGGCCACCGCGTCCGGCATCGCGCGCGCGCCGTCGGCCCTGGCCGCGGCGGCGAGCAGGTGGCGCGAGGCGGCCACGGCAACCGCGCTTTGCAGCAGCGCATCGGAGCGCGTGCCCGGACCCAGCAGGATGACCGCGTAGTCCCGCAACCGCGGCAGCAGCCTTTCCAGCAGGGCCGGGAAGCCGGTTTCGGGAGCATCGGGCATCGGCACCTGGCCTTCCGCGACTCGGACCGCGATCAGAAAGTTTCGACCGCGCCCGCGGCGCTGGCAACCGCCATCGCGCGGATCATACGCGCAAGGTCGGCAGCAGCAGATGGATCGCGAACAGCACGATCAGCACCACGATCAGCACCCGCACGATCCCGCCCATCAGCCGCAGGGCCGCGAGCAGCACCAGGAACGCGACCAGGATGAGGATGACGGTCTGGACGGGATAGCCGACGCCGAACGCGGTCAGCACGCGGCGCACCCATTCGTCGGCCGTGGCCATCGCCGCCAGCAGCAAGGCCGCCAGGGCGGCGACGAAGTTGAGGAAGCTCGTGACGAGGCGGTGCCACTCCATGATGCGAATCGGACTCCGATCTGCTTTGGGAAGAAGATGCCGCAAGAGCCGTATGGGTGGCACGTCCGGCGCATCGCCGCGGCCGCGATTGCCTGCCTGCTGGCCGGGCTGCCGCTGGCCGGGCGGGCGCAGCCGCCGCTGCTTCCGGGCTGGGCGCCGGCGATCCCGGGCGTCGGGCGGCGCGACCCGCGCGTCGCGGTCGATGTCAACCGGGCGCCGTGGCGGGCGGTGGTGCGGGTGCAGACCGAGCTGGGCGTGCATTGCTCGGGCGTGCTGATCGGCGCCAGCGTGGCGCTGACCGCGGCGCACTGTCTGGAAAGCCCGTTCACGCACCGGCCGGTGGCGCCGTCGTCGGTGCATGTGCTCTCGGGGTATCAGCTGGGGCGGTACGCCGGGCACGCGGTGGCGCTCTCGCTCAGGATCGCGGCGGGCTACGGCGCGGCGCGAAGCTTCCAGAGTGGGGGCTTGCCGAGCGAGGGCGCAGATTGGGCGGTGCTGCGGCTCTCGGCCCCGCTCGGCGCGCTGGGACGGACGCTGCCGCTCGCGGCGGCCCCGGTCGCGATCGGGACGCGGGTGGCCCTCGGCGGCTATGATGCGGACCGCATCGAGCAGATGGTCGCCGACCTGAACTGCGTCGTCACCGGCTGGACCACTGACGCAGCGGCACGGCCGCTGATCATGCACGATTGCGCCGCGACCTCGGGCAGCAGCGGCGCGCCGCTGCTGGCGCGCGTCGGCGGCGCATGGGAGGTGGTCGGGCTGCAGGTCGCGGCGCAACGGGGGATCGCGGGCGGGATCGCGGTGCCGCTGACGGCGCAGCGGCGATGAGCATGGACGAGATCGAGTGCGTGGTGGTCGGCGCCGGCGTGGTGGGCCTCGCGGTCGCGCGCGCGCTGGCGCTGGCCGGGCGCGAGGTGATCGTGCTGGAGGCGGCGGACGCGATCGGCACCGAAACCTCCTCGCGCAACAGCGAGGTGATCCACGCCGGCATCTACTATCCGCAAGGCAGCCTGATGGCGCGGTCCTGCGTGGCGGGACGCGAGATGCTGTACGCCTATTGCGCCGAGCACGGCGTGCCGCACCGCAACTGCGGCAAGCTGATCGTCGCGACCGACGATGCGGAGGCGGCGGCCCTCGAAGGCATCCGCGCGCGGGCGGCGGCGAACGGGGTAGCGCTGGAGACGCTGCGGGCGAACCAGGCGATCGCGATGGAGCCGGAGCTGCGCTGTGTGGCGGCGCTGCATTCGCCGAGCACCGGCATCATCGACAGCCACGCCTTCATGCTGGCGTTGCAGGGCGATGCGGAGGGCGCGGGCGCGGCGTTCGCGTTCCTCAGCCCGGTGCTGCGCGGGCGCGTGGAGCCGGGCGGCATCGTGCTCGACGTGGGCGGCGCCGAGCCGACCGCGCTGCGCTGCCGGGTGCTGGTGAATGCCGCGGGCCTGCACGCGCCGACGCTGGCGCGCGCGATCGCGGGCGTGGCCCCCGAGGCGGTGCCGCGGGAATACTATGCCAAGGGCAACTACTACACGCTTTCGGGCCGCTCGCCGTTCTCGCGGCTGATCTATCCGGTGCCGGTCGCGGGCGGGCTTGGCGTGCATCTGACGATCGACCTCGCCGGGCAGGCGCGGTTCGGGCCGGACGTGGAGTGGGTGGAGCGGATCGACTACGGCGTCGATCCGGGGCGGGCCGAGTTGTTCTACGACGCGGTGCGCCGCTACTGGCCGGGCTTGCGCGACGGGACGTTGCAGCCGGGCTATGCCGGCATAAGGCCGAAGATCGTGCCGCCCTCGGTCGCGAAGCAGGATTTCGTGGTGCAGGGCGAGGCGGCGCACGGCGTGCGCGGGCTGGTCAACCTGTTCGGGATCGAGAGCCCGGGGCTGACGGCGTCGCTGGCGCTGGCGGAGTGGGTGCGGGAGATGGTGACGTGAGCTCCGCCCCAAACCCCGCCGAGGGCGGTCGCCCTGGGCTATGGCGGCCCGGGTCCCGAGACGGCCCCGCGCGGTGGGAGGGGATCGACGAGGTGGGGGCAAATTGAGGCGGGCGGGCGAAACGGCACCCGAGCCGCCATTGGGCCGGGTCGCGGCGGGCGCCGTTGCTGCGCCCCCGTTCGCTGCGCTCCCGGTCGCTGCGCTCTCGCGTCCGGCCCGGTGGTGTCGTCGGGTTGCGTCCGGTCGAGGCCGAAACGGGCGGCGATGGGGTCGCGGTCGATCCGGAGAGCGCGGCAGATGCGGGCGACGGCTTCGGCGAGCGGGAGCTGGTCGGGGTCCTCCGCGTCGTCGTCGAGTTGCTCCTTAAGATCGTCCAGCGAGTATTCGATCTTGCTGGCTTCTATGGCGGGCAGGATGCGGCGCCTGATCTGCTTCCTGCGCCAGGCGGCGGCCTCCCGCGCGGCGTCGGCGGTCTGGCGGGCCTGTTCGGCCTGGCGCCGTTCCTGCTGGGTGTCGCGGTCTTCGGCGAGCCGGGCTTCCAGGGCCACGGTCTGGCGGACGGCGCGGGCGATGCGGGCGAATTGCAGCGCCGGGTCGGCTTGCGGCCCCCGGTCGGTGGGTGGCGTCCGATGGCGGCCCGGCCGGCACCTCGGCCGCCTCGCTCATCGCCTGGCGGTGCAGCGCCCGGGCGAGGTCCATGCCGATTGCGCCGAGTTCGGCGAGCATCCGCAGGTGGCGTTCGGTGCGCTGCTGCGCCGGGTCGGGCGGTGCCGGGTCGGGTTGGGGGAGGGGCGGGGTGACATCCACGAACAAATAGTGAACGTACGGCCGCGAAAAGTCAAGCAGAAAGTGGAGTACCGGCCGGGCGATCGCATTTGGCGACGGACTGGGGTCGGGCGAAAGTCGTGGATGGTCGGCGTTCGCCGACCATGACGGTGAGTCCTTGTCCAAATGCGATTACCCTACCCTTGGAACCCTTTCGTGAACGGGGTCTGGGGCCGCCGGCCCCAGCGGGGTTGAGGGGCGGAGCGGGCCAAGGTTCCGATCGGCCCGCTTGGGCCGATTGGAATGCCCGCGGAGGGGGCGCCCCTCGCCTTGCGGTCAATCCAGAAACCGAATCTTCCCCGCCTTCTCCAACTCCGTGATCCGCCCCGGCATCGACAGGCCCTCGACCACGCGCTCGTCCATCGCCGTCTCGGCCGCCGCGACCTCGCGCACGCGGGCGGCGATCGCGGCGAGGCGGGCCTGCGGCACCACCACCACGCCGTCGCAATCGGCGACCAGCACATCGCCCGATGCGACCGCGACGCCGCCGATCACCACCGGCAGCCCGACCGTGCCCGGCCCGGAAGCCGCACAGGAGCTTGGCGTGACGCCGCGCGCGAAGCAGGGCAGGCCGACCGCGCGGATGCCCGGTGTGTCGCGCACGGCGCTGTCCGTCACCAGCCCGACCACACCGCGGTTGCGCGCCATCCCCGCCACCCGGTCGCCCATCACCGCAAGCTCGGCGAAGCCGTCGGCGGCGGCGACGATCACGTCGCCGCGTTCCGCGATCGAGAGCGCGCCCAGGATCGCGAGGTTGTCGCCCGGCCCGCACTGGCAGGTCAGTGCCACGCCCACGAACGCGGCACAGGCGGGGTCGATCGGCTTGATCGCGGTGATCGAGCGCGCCGCGCCCGTCCATGCTGTCGGTGACGAAGCCGGTGGGCATCCCCCGGAACGCCTCCAGCAGCGCCGGGTCGGGGCGGGCGATGCGGCGGTTGATTTGCAGGATTGGCGGGTCTTCGAGCACGGCGTCCTCCCCAAAGGGTGCAGACTATCGCACGGGCGCGGCTGCCGCGCGACGGCGGCACGGATTATGCAAGCCGCTTGCAGTATCGTCCGTGCTCCGCTAAACGGCAGTCATGTGGTTCCGACCCGGATGCCATTATTCTCCCTCCCCCCTTGCGGGGGAGGGCCGGGGTGGGGGGTGTGCCGCACGCTTGGGCGTACCGCGAGCACCCCTCCCCCCGGCCCCCTCCCGCAAGGGGAGGGGGAGATTCCCGGCCGCCCCTGCTTAGGGTCGCGGGATGGCGCGGAAATCCCGCATCCCGGCCGAGCTGCTGGGCCTGATGGCCGGCGGCACGCGCCATGCCTGGACGCTAGAGGAGCTGCGCGCCGACCTCGCGGTACGGGCGATCGCCGCCGACTTCTCCTCGGTGTTTCGCGCGACGCAGCGGCTGGTCGCGGAGGGGCGGGTGCGCCGGATCGACCTTCCCGACGGGCCGGCCCGCTTCGAGCTTGACGGCACCCACCACGACCACCTGCTGTGCGCGCGGTGCCACGCGCTGGTGCCGATCCCCTGCGTGCTCGATCACCGCGCCCTGCGCGCGGCCCTGAGCGAGACCGGCTGTACCGTATCGGGGCACCGGCTGGTGCTGTCCGGCCTCTGCCGCGACTGCGGCGGGGCCGAGGCGAAGCGGAGGGCGGCATGAGCGCGATCGACCTCTGGAGTCCCACGCATGTCGGGCTGGCGATCGACCTGCTGACCGCGTTCCTGCTCGGCATCGTCCACGGTGTCACGCCCGACGAGCACACCTGGCCGATCACGTTCAGCTACGCCGTCGGCGGCTACTCGACGCGCGCCGGCCTGCGCGCCGGGCTTACGTTCTCGCTGGCCTTCACGGTGCAGCGCGCGCTGGCGAGCGAACTCGCCTATCTCGGCCTGTCGCGATGGTTCGCGGCAGGCCCGATCGACAGTCTCGCCGATGTTGCCGTCGGCGCCCTGATGCTCGCCGCCGGCCTCTATGTGCTGCACCGGCGCAGCCTGCCGCATTTGCACCTGACGCGGCGCGGCCGGCACCGGCATTCGGCACCGCCGCCCGATCCGCGCCCGCTGAACCCCTGGATGCCGGCGGTTCACGGCTTCGTCGCCGGCTGGGGTTTTGGCGCGTTCGCGCTCATCATCTACACGGTGCTTGCCCCGGCCATGCCCTCGGCCTGGTGGGGCTGGGTGCCGGGCGCGCTGTACGGCCTCGGCACGACCGCGGTGCAGGCGGCGGCGGGCAGCCTGTTCGGCTGGTGGTCCGGCCGGCGCGGCATGCCGCGAGGACGTGGTGCGGCGCATCGCGCTGCTCACCGCGGCGCGCACGCTGACATGGGGCGGCGTGGCGTTCGTGCTGTTCGGCGCGCTCGGCGTGTTCCTGCCCGCGGTCGCCAACATCTCGGTCACGACCGGCCTGCGCGTCCACAACCTCCACACGATCGGATTGCCGTTCCTTCTGGTCGTGTTCACGGTGCTGATCGCCGGCGTCGGCACGCTGCTCGCCGAAACCCGCGCCTGGCGGCGGCGCATGCTGGCCGATGCGGCAGCCGCCGCCGCTCCGCCCCCTTCCGTCCGCGCCTGATCCGCCGCATATCCCGGCGCATGGACAGCGCGACCCCGGCGCCGGTGCGCCGCCTCGACTACCGCCCGCCCGATTTCCTGATCGAGACCGTCGATCTGGTGTTCGAGCTCGATCCCGCGACGACCGTGGTGCGCGCGAAGCTGGACGTGCGGCGCAATCCGGCGGGGCGGCCGGACGCGCCGCTGCGGCTCGACGGTGAGGCGTTGCGGCTGCGCACCGTCTCGCTCGACGGGCGGCTGCTCGATGCGTCGGCCTATCGTGCTGGATGAGCACGCGCTGGAGATCGCGGCGGTGCCGGAGCGGTTCCGGTTGCAGATCGTGACCGAGATCGCACCCGAGCAGAACACCGAGCTCTCCGGCCTCTACACCTCGGGCGGCAATTTCTTCACCCAATGCGAGGCGGAGGGGTTCCGGCGGATCACTTTTTTTCTCGACCGTCCCGACGTGATGGCGCGCTACACCACGACGCTGATCGCCGATCGCGCCGACGTGCCCGGTGCTGCTCTCCAACGGCAATCCGGCCGGCGCGGGCGAGGATGCCGGCGGGCGGCACTGGGCGAAATGGGTCGATCCGCATCCGAAGCCGAGCTATCTGTTCGCGCTGGTGGCGGGCGACCTCGTCGCCGTGCGCGACCATTTCCGCACCATGTCGGGGCGCGACATCGCCCTCGCGATCTGGGTGCGGGCGGGCGACGAGGACCGCTGCGGCCACGCGATGCGCAGCCTCAAGCGCGCGATGGCGTGGGACGAGGAGCGGTTCGGGCTGGAATACGATCTCGACGTGTTCAACATCGCCGCCGTGTCGGACTTCAACATGGGCGCGATGGAGAACAAGGGGCTGAATATCTTCAATACGAAGTACAGTCCTGGCGAAGCCCGAGACCGCGACCGATGCCGACTACCAGGACATCGAAACCGTCATCGCGCACGAGTATTTCCACAACTGGACCGGCGACCGCGTCACCTGCCGCGACTGGTTCCAGCTCTCGCTGAAGGAGGGGCTGACGGTCTATCGCGACCAGGAGTTCACCGCCGACCAGGGCAGCCGCGCGGTGAAGCGCGTTCGCGACGTGCGCCGTCTGCGCGCCGGGCAGTTCGCCGAGGATGACGGGCCGCTCGCGCACCCGGTCCGGCCCGACCAGTATCTCAAGATCGACAATTTCTACACCGCGACGGTGTATTCCAAGGGTGCCGAAGTGGTGCGGATGATCGAGACCCGGATCGGCCGCGAGGGATTCCGGCGCGGCATGGCGCTCTATATCGAGCGCCACGACAACCACGCGGTGACGATCGAGGATTTCGTCGCCGCCATGCAGGATGCGTCGGGCGTCGATCTCACCGACATGCTCGCGTGGTATTCGCAGGCGGGCACGCCCGAGCTGCGTGCCGAGGGTGCGTATGACGAGGCGGCGCGGCGCTACGTGCTGACGCTGCGGCAATCGACCAAGCCGACGCCGGGCCAGCCGGAGAAGCGGCCGGTGCCGATCCCGGTGGCGCTGGGGCTGCTCGATCCGCAAGGGGCGGCACTCGCGCCGACGCGGATCGTGATGGCGGACGCGGCGGAAAGCCGGTTCGTGTTCGAGGATGTGGCGGCCCCGCCGGTGCCCTCGCTGCTGCGCGGGTTCTCGGCGCCGGTGCGGCTGATGGACGTGCCGCGCGAGCGGCTGCGGTTCCTCGCGCGCCACGACAGCGATCCGTTCGTGCGCTGGGATTCGGGGCAGCACTATGCGACCGCCGTGCTGCTCGATCTGGCGGCGGCGTGGCGCAAGGGCGAGGCGCTGACGCTCGATCCCGGGCTGCTGGAGGCGGTCGCGGCGACGCTCGCGGACGCCGATGCCGACCCGGAGTTCGCGGCCGAGGCGCTGGCACTGCCGGGCGAGGACGTGCTGGCCGACGCGATGGCGGTCGCCGACACCGAAGCGGTTCATGCGGCGCGCGAGTTCGCCCGCGCCGCGATCGGGCGCGCGTTGGGTGCCGCGCTGCGCGAGACCTATGCGCGCAACGAGGAGCGCGGCCGAATACCGCATCGACGGCGCCAGCATCGGGCGGCGGGCGCTGAAGAACATGGCGCTCGCCTATCTCGCGGCGGCGGGTGCGGAGGGGATCGCGCTGGCACGGGCGCAGTTCGACGCGCAGCGCAACATGACCGACGTGCTGGCGGCGCTTGCGGTGCTTGCGCGCACCGAAAACACGGCGCGCGACGCGGCGCTGGCGGCGTTTCACGCGCGCTGGCGCGGCGAGGACCTCGTGCTCGACAAATGGTTCGCGATCCAGGCGATGGCGCCGCTGCCCGATACGCTCGACCGCGTGCGCGCGCTGACGCGGCACCCGGATTTCGACCCGCGCAGCCCGAACCGCGTGCGGGCGCTGGTGGGCGCGTTCGCGGCCGGCAATCCGCTGTGCTTCCACGCGGCGTCCGGCGCCGGGTACGATTTCCTGGCGGAGCAGGTGATCGCCACTCGATCCGCGCAACAGCCAGGTCGCGGCCCGGATGGTGGCCCCGCTCGGCCGCTGGCGGCGGCAGGACGCCGGCACGGCAGACGCTGATGCGCGCGGCGCTGGAGCGCGTGCTGGCGACGCCGGGGTTGAGCAGGAATACGTTCGAGATGGTTTCGCGCAGTTTGGGATAAGCAAGGTCGGGGCGCTCCCTCCGCGGGCATTCCAAGAAGTCGTGGATGCCGACCTTCGTCGGCATGACGAGTGGGGACAGTCCCGTGATCTCGCGTGTCCAGTCATGATGGATGCGCTCTACGAATCGGGGTCTGGGGCCCGCGGCCCCAGCGGGTCAAGGGCGGAGCCCTTGCCTTCTTCGCCCCAGCACGACCGGAACGCCGCGACATCGGTATGCGCCGCGGAGCAGAGATACGCGCGCACGACCGACGGCGGCTGCGCGGCGAGGCTTGGCTTCCAGAACGCGGGGCGGGAGAGCGGGTACAGCGTGAGATAGCGCGTGGCGGCGGCCCTATCGGTGCCGAGCCGGGCGGCGAGTGCGCGCAGGGTGTCGGCATCGAGGCGCTGTGTGCCCCAGGTCGCGTCGAAATCGTATTCGTGCCGCCAGCCGCCGGCTTGCAGGCTGTCGAGCACGATGGTCGCGCGATCGAGGATCGTGCCGTCCGGGCCGTAGTGCCACGTCTCGAAACCCGGGTTCTGGTCGAAGATCGGGCTGATCGCGGGGGTGACGAGCACCGGGCCGGCGCCGTCGATCAGGCGGAACTCGTCCATGTGCGTGTGACCGGCGAAGCTCATGGTGATCGTCGGCGCGTATTGGCGCGCGAGCGATGCGAAGGCGGTCGCGTCATCCTCGCGCCACATGGTCTCGATCCTCGGCGCCGCGTCGCCGTGCAGCGTCGCATAGACGTCGATGCCGGGCGGGATGTGCATGAGCAGCCAGACGTGATCGCCCGCCGCGCGGGCCTGGGCGAGATGGGCGGCAAGCCAGTGCAGCACCACCGGCGCCGGGTCGGCGGCCTCGGCGCCGGCGCAGGCATCCTTATACTCGGTGGAGAAGTAGAGGGTGTTGACGAAGATGATGCGCTGGTGCGCGATTCCCGGCACCGGCAGATCGTATTGGCCGAGCCGCGACCAGTCGGCGTCGAAGGCAGCACTCGGGCCGGTTTGCGTGAGTGCGTGGACGATCGGCAGCGTCGCGGCCAGGAACGCGCCGTCGGGCCGCAGCCGGTAGTTGCCGCAGACGCTGTCGTTGTTGCCGAGGGCGGGGAAGATCATCGCGTCAGGGAAACGGCGACGCAGTTCGTCACCGAGGAAAGCAAGCGTCTTGACCACGAAACTGCTGTACGCGGCGTCGGAATGGTCGGGCGCGGTCGCGTCGAACTTGCGGCGGAAGGAGTGGGCGAGGAAGTCGCCGGGCAGCACCAGGAAGGCCGGATGCGGCAGGCTCGCCTGCATCGCATCCAGCGCCGAGCGCACCAGCGGCCAGCCGGGGTCCTCTCCATACCGGCCGAGCGGGGCCGCCGGCGTGCGGTCGAGGATCGCGGCCCATCGCAGGGCGGGTGCCCCCTGGAGGGCAGGGACCAGGGCTGCGTCGGCCATCGGGTTGAAATGCAGGTCCGACGCGGAGAGGAACGCACCTCCCGTGGCGACCGGCGGCACCGGGCGCCCGGCACAGGCAGCCAGCAGCAGCACCAGCAGAAACCGTCACGTGCCGCACTTCCCCGCCCCCTGCGAATCGCGCGTGCAGGATAGGCCAAAACGTCGCGTCGTCGCGCCGAAGTACTGGCGGCGCTCCTGCGCCGATGTTACGATGCCGAAGCCAGCATCCGCCGCTCCGGAGATCGACATGCCGCGCCGGCTCACCGCCATGCTGCCGCTGTTCGCCGCCGTGTTCATCGACCTGTTTTCGTTCGGGCTGATGTATCCCGTGATCGTGGCGCTGTTCCAGCAGCCGGCGGTACGCGCGATCGCGGGCCACGGCAGCAGCAATCTCACCTTCTCGCTCGCACTCTCGCTGTTCCCGCTTGGGATGTTCTTCGGCGCCTCGCTGCTCGGCGACCTGTCGGACGCGTTCGGGCGGCGGCGGACGCTGCTCGTGTGCATGGCGGGGCTGGCCGCGGCGTACGGCCTGATGCTGCTGGGGGTCGCGACGCTGCATCTGGGCTGGCTGCTGGCCGGGCGGCTGCTGTCGGGGCTGATGGCGGGCACCAGCCCGATCGCGCAGGCGGCGATGGTGGACCACACCGGCCGCGGCGAGCGCGGCGATGCGCTCTCGCACGTGGTGCTGGTCAACTGTCTTGCCCTCGTCTCCGGGCCTGCCCTCGGCGGGCTGCTGACGCATTTCGGCTTCCAGGCGCCGCTGATCTTCTCGATCGCGCTGTGCGCTGCGGCCTTCGCGTGGCTCTGGGTTTCGCACATCGACGCGAATGCCGGCCACGGGCGGCTGCGGATCCGGCTGCACGGCCCGTTCGAAGTGTTCGCCCATGCCTGGCGCCACCGGGTGATCCGGGGACTGGCCTGCTCCTTCTTCCTGTTCCAGTTCGGCTTTGCGATCTACTACGTGTTCGTCATGGTGCGCATGGCGCGCGCTTATGGCTTGCCGCCCACCACGCTCGGGCTGTTCTCGGCGCTGATGGGGGTGGGGTTCGTCGTGGGCAGCACGCTCGTCTATCACCGGGTCGCGCGATGGCTGGGCGGCGACGAGCGCGCCGCTCGGGTCTCGGTGCTGGCATGCGGGGCGCTGATCGTCGTCTCGGCGCTGCCGCTGGGCGGGGCCGTGCAATGGCCGCTCGCCTTCGCGATCGCCATTGCCAACCTGCCGGTGTTCATCGGGCTGCTGGCGCTGATCAGCGGCGCCGCGTCGGAGACCGAGCAGGGCTGGGCGATGGGGATCGGGGCGGCGATGACCGCGCTCTCGTTCTTCCTCTCGGGCCTGCTGGCGCCGGTGCTGGCGGTGATCCCGCTGCCGCTGCTGATCGCGGCGGGCGGGCTGATCGTGGCGGCGGGTGCCGCGCCGCTGCGGGGCGCGGTGCGGGCGCGGGCGGCGTTGGCAACCGGCTGAGGCGGGATCAGGACGCCTTCGCGGCCGGCGGCTTGGGATCGTTGGCGGCGTGCGGCTTGACGACGTTGGTGATCGTCTCGCGCAGCACGGTCACGCGCACGTTGGGCGCGATCTCGACATCGACCTCGTTCGATCCGTCACGGACGCGCTGCACCGTGCCCAGGATGCCGCCGCCCGTGACCACGCGATCGCCGCGCTTGATCGCCGCGATCATCGCCTTCGCCTCCTTCTGCTTGGTCTGCTGGGGGCGGATCAGCAGGAAATAGAACACCGCGAAGATCAGGACCAGCGGCGCGAAGGTCGTGAAGGTGGAGAACGTGCCGGCCGCGTCCTGGGCGAAGGCAGGGGTGATCAGCATGGAGGGGAGCGTCCGGGTTGCGGTGCGTGGGGGCGGACCATAGTTTCCGCCCCCCGAAGGTCAAGCAACGGCCGGAGCACGGACCCAGACGATATGGATCAAGGCCAGATTGCCCTGCTCGGCCGTATCGCCGCGGCGCTGGAGCGCCTGGCGCCGCCGCCGCCGCCGCCGCCGGATCTGGCGGCGGCCGATGCCTTCGTCTGGCATCCGACCCCGCCGCTTCTGGCACCGGTGCCGGTCGTCTCGCGCGTCCCGATCGGGTTGTTGCAGGGGATCGAGCCGCAGAAGCGGGTGCTGCTGGAGAACACAAGCCGCTTCGCCGCCGGGCTGCCCGCGAACAACGCGATGCTCTGGGGCGCGCGCGGGATGGGCAAGTCCTCGCTGGTCAAGGCCGCGCACGCCGCTTGCTGCGAGGCGGCAGCGGGGGGTCTGGTTTTGGTCGAGATCCACCGCGAGGACATCGCCGGCCTGCCGCTGCTGCTCGACCGGCTGCGCGGGCAGGCGCGGCGCTGCCTGATCTTCTGTGACGACCTCTCCTTCGAGCGGCAGGACGCCGACTACAAGGCGCTGAAATCGGTGCTGGACGGCGGCATCGAGGGGCGGCCGGAGAACGTGCTGTTCTACGCCACCTCGAACCGCCGCCACCTGATGCCGCGCGAGATGATCGAGAACGAGCGATCGACGGCGATCAGCCCGGCGGAGGCGACCGAGGAGAAGGTGTCGCTCTCGGACCGGTTCGGCCTGTGGATCGGCTTTCACGGCTGCGACCAGGAGACTTTCTTTCGGATGGTGGACGGCTATGCCGCGCATTTCGGCCTGCCGATGGAACGCGAGGCGCTGCACGCCGAGGCGGTCGAATGGTCGATGACGCGCGGCGCCCGCTCGGGACGGGTCGCGTGGCAGTTCGTGCAGGACCTCGCGGGACGGCTCGGCAATGAAGGTCGCCTTCGGTAGCACAGCGGAGGCAGGGCGTGTCGGACGCACTCGATCTGGGCGCCTATTTTGGGCGCATCGGCTACGCCGGGCCGTGTGCGGCGGACATCGCGACGCTGCGGGCGATCCAGGCGCTGCATCCGGCCGCGATCGCGTTCGAGAATCTCGATCCGCTGCTGGGCCGGCCGGTGCGGCTCGATCTGGCGTCCCTGCAAGCAAAGCTGATCGGCACGCGGCGCGGCGGCTATTGCTTCGAGCACAACACGCTGCTCGCTGCGGTCCTCGAAGCACTCGGGTTCAAGGTGACGCCGCTCGCTGCGCGCGTTCGCTGGATGGTGCCGCCCGAGCGGGCCGAGGGTCCGCGCACCCACATGCTGCTTCGGGTCGATCTGGCGGACGGTCCCTGGCTTGCGGATGTCGGGTTCGGCGGGTTTCTGCTGGCGGGACCCGTGCGGCTGCAACCCGGCATCGAGCAGCCGACGCCGGGCGGGGTGATGCGCGTGCTGGAGGGTGACGGCCGCTTCACGCTGCAAACCGCGCTGCCGGACGGCTGGCACGACCTCTACCGCTTCACGCTGGAACCGCAGGTCGCCGCCGATTTCGTGGTCGCCAACTGGTTCACCTCAACCCACCCGGCGGCACTGTTCACCGGCAACCTGCTGGTGCAGCGCCTGACGCCGGAGGGGCGCGACACCCTGTTCAATGCGCGGTTTACTCGCCGGCGCCACGATGGGCGGGCGAGCGAGCGCGTGCTCGGCGCGGCGGATGACCTGGCCCGCGTGCTGGAGACGGCGTTCGCGATCGCGCCGCCGGCCCCGGCCGCAGAAATCTGGGCACGGCTGCCGCAGGGTTGAACTTGGGCGGCACTCGCAATGGTGCGGTGGATCGATTCTCGTCGGAGGGGTAACCGTGGTCAACAAGCTCGATCTGAAGCGGACCTATCAGGCGTGGGTGGACCATTGGACCGCCGAGCGCCCGCGCAGCGAGGGGATGAGCCTCGCGGTCGGCGGCAATTTCGAGCTCGTCGGCGGCATCGAATGCGCGTTGCTGAAGCATTACGGGCTGCGGCCGGAGCACGCGCTGATCGACGTCGGCTGCGGCTCGGGCCGGCTCGCCCAGCCGCTCGCGTCCTATCTGCACGGCCGGTATCTCGGGACCGACCTGGTGCCGGACCTGCTCGACCATGCGCGCGCGATCACGGGCCGCCCGGATTGGCGGTTCGAGGCGATCGACCACATCGGCATCCCCGAGCGGGACGGGTGCGCCGACATGGTGTGCTTCTTCTCGGTGCTGACGCATCTGCTGCATGAGCAGAGCTACTGGTATCTGCAAGAGGCGAAGCGCGTGCTCAAGCCCGGCGGGCGGATCGTGTTCTCGTTTCTCGAGTTCTCGGAGCCGCAGCACTGGGAGATATTCCTGGCCACGCTCGGCGACGCGAGGGCGGGTGGTTCGAGCCCGCTGAACGTGTTCCTGGATCGTTCCGCAATCGGCATCTGGGCCGATCACCTGGGGCTGCGGATCGACGACCTGCGCGGCGCATCCGAGGCGATCGTGCCGGAGGGTGCGCTTGGGCAATCGGTCTGCGTGATGTCGGTGCCGTGCCAGGGGGCAGAGCACCAGGAAGCGGCGGCCTGAGCGGCGGCCGGCCCTGGCGAGAGCCGGGGCAGGATGCTAACCGCGCTACGAGGGTCGGCCGGCGGGCCGGGCCGCGGAGGGGTGGCCGTTGCGGATTCCCGACACCAAGCTGCGGACGGGCGACATCGATATCGCGGGCGGACCGCTTTGGCGGAGTGGCGTCTTCGCGCGGCTTGGCCGCCGCCTTGATCGGCGAGAGTCCGGGCTGACGCCGCCGGGTGCTTCGCGTCGTGCGCATCGAGATCGGGCTTGTCGCCGCTCTCTGGCTCGCGGTGATGATGCTGGCCTTCTACCCCGGAAACTTCGATGGCGACACCATCAACATGTTCCAGCAGGGGATCAGCTTCCACTTCAACGATTGGCCTCGCCGCTGCTGTCCTGGCTGATCGGCATCGGCAACCAGATCGTGCCGGGGCCGGCGCTTGGCTTTCTGGGCACGCTGCTGCTGTATGCCGCGTGGCTATCGTGCTGGTGGCGACCTACTTTCTTCGGACCGGGCGGCCGCTTGCTGCACAGCTCGCGGTGCTGCTGCTGTTCTTCCCGATCGCAGTCCACGAGTTGCGCGAGGTGGGCAAGGACGCCGTGCTCGCGGCACTCTGCCTGTTCTGGTTCGGCGTGTTCCTGCATCGCGCGCGGCAGCGCCGGGCGTTCTCGCTGATCGAGGCGCTGGCGCTCGCGGGCATCATGGTGCTGCTGATCGACATCGCGGCCGAACGCGATCTTCGCGGCCCTGCCGCTGCTGCTGCTGGCAGTTCTGGCGGCGTCGGCGATCGAGCGCTGGCGCATGGCCGCGCCGTCTCGCGGTGGCGCTGCTCCTGCTTGGCCTCGCCTACGGGGCCGGGCAGGCGTTCGATCGGCTGATGCTGGATGCCTATGACATGCACGAGATCGTCGCGTTGGAATTGTTCGATATCGGTGGCACCACCTATTTCTCCGGGCCGCGACCAATCGCGCGGGCTGCTCGGGCCGGATTTCCTCGCAGCGCAACAAGGCACTGCTACACGCGCCAGGCGGTGGACAGCTACATCTGGGGCCGCCTGCCCCGCGATCGGCAAGCGGGCGCTGGCCGATCCCTCCGGCGCAAGATGTTCCACGCCTGGCTCGGCGCGATCGCGAATGCGCCGCTCGCCTACTGAAGCACCGGCTGCTGCACTTCCTGACCTTCACGCGCGTGCTGTGCCAGGGCGTCTGCGCGCTCGCCGATCACCAGCATCTGGTGGCAGAAGATGGCGCCGCCGCAATTCCAGCGGAAGCCGAACCCGCTGGCGATGACGATCGAGAAGATCGGCGTTGGGGTCGAGACCTCTCTGATCGGCCGGCCCTGGATCTGGCTGCTCGAATTGCTGTGCTGCGCCGGCATCTGCGCGGCACGGCTGCGCGGGGGGCGAGGCCGGATCGACGCGGTGTTCGGCTTCTGCCTCGCCGCATCCGGGCTGCTCTATGGGATCGGGTATCTCGCCGTCGGCGTTGCCAGCGTGCTGCGCTACGCGTTCTGGATTTTCGTCAGCGGCACGCTGGCGCCGCTGTTCGCGTGGCAGGCCGTCGCCGCGCCGGCCGAGGATCGCTGATGCCAGAGGCGTTTCGTGGTGGCGCATCTCTGGGCCGTGACACCCCTCCCCCAACCCCCTCCCGCAAGGGGAGGGGGCTTTTCCGGCATGCTTCTCCCCCTCCCCTTGCGGGAGGGGGTTGGGGGAGGGGGAGAGAGGTCGATGCGTTGGGCGATGAGTATCAGCCGCATCACCGCCGCTTCACCGGCCGCAGTTTTCGCGAGAGGCGGCGCAGCGGCGCCGTCATCAGCCACGAGGTCGAGCCGCGCAGCGCGTCGATCTCGGCCCGCAGCGCCCGGTTCTCGCGCTCCAGCCTCGCGGCGCGGTCGGTGGTCGGGGCCGAACCGCGGCGCCGGATCGCGACATCGCAATACATGTAGTCCTGGAAGGCGAAAAAAATCATCTCCCAGTCCTCGGCGAGCATGAACGCGTTCGCCGCCTGGATCACGCCGTAGGGCGCGTGGCCCGCCACCACGTCGGTCATGATGTAGTCGTTGAGGATGATGATGCCGTCCGCGGCGATCTTGCGGCTGACCAGCGCCAGCTCGCGCGCGACATAATCGAAGGTGTGGTCGGCATCGATATAGGCGATGTCGAGCGAACGGTCCGGCAGGCGGGCCAGCGCCGCGGCGCTGTCCTCCTCCATCACCCGCATCCGGCCGGCGGCGATCAGGCCGGAAAAGCGGTCGCGGTAGAAGTCGCCGTGGGTGCGGCCGCCGAACACTTCGGCGGTGGAGCGGCCCCAGATCGTCGGCATCTCGTGGATGCGGAAGAGGTCGATCGCGACGAAATGCTCGGGCGCGCAGATGTCGAGAATCCGCTGCGAGAAATCGCCGAAGGCAACGCCGATCTCGGCCCAGCGCCGGCCTTTTGGCAAGCAGCGGCAGCATCGCGTCGCGCTCCGGCAGCAGGCGCGCGTGCTCGAGCAGGCGGGCGGGCAGGCGCGGGCAGGGGCTCAGGGTCTGCATCACTCATCCTTGGCGCCGCCCGCCGGCCGGCGGCTACAGGCCGCGGCCCGGGTGCGGGCCGGTGCGGGCGACGCTCTCGCTCTGCTGGTGGGCGAGCGCCATGCCGGCCAGGATCGCGTCGGCGTCTTGCCGGCCGAGGCTCTGGTAGCGCGAGGCGCCGCACGCCGCGACCACGGCGGCGATCAGGGCGGCCAGGACGAGGAGCAGGGCGGCGCGCATCGGGCGCGGGAGCCTAGGCGATGCGGGTCGCGCCGGACAAGCCCGCGCCCCGCTGGTCCGCGTCCGCCCGGGTCAGCGGCGCAGGCGGCGGGCGTTGCTGCTGGCGGCGCGGTGGACCGGGGCGAGGGCGGCGTTCTGCGCGCGCAGGCCGAGCTGGGCGAGCAGGGCGGCATTGGCCCAGGCGCGTCCCCAGAACCCGCCGACCAGCCGGGCTTGGGCGGCGAATGCGGCGCCCGGCGAGCCGGCGAGCGCCAGATCGGCAAAGCCGCGCCGCGCCTCGGCGGCCTCGACGGCGCCGAGGCGGGCGAGTTCGAGGCCGACCTTCGCGCACTGTCCGGCCATCACCTGCGAGGCGGCGGAGAAGGCAGTCACCTTCTCGGAGACCATCCGGTGGAACTCGGCACCGTCGGCGCCCGCCGGGTTGGCCATCGCGGTCGCGGCCAGTGCCATCCGCGCGGCGATCACGTCGCCCGAATCGGATGCGAGCCGGTTTGCGCGCCGGGCGGCGGTGCCGGCAAGCTCGGCCGAGCGCGCGAGGCGCGCAACGGGAAAGGACATGCGTTGTCTTGTCATCGTGCCACCTATGTGATGGCACGACGCGATTCGGCAAGGCCGTCCCGGTCTCAGGTGCCGCGTCTCAGGCGCCGCTGGCCGCGGGCCAGTCGACCCGAGAAATGCCCGCCTTCGTTATCCTGCGCGTCGGCGCGGATGGCCGCTGCCCCGGTGGGGCGGAAGCGGAAGCGGAAAGCGGGGTTCTCGGCGATCGAGATGCCGCTCTCGATTGCGAGCAGCTCGGTCGAGCCCTGCCAGATCCGCACCTTGGTCACGAAATGCGCCGGGATGTAGTAGTGCGTGATCTGGTCCATCTGCATCCCGGAGTTGTTGGGATGCCGGATCATCAACTGCGCCTCGCGCATCCCATCGGGCGTGCTCGGGGCGGGCGGGGAACTCGCGAAAGCGCATGGTGCCGAGGGGGATGCCGCCGGCGATGTCCTTCACCGCCGGGGCGGAGCAGCCGCCGGCCGCCTTCACGTAGCGCCGCGTCGCATAGAGGCTGCCGTCGCTGAGTTCCGCCACGGCATGGACGAAGGTGTAGTCGTCGATGCGCACGTGGGTCGCGATCCGGTCGATCCCGCTGCCGGCGCCGAGGGTGAAGGTGGCCGCGAGCGGGGAGGGGTTCTGGTCGATCACCAGCGTGATCCGCTCGACCCGGCGCTGATCGCCCGGCGGCGGCGTGAGGCGCAGGCCGAGCGGCACCATCGCGGCGTCGGCGGCGCGGTAGGGCGCCTCGATCGCCAGCATGGCCGCGCCGTCACGGATCGGGCGGTCCTTGAAGATCGCCTGCGCCAGCATCGGCCAGGGGCCTTCGGGGTGGCGCCTCGGCGGCGAAGGCGCGCGGCGCGACCAGCGCGGCGCCAAGGCTCGCCAGCGCCGCGCGGCGGCCGAGTTGCGATGATCCTGCGCCAGCGTTCATTCGGCGGCTCTCCTGCACGGCTCCGGCACGGGGGCGGACAGGGTTGCGCCGCCTCGGCCAAGTCCAATATGACATTCGGCTGCACCGGTCCAACCCCGCCCGTCGGCGACGCTGGACGGATCGGGTCGATCGGCCGCTAGCATCCGGGGCGCGACCGGAAGGCCGCGTCACGCGCCGCGCAACAGCAGGGAGATCGTCATGGCCTGGACACGTCCGAAGCTTCGCGAGATCTGCATCGGCCTGGAAATCTCGGGCTACCTGCCCGGGACGATGTGATTCCGCGGGATCATCCTGATCACGCATGAGTGACCACGCCGCGAGGCTCGCGGCGCTGGTGATTGGGTCAGCAGCCGGCGGCGGGTTCCCGCAATGGAACTGTGCTTGCCGGCTGTGCCGTCTCTGCCGGGCGGGTGATCCGCGAGTGCGCCCGGCCGACGCAGGTCGGCGTCGCGGTTTCGGCAGACGGGGACATCGTGGCTTCTGATCGGCGCCTCGCCCGACCTGCGCCAGCAGGTGCTCGCGACCCCCGCGCTCGCCCCGCGCGCCGGCAGCCGGCACTCGCCGATCGCGGGCGTGGTGCTGCTGAGTGCCGACGTGGACGGCATCGCCGGGCTGCTGGCGCTGCGCGAGGGACACCGGTTCGACCTGTTCGCGCCGCCGCCGATCCTCGACGTGCTCGCCGCCAATCCGGTCTTCGGAGTGCTCGACCCGGCGCTGGTCCGGCGCGTGGCCCTGGCACCCGGCGAGACGCATCGGTGCAAGGGTGGCCTCGCGCTCACGCTGCTGGAGATGCCGGGCAAGGTGCCGCTCTATCTCGAGGACCGCGCGGCCGCGGCGCCCGGGGAAGCCGCCGCCTATGCCGCCCGGATCGAGGCGGGCGGCCGCAGCGTGGTGGTGGCACCCGCCTGCGCCGCCATCACCGCGGAGGTGCGCGACCGCCTCGCCGGCGCCGACGCGCTGTTCTTCGACGGCACGCTCTACACCGATGACGAGATGCGGCAGGCCGGCGTCGGCACCAAGACCGGGCGGCGGATGGGCCACGTGCCGATCACGGGGCCGGGCGGCTCGCTCGATTTCCTGGCCGGGCTTTCGGGGCGGCGCGTCTATCTCCACATCAACAACACCAACCCGATCCTGCTCGACGGCTCGCCCGAGCGGTGCGCGGTGGAGCGGGCGGGGGTCGAGGTGGCGTACGACGGGATGGAGGTGCGGCTGTGAACGGGATGCTCAGCCCGGCCGAACTGGAAGCGCGGCTGCGCGCCCTCGGCGCCGAGCGCTACCACAGCCGCCACCCGTTCCACCGGATGCTGCATGGCGGCCAGTGCAGCCGCGGCCAGGTGCAGGCCTGGGCGCTGAACCGCTACGTCTATCAGGCGCACATTCCGCTCAAGGACGCGTCGCTCATCGGTCGCTGCGAGGACCGCGCGCTGCGCCGCGAATGGCGCAAGCGGCTGGAGGACCATGACGGCAGCGCGGAGGCGGGCGGCGGCGGCATCGAGCGCTGGCTGCTTCTGTGCGAGGGGCTGGGGCTGGATCGCGAGACGGTCGGCGCGATGCGGCAGGCACTGCCGGCGACGCGCTTCGCGGTCGAGGCGTATGTGCGCTTCGTGCGCGAACGCAGCCTGCTGGAGGCGGTCGCGTCCTGCCTGACCGAGCTGTTTTCGCCGCAGATCATCAGCGAGCGCGTGGCGGGGATGCTGGAGAACTATCCCTACGTCACCCGCGAGACGCTGGCCTATTTCGACAAGCGCCCGCCGCAGGCCGCGCGCGATGCGGATTTCGCGCTTGCCTGGGTGCTGGCGCACGCGCGCACGCCGGACCAGCAGCAGGCGGTGATCGATGCCCTCGCGTTCAAGTGCGACGTGTTGTGGTCGATGCTGGACGCGCTGCATTTCGCCTATGTCTCGCCCGGCCTGATCCCGCCCGGCGCCTTCGTCCCCGCACCGTGGGATGGGGGGCCGCGCGATGAGTGAGCCGCCCGCCTGCCCGCGCCTCGCTCCGGGCGTGCGGCTGCATTTCGACCAGACCCGCGACGCCTGGGTGCTGCTCTCGCCCGAGCGCGTGATCGAGGCCGAGGGGCCGGCACCGGAGGTGATCCGCCGCTGCGACGGCAGCCGCACCGTCGATGCGATCATCGACGAACTGGCCGCCCTCTACACCGCCGATCGCGCCGAGATCGCGGCCGACGTGCGCGCGCTGATCGAGGAGCTGCAAGCGAAGCGCCTGGTGCTGGCGTGACCGCGCTTCATGCCCCGCTCGGCCTGCTCGCGGAGCTGACGCATCGCTGTCCGCTTGCGTGTCCCTATTGCTCCAATCCGCTGCATCTCGATGCGCGCGGCGACGAACTCGACACCGCGGCCTGGGCGCGCGTGTTCGCCGAGGCGGCGGCGATGGGCGTGCTGCAAGTGCATCTCTCCGGCGGCGAGCCGGGCGCGCGGCGGGACCTGCGGGAGATCACGGCGGCGGCGCACGATGCCGGGCTCTACACCAACCTCATCACGTCGGGGATCGGCTTCGATCGCGCGCGGCTCGCGGGATTGCAGGCGGCGGGGCTGGATCACGTGCAGCTCTCGATCCAGGACGTGATCGCCGAAACTGGCCGACCGCATCGCCGGATATAAGGGCGCGCACGCGCGAAAACTGGCGCTGGCGCGCGAGGTCACGTCGCTCGGCCTGGCCCTGACCATCAACGCGGTGATCCATCGCGCCAACATCGCGCGCGTGGGTGCGATCATCGAAACCGCACTCGGCCTCGGCGCCGGGCGGGTGGAGGTGGCGCACGCGCAGTATTACGGCTGGGCGCTGGCGAACCGGGCGGCGCTGCTGCCGACGCGCGCGCAGGTGGATGCGGCGATGGCGGAGGTGGAGCGGCTGCGGCCGGCCTGCGCCGGGCGGCTCGCGATCGACCTCGTGGTGCCCGACTACTATGCGCAGCGGCCGAAGCCCTGCATCGGCGGCTGGGGGCGGCGCTCGCTGAATGTGACGCCGTCGGGCCGCGTGCTGCCGTGCCATGCGGCGGAGACGATCCCGGGCCTCGAGTTCTGGTCGGTGCGCGAGCACGCGCTCGCGGAAATCTGGGCGCGCTCGCCGGCCTTCGCGGCGTTTCGCGGCACCGATTGGATGCAGGAGCCGTGCCGCTCCTGCGCGTTCCGCGAGGTCGATTTCGGCGGCTGCCGGTGCCAGGCGCTGGCGATCGTGGGGGATGCCGCGGCGACCGACCCGGCGTGCGCGTTCTCGCCGCATCACGGCCGGATGCTGGCGCTCGCCGAGGCGGAGGCGGGCGAGGCGGAGGCGGGCGAGGACGAGGCGCCCAACTGGCGCTATCGCGACCGGGCGCAGGCGGCGGTTCGCTAGGGGAGACGACGATGGGACAGGCCATGATCTGCGCCCCGCAGCCCGAAGCGGCCGAGGCGGGCGCGGACATTCTGCGTGCCGGCGGCAACGCCGTGGATGCGGCGATCGCCTGCGCCCTGGTGCAAGGCGTGGTCGATCCGCTGATGGCCGGCATCGCGGGCTTCGGCAGCATGGGCATCTACATGCCGGCGCGCGGCTACCACGGCTACATCGACTTTCATGCGCCGGCACCGCGCGCCGCGCGGCCGGACATGTGGGAACGGCTGATCGTTGCCGAGGCGCGTGACGGCTACGGCTTCATCCTGCAAGGCAACGTCAACGATGTCGGCTACCAGTCGGTCTGCGTGCCCGCGAGCCTGGCCGCCTATTATCAGGCGCAGCGCGAATTTGGCGCACTCCCGTGGGCGGAGCTGGTGCAGCCGGCGATCGCGTGGGCGGAATCCGGCTGGGTCGTGCGCCCGCATGTGGAATTCTTCTGGTCCGATCCGGGCATGATGGGCCGCGTGCCCAATCCCGAGCGGCTGCGTCACACCGCGCCGGCCCGCGCGCTCTACTGCCGGGAGGACGGATCGCCGAAACGCGTCGGCGATCTGGTGCGCAATCCCGACTACGCCGCAGTGCTGCGGCTGATTGCGAAGGGCGGCGCGGACGCGCTCTATCGCGGCGAGCTCGCGCAGACGATCGCCGAGGATTTTCGCGCGCATGGCGGCCTGCTGGCACTCGATGACCTGCACGGTTATGCGCCACGGCGCCGCGACCCGCTCTGGGGCAGCTATCGCGACTGGCGCATCGCGACCAACCCGCCGCCGGGCGGCGGCATCATGCTGATTGAGATGCTCAACGTCCTGGAGGCGTTCGATCTCGCCGCTCTCGGCCACAACACGGCGGAGTATCTTCGCGTCGTCGCCGAGGCGATGAAGCATGCGACGATCGACAAGGACCGCTACGTTGGCGACCCGGACTTTGCTGATGTTCCGACTGACCGCCTGATCGACAAGAATTACGCGGCCGGCCTCGCCGCCGCGATCAGGGACCATGAGAAGGCCGACGTGCCGCGCTTCAATGGCGGTTTGCCGAGCAAGGACACGACCCAGATCTCGGTGATCGACCGCGACGGAGCCTGCGTCTCGATGACGCATTCGCTCGGCATGCCGTCCGGCGTGATCACCCAGGGTCTCGGCTTCATGTACAACGGCTGCATGGGCGTGTTCGACCCGCGACCGGGGCGCGTCGGCTCGATCGCGCCCGGCAAGGCGCGCTTCTCCTCGATCTGCCCGTCGATCCTGTTTCGCGAGGGCAAGCCCTGCCTGGTGATCGGCGCACCGGGTGCCACGCAAATCGCCATGGGCGTGCTGCAGGCAATTCTGAACGTCATCGATTTCGGCATGAGCATGACCGAAGCGGTGAGTGCCGCGCGCTTCTCCGCGACCTCCAACGCGATCGACGTCTCCAACCGCATTCCGCGCTTCGTCACGCGCGCGCTGGAGGCGCAGGGCTACGAGATCGTGCGCAGCCCCTTCACCTTCGGGTTCGCAGCCGTGCATGGCATCCGCGTCGTGGGCGACCGCCTGGACGGCGCTGCCGATCCGGGCCATGACGGCATCGCGATCGCCGTTTGACCTGGCTTCGTTACCGCCATTCCGCCTCGCTGAACGCGAGCGTCGCGTTGCGCGGGTTGTAGGCGTCGAACAGCGCCCAGCGATCGCGCTCGGCGGCGGCGATGCGCGGCACCGCCTGCGCCATCGGCGTCCCATCGGCGACCAGCCGCGCCGCGTCGTCGGCGAGGGTTTGCAGGTAGCGCTGCTCGGCATCCAGCGCCTGCGGCCAGGCGCCGATCGCCTGGCCGTGGCCGGGCACGACGCGCCGTGCCGCGACCGCGCGCAGGCGGTGCAGGACGGACAGAAAACCCGCCACGCTGCCGTCAACCACGGGAACGTGATGGATGAACACCAGGTCGCCCGCGAACAGCGTGCCGGTCTTCCGGTCGAGCACGGTCAGGTCGCAGTCGCTGTGCGCGGGCGGACTCCAGGCGGTGAGCAGCAGCGTGCGGCCGCCGAGATCGAGCGTGGTCTGCTCCTTCACCAGCAGCGTGGGCGGGATGATGCGCACCGCGGCGATCGCGGCGGCGCCGAGCTGGGGTGCGAACGAGCGCAGATAGAAGGCGCCGCGCTCCGCCAGCGAGCGCGGCAGGTTGGCGTGGCCGACGAAGGTGACGCCCGGCCGCGCGAAGGCGGCGTTGCCGAATACGTGGTCCGGGTGCTCGTGCGTGTTGATGACGTATCGGATCGGCTTCTGCGTCAGGTGCTGCACCGCGGCGAGCAATCCGCGCCCGACCGCGACGCTGCCGCCGGTATCGATGATCGCGACCGCGTCGCGGCCGACGACGACGCCGAGATTGGCGATGTCACCCTGGTTCGCCGGCGTGGTCAGGGCGACCTGGCCGAAATGCACGTAGTCGCCCGGGTGCGACCGGCACGATCGCAACCGGCGCGATCGCGAGCGGGGCGGCGGCGCGGGCCGCGGTGGCGAGGAGGGCGACTGTCATTGCGAGTGCAAACCGGGATATTGCGATGCCGCGCATGTGATGTCCTGCTGCTGGGTCGGCTGACACAAAGCTGACAAAAGTGTTGCGGGCGCATGGCCACACGTCTAGGCTCGCGCGGATTGCTGGCTTCAAGGGTATCCGCAGTTCGGGAGCGCGGGTATTGCTTCGAAGACATCGGGGAAGTGGCCGAACCACAAGGGGGCCGCGGCGCGGCACCTGGGGTGTTCCTCGACGTCGTGACACGCTGCCGGCGATGTCTTCCCATCCGGTTTGGTCGCAACCAGCGCGGCGGGCGCGTGGAATCGTCCCTTCGATTGCTGGTTGCATCGCAGGGGAGAAGTGTTCATGAAAATCGTTTCCAAACGCGTGATGCTGATGGCGGGGGTGTTCCTGTCATCGGGCCTGATGCTGGGCGCGGCCAGCGCGCAGACCACGGCGTCGAGTGGCTCGGAGAACCTGCAGACGATGCAGGACAACGCCGCCAACTGGGTGATGCCGACCCAGAACTACAGCAACTGGCGCTACTCCACGCTGAAGCAGATCACCGCCGACAACGTCGGCAAGCTGCAGGTGGCGTGGACGTTCTCGACCGGCGTGCTGCGCGGCCACGAGGGCGAGCCGCTGGTGCTCGGCAACATGATGTATCTCGTGACACCGTTCCCGAACATCGTCTATGCGCTCGATCTCGACAAGAACGGCATGATCGCGTGGAAATACGAGCCGAAGCAGGACCCGAACGTCATCCCGGTGATGTGCTGCGACACCGTCAATCGCGGCGTCGCCTATGCTGACGGCAAGATCTTCCTCCACCAGGCCGACTCGACGCTGGTCGCCCTCGACGCCAAGACCGGCAAGCTCGATTGGTCGGTGAAGACCGCCGATCCGAGCAAGGGTGCCACCGGCACCGAAGCCCCGATGGTGGTCGGCGACAAGGTGTTCGTGGGCGTCTCGGGCGGCGAGTTCGGCGTTCGCGGCTGGCTCGCGGCCTACTCGACCAAGGACGGGCATCAGGTCTGGCGGGCCTATTCCGAAGGCCCGGACAGCGACCTGCTGGTCGATCCGCAGAAGACCACGGATCTCGGCAAGCCGATCGGCGCCGATTCCAGCCTCAAGAGCTGGCAGGGCGATGAGTGGAAGATCGGCGGTGGCGACACCTGGGGCTGGTACCTGGTACGACCCCAAGCTCAACCTGATCTACTACGGCTCCGGCAACCCCTCGACCTGGAACCCGAAGCAGCGGCCCGGCGACAACAAGTGGTCGATGACCATCTTCGCCCGCAACCCGGACACCGGGATGGCGAAGTGGGTCTATCAGATGACGCCGCACGACCAGTGGGACTATGACGGCGTCAACGAGATGATCCTCGCCGACCAGACGATCGATGGCAAGACGGTGCCGACGCTGGTGCATTTCGACCGCAACGGCTTCGGCTACACCCTCAACCGCGAAACCGGCGAGCTGCTGGTCGCGCAGAAATACGACCCGGCGGTGAACTGGGCGACCAAGATCGACATGGACAAGAGCAGCAAGGATTACGGTCGCCCGGTGCTGGATCTGAAATATGCGACCGGCCATGGCGGTGAGGACGTCAACACCAAGGGCATCTGCCCGGCCGCCCTCGGCACCAAGGACGAGCAGCCGGCGAGCTACGACCCGGATACCAAGCTGTTCTACGTGCCCACCAACCACGTCTGCATGGACTACGAGCCGTTCCGCGTCTCCTACACCGCGGGCCAGCCCTATGTCGGTGCGACGCTGTCGATGTACCCCGCCCCCGGCGGCCAGGACATGGGCAACTTCATCGCCTGGGACGCGACGACGGGGAAGATCAAGTGGTCGGACCCGGAGCTGTTCTCGGTGTGGTCGGGCGCGCTTTCGACCGCCGGCGGCGTGGTGTTCTACGGCACGCTCGAAGGCTACCTGAAGGCGGTGGACGCCAACACCGGCAAGCAGCTCTACAGCTTCAAGACCCCCTCGGGCATCATCGGCAACGTGATGACCTATGAGCACGACGGCAAGCAGTACGTGGCGGTGCTCTCGGGCGTCGGCGGCTGGGCCGGCATCGGGCTGGCGGCCGGGCTCACCGACCCGCACGCGGGCCTGGGCGCGGTCGGCGGCTACGCGGCGCTGAGCAACTACACCGCCCTCGGCGGCCAGCTTACCGTGTTCGCGCTGCCGTCGAGCTGATCGGCGCGGCGGACTAACCACTCGCGCGGCCGGCGCATTGGCAATCGCCTTGCGCCGGCCGTTTGCTTTCCTCGCGACCAAGGAACCTGAATGACCAAGCGAGTCCTGCGTGCCGCCCTGCTGACCGCGCCGCTGCTGCTCGCGGCGGGCGTCGCGCGCGCCGACGGTTCGGGCAATCCCGCCCCCGTCAAGGAACAGGACGGAATGTGGACCGATGCCAACGGCAATCCGACCTTCAAGATCGCCAAGGACGGCACCGTCGATTGGTACACCAACATCGGTTTTCTGCGCTATGGCGCCAACTGCCTGCAATGCCACGGGCCGGACGCGCTCGGCTCCAGCTACGCGCCGTCGCTGGTCGATGCGATCAAGACGATGAGCTACCAGCAATTCTATGCCACCGTCGCCGGCGGCAAGAAGGACGTGTCAAACTCGTCGAACCTGGTGATGCCGGCGCTCGGCACCGATCGCAACGTGATGTGCTTCATCAACGAGATCTACGTCTATCTGCGCGCCCGCGGTGACGGCGCGCTGGGACGCGGCCGGCCAGCGAAGCACGTGGACAAGCCGAAGGGCTTCAGCGAGGCAACGGACGCATGTGTCGGCTCATGAGCAACGGGCTGGGGACGGCGCTCGCGGCGCTTTGCCTGGTGGCCGGTTTCGCGCATCGCGCGGCGGCGCAGCCGGCCGGGCTGGGGGCCGGGGCCGAGCTGGTCGATCCCAAGGTGCTGCGGGTCTGCGCCGATCCGCGCGATCTGCCGTTCTCCGATACAAAGGGCGGCGGCTTCGAGAACAAGATCGCGGCGATGTTCGCCAAGCAGCTCGGCAAGGGCATTTCCTACACCTACTATCCGCAGGTGATCGGCTTCGTGCGCAACACGCTCAACGCGCTGCGCTGCGACGTGGTGATGGGGGTGGCGGAGGGCGACGAGCTGGTGCAGACCACCAATCCCTATTACCGGACCACGTATGTTCTGGTGTACCGCCCCGGCACCGGGCTCGATGGCGTGGCGAGCCTCGATGATCCGCGCCTCAAGGGCAAGCACATCGGCGTGGTCGCCGGCACGCCGCCGGCCACGATCATGACGAATGACGGGCTGATCGCGAACGCCGAGCCCTATGCGCTGACCGTCGATACGCGCGTGCAGGCGCCGTCGCGGACGATGGTGGAGGACATCGCAGCGGGAAAGATCGACGCCGGCGTGCTGTGGGGTCCGCTCGGCGGCTATTGGGCCAAGCAGGTGGGCAAGAAACTCGCGGTGGTGCCGTTGCTGAAGGAGCACGGCGCGCCGATGGAGTTCCGCATCACGATGGGCGTGCGCCATTCCGACCAGGCGTGGAAGCGCACGCTCAACCGGCTGATCGTCGAGGACCAGCGCCAGATCGACGCGCTGCTCGCCTCCTACGGCGTGCCGCTGCTCGACAACGAGGGCAAGCTGATCGCGCCGTGAGCCGTCTGCGCTGGTTCGCGGCGCCGGCGCTGTGCGCGG
The DNA here is from genome assembly GCA_963777265.1 of uncultured Alphaproteobacteria bacterium. Classification (GTDB taxonomy): domain Bacteria; phylum Pseudomonadota; class Alphaproteobacteria; order Acetobacterales; family Acetobacteraceae; genus DATAYA01. The sequence goes on along the minus strand of CAVZPY010000019.1, from coordinate 454,129 downwards.
TGCTGCTCGGCGCGGCACCGGCGCCGCAGGGCTACCGGATGGGCGATTACGGCGCGCCGGTGCCCGACGCGGTGCCGGGCGCGCGCACCATCGACACGGCGGCGGCGCACGATCTGTGGGCGCGGCACGCGGCGGCGTTCATCGACGTGCTGCCGCGCGCGCCGCGCCCGGCGGGACTGCCGGCCGGCACGCTGTGGCACCGCGCGCCGCACCGCGACATCCCCGGCAGTTTGTGGCTGCCCGACACCGGATACGGCGCGCTGCCGGGGCCTGTGCGCGCCTATTTCGCCGCCGGGCTGGCCCGTGCCAGCGGCGGCGACCGCGCACGGCGGATCGTGATCTATTGCCGCACCCAGTGCTGGATGTCCTGGAACGCGGCGAAGCGGGCGCGCGCGATGGGCTACACGGCGATCGACTGGTATCCCGGCGGCGTCGATGGCTGGCGCCGCGCGGGTCTGCCGCTCGCGGTTGCGCGGCCGCTGCCGCGCCCGCCGGTGACGGAAACGCCCACCGGGTCGCCTGTGCCCGCGCATACCGCCGCTGCTCAGTGACGTTTGGCACGTCACAGGCCTGTCGCAGCGATTGCCGCCGCTCGTCGAACATGCTGCTGGCGCCACGCGATGTGTCACGCCACGGACGGCGCTTCGGTGTTGCAAACGTCCGTCAAGAGGTGTTTGCAGAAATCGGCGGAAGGTCCAACCTATGATGATGACCCGGCCATTCCTGAAATTGAGACATGCGGCGGCCAGCAGGCGGGCCGTTCTCAGAGGGTTCGCTGCCGCAGCCGGCACCGGCCTGACACGACCGGCGCAGGCGGCGGCTGCCGCCACGCTCACGGTCGGCTACGTCCATTGGCTGCACGCCGTGCAGACGATCTCGCTGATTTTCACCCCCGCGCCGAACAACGGTCGTGCCGGGGCCGAGGTGGCGATTGATGACAACAACACCACGGGGCGATTCCTCAATCAGAACTTCGCACTCGGCGCCGTCGAGGTTCGGACCAACGAGGATCCGGTGGCGGCCCTGGGCACGCTGGTAGCGAGGGGCGTGCGGCTTGTCATTACTGACCGTCCGGCCGCGGATGTGCTCAAGCTCGCCGACGCCGGCGCGCCGCATGGGGTCACGATCTTCAATGTGGGCGCCGCCGAGGAGTTGCTTCGCGAGGAGGATTGCCGCGGCAATGTCATCCACGTGGCCCCCAGCAACACCATGCTCGCCGACGCGCTCGCCCAGTATCTGCTTTGGAAGCGCTGGAATCGCTGGCTTCTCGCCTATGGCGAGCACCCACGCGACCTGTTGCTGGCCGACGCCTATCGTCGTGCGGCAAAGACATTCGGCGCGCGCCTCGTCGCCGAGCGCCAGTTCAAAGGCAACGCCGGCTCACGCGAGACCGATACCGGCCTGATCGAGTTGCAGCAGCAACTGCCGGTCTTAACGCAGAACGCGCCGAATTACGATGTGCTGATTGCTGCCGATGAGAACTCGGTCTTTGCCGGCTACCTGCCATACCGCACCTGGGACGCGAGGCCGGTTGCCGGCTCGGCGGGGCTGATCCCGACAAGCTGGGATCCGAACAGCACCGAGTTCGGCGGCAAGCAGATGCAGGACCGCTTCATCGCTCATGCCCATCGGTTCATGACCTCGCTCGACATGAACGCGTGGGTCGCCGTGCGGATGATCGGCACCGCGTCGAGCTACGCTCAGTCGCTCGATCCCGACAAGATTCTGGCCTACATGCGCGGCCCGCAATTCCAGCTCGGTGCCTATCGGGGCCTCAGCCTGTCGGTCCGGAACTGGAATGGACAGGTGCGCCAGGCCATCCTTCTCTCGGATTCCGGCCGCACGGTGGTCTCGATGTCCCCGCAACCGGGTTTCCTCCACCAAGTCACCGTCCTCGACACGCTCGGCATCGACAAGCCCGAATCGAAGTGCAAACTGCCCGCAGCAAGGAGTGGCTGACCAATGACGGCACCTCGGTCGTTCCTCTTGGGACTGGTCCTCGTGCTCGCTTCGGCGGCGCCGGCCATGGCCAACATGGCCTATGCCTCGAACGAGAAGGACAACACGGTCAGCGTCATCGACCTGTCCAAGATGAAAGTCGTGAAGACGGTCGCGACCGGCGAGCGGCCGCGCGGCATGGCGCTCACGAGCGACGGCAAGCGCCTGCTGGTGAGCGAAGGCGATTCCAACCGGATCGACATCTTCGACACGACGACCTGGAAGGTCATCGGGTCGATCGATACGCCCGATCCGGAATATGCGGCACTTCGCGAGCCCGAGAACAATCCGCTCTACGTCTCCAACGAGAACAATGCGCTGGTGACGGTGTGGAACATTGATAGCCTGAAAGTACTGGCGCAGATCCAGACCGGAGTCGAACCCGAGGGGATGGCGGTAAGCCCGGACGGGCAGCTCATTGTCAATACGACCGAGACCACCAACATGGCACAGTTCTTCTGGTACTCGAGCGAGAAGAACATCGCCAACGTGCTGGTCCCGCCGCGGCCGCGCTGGGCGGCCTTCACCCATGACGGCAAAGAGGTGTGGGTCTCCTCGGAGCTGGGCGGCACGGTGACCGTGATCGATACCGGCACCTTCAAGGTGCTCGACACCATCCACTTCGCGGTCCAGGGTCTGCGCAGCACCTTCATCCAGCCGGTGGGCATCAACATCACGCGCGACGACAAGCTCGCCTTCGTGGCACTTGGACCTGCCAACCGCATCGCGGTGGTCAGCGTTCCCTCGCGCAAGGTGGTCAGGTATGTCTCCACGAGCCAGAAAGTGTTCAACGCAAAGATCAAGAAATACCTGCTCGTCGGCGAGCGGCCGTGGCACATGGCATTCACTCCGGACGAGAAATACCTGCTGAGCGCCAACGGACTTTCGAACGACGTTTCGGTTATCCGGGTCTCGGATCTGCGCGTGATCGACACGATCCCGGTTGGCCAGCAGCCATGGATGGTTCTGGTATCGCCGCACTGAGAGGGATGGCATGTCGCGCGTGGGCATGGACCCGGAAGCCGCAGCCGCGCCGATGGCCTCTCGGACGGGCGCGCCTGCCCTGATCGTCGAGAAAGTGAGCTATTCCTACGGCGAACGGCGCGCGCTCGACAATGTAAGCCTGGCGGTGGCGCCCGGCGGGTTTGCCGCCCTTCTCGGTCTGAACGGGGCCGGCAAGACCACGCTCCTGTCGCTGATCACGCGGCTGTTCGACACCCGGCACGGCCGGATCAGCGTCCGCGGCTTCGACATCTCCCGCCACCCCAGTGCGGCGCTCGCCGCCCTCGGGGTGGTATTCCAGGCCCGTACCCTCGATCTCGATCTGAGCGTGCGCGACAACCTTCTCTATCACGCAGCCCTGCACGGCATGAACCGGGCGCGCGCGCGAACCCGGGTCACGACGGTACTGAACGACGTCGGTCTTCTCGATCGCGCCGGTGACAAGGCGCGCCGCCTGTCCGGCGGACAGATGCGCCGGATCGAGATTGCGCGCGCCCTGGTGCACCAGCCGAGCGTGCTGGTCCTCGATGAGGCCACGGTGGGCCTCGACGTCGCATCGCGGGCCGCCATTGTCGAGCAGGTGCGCGGGCTCTCCCGCACACATGGGGTTGCCGTGCTGTGGGCGACGCATCTGCTCGACGAGATCGAGCCGGGCGATCAGGTCATCGTGCTGCACCAGGGGCGGGTGCTGGCGAAAGGCGAGATGTCCGAGATCGTCCATCAGGGCGGTGCGGCCGATCTCCGCTCGGCGTTTCGCGCGCTGACCGGCGCGGCGGCACCCGCTCGCGAAGCCGAGGACGCATGAGTGTAACCGACGCTCGGCCGCGAGCCTCATCGCCTCCCGCTCGGCGGCTACCTGATCTGCATGCGCGGGGTGATGTGGCGCGAGGGGCTGCGCTTCGTCCATCAGCGGGCGCGCTTTCTGGCGGCGCTGGTGCGGCCGCTGGTCTGGCTGGTCATCTTCGCCGCGGGCTGGCGGCAGGTGCTGGGCGTCTCGATCATGCCGCCCTACCACACGTACATTCTCTACAGCACCTATGTCGTGCCGGGGCTGCTGGCCATGATCCAGTTCTTCTACGGGATGCAGTCTTCGCTTTCCATGGTGTATGATCGCGAGATGGGCAATATGCGCGTGCTGCTCGTCAGCCCCTTCCCGCGCTGGTTCCTGCTGGTATCGAAGCTCGCGGCCAGCACCCTGATTTCGGTGTTTCAGTGCTATGCGTTCCTGGTGGTCGCGTGGCTTTGGGGCGTCGATATTCCCGATGCCGGCTGGGTCGGTGTGCTGCCGGCGCTCGTCATCGCCGGCTTCATGCTTGGCGCGATGGGAATGGTGCTGTCATCGTTGGTCCGCCAGTTGGAGAATTTTGCCGGCGTGATGAACTTCGTCATTTTTCCGCTCTTTTTCGCGTCTTCGGCACTCTACCCGCTCTGGCAGGTGCAGCAGTCGAGCCCCATTCTGTATCAGGCCTGTCTGCTCAATCCGTTTACCTATGCCGTCGAGCTGGTCCGATTTGCCCTCTATTCCGACGTGAATGTGACCGCGCTGGCGGTCGTGGCCGGCTGCACCATCGCCTTTACCGCCGCCGCGATCGTGGCCTACGACCCGGCCCGTGGATTGATGGCACGACGCCAGCATACGGGCGAATGAAGCAACGAGTGGGGAGGAGTGTCGGCGTGCTGCCCATTGCGATCGGCCTTCTTCTCATCGTTGCGGCCGGCGGTTCGGCCACGGCCGCACAGCCCGAGGCCCTTGATCCCAACTGGCCCTGCCAGTCGATCAAGATCGATCACTTGTCACTCGCCCAGTTCTGGGGCGGCCCGCCGCTTGGAAAATTCCTCTCCGACTGGACGAAATATCCGGCGGCCGCGGCGCTCGCGCAAAAACTGGCACAGCGCCGCGTGCCGATCGCTGAGGCGAACGAGCAGATCAAGGCCTTCGCCAAGGCGGCGGGCGCCGAGAGCAAGGACGAGCTGCTCGCTTTCGTGGGCGGTCTCTTTTCGCTGCTCGACCAGGAGCGGCTTGAGGTCATCGAGGGTCTGGATCGCTTCGGCGCGCGGCAGAAGAGCTATGCCGGCCAGATCCGCGGCGAGGGCACGGCGCTCGAGGCCGCGCGGGATGCCCCGCATCCGGATCAGAAGAAAGTCCAGACCCTTGCCAATCAGGTCTACTGGGACATGCACGTGTTCGACCAGCGCCGAAGCATGATTTCATACGCGTGCTCCGTGCCGGACGAAATCGAGCACCGCCTGTTCACGCTGGCCGGCACCGCGGCAAACCTTCTGCCTTGAGCCGGAAGCGGCACACCTCATGCCATGAAAGCGAAGCGATGAAAACTTGGCACTATGCTGCCGTGGCCGCTTCGCTGCCGTTTTTGCTCGGCGCCACCGCGCCGATCCCGGGCACGAAGGTGGCGGTATTTCCGTTTCAGCTCGACAATACCAGCCTCCAAGACGCGCAGCCGGCCGAACAGGCGCGGCTGAAGGCGATCACCGCGCAGCTTCGGGCGGCGCTGGCGAAGCAGGGACTGGCGCCGGTCGCGCTGGGCGACGCGGCGGCGAAGGCGAACGCCCAGACCATCACCGCCTGCGGGGATTGCGACCTGGCGCTGGCGAAGCAGCTTGGCGCGAAACTGTCGGCGATCGGCTGGGTGCAGAAGGTCTCGGTGCTGATCCTCAACATCAACGTCGAGATCCGTGACGTCGCGACCGGACAAGTGATCGCCGGCGGCAGTGCCGATATCCGCGGCGATACCGACGAGAGCTGGAAACGCGGCCTCGCCTTCCTGTTGCAGAACACGTTGCTGCCGGACCTTCGCGCATGACGCGGATGCTGGCCAGCGTCACCGGGCCCGAGGAGGCGGAGATCGCACTCGCGTGCGGCGCCGACATCGTCGATCTGAAGGACCCCGCGGGCGGTGCGTTCGCGGCGGTGGCGCTGGCGCAGGTGCGCGCGACGGTTCGTGCGGTCGCAGGGCGCCGGCCGGTCAGCGCGGTTGCGGGCGAGTTGCCGATGCGGGCCGAACGCGTGGCCGCGGCGGTGGCCGAACTTGCCGGCTGCGGCGTCGATTTCGTCAAGCTCGGCATTTTCGCGGGCGATGCGCCGCCGGTCATCGGGGCCCTGGCACCGCTGGCGGCACGGACGAAGCTGATCGCGGTGCTGTTCGCGGATCGCGCGCCGGACCTGGCCTTGCTGCCGGTGCTGGCGCGCGCCGGCTTCGCGGGTGCGATGCTGGACACGGCGAACAAGGACGGCTCGCGGCTGCTCGACCACAGGGACCTGCCGCACCTGCGCGGCTTTGTCGCCGCCTGCCGTGCCGAGCGGTTGCTGGCCGGACTTGCGGGCGGGCTGGAGGCACCGGACGTGCCGCGGCTGCTGCTGCTCGCCCCCGACGTGCTCGGCTTCCGCGGCGCGCTGACCGGAGGTGCCGACCGCGCGGCGCCGATCGCGCGCGAGGCGACGCAGGCGATCCGCGCTCTGATCCCACCCGAGGACGCAGCTGCGGAGGGCGGCGGGGTCGATTACCGGCTGCTCGCGGCGCGCGGCTATGCGCCCGATCCGAACGGCGATCCGGCATTCACGGATCGCGTGTTCGTCCGCGACCTGGTGTTGCCGGTGCGGATCGGTGCCTATGCACGCGAGCACGCCGCGCCGCAGCGCGTGCGCTTCGCGGTGGACGTACTGGTGACGCGGGCCGCGCGCGCCTCGGCTGACATGCGCGACGTGTTTTCCTACGATGTCATCACCGACGGCATCCGGCTGCTGATCGATGCCGGGCACGTGCCGCTGGTCGAGACGCTGGCGGAGCGGATCGCGGAGATGCTGCTGGCGCACCCGCGCGTGGTGCGCGCGACGGTCACGGTGGAAAAACTCGAGACCGGCAGCGGCACCGTCGGCGTGGCGATCGAGCGCACACGCGCCAGCGTGGCCGCCGCGGCAAGCACGGCGGCGGCGGCGCGGTCGTGATCACGGCCGCACCTCTGGTCGTCAAGCTCGGCGGCAGCCATGCCGGATCGGGGCTGCTGCGTCCGTGGCTGCGCGCGATCGAGACGGCGGCGGGACGCGTCGTGCTGGTGCCCGGCGGCGGCCCGTTCGCGGACGCGGTGCGCGACGCACAGGCGACGATGATGTTCGACGACGCGGCGGCCGACGCGATGGCGCTGCTGGCGATGGCGCAGTTCGGCCATGTGCTCGCCGCACTCGGCACGCGCTGCGTGATGGCAGAGACGCTCGTGGAGATCGCGCAGGCGCAGGCGGCGGCGCGCGTGCCGGTGTGGTCGCCGCTCGCGCTGCGGCCGCAAGCGGCGAGCCTGCCGCGAAACTGGGACGTGACCTCGGACAGTCTCGCGGCGTGGCTCGCCGCACAACTCGGCGCGAGACTGCTGCTGGTCAAGCAAGTGCGGCCCGGGCCCGGCGCCACCCTGCATGGGCTGGCAGCGGCCGGGTTCGTGGATCGCGCCTTCCCGCTGGCCGCCGCGGGATCGGGCTGGGTATGGATCGCGGGACCGGAGGACCGGCCGCAGGTGCTCGATCCCGACGCGCCGCCGGGGCTCGCGGTGGCGGCGGTCGCGGCGGCCGCCTGATCCGGTGGCGAAGCCCGCGACGCCGCGCTGGGACGGACGCGTGCTGTTCCTGACCGGGCACCTCGCCGAGCCGCGGCTGCGGCGCGTGCTGGAAGGCATCGCGGCACCGGGCTTCACATGGGAAGTGGCGGATGTCGGCGTGCAGGTCGCGGCGCTGATGACGGAGCCGATCCTGCTGCGTCGCCTGAAGCGGCCGATCGCGGCCGATCGCGTGCTTTTCCCCGGCCGCGCCGGGATCGACCCCACGCGGCTGTCGGAAGCGTTCGGCGTGCCGTTCGTGCGCGGGCCGGACGAAATTGCCGATTTGCCGGGCTTCCTCGGGCGTGGCGGACGCACGCCCGACCTTTCTCGCCACGACATCACGATCTTCGCCGAGATCGTCGATGCGGCCATCATGGATGCCGAGGCACTGCTGGCGCGCGCGCACGAGCTGCGCGGGCAGGGCGCCGACGTGATCGACCTCGGCTGCAAGCCGGGGATGGCGTTTCCGCATCTCGAAAGCAGCATCGCCGCATTGCGGGCGGCGGGGATGCGGGTGAGCGTCGACTTCGGGCGATGTGCAGGAGCTGCGGCGCGGCGCGCTGGCCGGCGCCGAATTCCTGCTCAGCCTCACCGAGCACACGCTCGACGTGGCCGAGGGCACGAACGCGGTGCCGGTGCTGATCCCGGCGGCGCATGGCGACCTCGATTCACTGCTGCGCGCGGCGGCGGCGGCGGCGGCGCGCGGGATGCGCTGCCTGCTCGACCCGATCCTCGATCCGATCCATTTCGGCTTCACCGCCTCGCTCGGCCGCTACGCGGCGCTGCGCGAGCGCCTGCCCGATGCGGAGATCCTGATGGGGACAGGCAATCTGACCGAGCTTACCGATGCCGATTCATCCGGCGTCACCGCGGTCCTGATGGGCGTCTGCTCGGAACTCACGATCCGTCACGTGCTGGTCGTGCAGGTGAGCCCGCACACGCGCCGCACCGTCGCCGAGCACGACGCGGCCCGGCGGATGATGTTCGCCGCGCGCGCCGACGGCGACCTGCCGCGCGGCTATGGCGCGGCGCTGCTGCAGGTGCATGACCGGCGCCCGTTCGCCCAGACGCCGGACGAGATTGCCGCGCTCGCGGCCGAGGTGCGCGACAAGAGCGTTCGCATCGCGACCGCGACCGACGGCGTTCATGCGTTCAGCCGCCACTATCATCATATCGGACACGACGCGCTGGGTTTCTTCCCGGCGCTCGATGTGGCGAATGACGGCGCGCACGCCTTTTATCTCGGCGCCGAGCTGGCGCGGGCGGAAATCGCATGGGCACTCGGCAAACGCTACGTGCAGGACGAACCGATCGACTGGGGCTGTGCGGCCCCGCGCACCGGGCGCGAGGCGACGCGGCTGGCGGAGGCGGGACACACGCTGCGGGCAAAGCGCAATGCCGATGATCCGTGAGTGCATCGTGACGACGGTCGCCGCCGACGGCACGCCGCACCTGGCACCGCTCGGGCTGATCGAGGACGCGGAAGGCTGGACCATCGCGCCGTTCCGGCCATCGGCGACGCTGGACAATCTGCGCGCGGTCCCGTTTGCAACCGCGAGCTTTTCCGATGATGTGCGGGTGTTCGCGGGCTGCCTGACCGGACGCCGCGACTGGCCGCTCGCGCCCGCCGCGCGCATCCCGCCGCCGCGGCTGGCGGCAGCGCTCGCCCATGTGGAGTTCGCGGTCGCGCGCGTCGCCGAGGATGCCGCGCGCCCGCGCTTCCTTTGCCGCGTCATCCATCGTGCGATGCACGCCCCGTTCGCCGGCTTCAACCGCGCGCAGGCGGCGGTGATCGAGGCCGCGATTCTGGTCAGCCGCCTGCACCTGCTGCCGCGCGCGACCATCGAGGCCGAGATCGCGCGGCTGCGCGTGCCGGTGGAGAAGACCGCGGGCGCGGCGGAGCGCGAGGCCTGGGGGTGGCTGATGGAGGCGGTGGCGCGATCGGGGACGCGGGGGGCCGGTTAGGTCATTGCGAGGAGCGAAGCAACGAAGCAATCCAGCGCGGTGCCGCGGGCGGGGCGGCTGGATTGCTTCGCTTCGCTCGCAATGACAAGGCGCTAGAGATACCCCGTTCCCATCTCGGCGGCGAAGCGCGCGGGATCGCCCTCCCAGATGATCCGCGCGTGCTCCAGCACATAGACGCGGTCGGCGTGCGGCAGGGCGAAGGTGACGTTCTGCTCGCCGAGCAGCACCGTGATCGACGTGGTCTCCCGCAGCCGCGTGAGCGCGCGCGAGAGCTGGTCCAGGATCACCGGGGCGAGGCCGAGCGTGGGTTCGTCGAGGATCAGCAATCGCGGCTGCATCATCAGTGCGCGCGCGATCGCCAGCATCTGCTGCTCGCCGCCTGACAGGGTTCGCGCCGCCTGGCCCTGGCGCGATTGCAGGATCGGAAACAACTCGAACAGCCACTCGAGCTGGCGGGTGCGCGACGCGGCGGGCTGGTGCTGGCCGCCGAGGTCGAGATTTTCGCGCACGCTCATGTCGCCGAACAGCTCGCGCGTCTCCGGGCACTGCACGATGCCCCTGCGGGCAATCGCGGCGGCGCTGTGCCCGGCCAGCTTCCCGCGATCGAAGCGGATCTCGCCCGAGTGCGGCACCAGGCCGGAGATGGCGTTGAACAGCGTGGTCTTGCCGGCGCCGTTCAGGCCGACGACGGAGACGAACTCCTTCTCGTGGACATGCAGCGAAATGCCGTCCAGTGCCTGCGCCTTGCCGTACAGCACGCCCACGTCGCGCACGTCGAGCAGCGGCTCGCCCTCGTAGCGGTTGAGTTCCGGCCGCGCGTGGGTCTCGATCTTGCCGCCGAGATAGACGCGGCGCACGGTCTCGTTGCGCATCACGCTCTCGGCGGTGCCTTCGGCGATCGGCTCGCCGAGATACATCGCGAGCACGCGATCGACCAGCGCCGCCACCCCCTTGACGTTGTGATCCACCAGCAGCACGGCGCGGCCGTCCTGGCGGAAGCCGTCGATCAGCGTCGAGAAGGCGCCGACCTCGGCCGCGGTGAGGCCGGCGAAAGGCTCGTCCACCAGCACCACCTTCGGGTCGCGCGCGATCGCCTTGGCGAGTTCCAGGCGGCGCAGATCGGCGAACGGCAGGGTGGGCGGATGGCGGTGGAGCACCGCGCCGAGGCCGGCGCGCTCGGCAATCGCGCGGGCGTGGCCATCGACCGATCGGTCGGCGACGAGCCGCGTCAGCTTGTCGGGCAGCAGGGCCAGCTTGATGTTCTCGAGCACGGTCTGCCGACGCAGCGGGCGCGAGTGCTGGAAGATGATGCCGATGCCGGCGCGCGCGATCTGGTGCGTGGGCAGGCCGGCGATCTCGGTGCCGTCGAGCCGCACCGATCCGGCGTTCGGGCGCTCGATGCCCATCACCAGCTTCATCACCGTGGACTTGCCGGAGCCGTTCGGCCCGATCAGGCCAAGGATTTCGCCCGGCTCGATGGCAAAGCCGATATCGTTGACGGCGACGAGGCCACCGAAGCGCTTGACGAGTCCGGTCGCTTGCAGGCGGGGGGCGGTGTTGCTCATGTCCGTGAGCGTGCACGCAGCACGTAGCCGAGAAAGCCGTCGGGGAAGAACAGGATCACTGCGAGCGCCACGGCGGCGACGACGAAGGTGTTGAGCTGGCCCAGCGGGCGCAGCAGCTCGTTCGCGAGGATCAGGAACACAGCGCCGATCACGCCGCCGAGGATGGTGCGCCTGCCGCCGAGCACGGCGGCGATGATGATCTGCACGCCGATCGAGATGTCGATCACCGTATCGACCGAGGCGGTCCCCTCATAGAAGATCAGCATCCCCCCGGCGAGGCCGGAAAACAGGGCGCTGACACAGAACGCCGCGACCTTGTGCTTGGTGACATTGAAGCCGAGTGCCGCCGCCTCTACGGCGTCCTGCCCGCTGGCTTGCAGGATCAGCCCGATCGCCGAGCGCGACAGGCCGAACAGGATGATGGCGCACACGACCAGAAACCCGAGCGCGATTTCGTAGTTCGTCAGCGTGTCGATCGAGAGCACGTCGGGCACGGTCATGCCGATCTCGCCGCCGGTGACGCCGGCGAAGATGACGATGAAGTTCTGCAAGAGAAGGACTGCGACCAAAGTGACGAGGCCAAAATATACACCGCGCAGCCGCAGCGCGGGGAGTGCGAGCAGCAGCCCGCCGAGCACTGCGACGACGGCGCCAAAGACGAGGCAGACCGGGATCGGCAGGCCGGTATGGGCGTCGAGGATGGCAGCGCCGTAGGCACCGAGGCCGATCAGAAAGGTGGGGCCGAAATTGACCTCGCCGGCGAAGCCGAACAGCAGATCCCAGCTCATCGCGAACACGCCGAAATAGTAGGCGATGGTGAGCACGCCCAGGATGTAGGCCGAAAGCCACCAGGGGCCGGAGACAGCGACGATCAGGCACAGCACCGCAATCCAGAAGCCCCGGGAGCGAAGGCGGCGCATCACGATCTCCTCAGCGTCGCCCGAGCAGCCCTTGCGGGCGCACGTAGACGACCAGCACCAGCAGCACCAGTGCCGGAATCGGCCGCAGCGTCGGGTTGACCAGATAGGCAGTGATCGTTTCGAGATAGCCCACGGCATAGGCCGCGATCAGCGAGCCGGAGACGCTGCCGAGGCCGCCCAGGATCACGATCGAGAACGCGCTCGCGGTGAGGTTTCCGGCGTTGGCCGATCCGGTACCGAGGAAGGAGGCGAGCAGCACGCCGGCGATCCCTGCCAGCACGCCGTAGATGCTCCACACTAGAAGATAGACGCGCGAGAGTTCGAAACCGAGCAGCGTCAACCCGCGCGGGTTGATCGAGGCGGCGAGCAGCGCCTTGCCGGCGCGCGTGCGGTTGACCAGCAGCCACAGCAACCCGATCACGATCCAGCAGATGACGTCGATCATGATCTCGTTGGTCGGCGTGCGCACGCCGGCGAAGTTGGTGACGCCGCTGATCAGAGGGCGCAGCGTCACCGGATTATCGGTGAACAGATAGTCAAGCCCGACCTGGATCATAATGCCCCACAGCAGCGTGCCAGTGAGCAGGAAGATCTCGGTTTCGTCGCGCGGGATTGCACGCGAAGTCTGGATCGGCCGCACCACGACGAAATAGGTGACGTAGGCCGCCGCGAGGCCGGCGGCGATGCCGATGACCGTGCCGCCGACGACCCCCGCGCCCCAGGTTCCGGCGGCGAGCCAGCCGATGATCGCCGCGATCACCATGATGCTGCCGTGTGACAGGTTGAGCACACCGGAGACGCCGAAGATCAGGGTGAAGCCGACCGCGCCGAGCGCGTAAATCGAGCTGATCGCGAACCCGTCAACCAGGATCTGCAAGGTCAGGAGCATAGGGTGTCTGATGTGGGGAACCTGGCTCGCGAAAAGGCGGACCGGCGCGGTGCCGGTCCGCCCTCCGCGTGGCTATGCCGGAGCACCGACTAGTTCGTCGGCCGCTTCGGCAGCTTGACGAAGGCGGGGAAAACCAGCTTCGCCCCGCAGCCCTTGACGTCCGTCGGCCAGACGCAGACCTGCTTGCCGTTCTGCCACTGGATGCCGACGCCGGTCAGGAAGCCCTTGCCGACCTTCACCGCGTGCGTGTACTGGCTGTCGCGGCCGTAGAACTCCACCCGGCCCATCGTGCCGACATAGTCGGTCTTCTCCATCGCCGCGACCACCTTGTCGGGATTGGTCGATCCGGCGCGCTGCACCGCCTGCGCGATGATATTCACGTCGTCGTAGCTCGTATAGCCGTCGTACGAGGGCGAGACGCCGTAGCGCTTGATGTAGGCGTCGGTGAACGGGATCGTGGTCGGCGTCAGCGCGGCACCCGGCGATGCGTTGGTCGCGGTGATCACGCCTTCGGTCGCGCCATTGGTGTCCTTCCAGAAGCTGCTGGTGGTCGCCTGCGAGCTCTGGCCGGTCATCGCGATCGGCACCTGCTGGTCGTGCCATTGCACGGTCGGCTGCACGCCGACATGGCTGATGCCGGTGACGATCACGTCCGGATGCAGCGCCTCGATGTTATGGAAGATCGGCGTGAAGTCGGTGGTATCCGGGTTGAAGCGGATATGACCCAGCACCTTGACCCCGGCCTTCGGCAGGCACTTCTGGTACTCGGCATCGAGCGGCGTGGTCCAGGCCGCGTCCTCGCTCATGATCACCCCGCTGCTCACGCCGTACGGGCCGACCAGAAGATCGTGCGTCTGCTCGCAGATCACATCTGCAAGCCCCGCCGAGTTGATTTGGCCGTGGAACATGTACTTGTAGTGCGCATAGTCGTCATGCACGTGCTTGGAAATGTCGGTGCTGGCGGCGCCCGGCGTGATCGTGACCACGTGCAGCCGCGCTGCCCACGGCTCGACCGCCAGCGCCACCTCGCTGATGTAGCTCACGATCACCGCGTTGACATGATCCTGGTTGACCGCGCGCTGGAAGGCGCGCACCGCGTCGGCGGCGGAGGAGTGGTCGTCGTAGGTGATGACCTGGATCTTGCGTCCGCCGACGCCGCCCTTCGCATTGAGGTCATCGGCCGCCATCTGCGCCGCCTTGGTCAGCGAGGCGCCGGCCACCGCCCCTTCCTCGCCGATGACCCCGATCTTGAGCGGCGGCTCGGCCGCGCTCACGGGTGGCGCGAAGGCGGCGAAGCCGGCGAGGCTGGCCGCCGCAACCATCGCGGGCAGAGCGCGCCGCGCAGCAGACAAAGAGGTGATCTGTCTCATTGGAGCGTTCCCTCTTAAGGCATCTCGTAACCGGCGATGTGCGCCATTTTTTCACAAAAAACACAAGGGGCATCGGAAAGTGATTATGGAATCGTTCCATACCGTTTACGGTGCAAAAAGTAACGCCATTGCGACCGCCGGAGCGCAGATCGCGGCGGTCGGATCGTCGAACAGCGGCCGATACGGCCGCCCGAGCCGCGCGGCAAGCCGGCAGGCGAGATGGCAACCGGCGCCGCAGCCCAGCAGCGGCGCACCCTCCGGCAAGGCGGCGCGCGACAGCACCAGGGCGGCGGCATCGGCGATGCGGCGCAACTGCGCCTCGGCGAGGAAGGCGGCGAGCGACCGCCACGCCGCGGGCGCGCCGTCCGCCGCGTCCCGCCCGACCATGCGGGCGAGCCGCGCGGTCGAGGCGGCCACGGTCTTGGCGCGTCCGTCGGCGGCGGGCAGCAGGTCGGCACCCTCGGGCAGCTCGCCGAGCACGCGATAGACGTCGGCGGCCGAGGCGAAATGCTCGCAGGCGAGCGGGGTCCAGGTGCCGGCGAACGGCACACGCTCGGCCAGCGCCATCACGAAGCTGCGCGTGATCCCGGTATAGACCAGCTCGCCGCAGGCGAGCCGCTCGGCGTCGGAGGCGCCGCGCGCGATCGGCCGCCCGCCCGCGATCGGAACCAGGTCCGTCGTAGTCGAGCCGATATCCACGAGCAGCGCGTCGGGTGCCGTGCGGGCGGCGAGGGACGCGGTCGCGTGCCAGTTCGCCGACGCGATCGCGGCGACATGCGCATGTACCAGATCCGGCTGGATGAAGCCGTTGGCCCCGGCCCAGATCGCAAGCCGGTCGGCCCCGAAGGCCGCCGCCAGCGCCGCGGTGATCGCGGCCACACCCTCGGCGCGGCAGGCGAAGATGTCGGCGAGTTCGCCGGTCATGGTGGCGGCGTGACGGTCGGCGGCGCCGAGCTGCGCGGCCACGTCGTCCAGGGCCGAGTCCAGCCGGTCGAGGCCGAGCCAGAGCGGGCAGGGGAGCTGGACCACCCCGGTCACGCGCCCGTCCTGCACGCGCGCAGCCTTGAGGTGCGCTCCGCCTATGTCCCAGCCGATGATCGTCGCCATGCCTGTTGCGTTTCCGTCAGAAGAATCCTTGACGCCCGGTGGGCGCAAGCGAGGATAGCCCGATGGACATCGTTCCCGTGATCGACCTGAAGGGCGGCCAGGTGGTACATGCGCGCGGCGGGCGCCGGCACACCTACAAGCCCATCGAGAGCCCGCTCAGCGCCTCGAGCGCGCCCGCCGACGTGGTGCGGGGGCTGCTGGCGCTGCACCCGTTCCGGCGCCTCTACCTCGCCGACATCGATGCGATCGAGCGCCGCGGCAACCACGACGACACGATGGCGGCGCTGCAGGCGACCTTCCCCGGCATCGAGCTGTGGGTGGACAACGGCATGGGCGAGACCCAGGCGGTCGAGGAGTGGCTGGACGGCGATTTCGGCTATCTGGTCCTGGGCAGCGAATCCCAGGCCGACGCCAGCCTGCTGCGCCGCGTCCACGCCCATCCGCGGGTGATCCTCTCGCTCGATTTCCGCGGCGAGGCGTTCCAGGGACCGCCGGACATCCTGGCCGATCCGGGGCTGTGGCCGGGGCGGATCGTGGTGATGACGCTCTCGCGGGTCGGCTCCGGCGCCGGACCGGAGCTGCCGCGGGTGGAGGAGGTGGTGCGCCGGGCCGCGGCGCGGCGGGTCTATGCCGCGGGGGGCGTGCGCAACCTCGCCGATCTGCAGGCGCTGGCGGCGGCGGGTGCGGCGGGGGCGCTGGTCGCGACGGCGCTGCATTCGGGCGCGATCGGGCCGGAGGAGATGAAGAAGCTGGCGCGGCGGTAAGCCGCGACACGAACCGAAGGTTCTCCCCCTCCCCTTGCGGGAGGGGGCCGGGGGAGGGTCGCGCCGTGGGCAATATCGTGCGGCTCCACCCCTCACCCCGGCCCTCCCCCGCAAGGGGGGAGGGAGAAGAGCGCCATGTCGGAATTGAGGGAATGCTGGTTAGGAGAGGAGAGGCATGACCGACGCCGAGAGGACCGCCGCGATCGACCTGACGCCGTTCCGTGCGCCGGTGCCCGGCACGCAGCCGGATAACAACGCCCCGGAATACGGCAGCACCCGCAAGCGCCATCCGAAGCAGGCACCGATCGCGATTCCGCACACCCTGACCGAGACCACCGGGCCGCGCTTCTCCCCCACACAGTATCCGCCGATTGCCGACCTCTCCGTGACCGACGGCCACGCGGCGATGGGGGAGCGCATCATCGTGCGCGGCCGCATCACCGACGAGGGCGGCCGGCCGGTGCCCCGCACCATGATCGAGATCTGGCAGGCCAACGCCGCCGGCCGCTACCACCATCCGGGCGACCGGCACGACGCGCCGCTCGATCCGCATTTCCGCGGCGAGGGGCGGGTGTTCACCGATGCCGACGGCCGGTACCAGTTCGTCACCATCAAGCCGGGCGCCTATCCGTGGCGCAACCACCACAACGCGTGGCGGCCGAACCACATCCATTTCAGCTATTTCGGCCCCGCCTTCGCGACCCGCCTGATCACCCAGATGTATTTCCCGGGCGACCCGCTGCTGGCACTCGATCCGGTCTTCAACACGATCGCCGACGCGCCCGCGCGCGAGCGGCTGGTGGCGGCGTTCGACATCGAAGCAACCCGTCCCGAATGGGCGCTCGGCTACCGCTTCGACGTCGTGCTGCGCGGCCGCGAGGCGACGCCGATGGAACAATAGGGCCGATGGAGCAATAGCGATGCCGGCCGCAACCGCGAGCCAGACGATCGGACCCTACTGGGCACTGATCGAGCACAAGGAGATGGCCGACCTGACGCGCTTCGGGGCTGCGGGCGAGCGCATCGTGCTGACCGGGCGCATCACCGACGGCGCCGCGGCCCCCGTGACTGATGCCGCGGTCGAGCTTTGGCAGTCCGACCCGCCCGCCTCCGACCGCTTTCCGGGCTGGGGCCGGTGCGGCACCGACGGCGACGGGCGCTACCGCTTCACCACGATCCGCCCCGGCCCGGTGCCGGGCCCGGGCAATACCCTGCAAGCGCCGCATGTCGCTCTGACCATCCTCGCGCGCGGCATCCTGACCGCGCTGCGCACCCGCGGCTATTTCGAGCACGAGCCGCACAACGCCGACGATCCCGTGCTGGCCATGATCGAGGACCCCGCCCGCCGCGCCACCCTGCTTGCGCGCCACGCCGGCGACCATACGTGGCAGCTTGATATCCGTCTCCAGGGCGACGGCGAAACCGTTTTTTTCGAGATCTGACCGGCGATGTCCGTCAACCCGGCCGACAGCGCGGTGTTCGGTACGCTCTACGGGTCGGACGCGATGCGCGCGATCTTCGACGAGCGCGCGTACCTGCAAGCCATGCTCGATGTCGAGGCAGCGCTGGCGCGCGCGCAGGCACGGCTGGGCATCGTCCCGGCGGACGCGGCCGAAGCGATCGGGCGGGCGGCGCGGGTCGAGAACCTCGACCAGACTGAGCTTGCCGCGAGTGTGCGCAACGTGGGCTATCCGGTGGTCGGATTGGTGCGCGGACTGAGCCGCGCGGCCGGCGAGGCCGGGCGCTGGACGCATTGGGGTGCCACGACCCAGGACATCATGGACACGGCGACGGTGCTGCAAATGCGCGAGGGGCTGTGCTTGATGCGCGGCGAACTCGGCGCCATCGCCGCCGGCCTCGCCCGCCTCGCCGACACCCACCGCCGCACCCTCATGGCCGGGCGGACGCATCTGCAACACGCGCTGCCGACCACGTTCGGACTGAAATGCGCGGTCTGGCTGCAGCCGATCCTGGCGCACCTGCAACGGCTCGACGAGATGCGCCCGCGCGTCGAGGTGGTGGAGTTCGGTGGGGCGGCGGGCACGCTCGCCTCGCTCGGCGATCGCGGGATCGCCGTGCTGGAAGAACTGGCGCGCGAACTCGGCCTCGGCGCGCCGGCGGCCCCCTGGCATGTGGCCCGCGACGGGATGGCGGAGGCGGCGGGCTTCCTCGGTCTCGTGTGCGGCAGCCTCGCCAAGATCGCGACCGACGTTATTCTTCTCTCCCAGACCGAGCTGGCGGAGGTGTCGGAGCCGCATCAGGAGGGACGCGGCGGCTCCTCCACCATGCCGCAGAAGCGCAACCCGATCGCCTCGGAATACATCCTCGCCGCGGCGCGCGCCGTGCAGGCGCTGGTGCCGGTGATGCAGGGGGCGATGGCCGCCGACCAGGAGCGCGCGACCGGGCCGTGGCAGGCCGAGATGCTGGCGCTGCCGCAGGCCTTCGTGCTGGCGCACGGCGCCGCCGGCCACGCGCGCGCGCTCGCCGAAGGACTGGTCGTCGATCCCGAGCGGATGCGCCGCAATCTCGAGGCGAGCGGCGGCCTGATCATGGCCGAGGCGGTGATGATGGGTCTCGCACCCTCGCTCGGCCGCGAGGCGGCGCACCACGCGGTTCGCCGCGCCTGCGACCGCGCGCTTGCCGAACGCATATCGCTGCACGATGCGCTGTTGCGTGAACCGCCAATCGCGGAGCGGCTGGACGCGGCCGCGATCGCCCGGCTGGCCGAGCCGGCGAACTACCTCGGCGCGGCCGACGCCTTCATCGACCGCGTGCTGGCGACCGCGCGCGCCGGGTCGTGATCCGCACGGCTGCGTCATGCTTGCAGGGCCGCGTTGCGCTCGGCGCCCCTCTGTGCCTTACTTTGAGACAACATCGCAATCACGCTCGCCCGGCGGCACCGGCCGCCGGGCGAGCGTGGCGCACAACAACAGGCCACATGGCGCGGATCAGGGAGGTTGACCAATGAGCACAGGAAATCGCATCACGCGCCGCAAGGCGCTCGCCATCGGGGCGGCGGCGACCGCGCTGCCGCTGGTGCACATCCGCGGCGCGGCGGCGGCGGGCAAGGTTTCGATCGGCTTCTGGGACCACTGGGTGCCGGCCGGCAACGGCATCATGAAGAAGCAGGTCGAGGCCTGGGCGGCGAAGAACAAGGTCGATGTGACCGCCGACTTCATCACCTCGCAGGGCAACAAGAACCTGATGACGATCGCCGCCGAGGCGCAGGCGCGCACCGGCCACGACGTCGAGGCGTTCCCGACCTGGGAGGTGCACAACCACGCCCAGTCGCTCGAGCCGATGGACGACGTGATGAAGGATCTGACCGGCAAGTACGGGAAGGTGAACGCCGTCTGCGAGTATCTCGGCAAGGTCAAGGGCCACTGGCTCGCGGTGCCCTCCAGTTCGGGCACCCAGAACAAGCCCGCGTGCGCGCGCATCAGCGCCTTCAAGGCCGCCGGGATGGACGTGACGGCGACCTATCCGGCGCATGAGATGAAGTCGCCGGTGGGGGCGGACTGGACTTACGATAAATTGCTGGCGCTCGGGCCGGCGTGCAAGAAGGCGGGGATGCCGTACGGCATCGGCCTCGGCCAGACCACGGACTCGGTCGATTTCGTCGGCGGCGTGTTCGCCGCCTTCGGCGCGACCCTGGTGGATGAGAAGGGCAACATCACGATCAAGACCGACCAGGTCCGGCAGGTGCTCGATTATTTTAAGAAGTTGCAGCCGTTCCTCGCGCCGGACACGCTGAGCTACGACGACGCGTCCAACAACCGGGCGCTGATCTCGGGTAAGAGTGCCCTGATCTTCAACCCGCCCTCGGCCTGGGCGGTGGCAAAGCGCGATGCGCCGCAGGTGGCGGCGGATTGCTGGACCTTCTCGAGCCCGGCCGGTACGAAGGGGCGCTACGTTCCCTATCTGCCGTATTTCTGGGGCTTGTGGAACTTCAGCCCCAACAAGACTGCGGCCAAGGAACTGATCACCTACCTGATGGAGCGCCCGCAGGTGGAGGCGCGCGACAACGTGGTGGTGGGCTACGACATCCCGCCGTTCGACAGCATGGACAACTTCCAGATCTGGTCCGAGGTCGAGCCGCCGAAGGGCACCGTGTACAACTACCCGATCCGGTCCTGGCACGACGCCAAGCCGCACATCACCGCCATGGAGGCGCCGCCCGACGTCGCGGTGCAGATGTACAACCAAGCCGTCCACACCGTGATGATCGCGAAATACACGTTCCAGAAGCAGTCGATGGAGCAGGTGCTCGCCTGGGCACACAACGAGATCGAAGGCTACATGCGCTAGTGTCCGGACTCGGTGGAGAGCGAAACATGGACTTCGTCGCGAGCCGCCGCTTGGCGGCGTGGCGATCCCGGCGGCAGCGCCGTGCGGCAGGCCTGGATTGCTTCGTTCCACCGCGCGCGCAAGAGCGCGCTCGCGGTCCTCGCAATGACGGGGCCCGGTCCTAGGGCGCGGAGCGGGCGCTGAGAGGCGGGCGGGCCGGGCGCGCGGTTGCCCGGGCCCGTCGCTATCGCCGGCCGAGCGCGAGAGGATGGCTGACATGGCCGACGGCACCTCGGTCCCGCTTGGTATCCAGGCCGCGGCGAGGCGCGGCCGGGGGCGGCGCGGCACGCTCTACGTGCTGGCGCACCGGCGTTCCACGCTGGCCTTCCTGATGGCGCTGCCGCTGATCCTGCTGGTCCTCGGCCTGATGGTCTATCCGACCTGCTACGCGATCTATCTCAGCCTGCTCAACCGGCACATGACGGCCTGGGAGGGCCTGAGCAACTACAGCTTCCTGTTGGCGCGCCAGACCTTTCGCATGGTGATCTGGCAGAGCGTGTTCTTCGCCGGCACCGCGGTGGTGCTGAAGGCGATCATCGGCTTCACGCTCGCCAACCTGATGCACAACGTCCCGAGCCGGCGCCAGCGCATTTGGCGCGGCCTGCTGCTGGTGCCCTGGGTGATCCCCGAGGCGTTGTCAACGCTTGGCTGGTGGTGGATGTTCGATCCGTCCTATTCGGCGTTCAATTGGGTCCTGGCCCAGCTCGGGCTGCCGCAAGTCTCCTGGCTAGGCCATGCATGGTCGGCGCGGCTCTGCACCGTCGTGGTGAACACCTGGTACGGGATGCCGTTCTTCATGATCATGTATCTCGCGGCGCTAAAATCGGTGCCCGAGCAGCTCTACGAGGCGGCCGCGATCGACGGCGCCGGCTGGCTGCAGAGGATGCGCTTTGTGACTCTGCCGCTGATGCGCAACATCATCTCGATCACCATGCTGTTCAGCCTGATCGTCACCCTCGCCGATTTCGACGTGGTCCGCATCCTCACTGCCGGCGGGCCGCAGAACCAGACGCACATCTTCTCCACCTACGCCTTCAACGTCGGCATCGAGTCCGGCGACATCCCGCTGGGTGCGGCCACCAGCCTGTTCATGCTGCCGATCCTCGCGGTGGTGGCGTTCTTCGTGCTCCGTGGCGTGACTCGGCGCAGCCGGGAGATCATGGGATGAGCGGCGCCGCCGCGACCGCCGGCACGCTGCGCCCGCGGCACCGCCACGCCAGCCAGGCACAGCGCCGCCGCTGGGCGCTGTGGGGCAGCTACGCAGCGCTGGCGGTGTTCGTGTTCGCTTTCCTCGTCCCCCCCTATTACACGATCGTCACCAGCCTCAAGACTTCCGGCGAGATCTCGGCGCAGCATGGCAGCCCGTGGTATCCGCACCAAGCGACGCTGTCGAACTACATCGAGCTGATCACCAATCACAACTTCCAGATGTACTACTGGAACACCATCAAGGTGACGATCGCCGTGGTGGCGGTCACGCTGGTGATGTCGGTGCTCGCCGCGTTCAGCCTGGCGCGGATGCGTTTCTGGGGCAGCCAGGGACTGGCGACGGGGGTGTTCCTCACCTATCTCGTGCCGCCGGCGCTGCTGTTCCTGCCGCTGTTCAAGGTGGTCGGCGGGGTCGGGCTGCTCAACAACGCCTGGTCGCTGGTGCTGACCTTGCCGACGCTATCGGTGCCGTTCTGCACTTGGTGCATGATCGGCTATTTCTCTTCGATCCCAAAGGAGCTGGACGAGGCGGCGCTGATCGACGGTGCCACGTGGATGCAGATGCTGTTCAAGATCTTCATCCCCGTGGCCCTGCCCGGCATCATCGCGGCGACCATCTTCGCCTTCACCGTCTCCTGGGGCGCCTTCCTCTATCCGCTGGCGTTCCTGTATAGCTCTGACCAGATGGTGCTGACGGTGGGGGTGGTGAGCGACCTGGTGCGCGGCGACGTGTTCGAATGGGGCAAGATCATGGCCGGCAACGTGCTCGCCGCGGCGCCGCCGATCATCATCTACGCCTTCCTGATGGACTACTATGTTGCCGGCCTGACCGCCGGTGCGACGAAAGGATAAGACACGCATGGCGCAGGTATCCGTCCGCAAGGTCGTCAAGGAATACGAAGGCGGCGTGCAGGCCGTGCGGGGCATCGACCTCGAAATCGCCGACGAGGAGTTCGTGGTCCTGGTCGGCCCGTCGGGCTGCGGCAAATCGACCACGCTGCGCATGATCGCGGGGCTGGAGGAGATCAGCGCCGGCGAGATCTGGATCGGCGGCGACGTGGTCAACGACGTCCCGCCGCGCGACCGCGACATCGCGATGGTGTTCCAGAACTATGCGCTGTATCCGCATATGAGCGTGTTCGACAACATGGCGTTCGGGCTCAAGCTGCGGAAGATGCCCAGGCCCGAGATCAAGCAGCGGGTGGACGAGGCGGCGCGCATCCTCGACATCGGCTCGCTGCTCGCGCGCAAGCCCAAGGCGCTCTCCGGCGGCCAGCGCCAGCGGGTCGCGATGGGCCGCGCGATCGTGCGCCATCCGAAGGTGTTCCTGTTCGACGAGCCGCTGTCCAACCTGGATGCCAAGCTGCGCGTGCAGATGCGCACCGAGATCAAGAAGGTGCATCAGACGGTGCGCACCACCACCGTCTATGTCACCCACGACCAGGTGGAAGCGATGACGCTCGCCGACCGCGTGGTGGTGATGAACGGCGGCATCATCGAGCAGGTGGGGGCGCCGCAGGAACTCTACCACCATCCGACGACACGCTTCGTGGCCGGGTTCATCGGCTCGCCGGCGATGAACTTCATCGCGGTGCGCGTCGAGGCCACCGGGAATGCGCTCGCGCTGAAGCTGGCGGACGGCCAGACGCTGCCGGTGCCGCCCGCCCGCGTGGACCGCTACGGCCCCTACAAGGACCGCCAGATGCTGCTCGGGCTGCGCCCCGAGCACCTGACCGAGCATCACGACAACCCCAAGCCGGGGGTCGGGCGGCTCGACCAGCGGGTCGATGTCACCGAGCCGATGGGGATGGAGACGCTGGTGCATTTCTTCATCGAGGGCGCGCCGATCTGCGCCCGCGTCGATCCCGCGGTGCGCGCCGAGCCGGGCGAGGTGATGCCGTTCGCCGCCGACATGAACCAGATGCACCTGATCGAGCCGGATTCGGGCCGCGTGGTCTGACCGCGGCGGAAGTATGTCGTGACGGCTGCCAGCCCGTCATGGCCGGGCTTGTCCCGGCCATCCACGACTTGCCGGCGGCGCGTGAAGTCGTGGATGGTCGGCCGGAGCCTGTCCTCGGGCGGGCCTTCGGCCCGACCCGGGGGCCGACCATGACGTTGCAAGGGTGCTTGACATGAAGACGATGTCCGACGCCGGGGCCGTCACTGTCCCGGTCGAGACCTTGCGCACCTACATCGCCGCCATCTTCGGCGCCGCCGGATGCGAAGCCGAGGAGGCCGGCCGCATTGCCCGCTATCTGCTCTCCGCCAACCTCGCCGGCCATGACAGCCACGGCGTGATCCGCGCGCCGCGCTACGTGCAGTGGCTGCGCGAGGGCCACGTGCGCGCCGGACAGACGCTCACGATCGTCGCCGAAGGGCCGACCCACGCGGTCGCCGACGGCAATCTCGGCTTCGGCCAGACGATCGGGCCGCTCGCGGTCGATCTCGGCATCGCCCGCGCGCAAGTGGGGGGCATGGCGGTGGTGGCGCTGCGCAACTCCGGCCATCTCGGGCGCATCGGCGACTGGGGCGAGCGCGCGGCCGAGGCCGGCCTGGTCTCGATCCACTTCGTCAACGTCTGGCGCGGCGAGCTGGTGGCGCCGTTCGGCGGCGTCGATCGGCGCTTCTCCACCAATCCGTTCTGCATCGCCGTGCCGCAGCCGGACGGGCCGCCGCTGCTGCTCGACATGGCGACGTCGCTGGTCGCCGAAGGCAAGGTGCTGGTCGCGTCCAATGGCGGCAAGCCGGTGCCCGAGGGTGCGCTGATCGCACCGGACGGCACCCTCTCCGCCGACCCGCGCATCCTCTACGGCGAGATCGAGGGCACCCGTCTTCGCGATCCCGGCGCCGGCGCCGGGGCGCTGCGCGCGTTCGGCGAGCACAAGGGTTCGGGGGTCGCCTTCATGTGCGAGATCCTGGCCGGCTGCCTGACCGGCGGCGGCACCTCGGGGCCGATCCCGGGCGGCCGGCGCGGCGGCATCGCCAACGGGATGCTGTCGATCTACCTCCGTCCCGGCGCGTTCGGCGCCCAGCGGTTCGAGCAGGCGGCGCGCGACTATGCCGCCTACGTCAAGGCGTCCCGTCCGGCGACGCCCGGCGGCGAGGTGCTGGTGCCCGGCGAGCCGGAGGCGCGCACCCGCGCTCGGCGGCTGCGCGACGGCATCCCGTTGCAGCCGGAGACCTGGGCCGCGATCGGTGCCACGGCCAGCGCGCTCGGCGTGCCGCCGCCCGGCTGATCAGTTCGCGACGCCCCAATCTCGGTGCGGCGACACCCCTCCCCCAACCCCCTCCCGCAAGGGGAGGGGACTTTGGTGCTACTCCCCCGACAGCTCCCGCCGGCGGCGGTCCAGCTCCTCGCTGTAGCGGCGGAGCGCGTATTGCTCGGTGAGCATCCCGATCACCCGCATCGTCTCGGCGCCGTCCACCACCGCGAGCGCGTCACTCTCGGCGGTCTCGAACATCGCGACCGACTCCTTGATCGTCATCTGCGGCAGCAGCACGGTTTTCGGGAAATGCACGATTTCCGACACCCGCGTGACCTCCTCGTCCACAGCGTGCGCCTCCGAGACCAGCACGATGCCGCCATAGCGATCCTTCTCGTCAACCGCGATCACGCGCTGGCTGGCACCCAGCGGGTAGTCGCGCCGGAACGCGGCGAGCGGCGTGTCGGCGCGCACGGTGCGGATTTCGCGCCGCATCATCCGGCCCACGGTAAGGTTGCGCATCCAGCCGATATCGACGGCGCTGCGGATCGCCTCGCCGCGCAGGTGGAAGCGCCAGGTGGCGAAGGAGTAGCCGAAGGTGCGCCGCACCGTGAGCGACGACACCACCGAGGCGGCCAGCACCGCGACCGTCATCGGCAGGCTGCCGGTGCTCTCCAGCGCCAGGAACGCCATCGTCAGCGGCCCGCCGATGATCGCGACCGCCAACCCGCTCATGCCGACCACCGCGCACACGACCGGCGGCAACGCCTGCTGCACGGTAATCAGGGCGAGCACGCCGGCGAACAGCTTGCCGACCAGCGCGCCGAGGAACAGCGAGGCGAAAAACAGGCCGCCGCGGAACCCCGAGCCGAGCGAGACCGCCGAGGCGCAGGATTTCAGGACCAGCAGCAGCGCCACGAAGCTGAGCGAATAGGGCGCATCGAGCGAGACGCGCAGCGCCTCGTGGCCGGAGGAGAGGACGTGCGGCGAGATCAGCCCGAACAGGCCGATCACGACGCCGCCCAGCGCCGGTCGCAGCCAGGCCGGCAGCTTGGAGCGGCGAAAGCCTTCCTCGATCAGCGTCACCCCGCGCATGATGGCGATGCCGACCAGGGCGCAGATCATGCCGAGTGCGAGGATCGGCAGGTAGTCGATCGGCTCGATCACGCTGGGCACGCGGATGTCGAAGCTGGGGGCGCCGCCGGTCAGCAGCCGATCGGTCAGCACCGCGGCGATGGCCGACATCACCACCGGGGCGAGGGTTGCCAGCGTATAGGTGCCGATCACCAACTCGAAGCCGTAGAAGGCGCCGGTGAGCGGGGCGTTGAACGCGGCCGCGATGGCGCCGCCGGCGCCGCAGCCGACCAGCACCCGCAGATCGCTGCGGCGCACCCGGAAGCTGCGGCCGGATTTGGAGCCGAACGCGCCGCCGATCTGGGCGTAGCCGCCCTCCAGCCCCACCGAGGCGCCGCCGCCGTTGGAGATCATGCACTGGACGACGACGATCAGGCTGTCGATCACCGACATCTGCCCGCCGTAGAGCGCGTTGGCCTCGATCGGGTCGGTCGCGCGCCGCGGCCACCACCGGGCGAGCGCCAGGCCCAGCGCGCCCATCAGCAGGCCGCCCAGGATCGGCACGGCGACCGCGCGCTCGGGCGTCGAGCGAGACCATGCCCGAGAGCCGTTCACCGGGCGGCAACTGGAACAGGACCTCGTGGGCGAGCTGGGTGAGGGTGTTCATCACCACCACCATCAGGCCCGAGAGGACGCCCACCCCGGCGGCGAGGGCGACCAGCCAGATCTCATCGGCGCGGACCAGCGCCCGCAGCGTCTGCGGGGCGTGCAGCACCGCCTCGCCGAGCGCGCGCCGTGCGCGCTCCGGCCGGGTGGTCCGGTCACGGGTTGCGGGCTTGCCCGCCGGACCCGTGCTGCCCGCAAAACCCCTCATCGCCGTGCCGCAATCCGAAAACCGACAAAAAGCATGTCGCGCGGACGGTTGGCCGCCCGCGCGTTCACCCGCCCTTCTTGGAACCGCACCGGGCGGGGCGCAATCGGTTGTTGCGCCCCGGCGGATAAATAATTCGTAACGAAACCGTTATGGGCCCGGGCGGGTTACGCGCCGGGCTGGTTACGCGACTGCGGTGATCCGCTCCCGCCGGAGTTGCACGGTCAGCTCGTCGAGGGCGCGGCTGACGCGGTCGAGCATCTCGTCGATCTCGGCGGCGGTGATGATCAGCGGCGGGCTGAAGGCGAGCGCGTCGCCGGTGCAGGCGCGGGTGATCACGCCGTTGGCCTCGCACAGCTTGGCCAGGCGGGCGCCGACCTTGGCGGCCGGGTCGAAGTTGCGGTGCGTCGCACGATCCTCCACCAGCTCGACCGCGCCGATCAGGCCCATGCCGCGCACCTCGCCCACCAGCTCGTGCCCGGCGAAGCGGCGCCGCAGCCCGTCCTGCATCGTGGCACCGACCTCGCGCACGTGGGCCACGACGTCCATCTCGTCGTAGATCTTGAGCGTCTCGACCGCGACCGCGGCCGACGCCGGGTGGCCGGAATAGGTGAAGCCGTGGCCGAAGGTGCCGATCTTGTGGCTCTCGTCGGCGAGACCCTGGAACACGCGCTCGTTCACCATCACGGCACTGATCGGCAGGTAGGAGGCCGACAGCGCCTTGGCACAGGTGAGGATGTCGGGCTCGATGTTGAGGCTCTGGCAGCCCCAGTAGGAGCCGGTGCGGCCGAAGCCGCAGATCACCTCGTCGGCGACGAACAGCACGTCGTACTTGCGGCACACCGCCTGGATCTTCTCGTAATAGGTGCGCGGCGGCACGATCACGCCGCCCGCGCCCATGATCGGCTCCGCCCACATCGCGGCGACGGTATCGGGACCCTCGGCCTGGATCAGCTTCTCGAGCTCGTCGGCGCAGCGGCTCGCGAACGCCTCCTCGCTCTCGCCCGGCTCGGCGCCGTGATAGTAGTGCGGGGTGATGGTGTGGACGAAGCCGGGCAGCGGGATGTCGAAGCTGCGGTGGTTCGCGGGCAGGCCGGTGAGGGAGCCGGACGCGATGGTGATGCCGTGATAGCCCTTGATGCGGCCGATTATTTTCTTTTTCTGCGGCCGGCCCACGGCGTTGTTGAAGTACCAGACCATCTTGATCGCGCTGTCGTTCGCCTCGGAGCCGGAATTGGCGAAGAAGGCCTTGCTCATCGGCACCGGCGCGCGGGCGATCAGCATCTCGGCGAGATCGATCATCGGCTCGTGCGACTTGGCCGTGAACGAGTGATAGAACGGCAGCTTCTGGAGCTGGTGATAGGCGGCCTTCGCCAGCCGCTCGTTGTCGAAGCCGAGGGAGGCGCACCACAGGGCGGCGACGCCCTCGATGTAGTCCTTGCCGGTATCGTCCCAGACGCGCACGCCCTTGCCGCGGGTGATGATCGTCGGCCCGGTTTCGAGATGCGCGCGCAGGTCGGTGTAGGGGTGCAGCGCGTTGGCGATGTCGCGGGCGGCGGCGGAATTGGCGCGGGGCGGGGTCATCGGCAGAACTCCTGGGGCGGGATGGCCGCAGTCTAGCCGCGGCCCCCCGATGCCGAAACCCCGCCCGACCGCGGCGCTGTCGTGCCCTCAGCGCGCCCCTTCGCTACCCGGCGACAGGTGCCAGTCCACGCCGCCGCGGAACGGCGGAGCGGGGCGGGGCGGAGGCGCGAAATGCGGCACGGGGGCAATGTGCGGCAGCGGCGTCGGACGTGGGGCTTGGAATGCGGTCTGGCCGCCATGCCATCCGCCGCCGTGCCAGTCGCCGCCGTGCCAGTCGTCCTGCCGTGCCAGTCGTTGCCGTGCCAGTCGTTGCCGTGCCAGTCGTTGCCGTGCCAGCCGCCCCAGCCGCCGCCGAAAATGCCGATCCCCACGCCGCCATAGGCCGGAGCATAGACCGGCGGCGCGTAGCCATAGGCGGGAGCCGCATAGCCATCGCCGTAGTAGCCGCCGCCATAATAGCCGCCCGCCGGGGCGTAGCCGCCGTTATAGGCGTAGGCGCCGCCATAGGGCGGATAGGCGGCGCAGCCCGCCAGTCCCAGGATCGCCGCGCCGGCGACCAGTTTCAGTGCTTCCCGCATCATGGCGACCTGCTCCTGGCATCCCTTCGCGCGGACCCTGCGCCGGGTTCATGGCATAAACGTGAAGGGCGCCCGCACGCTGCATCACGAAATCGGCCGCCGTTTTGGGCATCATTGTGGTCGCTTCCGGTCGTGCGCTGGCGACCGTCTGGACGGCGGGCGGGCGGCGGCGCATTTTCCGGCGATGAGCCGGATTGCACACGCCGCCCATTGGGGCGCCTTCGAGGCCGAGACCGCGGCGGGCCGCGTGGTCGGCATCCGTCCGTTCGCCGGCGACGAGGCGCCGCCGCCGCTGCTGCGCAGCATCCCCTCGGCGGTCCATGCCGCCTGCCGCATCGACCGGCCCTACATCCGGCGCGGCTGGCGGCCGGGCGGCGCGTCGCGCGGAGAGGCGCGGGGCGGCGATCCGTTCGTGCCGATCGGCTGGGACGAGGCGACCCGGCTGGTTGCCGACGAACTCGCCCGCGTGCGCGCCGAGCACGGGCCGGCGAGCGTGTTCGGCGGCAGCTACGGCTGGTCGTCGGCGGGACGGTTCCACCACGCGCGCAGCCAGCTCCACCGGATGCTGGCGGCGAGCGGCGGGTTCACCGGCCAGGTTGCCAACTACTCCTTCGCCGCCGGCATGACGCTGCTGCCCCACATCCTGGGCGATCTGGAGGCGGTGGCCGGGCCGGTGGTCGATTGGCGCGCGATCACGGCGAATGCGAAGCTGCTGGTCTGCTTCGGCGGCATCCTGCTGCGCAACGGCCAGATCGCCTCCGGCGGCTCGGGCACGCACGCGATGGGGCGGCGGCTGCGCGAGGCGGCCGCGGCGGGCGTGCGGATCGTCAGCATCTCGCCGGTGCGCGGCGACATGCCCGCCGAAATCGGCGCCGAGTGGCTGCCGATCCGGCCCAACACCGATACCGCGATGATGCTCGCGATGGCGCACGTGCTGATCGCCGAGGACCGCATCGACCACGACTTCCTGGCGCGCTGCACGGTCGGCTTCGAAACTCTGCGGGCCGAGGCCGCGACCCGCACGCCGGACTGGGCGGCGGCCATCACCGGCCTCCCCGCCGCGACCATCACGCAGCTCGCGCGCGACTGCGCGGCGGTGCCCACGATGCTGACCGCCAACTGGTCGCTGCAACGCGCCGAGTTCGGCGAGCAGCCGTTCTGGGCGCTGGTGGCACTCGCCTCGCTGCTCGGCGGCATCGGCAAGCCGGGGCAGGGGGTCGCCTTCGGTCTCGGCAGCATCGCGGGGATGGGCGAGGCGCGGGCCGAGATCCCGTCGGTCTCGCTGCCGGCGCTGCGCAACCCGGCCAACAGTGCCATCCCGGTCGCGCGCGTGACCGAGATGCTGGAGCGGCCGGGCGAAGAGTACGAGTTCAACGGCCGCCGGCGGCACTACCCCGACGCACGCCTGATCTACTGGGCCGGCGGCAATCCGCTGCACCACCACCAGGACCTGAACCGGCTGCTGCGCGGCTGGGCGCGGGCCGAGACCATCGTGGCGCACGAGCCGTGGTGGACCGCGCTGGCGCGCCATGCCGATATCGTGCTGCCGGCGACCACGACGCTGGAGCGCGACGACATCGCCTCGGCGGCGCGCGACCGCTTCATCCTGGCGATGAAGCGCGCGATCCCGCCGCAGGCGCAGGCGCGCGACGACTTCGCGATCTTCGCCGACATCGCCGATGCGCTCGGGGTGCGTGATCGCTTCACCGAGCAGCGCGACGCGCCGGCCTGGCTGCGGGCGCTGTATGGCACCGCCCGCGCCGCCGCCGCGCGCGAGGACGTGGCGCTGCCGGAGTTCGAGGCGTTCTGGGAAGCGGGGCATGTCGAGGTGCCGGCGCCGGAGCGGCATTTCGTGCCGTTCGCGGAGTTCGCCGCCGACCCCGTGGCGCACCCGCTGGCGACGCCCTCGGGCCGGATCGAGATCGAGAGCGAGACGATCGCGGGCTTCGGCTACGACGACTGCCCGGGCCATCCGGCCTGGCGCGCGCCGCGCGAGTATCTGGGCGCGGCCCTGGCCGCGCGCTTTCCGCTGCATCTGCTGACGCCGCAGCCCGAGACGCGGCTGCACGGGCAGCTCGACCAGGCGGAGGTGAGCCTCGCCAGCAAGATCGCCGGGCGCGAGCCGATCCTGATGCACGAGGATGACGCGGCGGAGCGCGGCCTCGCCGCGGGCGACGTGGTGCGCGCCTTCAACGACCGCGGCGCGTGCCTGGCCGGGCTGCGCACCACGCGCGAGATGCTGCGCGGGGTCGCGGTGCTGGCGACCGGGGCGTGGCTCGATCCGGCGGAGCCGGGTGTCGCGGGCAGCCTGTGCGTGCACGGCAATCCGAACGTGCTGACCCAGGATGTGGGAACCTCGCGGCTCGGCCAGGGGCCGTCGGCGCAGAGCTGCCTGATCGAAGTGGAGCGCTGGGAGGGCGCGCTGCCGCCGGTGCGCGCGCACCAGCCGCCGCCGATCGCCGAGCCGCAATAGCGCGGCGGCGCCGCATCGAGGGCGTCGCGCGGCGGGCGCCGTGCCGGTCGCTGACCTCCAGGCACGGCGCGATCTTGTCGCGACCACGGCGTACAGCTTCGTCGCCGGCTGGGTGGACACGCTGGGCTATCTCGCCCTCGGCCTGTTCACCACCCACGTCACCGGCAATTTCGTGCTGATGTTCGTGGGCGTGAACCGGCCGGGTGAGCTCGGCCGCGTGCTTTCGATCCCGGTGTTCGTCCTCGTCGCCGCCTGCTGCAGCCTGGCCGTGACCCGGCGCGGAGCGCCGGGACGCGGCGCGGTCCGGGCATTGCAGGGGGCGCAGGCGGCACTGCTCGCCGCCTTCATGCTCGGCGGTGCGTGGGTCGGCGCACCGCGGCCGGGCACGTCGTCGCTGCCGCTGCTGGGCATGATCGGCGTGGCGGCGATGGCGGTGCAGAACGCGGTGAACCGCCTCGGCGTGCCGCCGGGCCCCCCCACCACCGCCATGACCGGCAATCTCTCGCAGGTCGCGGTCGATCTCGCGCGGCTCGCGAGCAGCCCGGCGGATGCGAAGGTGCGCCAGCGGCTGCGCTCGCAACTGCCCGCCGTGGCCGCCTTCGCGATCGGCTGCGCTTGCGGCGCGGGTGGTTACGCGCTTGCACAATACTGGGCCCTGGCGGTGCCCGCCGCCATCGTGGCGGTGCTCGCCGGGATCGGCTGAACCGGATCACGCCGGCAGCGTGTAGCGGCGTTCGATCGCCTGGCGCAGTGCTGCGCGCGCCGCGGCCGGGGGCGAGGCGTCCTGCTCGACGGCGGCGATCTCGCGGGCGAGATCGGCATCCTTGATCGCGAGGCCGATCCAGCGCGAGTAGTCGCCGCGACGGCGATGGAACTCCCAGCTCGGCTCGTCGATACCGTCGCCGAGCTGCAAGAACGTGTCGAGATTCGTTGCCCGCAGGTTCAGCCGCCCATCCGGACCGTGGAAAAAGAAGCTGCGGTCCTCCGGCAACGTGCCCTCGGCGTATTTGCGTACATGCCGCCGGTGCAAAGCGGCGCCGGGGATCACGCGCAGGCGGCGCGGCACCGGGTCGTCGCGGCTGAGCGTCAGCAGCAGCCCGGTCTCCAGCTCGCCCGCGACCCGCGGCTCCGGCAGTCCGGCGGCGCGGCAGAAGGTGTCGAGCGCATCGCCCGGCTCGGGGCCCACCGCAAGGATGCGCCCGGCGCAGTCGAGCACGCGCCGGGCCACCGATTGCGGATGGACGGTGACGAACAGCACGCCCTCGACATCGGGCGGCAGCACCGTGCCGGCCGGGTCCGCGTCGCGCGGCAGCAGGTGGTGCGCCTCCTCGATCACCACGAAATCCGGCCGCCCGGTGCGGGCGCGAAGACGCAGCAGCTCGGGCACCAGGCTCGCGAGGAACGCCGGCCGGTCGCGCAGCGTCAGCCCGAGCAGGTTGATGGTGACGCTGGCGCCGGTCTTGCGCAGCAGCTCGATCGCGTGGCCGACCACCGGCGGCTGCGTCTGCGTGCCCTCCGTGACCGCCTGGCCCATGCCGTCGTAGTCGCCCTCGGGATCGACGACGCAGAATTGGAACCCGGCGTCGGCGACGCGCTCCAGCAGGCCCACGGTCAGCGCGGTCTTGCCGCCGCCGGAGACGCCGGCGAGCAGCATGGTCTCGCGGTGGGCGGCGATGCGCAGCATCTCCCGGCCGTCCTCGGCTGCGGCGAGCGGCACCTGGCGGCGTGCGGAGGCGCGGTCGATCTCGGCGAGGTCGGTTGCGATCACCCTGTCCACCAGCTCGGCGACGCCTTCCCCGCGCGCGCCCTGCGTGACCAGATCGGCGGTTTCGCGCACCGAGGGGAGCGCATTGGCGACCGCGACCTTGGCCCCGCACAGGTCGAGCATGGCAAGGTCGTTCTCGGCATCGCCCACGCCCGCGCAGTTGAGGGGGCCGATCTCGAGTTCGGCCAGCGCCGCGCGCAGCCCGCTCTGCTTCGAGATCCCGGCGGGGAGGACCATCACGGCGCCCTTGTTGAAGGTGATCTGCCATTCGAGGCCGAGCGCGTGGATCGCCGCCAGCACGCGGGCCTCGTTGGGTTCCCAGGTCGCGACGATGACGCGGCCGACCGAGAGCGGGACGATGCCGGCGGCGCGCAGGCGCTCGACCAGGGCGGGCGGGGGCGGCTCGGCGAGCAGCCGCTCCGCGCGGGTCTCCGGGCGGTAGAGCAGCGCGCCGTTCTCGGCGACGACGCGATCAAAGAGGTCGAGCCGGGGCATGACACGGGCGAGGTCGGGCAGCTCGCGGCCGGTGACGAGGACCAGGCGCCGGCCGGAGGCGCGCAGGCGTTCCAGCGCCGCGATCGTCGGCGGATCGACCACGCCGTCATGGGCGATGGTGCCGTCGTAGTCGGTGGCGAGGGCCGCGTAGTGCATCGGGACTATAGCAGAGGGCGGGGTTGCCGGTTCCGTGACAAATCCGCGGCTTGCCGCGATCGCGGTCGCCGCTTACGGTTCGGGTGCGGACAGAGGAGCTTGGCGATGCCTGATGCGCTCGACCCCATCCCCCGCTCACGATGCGCGCGCCTCGGCGCGGCGGCGGCGCTGGCGCTGCTCGGCGCCCTCGGCGGCTGCGTCGGCTATCCGGCCGCGGTTCCGCCGCCCGGAAGCGTCGCTGCCGGTTACGGCTACACCTGCTATGCGGGCTTCTATACCTGCACGCTGCCGGCGCAGGGACCGGCCGGCGCGCCGTGCTCGTGTCCGGGGATCGGCGCCCCGTCCTACGGCACGATCCGCTGAGCGAGCCGGCGCCGAGCTAGCCGGAAGCAGTGCGGCGGCGCTCCGCCGCCTCCTCGGCCGAGGCGACGCCGCCATGCTCGGCCGACCAGGCGAGCGGGTTCTCGAGGAAGCGCCGCACTTCGGCGAGCGCGCTCGGGGAGAAATACGGGCGGTCGCGGCACGCCTCCAGCACGTCCCACCACGTGCAGAGATGGTGCAGTGCGATGTCCATCGCGGCGAGCTGCTCGAAGCTGCCGGGGAAGACGCCGTAATAGAACACGACGAAGGTGTGGTTGACGATCGCCCCGGCGTCGCGGAGCGACTGGGCGAAGCGGATCTTGGACTGGCCGTCGGTGGTCAGGTCCTCGACCAGCAGGGTGCGCTTGCCTTCCGGCACGTCGCCCTCGATCAGCGCGTTGCGGCCGAACCCCTTGGCCTGCTTGCGGACGTAGGCCATCGGCGCGCCGAGCCGGTCGGCGATCCAGGCGGCGAACGGGATGCCCGCGGTCTCGCCGCCGGCCACCGCCTCGATCGTCTCGTAGCCGATATGGCGTTCGATCTTCTCGACGCCGAGTTCGCAGACGCGAGCACGGGCGCGGGGGAAGGCGATGATCTTGCGGCAATCGATATAGACCGGCGACTTCCAGCCGGAGGTGAAGGTATAGGGCTCGTCAGGGCGGAAATTGACCGCCTTTATTTCCAATAGGATGCGCGCCGTGGTGAGCGCCGCGTCGCGGTCCCATTCGGTCATGTGCAGCGTTGCCATTGGTGCCCTCCGCCGGTTCCACTCTCGTAGTCTCGGGCGGGCGGCGCGTCCATCGCGCGAACCGCACGGTTGAGGGCGGCGAGCGCCATGCTAGGCTGCGGCCGCGAGGGACGACGATGAGCGACGAACTGCTGAAACGGGTTTTGCCGCAGAAGGCCGGTGCGAACGCGGTGCTGGAAGAACTGGCTGACGTCAGGGCCGAGCATGAGCAGCAGAGGCGGCGCTATCGCATCGCCGCCATCCCCGGCGATGGCATCGGGCAAGGAGACCGTGCCCGAGGGCATCCGCGTGCTGGATGCGGCCGCCGCGCGGTTCGGCTTCACGCTCGACTACGCCCACTACGACTGGTCGTGCGAGACCTGGCACCGCACTGGCGCGATGATGCCGGCGGACGGGCTCGACCGCCTGCGCGAGAGCGACGCCATCCTGCTCGGCGCGGTCGGATTTCCGGGGGTGCCGGACCACGTGTCGCTGTGGGGGCTGCTGATCCCGATCCGCCGCGGCTTCGACCAGTACGTGAACCTGCGCCCGTGCCGGCTGATGCCGGGTGCGCGCACGCCGCTCGCCGGCCGGACCGAGGCGGACATCGACTTCTACGTCGTGCGCGAGAACACCGAGGGCGAGTATTCCAGCGTCGGCGGCCGGATGTTCGAGGGCACCGAGCGGGAGTTCGTCTCCCAGCAGAGCGTGTTCACCCGCCAGGGCGTGGACCGGATTCTCCGCTACGCCTTCGAGCTTGGCGCGCACGCGGCCGCGCCGCCACCTCACCTCGGCCACCAAGTCGAACGGCATCACGATGACGATGCCGTACTGGGACGAGCGGTTCGCGCTGATGGCGCGAAACTACCCGGACGTGAAGACGGCGCAGTTCCACATCGACATCCTGTGCGCGCATTTCGTCCAGCACCCGGACTGGTTCGACGTGGTCGTTGGGTCGAACCTGTTCGGCGACATTCTGTCCGATCTTGGCCCGGCGGTGGCGGGGTCGATCGGCATCGCGCCCTCGGCGAACATCAACCCCGAGCGGGCGCATCCCTCGATGTTCGAGCCGGTCCACGGCTCGGCGCCGGACATCGCCGGGCGCGGCATCTGCAACCCGATCGGCCAGGTGTGGTCGGCGGCGCTGCTGCTGGAGCATCTGGGCGAGGCGGCGGCGGGGGCGGCGATCGTGCGCGCGATCGAGGGTCTGCTGACCGATGGCGGCCCGCGGACGCGCGACATGGGCGGGCAGGCGGGGACGGCCGAGGTCGGGCGGGCGCTGGCGGAGATCGTGCGGGCGGGGTGAGGGCGAGGTCGGCCTCGCCGATCATGACGGTGCCGGGCTTGCCCGTGTCCCCGTCATGCTCGGCGAAGGCCGAGTGTCCACGTCTTTCTGTCGGCACGTAGCGAAGCCGTGGATGGTCGGCCTTCGCCGACTATGACGGTGGGGCAGGCCTTCGGCGCGACCCGTGAGCCGACCATGAAGAATCGGATCGGGCGAATGTGTCCAAAGTTCCGACAACCTGCAATTGCTAAGCCGTATCAAGCAACCTGCTGATAACGCATCATAATCCACACGATTGAACTGCGACTGCCATGGAATGCTGCGGTTTCGGCGTCGGAGAATTTTACACCTGATCCGCAAAATTGCGTCCGCTGCGGTCTAACCGGTTGAATAACAAGGGTGGCACGCGCCTTGCTTCAAGCCGTGCGTGCCTGGCCTACGCTGGTAAACTCCGGCTCGCTGGAGAAGGGGTTGCGTAGGGGTTCAGGCGGCAAGCGGTGCGCAGAGGCGCACGAAATGGGAGTAAATTCGATGCGCAGCCTACTTCTCGCAACCGCGGCTCTTGGGCTCAGCGGCGCGCTCGCCGCGGCGCACGCGGACCTGATCAGTATCGGCCTGGCGCAGGACGGAGGGGGCGTCACCACCGTCGCGACCGGAAACGGGAACGCGTTCTTTTCCGGTTCGTTCGATGCGTTCACCGTCAACAACATCAGCGGCACCGGCACGCCGCCGAACCCCGAGCCGGACCTGCTGAGCAACTCGATCAACGTCACCACCGCCGGCGCCGGCCATACGCTCGACGTCTTCATCACCGAGCAGGGCCTGAGCTCGCCGCTCGGGATCAACAAATTCCTCAGCACCTTCACGGCCAACGACTTCATCGGCGCGGTCACGTCGGTGGCGGAAAAGACCTTTATCAACACCGGCAATGGGCTCTACGGCGGCACGTTGCTGGACTCCGAGACGTTCACCTCGATCGGGGTCGCCACTTCGGTTGACGCGACACCCAGCCTCGCCGCCCCCTACTCGGAGACGGCGGAATTCATCATCACGACCACCGGTGCGGGCAGCGTCAACGACACGATCAACATCACCAAGGCGCCGGAGCCGGCGACGCTGGCACTTCTGGGCGTCGGACTGGTGGGCCTCGGGTTCATCCGCCGCCGCCGCGGTTGAATACGAGCGGACTTCGGAGCGACGGCGCCTGCGGGCGCCGTCGCGATTCTGGCCGCGGCTTGCGGCGCGCCGGCGCGATCGCTACATTACCGTTTGCCTCCGGGCATTGTCCGCATCACGAGGGTAAATTGGGCCGGGATACCAGCCATATCGCGCGCCGCTGCGAGCGTGCCGTGATCACCGCCTATCGCGACCTGCGCGGCCACGGCACGGCCGACCCTGACGCGTTCCGGGCCTGTACCACGCTCTACCGCATCCACCACCCCGAGGCATCGCTGAACGAGGCACGCCGGCTGGTCGCGGAATGGATCGACCACCACCTCGTCCGCGGCGATCGCGGTCCCACTCCGGGCTGCGACTGCGACTGAGGCATCCCCGCCTCCGCCAAGCTCGTCATGCTCAGCGAAGGCCGGGTATCCACGAGTTTTTGGCGGCAGGAAGGTCGTGGGTGGTCGGCCTTCGCCGACTGTGACGGTGTGTGCTCGCCCCGTCCTTCCCGCCGGCACCCCGCGTGCGGTGTGACGGCTCTACGCGGGCACCAGCCCGAGAACGAACCCATCACGACGCGGAACCGCGCCCGCCGCAGCAGCCGGGCGACAGCAGGCTGGGCAATATATTGCGGACGGCGTCGCGGAGACTAACAGGGCGGTCCGAGGGCCGCCCTGCCACAACAAACTTGCTAGATGAACCCCTACGCGCGGGGCGCCTTTCCACGGCGCGCAACGCCGAGGCCGACCAATCCAAGGCCGAGCAACGCCAGAGAGGCGGGCTCGGGGACCCCGGTGGGGGTCGTGTTGAACTGCAACACTGCGGGCAGCCCGTTGCCCTCGAGATAGAAGAGGTCGTAGCTGCCAGCCCCGAGTGTCACATCGGCCGGTACGGCTGTGGTCGGCGCGGAGTTGGACACCGGGAGAAGGTCGGTCGTCAGGTTGCTACTGGCGTACAGGCTGATACCGTCATCGTGCGTGATAATTTCCGTGCTGCTGCCGATGGTGAAGCTGAACTCCATCAGCGTCGTGACCTGGTTGGTGTGGGTACCGGACGAGCCCGTGCTCAACGTGTCGCCAGCAGCTCCGCCCAAGGACGGGCTGAGGGTGCCGCCACCCGACGCGAAGAAGGCTCCAATCGTGTCAGTGCCCGGGTTGAAATTCATCGCGCCGGTATAGGTGCCGCTATATACGCGGTTGCCCGACGTCATGCCGGGGTTGCCCGGCAGGGCCTGCTGCGAAGCGTCCCCAATGTTGCAGTTAGGGCAGTTGAAGTTCCAGACAGTGACCCCGAATGCCGTGCTGAACGGGCTGGCGTTCGCGGCGCCGACCGAACCGGCGAGGCCGACTCCGCCACCACGCCGGCGAGCAGGAGTGTTCGAATGTTGGCCATTTCATTCTCCTCGGGCCAGCGCCGGAATGGCGTGGCCAGCATCAAGTCAGGAGAAGCAAGCGCCGTGCCAGGTATCATGCAATTGCCGTCATGGTTGTACTGGAAGGCGGCATTGCATCCTTCGAGAGAGAAATGCGCGCGCCACTCGATCCGGGATGGCGTCGTATCCTCTCTCAGGCGATCGGTCCGGCGCGGCGGCGCAAGGCTCGATGGCGCCGCCGAGCAAGATGTAAAATCGGCCGACTCTCTTCAGGTAGATTTTGGCGCTCGGAAGGCACATGATCGCGATTATCTCTAGTGATCTCCGGCTGTTGGCACGGGCTGTGAAGCATAAATCCGCGTAAAAATCTTTCTTTTGCTAAGCTCCGGATCAATCACAGAACGTCCCAGTCCTGACGTGCGGCACCACCGATCCCGTCATTGCCTTTGGGCAGGCTGGCTCGGAATGCTCGCCCCGTCCTTTGCACTGACATCCCGCGGGGGCGGTCACGAGCGGCACGCGGCGTGACGCGCCTGCCCGGGCACCATCGCGCGCGCGGTCGCGACCAGCGCCGAGGCCGGGTCGGCGAGCGGGGCGAGCACGGTGAAATGGTCGGCGCCCGCAACGCTCTCCCACGTGCCGCCCCAGGCGCGGGCGATCTCGCGCGACTGGCGCGTGTATTCGGCGCCCTCCTCGCCCCCCACCACCGCGTGCAGCCGGCCGCCGGGGGGCGGCAGCAGCAGCGGCGAGAGCCGGCGCGCCTCGGCGTCATCCAGGCCCAGCGCCGCGTTGATCGACGTTTCGATCAGGGGTGCGAGGTCGAACAGCCCGCTGATCGGCAGCGCCGCCGGCACCACCCGCGCGTCCCACGCCAGCAGCATCGCCGCCAGATGGCCGCCCGCCGAGTGGCCGATCGCCAGCATCGGCCGGCCGTGGCGACGATGCAGGAAGGCGGCGGCCTGCTCGATCTCCGCCACGATCGCGGCGAGCCGTCACCTGCGGGCAGAGATCGTAGGAGGGCACCGCGACGGCGACCCCGTGCGCGTTCAGCCCCGCCGCCATGTGGCTGAACGGCGCGCGATCGAGCGATTGCCAGTAGCCGCCGTGCAAAAACAGCGCGAGCGGCGCCGCCCGCCCGGAGGCCGGCCAGAACAGATCGAGCCGCAGCCGCTCGCCCGGCCCGTAAGCGAGGCCGAGCTCGGCATCCGCGTGCGCGGCGCGAAAGGAGGCCGCGTCGCGGCGCCAGCCGGCGATGATCGCCGGATGGCCCGGAACCTTGGCGAGGTTGTTGTATTCGGCTTCGAGGTTCATCACTCGGCCGGGTGCGGGCGCTTGCGGCGCCAGCGCGCGTGCGTGCGCTCGCGCATCGTCTGGAACGTCACGTACAGCATCGGGATCAGGAAGATGCCGATGGCGCTCGCGAAGATCATGCCGGCGAACACCGAGGTGCCGACGTCGCGGCGGCTGATCTGCGCCGCCCCCGTCGCCCAGACCAGCGGCACCAGCCCGAGGATGAACGCGACCGATGTCATCATCACCGCGCGGAACCGCATCCGCGCCCCGAGGGCCGCGGCCTCGCGGATCGGCATTGCCGGTCTCCGCGCTGGTCCTTGGCGAACTCCACGATCAGGATGCCGTTCTTGGCGGCGAGCGCGATCAGCACCACGAGCCCGATCTCGGCGTAGAGGTCGAGCGAGAGGTGTGCCACCAGGATGCCGCAGAACGCGCCGAACACGCCGACGATGACCGAGAGCAGGACCGGGATCGGGATCACCCAGCTCTCGTACAGCGCCACCAGGAACAGGTAGGCGAACAGCACCGAGAGGCCGAGGATGGCACCGGTCTGGCCGGAGGCGGCCTGCTCCTGATAGGCGGTGCCGGTCCATTCGAAGCCCTAGCCGGGCGGCAGCGTACTGGGCGGAGACCGCCGCCATCGCGGCGAGCGCCGTGCCCGACGAGACGCCGGGCGCCGGCGCGCCGTTGAGCGTGACCGAGCGATAGTTGTTGTAGCGCGTGAGCACCTGCGGCCCCACCACGATGCGGGCGTCCGCAAGTGCGCGCAGCGGCACCATCTGGCCCGTCGCACTGCGCACGTAGATGTTCCACAGCGCCGAGATGTCGCGGCGGTCGGCCGAGCGACCCTCGATGTTGACCTGCCAGGTGCGGCCATAGAGGTTGAAGTTGTTGACGAAGAACCCGCCGAGCGTTGCTTGCAGCGTGTCGAACACGCTGGAGAGCGGCACCCCGAGCGCCTGCGCCTTGGTGCGGTCGATGTCGAGATAGATCGAGGGGTTCTGCGCGGTGAAGGTGGAGAACACGCGCGCCAGCCGCGGGTCCTGGTTGGCCGCCGCGACCAGGCCCTGCATCACGCTGCCGATCGCCGCCGGGTCCTGCCCCTCCAGCGCCTCGAGCTGGTACTCGAAGCCGCCGCTGGTCGAAAGCCCGATGATCGGCGGCAGGTTGAACGGGAACACGGTCGCCGAGCGGATCCGCTGGCCGACGCCGAAGGTGCGGCCGATCAGCGCCTGCACCGACTCCGATGCCTTCGTGCGGTCCGCGAACGGTGCCAGCTTGGCGACGACGAACGCGCTGTTCGATTCGGCGACACTGTCGAGCAGCGAGTAGCCGATGATCGAGATCACGTGCTGCACCCCGGGCATCTTGCTCATGATGCCCTCGAGACGCGCCGCCGACTGCCGCCGTGCGCGCGACCGAGGCGCCGTCGGGAAGCTGCACGGCGGCGAAGAACGCGCCCTGGTCCTCTTCGGGCAAGAAGCCGGTCGGCGTGAGCAGCGAGATGCCATAGACGCCGCCCGCAAACACCGCGATCAGCACCACCGCCAGCACCGCGACCCGCAGCAGCCGCGTGACCAGTGCGGCGTAGCCGTTGCGCACGTGGTCGATGCCGCGCAGCACGCGCGCCATGACGCCGCGCTTCCTGCCGCGATGCGGCCGCAGGAACACGCCGCACAGCGCCGGCGAGAGCGTCAGCGCGTTCAGCGCCGAGATCACCATCGCCGCGATGATGGTCACGGCGAACTGCCGGAACAGCTCGCCGGTGAGGCCGGGGATGAAGGCCACGGGAACGAACACCGAGAGCAGCACCAGCGAGATCGCGACGATCGGCGCGGTGATCTGGGTCATCGCCTTCTTCGCCGCCTCGCGCGGCGGCAGGTCCGGCTCCTCCTCCATCACGCGTTCGACGTTCTCCACCACCACGATCGCGTCATCGACGACGATGCCGATGGCGAGCACCAGGGCCAGCAGCGAGACCGTGTTGGCGGAGTAGCCGAGCGTCAGCAGCACCGCGAAGGCGCCGATCAGGCTGACCGGCACCGCGATCATCGGGATGATCGTCGCGCGCACGTTGCCGAGGAACAGATAGACGACGAGCACCACCAGCACGAAGGCGATGGCGAGCGTCTTGAGAACCTCGCTGATGGTGGCGTTGACGAAGGTCGTGGTGTCATAGACCACGTTGTAATGCAGGCCGGCCGGAAAGCGGGCGCCGACGCTCTGGAGCGTGCGGTTGACGGCGGCGGCGGTGGAGACGGCGTTGGCGCCGGGCGAGAGATAGACGCCGATCGCGACCGCCGACTTGCCATCCAGGCGCGAGAAGCTGCTCTCGCTCTGCGCGCCCATCTCGACCTGCGCCACGTCTTTCACGCGCAGCACCGATCCGTCGGGGTTGGCGCGCAGCACGATGTTGCCGAACTGCGCCGGCGTGCTGAGGCGGCCCTGGGTCTGGACATTGAGCTGGAGCTGCTGGCTGTTGCCGACCGGCGGCGCGCCGATCTGCCCGACCGGCGCCTGCACGCTCTGTCCCTGGATCGCCGCGATGATGTCGGAGGGCGCCAGGTGGAGCGCCTGCAGCCGCGCGGTGTCGAACCAGATGCGCATCGAGTAGTTCATCTTGCCGAACAGGCTCGCCTGCCCCACGCCGGGCGTGCGGCTGAGCTGGTCGAGCACGTTGATCAGCACGTAGTTGGTGATGAACAGCGGCGTCATCTTCGGGGTGTCGCCGTAGAACAGGACGAATTGCAGCACCGCCGAGGACTGCTTCTCCACCTTCACGCCCTTCGAGCTGCACCTCCGAGGGAAGCTGCGAGAGCGCCGACTGGACGCGGTTGTTGACGTTGACGGTGTCGATGTCGGGGTCGCTGCCGAGCGCGAAGCTGACGGTCAGGCCGTAGCTGCCGTCATTGCCGCTGTTCGACTTCATGTAGATCATCTTGTCTGCGCCGACGATCTGCGCCTCCAGCGGCTGGGCGACGCTCGCCTCCACGACCGAGGCGGAGGCGCCCGGATAGGTGGCGGTGACCGAGACCTGCGGGGGCACGATGTCGGGGAACTGCGCGACCGGGATGCGGGTCATCGCGATCGCGCCCGCGAGCGTGATCACGATCGCGAGCACGATCGCGAGCCGAGGGCGATCGATGAAGACCGACGAGATCATGGGGCTGGTGCCTGGCGCCCGCTGGGCCGGACACAAGTGCCCTCTCCGCCTTTCAGGGCGGAGAGGGACGCGGAGCGGCGCATTGCGTGCGGATCCCCACCTCACCCCGACCCTCTCGCCCCCGGGGCGGAGGGAGCAGTCGATCATCGGACGAACGGCCGGCATTAGTGCTTGGCGCCCGTGGCTGGGCGCGTCGCCGCCTGCGCCATCCCGCTGCCGGCACCGCCGGAGGGCGGATCGGCAGCCGTGGTGCCGGGGCGCGGCAAGGCGTCGGCCGACATGCCGGGTGCCGGTGTGGCGGGTGCGGCCTGCACCACGATCCCGGGCCGGACGCGCTGCACGCCCTCGCTCACGACCCGCTCGCCCGCCTTCAGCCCGGACGTGACGGCGGCCACCGTCGGCGTCGATTGCCCGAGCTGGACGAAGCGCTGCTCCACCTTGTTGCCCGCGCCCACGACATAGACGTAGTCGCCCTGCTGGCCGGACAGCACGGCCGCGCGCGGCACCGCCAGCACCTCGACCGGCTGCACGCCTTGCAGGTTGACGTTGACGAACTCGCCATCGGCAAGCTCGCGATCGCCGACCTCGCCGATCTTCATGCCCGCCAGCACCGGGTTCGGGATCACGCCGCGCAGCAGGATCGTGTCGGTCGCCTGGTCGATCGTGTTGTTGACGAAGTCGAGCTTGCCGGTCTGGTCGTAGTCGCGCCCGTCCGGCAGTTGCAGCTTGATGATGACGGCGTTCATCCCGCCCTGGTTGGCGTAGCGGTGGCGCAGCTCGATCGCGGTGCGCACCGGAACCGGAAATACCACGTACATCGGATCCTGGCTCACGATCGTGTCCAGCGGGCCGCTGCTGGGGGTCACGACGTTGCCGGTGGTGACCGCGGTCTGGCCGATCAGTCCGGCGATCGGGGCAGCGGATCTCGGTGTAGCCGAGGTTGATCCGCGACGTGCGCAGATTGGCCTGCGCGGCCAGCAGCAGGGCCGCGTCGCTCTGCTGGGCCGCGACCGCATCGTCGTAGGTCGAGCGCTGGCCGGCCGGGGTGCTGAGCAGCGACTTCGCGCGGTTGAGCGCAATCGTCGCGTTCGCGAGCTGGGCGTTGGCCTGCGCCACCGCCGCCGTCTTGGCCTGCACGTCGGCCTGGAACGGCGCCTGTTCCAGCACATAGAGAAGCTGGCCCTGCTTGACCTCGGTGCCCTCGGTGAACTTGCGCTGTTCGAGGAAGGCGGTGACGCGCGCGACCAGCGAGACGCGATCGACGGCCTGGATGCGGCCGACGAACGCATTGGTCTGGGTGATCGGGCGGCGCTCGGCGCGCACCACGCCGACCGCCGGCGGCGGCGGCGCGCCGGGCGGCCCGGCGGCACGGGCGCCGGGCGCGAAGGCCAGAAGGGCGAGCGCCGTCAGAGCGGCGAAGCGCGGACGCATGAGCCATCCTTCACGGGATGAGGCGCGGTGGCCTTATGCCACGCTGCGGTGCGGGATGCGGAGACCATAAAGGTCACGCTGACCGATCGGTCAACCCCGCCGGATGGCCCGGCTT
Organism: uncultured Alphaproteobacteria bacterium; assembly: GCA_963777265.1. GTDB lineage: Bacteria > Pseudomonadota > Alphaproteobacteria > Acetobacterales > Acetobacteraceae > DATAYA01. The sequence goes on along the minus strand of CAVZPY010000019.1, from coordinate 409,282 downwards.
GCCCGCCCGATTGGCGGGCCGCATGGTGCATCCCGGCGGCGGCGGGAGGAATGGCGCATGGGCGAGCGGGTCACGGTCTGCGAGGTGGGGCCGCGCGACGGCTTGCAGATGGCCAATTCGCGCATGGCGACCGAGACCAAGATCGCCTGGATCGCGGCGATCGCCGCGGCCGGCGTGCCCGAGATCGAGGTCGGCAGCTTCGTCCCCGCCCGCGTGATCCCGCAGATGGCCGATACCGAGGCGGTGGTGCGCGCCAGCGTCGGCATCCCTGGCCTGACGGTGGTGGCGCTGGCGCCCAATCTGCGCGGCGCGCAGGCCGCGTATGAAGCAGGCGCGCACCGGATCAGCGTGCCGGTCTCGGTGAGCGAGGGCCACAGCCGCGCCAACCTCAACCGCGCGCCGGCCGAGCAGGTGGCGGAGGTCGCGCGGATCATGGCCTGGCTGCGCGAGCAGCAGCCGCGGGTGCCGGTGGAGGCGGCGTGCTCGACGGCGTTCGGCTGCTCGATCGACGGCGTCGTGCCGCAGGATGCGGTGGTGCGCGTGGCCGTGGCCCTGGCCGAGGCGGGGGTGGACGAGGTGGCGCTGGCCGACACGGTGGGGTACGCCAACCCGGCACAGATCAAGTCGGTGGTCGCGGCGGTGCGGGATGCGATCGGCGCGCGGCTGGTGGGGCTGCACCTGCACGACACGATGGGGTTGGGCCTGGCCAACGCGCTCGCCGGGCTGGAAGCGGGCATCCGCAATTTCGACGCCTCGCTGGCGGGCTTGGGCGGCTGCCCCTATGCGCCCGGCGCGTCGGGCAACATCGTCACCGAAGACCTCGTGTTCATGCTGGAGAGCATGGGTTTCGCGACCGGGATCGACCTGCCGCGCCTGATTGCGGCGCGCCGGCTGCTGCACGAGGGCCTGCCGGACGAGCCGATGCACGGCCAGGTGCCGAAAGCGGGCATTCCGCGGACCTACCACGCGGTGCCGCGGGCGGCATGACCGCTCCCGCTCGACGGCATCCGGGTCGTCGAGTTCGCCCACATGGTGATGGGGCCGTCCTGCGGCCTCGTGCTGGCCGATCTGGGCGCCGACGTGATCAAGGTCGAGCCGTCGCCGGCGGGCGACAACACGCGGCGGCTGCGCGGGGCAGGGGCGGGGTTCTTCGCCAGCCTGAACCGCAACAAGCGCAGCTTGGCGGTCGATCTCAAGAGCGAGGCGGCCGCGAGATGGTGCTGCGGCTGCTCGACCGCGCCGACGTGCTGATCGAGAACTTCCGCCCCGGCGCGCTCGATGCGCTGGGCTTTTCCTGGGCCGCGCTGAGCGCCCGCAATCCGCGCCTGATCTATTGCAGTCTCAAGGGGTTCCTGCCCGGTCCGTACGCGCACCGGGTGGCGCTCGACGAGGTGGTGCAGATGATGGGCGGCCTCGCCTACATGACCGGGCTGCCCGGCCGGCCGATGCGGGCGGGCTCCTCGGTCAACGACATCCTGGGCGGCGCGTTTGGCGCCCTCGGCATCCTGGCGGCGATCGAGCAGCGGCACCGCACCGGGCGCGGCCAGCACGTCCAGTCCGGCCTGTTCGAGACCAACATGGTGCTGGTGGCGCAGCACATGGCGCAGGCGGCGATCACCGGCGAGGAGCCGCCGCCGATGGGCGTCCGCCGCCCGGCCTGGCCGATCTACGACATCTTCGAGACCGCCGATGGCGAGCAGGTGTTCGTGGGCGTGGTCACCGACACGCAGTGGCGGCTGTTCTGCGAGAGTTTTGGCCTGCCGGAGCTGGCGCAGCGATCCGACGCTGGCGACGCAGGCGGATCGCGTGGCGGCGCGCGACCGCACCGTGCCGGCGGCGGCGGCGGCGTTCCGGCGCTACACGAAGGCGGAGCTGATGGCGCGCTGCGAGGCGCTGGGCCTGCCCTATGCGCCGATCGCGCGTCCGGCGGAGCTGTTCGACGATCCGCATCTGAACGCCTCCGGCGGCTTGCTGGCGGTGACGCTGCCCGACGACGGGAGACGGGTGCGCCTGCCGGCGCTGCCGTTGGCGCTCGACGGGGTGCGGCCGGGCCTGCGGCACGACCTGCCGCGTGTCGGCGAGCACGGCGCCGAGATCGCGCGCGAGCTGGGCTATGGCGCGGCGGAGATCGAGCGGCTGCGGCGCGAGGGCGGCCTGGTGTAGCGATCCCGCCTGGGGCCGTGTTACCCCTCCCCCAACCCCCTCCCGCAAGGGGAGTGGGGCTTTGATGTCGATTCCCCTCCCCCTGCGGACTCTGCCCTCGAACGGACCAAGGCCGGGGAGGGGGCGGCGGGGGAGTTCACTCGGCGGCCTTGGCGACTTCCGGCTCGTAGGTCAGCAGGAATTCGAGCCACTCCTCAAAACTCCAGTCGCGATGCAGCCAGCGGAACGTCATGCGCGGATGATACCATTCGAGGCCGAAATGCGCGGCGACCGCGGGATGGATCGGGGCTTCCTCGCCCACGAACACGCCGCTGCGCCGGCCCCAGTCGCGCACCGCCTGCATCTGCGCATCGAGCGGCGCCGTGAACACCTCGCGCATCGCCGGATGGCCGATGAGCTGTGCCAGCACGTAGGCCATCATCCGCCCCGTGGGGTGGCCGTGCGTGTAGAACAGCCGCAGCTCGCGGAAATGGTGCAGCATGTACGCGGCGACGCGGATGTCGCAGCCGTGCTCGCGGGCAAAACTGTCCGACATCCAGAGCTCGTGCGCCTCGGCGACCCCGGCGGCGGCGAGCACGTCGGTCGCGAGATAGGCAGCCATGCGCCTGGCCGGATCGCGCACCTCGGCGCGCACCTGAAGCGCCAGCTTGTCGGCGAACGGGCGCGGGATGCGGCCATAGGGCGCGCCGTCCTGCGGCACGTTGCGCGGATCCTCGGTCATCAGCGGCCACAGCGAATTGAGGTGCAGCGTCGGCACCAGGATCGTGGCGCAATCGGCGGGCAGCAGCGCGCGTTCCGCCTCGCTCAGCATGAACTGCCGGCGCAGCGGACAGGCCTCCTCGATCAGCACGGTGCAGCGGCTCAGCAGATGTTCCGGGACGCTGGCACGCCCGTCGGCGCCGAGCTGGGAGAGGTGCAGCTCGGCCTCCTCGTCTGCGCGCGGCAGGCGGCGCAGGCCGGCGACGATCGCCTCCAGCAGACAGCTTCCCGCCCCGACCACGACGGCCCTGCTCATCGACAAGCGCTCTCCCGGTAAACGCGAAGGAGTGTGCCGGAGCGGCGGCGGCCTTGCCAGCCCGGGGCGGTCGCGCGAGGTTTTGGCGGGAGGGGCGCGCATGATCACCCCGAGCTATGTCGTCACCATGGCGGGCTACAACGCCGAGATGAACCGGCGCCTCTATGACGCGGCGTCGCGCCTGACCGACGCGGCGCGGCGCGAGCAGCGCGGCGCGTTCTGGGGCTCGATCCACGGCACGCTCAATCACCTGCTCTGGGGCGACCGCGCCTGGATGGCGCGTTTCGACGGCTGGGAGCGACCGCCGCTGGCGCTGCGCGAGAGTGCCGGCCTGATCGACGACTTCGACGCCCTGCATGCGGCGCGGGTGGCGGACGATGCGCGGCTGCGGGAGTGGGCGGGGCGCGTCACCGATGGCTGGCTCGCGGGCGAGCTGACCTGGTTCAGCGGCGCCGCCGGGGGCGAGGTGCGTCGCCCGCGTGCGCTGCTGGTAACCCATTTGTTCAATCACCAGACCCACCACCGCGGCCAGGTCCACGCGATGCTGACCGCGGCGGGGGAACGGACCGGCGATACCGACCTTTTCCTCGTTATTTAGCCGCCGCGTCGGGCGAGTCGTCGCGACAGCGCCCAAGCCGCGCGCACGAACGCGCCGCGACCGTGCGGGCAGCGATCGATCGGCCGCCAGCCGGCCAGGATTTCACGCACGCGCACGCCCGCCCGGCGCGGCGGCGGCGGTTCGCGAAACGAGGTGCCGTCGAATGGCATGACATGCCTCCCTCTAACCCTGCGCCGGCGCGTCCGGCGCCAGGCCTTTTTCGGCGAGTTCGCGACGCGCCTTGTCGCTCTTGGCCAGATCGAGCCCCATGCCGCGCAGCACGGAGGGCGCCTTGGTGAACTGGATGTCGGCGTACTCGACCACTTCGACGCGATTGCCCCAGGGGTCGAGGAAGTCGAGGAACGGTCCGGGAAGCAGCGTGGCACCGGCCGCCTCGGCGCGCGCGCGGACCGACGCGCGATCGTCCACGACCAGGCCGAAATGCGCCGCCCCCGCGGACCGCGTATCGCCCTGCATGAGTGCCAGGAACTGGTCGCCGAGATCGACGAACGCAGCTGTCCTGGCCGCGACCGCGCAGGGTGAAGGCGAAGATGCGGCCGTAGAAGTCGAGCGCCGCATCGACGTCGCCGACCTCGATCGCGACGTGATTGATGCCGATGGCCCGCGGCCTGGGGCCGTCGGCGTTTCCGTCCTCGCGCATCTCTTGCCCTTTCGATCCGCTGCCGGTGCGGCATGATCTGGGTTGCTCGCCACGCCGGCGCCAGCGCGTTATGGTCGGCACCTGTGAACGAAACTCACACCCGACCTGGCCGTCGCCGGCTGCCGCCGCTGCACGCCGCGCGCGCGTTCGAGGCGTGCGCGCGGCTCGGCTCCACGACCGCCGCGGCGGCTGAACTCGGGGTGACGCACGGCGCGGTCAGCAAGCAGGTCGCGGCGCTGGAGGCGTGGCTCGGGGTGAACCTGTTCGACCGGCGCGGCGCGCGCCTGATCCCGACACCGGGCGGCGCCCGCTACGCGGCGGCGCTGCGGCGCTCGTTCGACGGGATGGAGGCGGCGACCCGCGCGGTGCTGCCCGCGGGTGCCGCGGGCGCGCCGGTGGTGCGGGTCAGCACCACGGCCTCGTTCGCGGCGCTGTGGCTGGTGCCGCGCCTGCCGGCGTTCCGGGCGCGCCATCCCGGCATCGAGGTGTGGGTTTCGGAGACCCGGACGCTGGTGGAGGTCGGCCCGGAGGGCGAGGCCGACGTGGCGCTGCGGCTGGGCCGCGGCGCGTGGCCGGGGGTGCGTGCCGAGGCGCTGATGTCCGACGACCTGATCCCGGTCTGTGCCCCCGCCCTCGCCGCGCGCCTGCGTCGGCCGGCGGATCTGTCGCGCGTGACGCTGCTCCATGACGAAGACCCGCGTCCGACCTGGTCGGACTGGCTGGAGGCGGCCGGGCTGGGACGGCCCGCCTGGGGCGAGCGGGGACCGCGCCTCGGGCTCGATGCGTGGCTGTTGCAGGCGGCCGTCGGCGGGCAGGGCGTGGCACTGGCGCCGCGCCGGCTCGCCGCGTGGTTCCTGAACGACGGCGCGCTGGTGCAGCCGTTCGGCCCGGCGCTGCCGCTCGGGCCTACCTACTGGCTGGTCTCGCCCGCGCGCGCCGCGGCGCGCGTGCGCGCCGCGGACCGCTTCGCCCGCTGGGTGTGCGAGGCGGCCGCGGCGGAATGACGCGCCCTGCGCCGCGGCTCAGACGAAATTCGCGGCACTGAGGTTGGTGACGCCCAGGAACGTCACCTGCGTCGCGTCGGACAGCGTGAGCGTGGTGTTGCCGCCCGCGATCGTGGCGCCGGCAAGCGCGCGCCCCGCCTCGCCGGCGGCGTAGCCCGCGAGCGTCACCGCGTCGCCCTTGGCGGCGCTGAAGCCCTGCACGATGTCGTGGCCGCCGCTGGAGAAGCCGTTGCTGAACCCGTAGAGATCGGCGCCGCCGCCGCCCAGGATCGTGGCGGTGCCGCTGCCGGGGACGAAAATCTCGTTGCCCGCGCCGCCGCCGATCAGGTCGGCGCCGCTGCCGCCGAAGAACACGTTGGCCCCGCTTGCGCCGACGCCGCTCAGCGTCTCGTTGCCGGTGCCGGCGACCAGCAGATCGGGGGCTGTGCCGTCGGCGAACAGCGCATCGCCCGTGCCGCCGCCGATAATGGTGGCGCTGCCGCTGCCGGCCACCAGTTGGTTGCTGCCGGCACTGCCGCCCGCGAGCAGCCCGCCGCCGGCCCCGCCATCGGCGAACAGCGATCCGCCGCCGCCATCGACGGTGCTGGCGGTCGTGCCGCCGAGGAAGGTCAGGCTCGCCGTGTTGCCATAGACGAGGTCGGCGTTGGCGCCATCCACCGCGATCGTGTCGCTGCCCGAGCCGCCGATCACCGTGTCCGTCCCCGCCGACAGCACGGTATCATTGCCGGTGCCGAGCAGCACGAGGTTCTGCCCGGCTTCGGGGGCGATGATGTCGTTGCCGGTGGTCGAGACCACGGTGTCGTTGCCGGCGCCGCCGATCACCGTGTTGTTGCCCGCGTTGCCGTCGAGGAAGTCGCCGGAATCGTTCGCTTGCAGCAGGTCGTTGCCGGCGCCGCCGATCGCGTTCTGGATCAGCACGCCGTGCGCGATCGTGTAGCCACCGTAGATGCCCTGCACGTAGCTGACATAGCCGCCGCCGCCCGGCGCCCATTGCAGGGTCGCCGGCCGCAGGTCGATGGTCGCGTTGAGCGGCCCGCCATATTCGATCGTGTTGGTGCCGCCCGCGTCCCAGATGCAACTGTAGCCGGTGCCGGAGGTGTTGGCGCCGGGAAGCACGTAGGTGTCATTCCCGGTGTGATAATTCATGTTGGCGCCGTATTTTGCTTGCAGCACCGCGATGTCGAACGCCATCGGGGTTGCCGCGGCGCCGTAATCATCGCTCGGCGTGGGTCCTGACGGCCCGGTGGTCCAGCCGGTCACGTAGGACATGACCGTATAGACGCTCTGGTTCAGCGCGTACTGGCCGACCGACTGGGCGTTGGTCACGCCGGGGAAGATCGTCGAGGTGCCGCCGTCGTCGTGCGGATGCGCGAGGCCCAGCCCGTGCCCGAACTCGTGGACCAGCGTGTTGAACCCGTCGCCGCCGGGATCGAGTGGCCCGGGGCCGGTGGCGGCGAACGAGGACGCGTCGGTGTTGAACAGGCCCAAGCCCGGCGTTTCGGTCCCGGGCGGGCCGAAGCTGCCGAGATCGGTCGTGGTCGGCGTGGGCGGCAGGCCGGGCGGGAACGGCGCGGCCATCAGCCGGAACACCGCCTGGTCTATGTCGCTGGTGGGCGTGAAGGTGACGTCGGCGACATCGGCGAAGGTCTGCAACGCCGCCGCGGCCTGCGCCTCCTGGTACGGGGTCCAGTCGATCGCGGTGTAGGTGTCGCCGTCGGACGTGACCTCTGCGCCGGCGGGATAGAAAGCGTAGGGGACGATGTATTGGTTGTCGGTGGGGGCGATCTTGGTGCCCCAGTCGATCCCGGTCAGCGGATCATAGCCGCCCGTCGTGCCGCTCATTCACTGTCCTTCCGAATCGCGTACCCGCTGGCACACGATACGCGAAGATCAGTCTATGACAATCGCTAACAGGCGCTAGGACGATGATAACATTTACTGTTGCATCATCCTGTAACCGCGACGCCACGCCAGCCCGGCGGCAGCGAGGCGGCGGAGGTTATCAGGATGGCATCACCGCGTCTCTCTGTCGTGCCTCAGTGAAGTCGTGGATGGTCGGCCTTCGCCGACCATGACGGTGGGCGGGGCACTCAGCCGGCGGCCGCGAGACGGCGGCGCGCCTCCGCCAGGTCAAGGGGCGTGCGCATCAGCTCGGAGAGCATCGCGGTTTGCCGGTCGCGGCCGGCGGTCGCGATCGCGGCGATGCGGCCGCCCTTGAGGTAGAAGCTGAGGAAATCGAAGCCGGGGACGTCGCCATCGACCGCGATCTCGTCCCATTCGCGCGCGTGGCCGATATAGTCCACCACCTTGTCGTGCTGCGCGGTCCAGAAGAACGGCACGCCGTCGAAGGCTGCCGCATGGCCGAGCATCGCGCGTGCTGCGGCGCGGCCGTGCTGTGCCGCGACGCGCCAGTGCTCGATCCGGCGGGGCTTGCCATCCGGGCCGGGCAGGGCGGCGATGTCGCCCGCCGCGAACAGGCCATCGGCGGCGCGGAGCTGCGCATCGACCAGGATGCCGCCGTCCTCCGCCTTTCGCACGCCGGAGACGAAGCCGGTCGCGGGGGCCACACCGATGCCGACCACCACCGCGCCGGCTTCGATCCGCTCGCCGTTGTCGAGGACCGCGGCGGCGACCCGCCCCTCGCCCTCGAGGCTGACGATATTGCGGCCGAGATGGAACGTGACCCCCTTCGCCTCGTGCGCGTGCAGCAGGGCGCGGGCGAGGTCGGGACCGAACTGGCGCTCGAAGGGCAGTGTCTCGGGGCCGGCGACGACCACGCGGCGGCCGCGCTGCGTCAGCGCCCCTGCCACCTCCATGCCGATGAAGCTGGTGCCGATCACCAGCACCCGATCGACCTCTCCGCTCGCGGCCACGATCGCCTCCATGTCGGGCAGATGGCGGAGCGTGAACACGCCTTCGAGGCTGGCGCCGGGCACCGAAAGGCGCTTCGGGATGCCGCCCGTCGCGAGCAGCGCCGCGTCGTAGCCGAGCGTGCTGCCGTCGCCGAGCGTCGCGCGCTTCGCCGCCGCGTCGAGCGCGGTCACGCGAACGTCGATGCGCTCGATGCCGAAGCCTTCGAGCCTGTTCGGCCGACAGCAGCGGCAGCGCATCCTTCGCCCACTCCTCGCCGGCCATCGCCTGCTTGCTGAGCAGCGTGCGGTCGAGCGGCTCCTCGGGATGCGGGCCGATCATCACGATGCGGCCGGCGAAGCCGAACTCGCGCAGGCTGAAGGCGGCGATCGCGGCTAGCGGCGCCGCTGCCGATCAGCAGGAATGTGCGCCCGTCGGAAGGGTCGCGCTGCGCCGGCGCGGGCGGCGGGATCGGCGTCGGGTCGAGCAGCACGTCGCCGCCGGCGACGCGGCAGGCGAAGCGGGCGAGGGGGGCCATCGGCGGCGGCTCGACCAGCGCGCCGGTCGCGACCTCGAACGTGCCGCTGTGCCACGGGCAGATCAGGCGGCCGTTGCAGATGGCACCCTCGTGCAGCGGCGCGCCGGCGTGCGGGCACTCGCCCTGCGAGGGCGTGGACCTCCGAACCGAGCCGCACCAGCACAATCTTGGTGCCGTCGATCTTGACCCGGCGCATTCCCTGATCGGGGATGTCGGTGAGTGCTGCGACGCGGCGTTCGGCCATCGTCCTCTCCTCTGATCGGCTCAGCGTTCGGTCAGGCGCAGCTCGATCCGGCGGTTCTTGGCGTAGGCATCGGGCGTCTGCGCCGGGTCGAGCGGCTGGTATTGCGCGAACGCCGCCGCCGCCAGCCGGTTCGGCGGCACGCCCTGATCGATCAGCAGCTTGACCACATTGATTGCGCGCGCCGCCGAAAGATCCCAGTTATCCGCGAACGCCCCGTTGGTAACCGGTTCGATGTCGGTGTGGCCATCGACGCGCAGGATCCAGTGCAGGTTGGGCGGAATCTCCTTGGCGATCTGCAGGATCGTGGTCGCGAGCTTGTCGATCTGGTCGGTGCCGGCGGCGCTGAGATCGGCGCTGCCGGACGGAAACAGCACCTCGCTCTGAAACACGAAGCGGTCGCCGACGACGCGGATGCCGGAGCGGTTGGCGAGCACCTTGCGCAGCTCGCCCAGGAAGTCGGAGCGGTATTTCTCCAGCTCCTGCACCTTGGTCGCCAGCGCCAGGTTCAGCCGCTTGCCGAGATCGGCGATCTGCACGTCCTTGCCGGCATTGGCCTTCTCGGCGACGCCGAGGGCCGCGTTCAACGCCGCGAGCTGCTCGCGCATCTGCCCGACCTGTGCGTTCAGCAGCGCGATCTGCGCCTTGGCGCTGGCCGAGAATTTCTGCTCGTTTTTCAGGTCGGCGGCCATCGCGGCGCGCATCTGCGCGTCGGTCATCGCCTTCGCCGCCGCCTGCTCGGTCTGCTTCTCAAGCTGGTCGCGCAGCGCCGTGAGCGCCTCGACCTGGTTCGCGAGCTTGGCCAGGTCGGAGAGCTTGGCCTGGATCGTCGCCTTGTTGGCGGTGACGGTGCGGTCGAGCTCCGCCATCTGCGTCTTCATCTGCGCGAGCTGCGCCTTTGCCGCCGCCAGTTCCGCCCGCGCGTCATTCAGCTGGCCGGTGACGGCGGCGGTCGCCTGGCCGGCGGTATCGGCCTTCGCCGTCGTCGTCGCGAGCTGCGATTGCAGCGCCGCCGCGCGCGACGCGGCGGACTGCGCCTGCGCCTGGGTATCGGCGAGCTGAGCGGCGAGCGCCTGCTTGGCCGCGGCCAGCGCATCACGGTCGGCGGTGAGTTTGCCTTCCTGCGCCTGCAATGCCGCGAGCTGCTGGCTGAGGCTCTGCCGGCTGGTGTTCGAGGCTGCGAGTTCGCGTCCGAGGCTGGAGACGGAGGCTTGCAGCTCCGATGCCTTGCCGCGCTCGAGCGAGAGCATCTGGCTGATCTCGGCGACCTGCTGGTTGAGCTGCGTGAGCGCCTGATCGCGACGCGAGAGTGCGACCGACAGGAACGCCTGCGCCAGCACGAACACCAGCAGCACGAAGATGATGACCATCAGCAGCGTGGACAGCGCGTCCACATAGCCGGGCCACGGAGAGAGTGCGCTCTCGCGGTTGCGCAGGCGTCCGGCCATCTCAGCGTCCGGTCACTGCGGTGTCACTGCGGCTGCCCCTCGGCCAGGGCGGCGATGGTGCGGGTCAGCACGCGGATGTCGTTGCGCAGTTCGGCGGTGCTCTGGGCGCGGCCCTGCTCGCTCTCCACCAGAAGCCGCTGGAGGTAGATCTCGATGTTGCGCAGATGCAGGCGGGTCGCGTCATCGGCGCCGCGGTCCGCCAGGCGCTGCATCGCCGGGGCGATCAGCGCCTGGGTCTCGCCGATGCGCAGCATGAGCTGCTGGCTCGCGCGCATCGTGTCCGAGAGCGTGCCGAGCCGTTCGGTCAGCGCCAGCACTGCCTGGTTCGCCTGCCCGCGGCCTTCCTCGCCGCGCGCCAGGATGTGCTGCAGCCCCTCCATGTTCTCCGCCGTCTGCTCCAGCAGTGCCTGAACGTAGAGCGGCACCGAGCCTTCGCCCTCGCCGCCGAGCACGCCCGACGAGAGGCGCGTGATCCCGGCGAGCCATTCCTCGAGCTCGTTGAAGAAGCGGTTCTGCGCCTGCCCGGCGGTGAGGTCGAGAAAGCCCAGCACCAGCGCGCCGGAGAGGCCGAACATCGAGGCGGAGAAGGCGGTGCCCATCCCCCGCAGCGGCTGCGCGAGCCCCGCCTTGAGCTGCTCGAACAGCGCGTTGATGTCGCCCGAGCCCACCGACATGCTGCCGATCACATTGGCGACCGAATGCACGGTCAGCAGCAATCCCCAGAACGTGCCGAGCAGGCCAAGGAAGATGAGCAGGCCGGTCATGTAGCGCGAGAGCTCGCGGCTCTCGTCGAGGCGGCTCGCGATGCCGTCGAGCAGACTGCGCATGACCGGGGCGGAGAGCGTGAACCGGTCCTGCCCGTCGCGGCCCTTGCTGCGCGCCGCCAGCATCGAGGCCATCGGCGCGAGCAGCTTCGGCGGCGGCAGCGTGGCCAGGCGAATGCGCGCCCGCTGGAACGTCTCGACCCAGTTCACCTCCGCCGACAGCCGCGCGACCTGGCGCAGCGTGAGGAACGATGCCCAGCACCAGGATCGCCAGGATCAGCGAGTTGAGCACCGGGTTGTTGGCGAAGGCCTGGATCAGCGTGGCGCTCAGCACCGCGGCGACGATCGCGACCGCGATCAGGAACAGCACCATCCGGATCAGGTAGTGCGTGGGCCGGGTCACGGGCTCGCCTGCTTGGCCGGGCCGCGCATCACCAGATCGACCCGATTGGGCGGACCCTGGCCGATGATGCTGCCCATCGCGCGCACGTAGATGCGCGGCGAGGGAATCCCGGCCGAGATCAGCACCGCGCGCGCGGCCAGCGCCCGCGACAGCGACAGCCGGCGTGGCGAGGAGGGATCGTCGGCGGTGCCGGGCGCGGTCGCGATCACGTCGATGCCCGCGTGGTCGCCGCGCGCCGACAGGGCGAAGGCGAGCAGGGCGGCCTCGGTCGAGGGATTGAGGTCGGCGCTGTCGGTGCCGAAGGTGACGCGCAGGCCGCCCGGAACCGGGGTCGCGGTGCCGGCGGCGTCGGCCTTCACCGGCACCGGCGGCGGCGGCGGCGGCGCGTGCGGCGGCATCGCCATCGCCGGCGGCGCGAGGCTGGCGGGCGCGGGAGGTGCGGCCGGAATGGTCATCGGCCCGGTCCGCGTCGCCGCCACGGTCGGCGCCGGCGCGGCCGGCACGGGGCGGGCGGCCTGGAGCTGGTCGGGCGGGATCGGCGGGATCGGCAGGTTTTTCGCGACGGCCGCAGGATGCGGGGCCGGGCGGGATGTGCGGTGCGCGGCCGGCGCGCGGCGGAGCGTGCCGGGCAGGGGCCGTGTGCGCCGAGCCAAGGCTTTCGAGCGCGCCACTGTTCACCGTCACCTGCGCGCGCGCCGGGACGGCGGCCAGCAACAGCAGCGGGACCACCAGTAATCGCATCGAGACCGCCACCCTAGCCGAGCGGGCTGGATCGCTCAATGAATGCACTCAGGAGGAACGCGCTCACGCGCAGGAGGAACGCGCTCACGCGGCGCGGCCCTCGGCCGCCGCCACCCCATCCGCGACCAGCGCGCGCAGCGGCGCGTGCAGGTGGGCGTTGCCGGCGACCACATTGCCGACCAAATCCGGCTCGCCGCCGGCGGCGTTGGTGACGAAGCCGCCCGCCTCGCGCACCAGCAGCACGCCGGCGCACCAGTCCCACGGCTTGATGCCGAGTTCCCAGTAGCCGTCGAAGCGGCCCGCCGCGACCCAGGCGAGGTCGAGCGCCGCCGCCCCGAACCGTCGCACGCCGGCCACCTGCGGCATCAGCGTGCCCAGCGTGCGGGCGAAGGCGAGCCGCCGCGGGGCGCTGACGGCGGCGAAGGGGATGCCGGTCGCGAACACCGCGTCCTTCATCTCGCGGCGGGCGGAGACGCGCAGCCGGTGTTCGTTGAGAAAGGCGCCCACGCCCTTTTCGGCCCAGAACAGTTCATCGACGGCGGGACTGTAGATCAGCCCGGCGGCGATCTCGGCGCTGCCGTCCGGGCGGCGGCGTTCCAGCCCGATGCTGATCGCCCAGTGCGGGATGCCGTGCAGGAAATTGGTGGTGCCGTCGAGCGGATCGACCACCCAGCGCCAGGCCCAGTTCTCCGATCCCGAGGCGCCGCTCTCCTCCATCAGGAAAGCGTAGCCGGGGCGCGCCTTGTTCAGCTCCTCGCGCAGAGTCTGCTCGGCGCGCAGATCGGCCTGGCTGACGAAATCCGACGGTCCCTTGATGCTGACCTGAAGCTGCTCGACCTCGTTGAAGTCGCGCACCAGGCGCTTCGCGGCCTTCTGCGCCGCGTTCGCCATGACCGTCATGTGCGCCGACAGGCGCTGCGCCACCGCCCAATCTCCAATTAGCCTTGGCTCCGAATTAGCCGATCAACCCTTGGCGCGCTCGACGTAGCTGCCGTCTTCGGTCTTCACCACGATCCGCTCGCCGGTTTCGACGAACGGCGGCACCATCGTCTTGACGCCGTTGGAGAGCTTCGCCGGCTTGTAGGAGGAGGCGGCGGTCTGCCCGCGCACCACCGGATCGGCCTCCACCACTTCCAGCACCACGCTCGGCGGCAGATGCACCGCCACCGGATCGCCCTCCACCAGATCGACCGTGACCTGCATGTTGTCTTGCAGGAACGGTGCCGACCCGCCGAGCAGATCGACCGGGATCATCGCCTGCTCGAAGGTCTCGGGGTCCATCAGCACCAGGTTCTGCCCGTCGGTGTAGGAGTACGTGTACTCCTTCTCCTCGGTCAGCAGCCGTTCGACGGTGTCGGCGGTGCGCCAGCGCTCGTTGGTCTTGTTGCCGCTGCGCAGGTCGCGCATCTCGACCTGGATGAAGGCGCCGCCCTTGCCGGGGGTGATGATCTGCTGCTTGAGCACGGTCCAGCGGCGGCCGTCATGCTCGATCACCTGGCCGGCGCGGATCAGGTTCGCCTGCTGCTTCATTTCGAACAACTCGTGCGGGGAGGGGCCGCGGGCTTCTAGACCGAAGGCTCCGGCCCGGCAAGCGGATGGCGGCCGCCGGACGGGCGCTGCGCGGCTTCCAGGACATTGACGCGACGCCCAGCCGCCTCAATCTCCCGCCAGCTTCGCCGCCATCAGCGGTGCCGCGAGCCGCATCAGCCGGGCCACGTCCGGGGCGGCGTCGATCGCCAGCACCGCGTCGGCCAGGCGCGCCGCCCGCTCCTCGCCCAGCACCGCCCCGGCCAGGCCCATGAACTTGCCGCGTAACTCGGCCTCGGTGAGGAAATTGCCCGGCTCACCCTTCGGCACGACCACCTGGCGACGGAACGTTTCGCCGCGCGCCCGCACCGTAAGATTTGCCGACATGTTGGCCGGGAACAGCGCCTCGATCTCGGGGTCGTGCTCGCAGGCGACCAGCGGCAGCAGGCGGCGGATCGCCGGGTCGCCGAGCAGGCGGTAGCTGTCCCAGCCCATCGCCCCGGTGGCGAGTGCCGCCGCAATCACGAACGGCCCGCTGAACTGGCCATCGACCACGCCCTCGGGGTTCGCCTTCTTCGCCGCCGGCTCGCCGATCAGCCGCATCCCGGCGCGCGACAGGCCGAGGGTTGCCGCCTCGATCTCCTCGGCGCGCAAGCCGTGCTCGGCGCGCAGCGCGAGCGCCGCGTCGATCCCGGCATGGCCGTAGCGGCAGGAGGGATACGGCTTCACCGCGGTCGCCATCAGCTCGAAGCGGACGCCGAGACCGTCGGTCGCGCGCTCCGGCTCGGGCGTCGGCGCATAGGCGTGCAGGAAGCCGAGCCGCCCCTCCAGCGCGTCGGCCGCACCCAAAAACCCCTCGCGCGCGAGGGTGGCGGCGGACAGCCCGCTCATCGCCGCCCAGCCGACCTGGAAGCGCTTGGTCCAGGCGCCGTTGGCGAGGAATTGCAGGCTGCCGGCGCATTGGCTGAGCGCGATCCCGAACGCCGACGCCACCCCGGCCGCTTCCAGCCCGAACACGCGCGACGCCGCCGCTGCCGCGCCGAAGGCGCCGCAGGTCGCGGTTGGGTGAAAGCCGCGGGCGTAATGCGCGCCGGCGGGCAGAGCGAGCGCCACCCGGCACGTCACCTCGTAGCCGGCGATGATCGCGGCCAGCACCTCCGCGCCCGCAGCGCCCGCCATCTCGCCCGCGGCCAGCGCCGCCGGGATCACCGGGCAGCCGGGATGCAGCGAGCCGGCGGCGTGGGTGTCGTCGAAATCGAGGCTATGGCCGAGCGCGCCGTTGAGCAGCGCCGCACCCGCCGGCGTGTAGCGCGCGCAATCGCCGAACACCCCGGCATTGCCGGCGGCGAGCCCAAGCGCGCGGGCGGCGGCGAGCAGGGCAGGGGTGCTCTCGGCGTCGTGGCGCGCGCGCACGATGTTGCCGACCAGATCGAGGACCAGGAAGCGCGCCCGCGCCACCACCTCCGGCGGCAGGCGCGGCAGTGCCAGGGCGGCGGTGAAGGCGGCGAGTTCGGCGGTGGCACCCATCCTGCATTCCTCCCGGCTTGCCCATCCTTTGCCCTGACATTGGCGTAGTCCCGAGGCGGTTCCAAGCGGATTGCCGACGCCGCGGCGTTCGTGGCAGACAGGCGCATGATTACGCGCCGCCGATTCGCAGCCGCGACCGCCGCGGGATTGGCACTCCGCACGGCGCCGGCCGCGGCCCAGGAGAGTTTTTCCGCCTACCTCGCCGGCGTGCGGGCGCAGGCACGCCGCGCGGGCGTCTCGGACGCGACCATCGCCCGTGCGTTCGCCGGATTGCAGCCCGACCAGAAAGTTCTCGACCTCAACCGCCATCAGCCGGAGTTCACCCTCACCTGGGCGCAGTACCGGGCGCGGGTGCTCAATCCCGGCAGGCTGGCCGGCGGTGCCAGCGCCTTCGCCGCCAACCGCGCGCTGCTGGTCGCGGTCGATCGCCGGTTCCGCGTGACGCCGGACGTCGTCGTGGGCATCTGGGGCATCGAGTCCGACTACGGCGCGATCACCGGCAACTTCAACGTGGTGCAGTCGCTCGCCACGCTCGGCTGGGACAGCGGCCGGCCCAGCTTCTTTCGCTCCGAGCTGGTCTCGGCGCTGCGCATCCTCGATCACGGCGACGTCGGCTTCGCCGGCATGACCGGCAGCTACGCGGGGGCGATGGGCCAGCCGCAGTTCATGCCCGACAGCTATTTGCGCTATGCGGTCGATTTCGAGGGCAGCGGGCGGCGCGACATCTGGTCCAGCGTGCCCGACGTGCTCGGCTCGATCGCCAACTACCTCGCCCGCAACGGCTGGCGCTATGGCGAGGTGTGGGGGCAGCCGGTCATGGCGCCCCCCGAAATCGACCCGGCGCTGGCCGGACGCGAACGGCCGCGCAGCCTTGGGGACTGGATGCGGGTCGGCGTGCGCCGCGCGGACGGGGCACCGTTCTCGGAACCCTTGGTGCGCGGCGCGCTGCTGCTGCCCGACGGCGCGGGCGGCGAGGCGTTCATGGTCTATCCGAATTTCGACGTCATCCGGCGCTACAACCCGTCTGATTTCTACGCGCTCGCCGTCGGGCTGCTCGGCAGCCAGAGCGTGTGACGTATCGCCTGCTGCCGCTGCTGCTGCTCGCGCCGCTCGCCGGATGCGGGCTGTTCCGCCATGCGCCGAGTGCCGCCGCGCCGCAGCCGCGCTATGTGCTCGAAACTGCCTGGCGCTCGCCCGCGGGCCTCTGGTTCTATCCGCAGCAGTCTTTTTCGTATGACGAGACGGGGCTGGCGGCCGTGTATGGGGCGGAGCATCCGGCGCCAACCACGGATGGCGAAGCCTACGACCCGCAGGCGATGGCGGCGGCGAGCCAGACCTTGCAGCTTCCCGCAATCGCGCGCGTGACCAATCTGGAAAACGGACGGCAGGTGGTGGTGCGGGTGAACGATCGCGGCCCCGCCTCCCCGGCGCGCCTGATCGCGCTGACGTCGCGTGCCGCCGCCCTGCTCGGCGTGCCCGCGGACGGCACGGCACAGGTGCGGGTAGAGGTCGAGAGCGGCCCGAGCCAGGCGCTCGCGCAGGCATTGCAGGGTCCGGCCGGGCGACTCGCGATCGCTGCGGCGCCGGTGGGCGCGGTCGCGCAGGAGTCGCTGGCGCCCCCGCCCGGGATCGCCGCCTCGCCGGGCGGGGCCGCGCCGTCCGCCTCCGGCCCGTTGGCCGCCGCAGTATCGCTCGATGCACCATTACCGCCGCTGCACCTGCCCGCGACGATGACGCAGGGTGCGGCGGCGCCGGGGCGCCTGTTTGTCCGCGCCGACAATTTCGAGACCCGCGCCTATGCCGAGCGGCAGCGTCAGGCGCTCGGGGCCATCGGCGCGATCGTGGTGCCGCGCGGTGCCGGACGCGGCCAATCGTATCAGGTGCTCGCCGGACCGTTCGGCGACGTCGCTGCCGCCGATGCGGCGCTGCAAGCGGCGCTGGCCGCCGGCGTCACCGACGCCCGCATCGTGGTGCAATAGGGGGAGATCGCTGCCATGCCGACCCGTCGCCTGCTGCTCGCCGCCGGGGCCGCCGCGTTCGCCATGCCGCGCTCGGCTCCGGCCCGGGCCGCACCGGCTGCCCGTCCGAGCGCGCCCACGAAGCCGGGCGGCAAGGCGGCGCCGGCGACGCCCGGAGAGACCCCGCTCGGCCCCGTCGATAGCGTTGCGCGCTGGGCCTTCATCAACGATTTCAGCACCGGCGCCACGCTGTTCGACAAGGCAGCGGAGGAGCGGATGCCGCCCTCGTCGATGACCAAGATGATGACGGAGTACATCGTCTATTCGATGCTGGCCTCCGGCCGGCTCAAGCTCGACCAGCAGCTTCCGGTGAGCGAGAAGGCGTGGCGCATGGGCGGCTCGAAAATGTTCGTGCCGCTCAATGGCCTGGTGACGGTGCAGGACCTGATCCGCGGCGTCATCGTGGACAGCGGCAACGATGCGGCGATCGTGCTCGCCGAAGGGGTCAGCGGCTCGGAGGACCAGTTCGTCGAGCTGATGAACGCGCAGGCCCAGAAGTTCGGTCTGCGCAACACGCATTTCGCCAACTGCACCGGCTGGCCGGCCGACGACCACTACTCCTGCGCCCGCGACCTGGCGGCGATCGCCACTCACCTGATCCGCGATTATCCGCAATACTACCACTACGACTCAGAAACGACTTTCACCTACGACAAGATCAAGCAGGGCAACCGCAACACGCTGGTCTCGCGGCGCCTCGCCGATGGGCTGAAGACCGGGCACACCGACGCCGGCGGCTACGGCCTCTGCGCCAGCAGCCTGCGCGGCGGGCGGCGGGTGGTGATGGTGCTGAACGGGATGCCGAGCAGCCGCGACCGCGCCGAGGAAGGCGTGCGGCTGATGGGGTGGGCGTTCGCGCAGTTCGAGGACGTGACGCTGTTCACCGCCGCCGAGCCGGTCGAGCACGCGCGCGTCTATCTGGGCGCGCAGCCGACGGTGCCGCTGGTCGCCGGGCACGATCTGGTGATCACCATGCCGCGGAGCTGGCGGCAGACGGCGAAGGTGACGGTGGACTACCAGGCGCCGGTGCGGGCGCCGGTCAAGCAGGGGCAGGTGATCGGCAAGCTGACGGTGGCAGGGCAGGGGGTGCCGCAGACCGAGATCCCGCTGCTCGCCGGCACCGATGTGCCCCGCATGAGCCTGCCGGGGCGGGCGCTGGCGGTGCTGTCGCACTACGTCACCGGCTCCTGAGCGGCGTTGCGCGGCCGGTTCATCACCCTCGAGGGCGGGGAGGGCGCAGGCAAGTCCACCCAGGCGCGGCGCCTCGCCGCGGCCTTGCGTCGCGCGGGCCTGCCGGTGCTGGAGACGCGCGAGCCGGGCGGCACGAACGGCGCGGAGCGGGTTCGCGCGCTGCTGCTCGATCCGCAGGCGGAATGGGCGACGCTCGCCGAGACGCTGCTGCACGTCGCCGCCCGCGCCGACCATGTGGCGCGGCTGATCCGCCCGGCGCTGGACGGCGGCACCTGGGTCGTGTGCGACCGCTATGCCGACAGCACGATGGCCTATCAGGGCTATGGCCAGGGCGCGGATCGCACGCAGATCGCGGCGCTGGCGGCGATGATCGGATTGCGGCCGGACCTGACGCTGGTGCTGGATTTGCCGCCGGAGGTGGGGCGGCGCCGCGCCGCCGCGCGCCCGCACGCGGCCGACCGCTATGAGCAGTTGGGCGCGGATTTTTTTGCGCGCGTCCATGCCGGGTTCTGCGCCATCGCGGCGGCCGAGCCGGAGCGGTGCGTGCTGATCGATGCGATGGGCGAGGAGGACGAAGTGGCGGCACGGGTGCTCGCGGCCGTGCGGGCGCGGCTGGGTGCGCCGCCATGATGCCCACGGTCCGCCAGATCGTCGGGTCGACCCCTCCCCCCAGCCCCCTCCCGCAAGGGGAGGGGGACACGCATGCACGAGAAGCCCCCTCCCCTTGCGGGAGGGGGTTGGGGGAGGGGTGGTGACCCTGCCCGAGCCGCGCGCCAACCCGCTGCTGCTCGGCCAGGCGGCGGCCGAGGCGGCGATCCTGGAGGCGATGCGCTCGGGGCGCATCCACCACGCCTGGCTGATCGCCGGGCCCGAGGGAGTGGGCAAGGCGACGCTGGCCTTCCGCTTCGCCCGCCGGCTGCTCGCCGGCCCCGCCGCCGCGCTCGACCTCGATCCCGCCGATCCGGTGTTCCGCCGCGTCGCCGCCGGATCGCACGCCGATCTGCTGACGGTCGAGCGCGCCTGGGACGAGAAGCGGCGGCGGCGGCGCGGCGAGATCGTGGTGGTGGACGTCCGCCGGGTCGCCGACTTCCTGCGCCTCACGCCGGCCGAGGGCGGCTGGCGGGTGGTGGTGCTGGACGGGGTGGAGCACCTCAACCGCGCCGCCGCCAACGCGCTGCTGAAGGTGCTGGAGGAGCCGCCGCCGCGCGCTGTCCTGCTGTTGACCTGCGCCGCCCCCGGCCGCCTGCCGGCCACGATCCGCAGCCGCTGCCGCCGCCTGCCCCTCGGCCCCTTGGATGCGGCGGAGATGGAGCGGCTGCTCGCCGTGGCGCTGCCGGAGACCGGCACCGTCGAGCGGGCGCGGCTGGCGTCGCTCGCCGAGGGATCGCCCGGCCGCGCGCTGGCGCTGGCGGAGGAGGAGGGCTTGCGGATCGCCGCGCGGGCGGACGAGGTGCTGGCCGCGGCACCCGATTTCGACCTGCGCCGCGCCTATGCGCTCGCCGACGAACTCGGCCGCACCGAGGGCGGGTTTTCGACGTTCATGGATTTGCTGCGCGCGGGCCTGGCACGACAGGTCCGCGACGCGGCCAGACGGGCACGCCGACTGGGGGCACGCGGACCGGGCGGGCCTTGTCCGGCCGGGCGAGGTGTGGCAGGCGCTGGGGCGATTGCAGGACGAGACCGAGCGCTTCAACCTCGACAGGCGGCAGGCGCTGGTCTCGGGGATCGCGCTGCTGAACGGAACCCGATTGGACGTGTTCACCGGCGCATGAGCGATCGTTTCTTCATCACCACCCCGATCTTCTACGTGAACGGCGCGCCGCATATCGGGCACGCCTACACCACGATCGCGACCGACGCGCTGGCGCGCTGGCAACGGCTCGACGGGCGCGACGTGTTCTTTCTCACCGGCACCGACGAACATGGACAGAAGGTGGCGCAGGCGGCGGCCGAGGCGGGACTGACGCCGCAGCAGTTTACCGCCGAGATTTCGGCGCAGTTCCGTGCGATGGCAGATGCCGTCGGCGCCAGCTACGACGATTTCATCCGCACCACCGAGCCGCGGCATTATGCGTCCTGCGCCGAGCTGTGGCGGCGGCTGCGCGCCGCCGGTGACATCTATCTCGGTCACTACGAGGGCTGGTACGCGGTCCGCGACGAAGCCTATTACGGCGAGGACGAACTGACGGTTCTGCCCGACGGCACCCGCCTCGCCCCGTCCGGCGCGCCGGTCGCGTGGGTGCGCGAGCCCTCCTATTTCTTCCGTCTCTCCGCGTGGCGGGACCGGCTGCTGGCGTTCTACGACGCCCATCCCGAGGCGATCGCGCCCGCTTCGCGCCGCAACGAGGTGATCAGTTTCGTCCGCGGCGGCTTGCAGGATCTCTCGATCAGCCGGACGAATATCACCTGGGGCATCCCGGTGCCGGACGATCCGGCGCACGTGATGTACGTGTGGCTCGATGCGCTGACCAATTACATCACCGCGTGCGGCTTTCCCGACGAGACGGCACCTCTCTGGCGCTTCTGGCCCGCCGATCTGCACGTGGTGGGGAAAGAAATCATTCGCTTCCATTGCGTCTATTGGCACGCCTTCCTGATGGCGGCCGGCATCGCGCTGCCCCGGCGCGTGTTCGCGCATGGCTGGCTGACGGTCGAGGGCCAGAAGATGAGCAAGTCGCTCGGCAACGCGATCGAGGTGGACGCGCTGGTGGCGCGCTTCGGCCTCGACCCGCTGCGCTATTTCCTGCTCCGCGAGGTGCCGTTCGGCAATGACGGAGACTTCAACCCGCGCGCGCTGATCCAGCGGCTGAACGGCGAGCTGGCGAACGATCTGGGCAACCTGGCGCAGCGCACGCTGTCGCTGATCGCGCGCAACTGCGCGGGCCGGCTGCCGGAGGGCCGCACCGCCGGCGAGGACGATGCCGGAATGCGGGCCGCCGCCGCGGCGCTGCCCGCCCTGCTGCGCGAACGGATGCACCGCCAGGCGCTGCACGAGGCGCTCGAGGAAGTGTGGAAAGTCGTCCGCGCCGCCAACGCCTATATCGACCGCCAGGCGCCGTGGGCGCTGCTGCGCACCGACCCGGCGCGGATGGGCGCTGTGCTGCGGGTGCTGGCGGATGCGCTGCGGGTGATCGCGACGGTGTTGCAGCCGTTCATGCCGGGCAGCATGGCTCGGATGCTGGATCAGCTCGGCGTGCCGGAGCAAGCCCGCAAGTTGAGCGACTTGGCAATTGAGCTTTCGGCCGAAACCGAGCTGCCGCCGCCGGTCGGCGTGTTTCCGCGCTACGTTGGGGACGCCATCTAGATCTCTGATCGCACAGCAATTCGTGATGACCCTTCTCGATGGCACCCCTCCCCCAACCCCCTCCCGCAAGGGGAGGGGGTTTTGGTGCTCGACGCCCCCCTCCCCTTGCGGGAAGGGGCCGGAGGGAGGGGATTGCTGGACGGCCGGTGCAATGCTGATCGATTCACACTGCCACCTCGACTGCTATAGTGACACCGAACTGCCCGACGTGCGGGGGCGCGCCGCGGCGGCCGGCGTGGGCGAGATGGTCACGATCGGCACCACGCTGGAGCAGTCCGATCGCATTCTGGCACTCGCCGAGAGCCTGTCCGGGGTGTGGTGCTGCGTGGGCGTCCATCCGCACCACGCGGCCGAGGCGCCGGTGCCTGAACCTGACGCGATCGCGGGCCGGACGGCGCACCCGAAGGTGGTGGGGATCGGCGAATCCGGTCTCGACTATTTCTACGACCGCGCTCCCCGCGACGTGCAGCAGGCCAGCTTTCGCGCGCACCTTCGCGCCGCCCGGCTGGCTGGGCTGCCGATCGCGATCCATGCGCGCGACGCCGACGAGGACATCCTGCGCATCCTGCGGGAGGAGCGGGAAGGGGGTTTTTTCGACTTCGTGCTGCACTGCTTCAGCTCCGGCCGGGCGCTGGCGGAGGCGGCGGTCGCGATCGGCGGCCATGTCAGCTTCTCCGGCATCCTGACCTTCCCGAAATCCCACGAACTCCGCGTGATCGCGCGCGATCTTCCGGCGAATCGGCTGCTGGTCGAGACCGATGCGCCGTATCTGGCACCGGTGCCGCATCGCGGCCGCCGCAACGAGCCGGCCTGGGTCGCCGACACCGCCCGGGTGCTGGCCGAGGTTCGGGGACTGTCGTCCGACGCCCTGGCGGAGCTGACGACGGCGAACTTCCGCCGCCTGTTCAAAAAAGCGGCGTAGCACACCGATTGTTGTTGGCAATTGTTTACCATTGCACCCGTGCAATCGGCCCGATGGCTTGCCGTAAGGAAGGCCGGTGAATTATCATCGGGTGGTTGAACCAAACGCCCGGCCGATGCCTGTCATCGCGATCGCGGCCGCAAGGGAGGGTATCGCATGACGGACTACGCATGGTTCCCCGTAACCGGCGACGGCCAGAGCGCCGCCACCGCCTTCACCTGGAACGTCGGCACATTCCCGTTCAGCACCGGCGCGGACTGGCTGAACGTGGATGCCCTGCCGTCGCTGACCACGGGCACCGTGCCCGGCGCAACCTCGGGCGGCGTTGCGCAGGACAGCGTGTATCTGGTGGCGGGCCAAGGCTCGGGTTCGGCGATCAACCAGTTCTATCATCCTGACCCGGCCAAAGGCGATCCCTTCATCGCCACGGGCGCGGACGGAAACTACGACTTCCCGACCGACGTGCTGCTCAACTCGGGCAGCGTCGCGCTCAACACGCTGGGCCTGGAACAGGCGAACGCGCTCGCCGGCCCGTTCGCGCCGACGCTCGATATCGAGGGCGCGACGCTCGACGTGACCGGCTCGGTCGTGTCGACCTACAACTCGAACCTGCTGCCCGCCGGGCTCGGCACCCTGGTGCAGCAGGCGCAGCCCTTCACGGGGTTCCTGGGCATCACCCTGCCGCAGCCGGGCGGCACGATCGACATCGGCAGCGGCGGCCGGCTCGAGGTCGGCGGCAGCATCGACGCGCAGGTGGCGGTGCAGTTCAACGGCGGCAGCGGCAACACGCTGCGGCTGGATGCGAGCACCATGCCGACCGACACGATTTTCGGCTTCACCAACGGCGACACGATCGACCTCGCCGCACTGGCGTCGGGGAACGTGAGCAGCGTTTCGATCGGCGCCGGCAATACGCTCACGATCGACGAGGCCAACGGCACGACGCTCGCCCTGAACCTCGATCCCGCGCAGAACTTCGCCGGTCTGACGCCGGTTGCGAGCAGCGACGGCGCCGGCGGAACCGACATCAGCTTCGGCGGCGCCCCGCCGCCGCCGCCGGCAACACGATCAACCTGACCGGCGGCAACACGTTCAACGGCGGCAGCGGCAACAACACGATCAGCAGCAGCGGCGGCAACAACCTGATCGCGCCCGGCAGCGGCAACGACATCATCTTCGATCTTGGCAGCAAAGACGTGATCTTCCCCGATACCGGCGGCACCGAAACGATATTCGCGTTCGGCCCGGTGCTCGCCGCGGTCGGAGCGGGGAAGATGGCGTTCGTCAATGGCAGCAACCCATCGACCGTGCTCGGCGGTGGCAGCGGTTCGGCGACGATCAACGGCGGCGCCGGCGGCGGGCTGTTCGCAGGCGGCACCGGCGGCGAGAACGTGATCATCGGCGGCGCGGGCCCCTGCACGATGTTCGGCAGCAGCGGCTCGGACCTGCTCGCGGCCGGCGGCGCCGGGGCCAATCTGCTGATCGCCGGCAGCGGCAACGAAACCCTGACCGGCGTCGGTTCCACGGGCGCCAACGTGATGTATGCCGGGTCGGGCAACGACCTGCTCGGCGGCGGCGCGGGCAACGAGACGTTCTTCGCCGGCCACGGCAACGCGACCGTCATCGGCGGCAGCGGCGCCGACCTCTACGGCTTCGTCAACGGCCTTGCCGGCGGAACCGAGACGGTGTTCGGCTTCAACACCGCCAAGGGCGATGCGATCGCCCTGCAAGGCTACGGGCCGGGCGAAGCGCAGAACGATCTCGCGAACGCCGTGGTTGCCGGCGGCAACACCACGCTCACGCTGTCGGACCACACGCAGGTGACGTTCGTGGGCGTCACCGGCCTGACCGCCTCGGCCTTCGTCTGACGAGGGAGGACGCCTCTCGCCCTTGATCTCGCGGCCGCGCTGGCTGACAACGCGGCCGTGGGTTTCAAGGTTACGGTTCTCGGCTGCGGCGGCTCGGCCGGGGTGCCGATGGTGGGCGGGCCGGACGGGCGCGGCGATTGGGGCGCCTGCGATCCCACCGAGCCGCGCAACCGCCGCACCCGCGCCGCCGTGGTCATCGAGAGCGAGACCGGCGCCCGCCTGCTGGTCGATACGCCGCCGGATCTACGCTCCCAGCTTCTCGACTGCGCGATCCCCTCGATCGACTCCGTGCTGTTCACCCACGCCCATGCCGACCACATCACCGGGCTTGATGAAATCCGCATCCTCAACCGCATCGCCGGGCGGCCGCTGGAGGCGTTCGCCACGCGCGCGACGCTGGACGAACTGCATCATCGTTTCGGCTACGCGTTCAAGCCCTGGCAGCCGCCGGGCTTCTTCCGCCCGGTACTGCTGCCGCGCGAGGTAACGCCGGGCCAGACGATTGCCGCCGCCGGCCTCGCCATCCGGGTGTTCGGGCAGGATCACCGCGTGGTGAAGACGCTGGGCGTGCGGATCGGCGGGTTCGCGTACTCGACCGACGTGGTGGCGCTGGATGACGAGGCATGGACGGCGCTGGACGGCATCGACACCTGGCTGGTCGGTTGCTTCCAGCGCCAGCCGCACAGCACGCACGCGCATCTCGGGCTGGTGCTGGACTGGGTGCGGCGGCTGCGGGTGCGGCGGGCGGTGCTGACGCACATGGGCACCGACCTCGACTGGGGCTGGCTGCGGCGCCGGCTGCCCGAAGGCGTGGAGCCGGCGCATGACGGCCTGGTGCTGGCCTGCGAGTGACCGGACTAAAGTCGCTCGTCAGCTGCGCCGCAAGCAGGCGCAAGTACCGAGACCGGTCCAGGGTCAGAGCTTCTGCTCGAGCTCGTGGACGCGGTGGGCGAGCCGGCTGTGCTGAGCGTGCATGGCACGGACCTCGGTGAGCAGCGCAGCGAGCGTGCCGTCCTGGCGCATCGCGATCGCAGTCAGTACGCGCATGTCGTCGCGCAGACTCGCGATATCGGAGATGATCTGCTTCTGCTGGTGCGCGATCAGCGTCAGGTCGGTCTCGGCGTCGTCGCTCATCGGTCGCCTCGGTGGTGAGCCGCCCGGACTATGCGCCAGCAAAGGCGGGAACGCGAGCGTAAAGAAGTTCCATAATATCTCTTCTGCGGCAAATGGACGAGGAGCCGGAGCGCTAATGGCCGATGCGGAACGCGAGCTGCGGCGCCTGCTCGACATCATGGCGGCCCTGCGCGCGCCGGACTCCGGCTGCCCGTGGGACCGCGTGCAGACCTTCGAGACGATCGCGCCCTACACGATCGAGGAAGCCTATGAGGTCGCCGACGCGATCGCCCGGCGCGACTTCACGTCTCTCCCGGACGAGCTCGGCGATCTGCTGTTCCAGGTCGTCTATCACGCGCGCATGGCCGAGGAAGCCGGCCGGTTCGGCTTTGCCGACGTCGCGCGCGCGATCGCCGACAAGATGGTGCGCCGCCATCCGCACGTCTTCGGCGATGCCGCTTCCCGCGACGCCGCCGCCCAGTCCGCCGCGTGGGAGGCGCAGAAATCGGTCGAGCGCGCGTCCCGCAGCGAGAGCGGCGTGCTGGCCGGGGTGCCGGCTGCCCTGCCCTCCCTGACCCGCGCGCACAAGCTGACCGCGCGCGCCGCCCGGGTCGGCTTCGATTGGCCCGATGCCGCCGCCGTGCTCGACAAGCTCGACGAGGAAGCGGCCGAGCTGCGCGCCGAGCTGACCGCGGCCGAACCCGAGCGGCTCGCCGATGAGCTGGGCGACTTGCTGTTCGTGCTCGCCAACCTGGCGCGCAAACTCGACCTCGACCCGGAGACTTGCCTGCGCCGCGCCAATGCCAAGTTCGCGCGCCGCTTCGGTGCCGTCGAGCAAGCCCTTGCCGATGCAGGAAAGACGCCCGCCGACAGCACGCTCCCGGAGATGGAGGTGGCGTGGCAGGCGGCGAAGCGGGCCGAGGGCGGCTGACCCTACGTCATGGTCGGCGAAGGCCGACCATCCACGACTTCGCGGTGCTGGCACGACAGAAGACGTGGATGCTCGGCCTCCGCCGAGCATGACGTGGGAGGCGCCCGCGATCACTCCTCCAGCAGCGCGGCCTGCACCGTCTCCCAGCTTGCCCGGTCGGGCGCGCAGATCAAGCCGCCGCCGGTTTGCGTGGGCGCATAGGCGCCGCCGTCGAACCGGGCCGCATAGCCGCCGGCCTCGCGGTGCAGCAGCCAGCCGGCGGCGTGATCCCAGGGCATCAGCCGGTGGAACAGCAGGAAATGGCAGCCGCCCGAGGCCGCGAGCCGGTATTCGTGCGCGGCGCAGCGATAGTCCCAGCAGGCGCCCAGGCGCGGCAGGTTGCGCACGATCCGGGCCCGCAGCGGCGGCGGTGCAAAACGCCAGCCGGCATGGCCGCTCATCCGCTCGCGCAGAACCGGCGCCGCGACCCGCAGCGGCACGCGCGTCCCGCCCGCATCCTCGGTCCAGGCCCCCTCCCCGCGCAGCGCCAGCGCCCGGTCGTCGAGCACCGGGTCGTGGATCACGCTGCCCACGACCGCGCCGCGTTCGATCACGCCGACCATCACCCCGAACAGCGGCAGGCCGGCGGCAAAGTTCGCGGTGCCGTCGATCGGATCGACGACGAAAGCAAGGGCAGCGCCGGCAAGGCCGCCGAGCAGCGACGGGTCGGACGCACTCGCCTCCTCGCCGATCACCAGTGCTGCGGGAAAAAGCTGCCGCAGGCCGGCGGCAATCGCCGCCTCCGCCGCCTCATCGGCATCGGTCACGAGATCGAGCGGGCCGGACTTGGTGCGCACCCCGCCCGGAGGCAGACGGCGGAAGCGCGGCATGATCTCGGCGCGGCCCACCGCGCGCAGCAGCGCCGCGATGGCGCCGAGGTCGCGGTGCGTGACCGGGTTCACGCCGCGGCGCCGTCCTCGCCGTGCTCGAAGCGGGCGCGGTCGGCGGGCAGCAGGCGCACCGAGACGCGGGTCGCCGCTTCATCGTCGCGGCGTTCCACCACCTCGCCGTGGCGATACAGCCACGACAGCCGCGCGCCGTCCGTGTGCGGGATCGCGTATTCGGCAAGTTCCATGCCCGCCGCGATGCGCCCGTCGATCGCGGCCTGCAATTCCCCCAGCCCCGCCCCGGTCAGCGCCGAGACCGCGACCATGCCCGGGCGCAGCGGCACCGCGGCGACGCCGCCCAGCAGGTCGGCCTTGTTCATCACCTCGATCGTGCGCGCCGGCCAGCCGGCGTCGAGCGTGCCGTCGCGCACCATGCCGTCGAGCACCACGATCACGTCGGCGCGCTGGGCCAGCGTGTCGGGATGCGCCGCGTCGCGCACATGAAGAATGACATCGGCCTCGGCGACCTCCTCCAGCGTGGCACGGAATGCCGCCACCAGTTCGGTCGGCAGCTCGCTGATGAAGCCCACGGTATCGGACAGGATAATGCGGCGGCCCGAGGGCAGCCGCAGCCCGCGCATGGTGGGATCCAGCGTCGCGAAAAGCTGGTCCTCGGCATGGACCTTGGCGCCGGTCAGCGCATTGAACAGCGTCGACTTTCCGGCATTGGTGTAGCCGACCAGGGCGACCACCGGGAACGGCACCCGCCGCCGCGCCCGGCGATGCAGCAGGCGGGTGCGCCGCACCTGCTCCAGATCGCGGCGCAGCCGCGCCATGCGCTCGCCGATCAGCCGGCGGTCGGCCTCGATCTGCGTCTCGCCCGGGCCGCCCAGGAAGCCGAAGCCGCCGCGCTGGCGCTCGAGATGGGTCCAGGAGCGCACCAGCCGCGAGCGCTGGTAGTCGAGATGCGCGAGTTCGACCTGCATCGCGCCCTCGCTGGTGCGCGCGCGCTCGCCGAAAATGTCGAGGATCAGGCCGGTGCGGTCGATCACCTTGCAGTTCCAGGCCCGCTCCAGGTTGCGCTGCTGCACCGGGGAAAGGGCGGCGTCGATCACCGCGACCGTGACCGATCGCTGCGCGATGTCTTCGCCCACACTCGCCGCCTGGCCGCTCCCGAGCAGGGTCGCGGGGCGGCGCGCGCGCAGCGGCAGGATCACCGAATGGACGATCACCAGCCCGATCGAGGACGCGAGGCCGACCGCCTCGGCCAGCCGAGCCGCGGCGGCGCGCGCGGCGCCGTTCGCCTCCTGCCGCTCCCAGGGCAGGATGACGGCGGCGCGGGTCGGCTCGGCGGCGGTGTCAGACGGCGCCGGCGGCAGGGACTGCCTCCCGCGCCGGCACCGCGGCTTCTGTCTTTGCCGCCTCGAAGAGCTGGATCGGCGCGCCCGGCATCACCGTGCTGATCGCGTGCTTGTAGACAAGCTGCGTGTGTCCGTCGCGGCGCAGCAGGACGGAGAAGTTGTCGAACCAGGTGATGATGCCCTGGAGCTTCACGCCATTGACAAGAAAGACCGTCACGGGGGTCTTGTTCTTGCGGACGTGGTTCAGGAACACGTCCTGAACGTTCTGAGTTTTTTCGGCCACGGCGCGGTCCTTCTTCTTATTGAGCATGCGGATGCGCGCGTCGCCGGGCACGGCGCCCAGCGAAGCAGCGCCATCCTATCAGCCGCCGGAAGCCGGGCAAGAGCAGCCCGTCGCGGGTTCT
Organism: uncultured Alphaproteobacteria bacterium; assembly: GCA_963777265.1. GTDB lineage: Bacteria > Pseudomonadota > Alphaproteobacteria > Acetobacterales > Acetobacteraceae > DATAYA01. The sequence goes on along the minus strand of CAVZPY010000019.1, from coordinate 379,824 downwards.
GCCGGGGGTATCCGGCTCGCGGCCCAGCAAGCGACCTCGTGTCGCGACGCGAGGGCGGCGAGCGCCGGCTCCTCGCGCGCGCAGCGCTCAGCTGCGAGCGGGCAGCGGGTCCGGAACCGGCAGCCGGACGGGAGATGCGCGGGGTCGGGAGGATCGCCAAGCACCGGGGCATCCAGGCTGCGCCTGGCCGGGTCGGGATACGGCACCGAGGCGAACAGCGCGCGCGTGTAGGGATGCTGCGGGTTCCGATACAGTTCGACCCGCTCGGCCACCTCCACGATCCGGCCGTAATACATGACGGCGACGCGATCGGCCATGTGCTCGACGACGGCCAGGTTGTGCGAAATGAACAGGCAGGTGAGACCGAGCTGGGCTTGCAGATCCTTGAGCAGGTTCAGGATTTGCGCCTGGATCGATACGTCGAGCGCCGAGACCGGTTCGTCGCAGACCAGCAGCCTCGGCTTGGTTGCGATCGCCCGCGCGATCACCACGCGCTGACGCTGCCCCCCCGATAATTCGTGCGGGAAACGATCCATGTACGCCGGTTCGAGGCCCACTTGCCGGAACAGCTCTGCCACCATGGCGCGCCGTTCCGCCGGAACCCCGATCCCGTGCAGGTCGAGCGGCACGCGCACGGCGCTGCCGGTGCTGCGGCGCGGATCGAGGGCCGCGTAGGGGTCCTGAAACACGATCTGCATGTCGCGCCGCAGCCGCTTGAGGGCCGCCGCTCCCAGATCAAACACCGGCTGCCCGCCGATGCGCACCGTGCCCGAGGTGGCGCGTCGCAGCCCGAGGATGGTGCGGCCCAGTGTGGTCTTGCCGCAGCCCGATTTGCCGACCAGCCCGAGCGTCTCGCCGGTGCTGATGCGGAAGCTCACATCGTCCACCGCGCGAACGAAGGCGCTCGGACGTGCGAAAACGCCGGTGCGGAGCGCGTAATGCGCACTGAGCCGCTCGACATCGACCAGCGGCTCTGCCGCCATCACGGCTGCGCGGCCCAGCATCGCACCGCCCCGCCTTCCGCGCGCGGGACCAGCGGCGGCGGCTCGTTTTCACAGCGCCGCGGCCCGACCCGGGCCTTCTCCGCGCACCGTGATGCGAACCGGCAACCTGGCGCGCCGCTGCCGGCGGCCGTGCCGGGCATCTCGACCAGCCTGTCGCGCACCTCTCCGGGACGCGGAATCGCCGCGAGCAGGCCACGCGAGTAGGGGTGCATGGGGTTGGCGAACAGCGCCGCCACCGGCGCCTCTTCTACGATGTGCCCGGCGTACATGACCGCAACCCGGTCCGCGAGCTGTGCCACGACGCCGAGATCGTGCGTGACCAGCATCAGCGCGGTGTCCAAGGCGCGGCACCGCTCCCGCAACAGCGCCAGGACTTGCGCCTGTACCGTCACGTCGAGCGCTGTCGTCGGCTCGTCGGCGATCAGCAGCTGCGGCTCCAGGGCAAGCGCGATCGCGATCATCACCCGCTGCGCCTGCCCGCCGGAGATCTCATGCGGATAGGCGCGCGCCCGCGCCTCCGGCGCGGGAATCCCGACGGCGCGCAGCAGTGCGACTGCGCGCGCCCAGGCCTCGGTGCGTCCCGTCCCGCGGCGGCGGATGAACTGTTCGGCGATTTGCGCCCCGATCCGCATGACCGGGTTCAGGCTTCCGCGCGGCTGCTGGAAGATCATCGCGATCTCCTCGCCGCGAAGCTGCGCCATCCGTCCCCGCGGCAGCGACAGCAGGTCGATGTCTCCGAACTTGATCTGCCCGCCGACGACGCGCCCGGGCCGGTCCACGAGGCCAAGAACGGAGAGCGCCGTCACGGTCTTGCCGCATCCCGACTTACCGACAAGGCCCACGATTTCTCCGCGGCGAATTGCCAGATCGAGACCGTTGACGGCGCGTATCCGACCGGCCGTCGTCGGGAACTCGGTCCGCAGCGCCTCGATGCTGAGCAGCGCGTCAGCGTTCACGGGGATCGAGCACGTCGCGGAGCGCATTGCCGAGCAGGTTGAGGGAAAGAATCGCCACGAAGATGGACAGGCCGGGCGCGGCAACGTCCCACCAGGCGGTGAAAAGGAAGGTTCGCGCATTGACCAGCATGGCGCCCCATTCCGGCGTCGGCGGCTGCGCGCCAAGACCGAGGAAGCTCAATGCCGCGGCAGCCAACACCGCCAGGGGTGCGGCGAAGGTCGCATAGACGATGAGCGGCGAGACCACGTTCGGCAGGATGGTGCCGAAGCGAACCCGCCACTCCCCCGCGCCCAGCGCCCGCATCGCCTCGACATATTCGAGCGTTCGGACCGACAGCACTTCCCCCCGCACCAGGCGCGCGTAGCCGGGAATTCCGGCGATACCAACGGCGATCATCGCCGTCCAGAGGCTCGGGCCGAGGATCGCCACCACGGCCAGCACGAGCAGAATGTAAGGAAAGGCAAGCATGACGTCGATCACACGCATGATCAGCATGTCGAGCCAACCCGGACCGGACCCCGCGAGCAGACCGAGGATGACCCCAGCGCCTGCGGCAATCGATGTCGCAACCGTGCAGATCAGCACGAACAGGCGGGTGCCGTAGACGATGCGGCTGAACAGGTCGCGGCCGAGTTCGTCCGTTCCAAACCAGTGCGCGGCGCTTGGCGGCCGCAGCCGAAAGATGGCATCGACCCTGAACGGATCGTACGGAACGATCCACGGGGCAAGCAGTGCCGCGATCAAGATGAGCGCCAGAACGGCGCCGCCGATCCAGGCCACCGGCATCCGCAGCAGTGCCCGCACCGTTGCGTGCCGCTGCCTGCGCACGGCAGCAGCATCCGGTACTGCCACGCGAAGATCAGCCGCCGCCGAGCTCATGGGCGGCCAAGCTCGATACGCGGGTCGATCCAGGTATAGAGCACGTCCACCAGCAGATTGATGAGAACGTAGGTCAGGGCGCCGATCAGGATCACGCCTTGCGTGATGGTGAAGTCCCGCCATTGGATCGCCTGCACGGCAAGCTCGCCGATGCCGTGCCAGCTGAAAATCACCTCGATAATGAAAGCGCCCCCGAACAGGCTGCCGATCTGCAATCCGGCGAGGGTGATGATCGAAAGCAGCGCGTTCGGCAGTGCGTGGCGAAACACCACGACCGCTTCCGACTGGCCCTTGGCCCGTGCCGCGCGCACGTAATCCCGCCCGAGCGCCTCGATCAGTCCCGATCGTGCGACGCGAGCCAGCGGCGCCGCCTCGATCAGGCCGAGGGTGAGTGCCGGCAGGATCAGCGCCTGCCACCCATGCGCGATCACGGGCAGCCAGCGCAGCCAGACCGAGAACACGAAGATCAACACCAGCCCGAAAAAGAACGCGGGCATGGATATTCCGAACAGGCTGACGGTCATGCTGGTGACGTCAAGCCAACTGTCCTTGTAGTACGCCGCGGCCACGCCGGCCAGGATGCCCACCACCAGCGCCACCGCAAAGGCGGCAAAGGTCAGCTCCAGCGTATTGAGATAGCGGAACCCGATCTCCTTCAGCACTGGCTGGCGGGTGCGGATCGACACCCCGAGGTTCCCGCGAAGCACGCCGGCGCCGTAGGCGATAAACTGCTCGTACCAGGGCCGGTCCAGTCCGTATTTGTGCCGCATCGCGGCAATCGCGGTCTTGGCGTCCTGCTCCGAAACCTGCCCCTGATACATCGTGGCCACGGCATCGCTCGGGATGGCCGCCTTGATGAGGAAGGTGACAAACAGGATGCCGACGACGACCGGGATAGTCAGCAGCAATCGGCGCAGGACATAAGTGCCCATCCCGTGCTCAAATCCTCCTCACTTCCCGAAGTGGACGTCGCCGGGGATCAGCGCGCCCTCGAAGTCGAGGGTATAGCCGAGCACGTTCTTCTGGGTCGCGATCACCGTCCAGTTGGTTGCGATGGGCACGGCAGTCATCGCCTGCAAAAGAGCCTGCTGCGCCTCCCCCACGCAGGCGTTGCGCGTCGCCGGCTCCATGATCGTGTTGCACCGGTCAAGAACGGCATCGACTTTCGGATCGGCTGTTGTCGCCTTGCGGTGTCCGGGAGACCGAAAGAGTTGGGTCAGCACCGCCGCGTCCGGCCAGGTCCAACGGTTGAGATCCATGTCCCAGTCGTTCCTGAGCAGGCTCGGATAAAATGCGCCCCAGTCCGATGTCTGCAGGGTAACATCGATCCCCAGGTCCTTGAGGTTGCTCTGGATCACCGCCAGCGCGCGATCGGTCGCGGTGAAACCGGAATAGCTCTTGATCAGGAAGTGCGCCTTTTGGCCGTTCTTTTCGAGGATGCCGCCCGGCCCCGGCTTCCAGCCGGCCTCGCCCAGCAGTGCCCTTGCCTGTGCGGGGTCATAGGGTTCCCCTAGCTTCGCGACAATCGCGGCGTTGTAGCCGGGAATCCCGACCGCGAGCGGTCCGAGCGCCGGCGAGGCGTAGCCGCTCCACGATGCCTGCACGATCGCCTCGCGATTGATCGCATAGCTCATGGCATGGCGAAAGCGAGCATCCTGGAAGGTCGGGCGTCTCTCATTGAATTCGAGAAACAGCAGGTTGGTGGCCTTCTTATTGATCACGACCTTGAAGCCCGGATCGTGGGCGAAGCGCGGGATCATGTCGGCCGTAAGCGCCGCGGCGGTGAGCTCGCCGGTCTCGAGCGCCTCCTGCGCGACCCCGTCCTCCTTGACGACACGGAGTACGATCCGGCCTGCATACGGCGCGCCCTTGTTCACGGCGTCGCTGCGCCATTGCGGATGATAAAATGGGTTCCGCTCGAGATCGATCTCGCTGCCGGCGCTCCACGAGACGAAGCGGTACGGGCCGGTGCCGACCGGATGGCGCCCGTAGGTCTTGCCGTACTTGGCGACCGCCGCAGGCGAGTTGAAGTACAACTGCGGCAAACTGAGGTTGGTGAGAAACGGCGCAAACGGCTTGTCGAAGACGAAACGCACCGTCAATGGATCGACCACCTCGACCGAGTGCAGTGGCCCGATCAGCGGCAGCAGCGGCGAGGCGTTCTGCGGGTCTTTGATTGCGTCGATCTGGAACTTGACGGCATCGGCGTTGAACTCGGTGCCATCCTGGAATTTCACCCCGGGGCGCAGCTTGAAGGTGATCTGCTTCTGGTCGCTGCCGATCTTCCATGACTGCGCGAGCCACGGCTGCGGCAGGCCCTTCGCATCGAGGTACACCAGCCCTTCGAGTATCTGGTCGTCGAGCACGCTGGCAACGGTGAGCGAGATGCTCTGCACGTTGTACAGGGTCTCGGGATCTTCCTGGAGGCGGAACGTCAGCGTTGGCCCTCGCTCCGCCGCGCGCAAGGGAGATTGCGAGATGAGCAGCACCAAAGCGGCCGAAAGCAGTGCTCGCTTGGACATCTCTTCACACCTGATGGCGGCTGTTTGCGAACCAGCCTGCGACACCGCCCAAATCGGGTCAAGCCGTCAGGCGGCGTTGCGCAGCGGCCCCTGCACGTGGCGGGCAAAGATGTCGAACAGGTGCCGCGTCACCCGCCCCACCTGCCCGTCGCCCACCGGGGCGCCGTCGATGCGGATGATCGGCTTGACGAAGGTGGTAGCGGCGGTGATGAACGCTTCGCGCGCGCGCCGCATCTCCGCGACACTGAACGCCCGCGCCTCGCAGGCGATGCCCGCCTCGGCGAGCAGGTCGAGCAGCGCCGCCCGCGTGCAGCCGGGCAGGATCGCGTGATCGAGATGGCGCACGCGCAGCACGCCGGCCTCGTCCACGATCCAGAAGCTGGTCGCAGCACCCTCCGTCACCATGCCCTCTGCATCGACCAGGATCGCCTCCACGGCCCCCTGCTCGCGCGCCGCCTGGCGGGCGAGCACGTTGGGCAGCAGGTCCACGCTCTTGATGTCGCAGCGCGCCCAGCGCTGGTCGGGCTGGGTGATCGCCGCCCCCGTCCAGGCGCCGACGTCGCGCGGATAGGGCGGGATGCGCCGGACCGTCACCACCAGCGCGGGTGGCGTGCCAGCGGGCGGGAAGGCGTGGTCGCGGCGCGCGACGCCGCGCGTGACCTGCATGTAGAGCAGCCCTTCGCGCACCCGGTTGCGCCGTGCCACCTCGGCCAGCACGTGCAGCAGCGCCGCGCGCGACATCGGCATCGCCATGCGCAGTTCGCGGAGCGAGCGTTCCAGCCTTGCGAGATGGCGGTCCTCGTCGATGAAGCGGCCATCGTGCAGATGCACGACCTCATAGACGCCGTCGCCGAGCTGGTAGCCGCGATCCTCGATGTTCACGCAGGCCGCCCGCTGCGGCAGGTAGCGGCCATTGACGTAGGCGATGCGGCTCATTGGAGCCTCGCAGTGCCAATCACCGAAATCACCGACTCCCCGCTCGTCATGGTCGGCGGAAGGCCGACCATCCACGTCTTTCGTGCGGCCGCAAAGTCGTGGATGCTCGGCCTTCGCCGAGCATGACGAGGGAGAACTGCCGGCCACGGTTGGCAAGCACTGAGTCGGCCCATGACTTCTACCCTGCCCCACGATCCTCGGAGTTGACGCCGAGCTGCTTGAGCTTGCGGTGCAGCGCGCTGCGCTCCATGCCGACGAAGCCGGCGGTGCGGCTGATATTGCCGCCGAAGCGCATAAGCTGCGCCTGCAAATACTGCGTCTCGAACAGATCGCGCGCCTCGCGCAGCGGCAGTGCCATCACGTCCGCCATCGGATCGAGGTTGAGCACCGCCGGCGCGCCATCCACCACGTCGTGCGGCAGCATCTCGGCGCGGATCGCATCCCCCGCCCCGCCCGGCGCCATGATCAGCACCCAGTCCATCAGGTTGCGCAACTGCCGCACGTTGCCCGGCCAGTCGTAGCTCTGCAACGCCGTCACCGCGTCCGCCGACAATTCGCGGGGCACCATGCCGGAACTCTCGACCGACCGCTCGATAAAGTGCCGCGACAGCGCGGGGATGTCGTCGCGCCGCTCCTTCAGGCTCGGCACGCGCAGCGGCACCACCGCGAGCCGGTAGTAGAGGTCCTCGCGGAACCGGCCGGAGGCGATCTCGGCCTGCAATTCCCGATTGGTCGTGGCGATCACGCGCACATCCACCTTCACCCGCGCCGCCCCGCCGATCCGTTCAAAACTCTGGTCCTGTAGCGCGCGCACGATCTTGCCCTGCGTCTCCAGCGGCATGTCGGCCACCTCGTCGAGCAGCAGCGTGCCGCCGTGCGCACGCTCCAGCACGCCGGCGCGGCGTGGCAACTTGGCGGGATCGGCGCCGGCCTCGATGCCGAACAGCTCCTCCTCGAAACGAGCGGGGTTGAGGGTGGCACAGTTGAGCACCACGAACGGCCCCTCGCTGCGGCGCGAGCGGGCGTGGATCATGCGCGCGACCACCTCCTTGCCGGATCCGGCCGGACCATGCACCAGCACCCGCGATCCGGTGGGCGCCACCTTGTCCACCTGTGCGCGGACCTGCGCGATCGCATGGCTCTCGCCCACCAGCACGGTCTCCCGACCGGCGCGCAGGCGCAGCTCGGCATTCTCGGCGGCGAGCCGCGCCGCCTCCAGCGCGCGCCGCACCACCAGCAGCAGGCGGTCGGACTTGAACGGCTTTTCGATGAAGTCGTAGGCGCCCTGCTGGATCGCGGCCACCGCCATCTCGATCGTGCCGTGGCCGGAAATCATCACCACCGGCACCTGCGGCTCCTCGCCGTGCAGGGCCGCGAGGATGCCGAGGCCATCCATGCGCGAACCCTGCAGCCACACGTCGAGGACGACGCCCGCGGGCCGGCGGGTGCGGAAGGCCGCGATCGCAGCGGTGGAGTCGCCGGCCTGGCGCGTCTCGTAGCCTTCGTCGCGCAGCAGCCCGTCGATCAGCATCCGGATGTCCGGCTCGTCATCGACGATCAGGATCTCGTGCGCCATGCGCTCCCCCTCAGCCCTGTTCGCCGCCGCGCCCGGGCTGCATCAGTGCCGGCTGCACCAGTGCCGGCAGCACCAGCGTCGCGACCGCGCCCGGACCCTGCGGTTGGTCGTCGAGCATGAGACGCCCGGCGTGGTCCTCCATGATCTTCTTGACGATCGCGAGGCCGAGGCCGGTGCCCTTCGGCTTGTGGGTGACATAGGGTTCGGTGAGTCGCGCCCGATCCTGCTGCGGCAGGCCGACACCGTCATCCGTGACGCGCACCCGCACCTCGTCGCGGTCCGTGGTCACGGCGATTTCGATCCGCCCGGCGCCGGGCCGCATCGCCACCGCGTCGGCGGCGTTCTGCAAAAGATTGGTCAGCGCCTGGCCGAACAGCCGCCGATCGCAGGGTGCGATCGGCCCCTGCTCGGGGATCGCGGTCGTCCACATGATCTCGGGCCGGGCGCTCTGTTGCAGCATCAGCGCCTCGCGCGCGATGCGCCCGATATCCTCGCGCCGGATCACCGGCTGCGGCATCCGCGCGAAGGCCGAGAACTCATCGACCATGCGGCCGATGTCGCCGACATGGCGCACGATCGTATCGGCGCATTGCGCGAAGGTCTCGGGGTCGGAGGTGATCTCGCGCGCGAAGCGGCGCTTGAGGCGCTCGGCGGAGAGCTGGATCGGCGTCAGCGGATTCTTGATCTCGTGCGCAATGCGGCGCGCGACGTCGGCCCAGGCCGCCTTGCGCTGGGCTGCCTCGAGCTCGGTCACGTCGTCGAAGGTGACGACGTAGCCCTCCGCGCGGCTGCCGCGCAGCTCGGCGCCGACGCGCACCAGCAGCGTGCGGCGCCGGCTCGGGGGGCCGATCTGCACCTCCCCGGTCGCATCGCCGCCCTTGATCGCCTGCGCGCGCGCGAGCAGCGGCGCGAATTCGGGCACCATCTCGGCGAGCGGGCGGCCGATCGCGGCCATCAGGTCGAGGCCGAGCAGCTCGCCCGCGGCGCGGTTCGGCAGTTCGATGCCGCCGCCGTCATCCAGCCCGATCACGCCCGCCGAGACGCCGGCCAACACCGCCTCGGTGAAACGGCGGCGATCGTCGATCTGGCTGTAGGCATCCATCAGCTCGGCCCGCTGAGCACCGAGCTGGCCGGTCATGCGGTTGAAGGCGCGGCTGAGGCCCGCGATTTCGTCGTCGCTGGCGATTTCCGGCACCCGGGTCGCGAGGTCGCCCGCCCGCACCCGCTCGGTCGCCTGGATCAGCCGCCCGACCGGCCGCGCGATCTGGTTGGCGATCACGAGGCCGATCAGCACCGCCGCCGACAGCACCAGCAGGGCCACGAGGGCAAAAATGAGGGCGAAGGTGATTTGCAGGCCAAAGCGGTGCTGATCCAGCCGCTCGTATTCCGCAACCGCCTGCTGGGTCCGCGCCGCGTGGTCGAGGATGCGCGGATCGACCGGGCGCGCGATCATCAGCATCAGCGTCGGCACCGAGTTCGAGCTCGACCACCGCGTGGACGTCGGTGCCGTGATTGGTATCGTAGAGGGCGACGTCGCCGCGCCGCGCGAGATCGGTCGCCTCGGCCGGCGGCTTGGCGATGCCCAGCCCGCTCATCAGCCCGGCCGAGGCCATCACCTCGCCGGTGATCGGCTCATAGATCAGCGCTTCGGTCAGGCCGCGGAGCGCGGTCTGGGTGGCGAGAATGTCGGCGAAGGCGTTCGGGTTGCCGACCATCAGCACGCCGGCGCGGCTGAGGTCGTTGGCCATCGCCAGCGCATCGCCGCGGATCGCGTTGCGGTGCTCGGCGAGGTAGCCCTGGCTGGTTTGCAACGCCTCGTGCAGCGCGGTGCGCACGCGGTCGTTGAACCAGGCCTGGATGCCGTAATGGAAGAAGGCGGTGGCGAAGATCGCGACCACGATCGCGGGGGTGACGGCGACCCCGCTGAACAGCATCACCAGGCGCACGTGCAGCCGGGCACCGGCCGAGCCGCGCCGCCGCTCCATCCACACGCGCGTCAGCCGCCCCGCCAGCGCCGCGCCGAGCAGCAGCAGGGCCACAAGATTGGCGAGCACCAGGCCGAACATCCGGTTCGGCCCGAACGGCGCCGAGGCGGCCCCCGCGAGCACCGCGAAGGTCGCGATGCCGAGCAGCAGCGCGATCGTCGCCAGCACCAGCGTCGCGACCTTGCCGAGCAGGAGATCGGCGATCCGCCGCCGCCCGGACCGGACCGGACGGTGCGGCGGCGGCGTTGGCGGCGCGAGCGAGGCCGGCGCGGGAGAGACGTTCATGCCGGCCCCTGCCCTGCCCGAACCCGGGCGTCGGGGCAAGTCGGCAACAGGTGTGGCGGACAGGTCACGTGGTACTCCGGCCACCCCCTTATCAAGCGCTGCCGTGGGCTGGCAAGCTTCGCGTCCACCCGGCGATTGCGGGGCGATGACAGGTCAAGGTCCCGCCGGCGTTCGCAACGTTGTGAGCGGAATGCCGGAGGTAAAGCGCCGATACTCGGCGCCGGTGTGGTGCTGCGCCTGCGAGTGGTTCCGACTGAATTCCGGAGGAAAAATAGTCATGGCGGTTCTGGGTCGACGGGCGCTGATTGCCGGATCAGCCGGTCTTGCGGCGGCTGCAACGCTCGCGCGGCCGTCCATCGCGAGAGCCGCAGACAAGACGCTGACCGTCTGGTGGAACCAGGGGTTCTATGCCGCCGAGGACCAGGCGTTCCGCAACCTCGTCGCCGCCTGGGAGAAGCAAAGCGGCATCACGGTCAACCTCTCGCTCGTCACCGGGGTGGCGCTCGATCAGAAGATCGTCTCAGCACTCACCACCGGCCAGGTGCCCGACCTGATCTATTCCGACGACGGCGCCGCCCAGACCGTCCCGCAGGCCGCGTGGGAGGGCAAGCTGATCGACGTGTCGGACGTGGTGGCGACCCAGAAGAGCGAGCTGAGCGACACCGCGCTGCGCTCGGCGCAGTTCTATGACAGCGTAGCGAAGAAGCGGTCGTTCTACGGGGTGCCGTTCAAGGCGCAGGCGCTGAACATGCCGACCTGGAAGACGCTGATCGAGAAGGCCGGCTACCAGATGTCGGACATCCCGAAAACCTGGGACAAGTTCTTCGACTTCTTCGAGCCGGTGCAGAAGAAGCTGCGCGCCAAGGGGATGCGGCACGTCTATGGCCTGGGCTACACGCTATCGACAACCGGCGCCGACCCGAACAATCTGTTCAACCAGGTCCTGCTCGCCTATGGCGGCGGCGGCATCGTGACGCCCGACGGCAAGCCGCATCTGGACGATGCGAAGGTGCGCGAGGCGACCGTCACGACGCTCACCCGGCTGACGACGCCGTACAAGCAGGGCTACGTGCCGCCCGGTGCCATAAACTGGGGCGATCCGGACAACAACAACGCCTTCCATTCCCAGGAAGTCGTGATGACGCCGAACGACACCATCTCGATCGCGTCGGCGGTGATGGACAACAAGCAATGGTACTACCACGACATCGTCACCAGCCCGATGCCGCTCGGCAATGACGGCAAGCCGGTGCCGGTGCTGCTGAGCGTGCTGCTGGGCTATATCCCGAAGGGCTCGAAGAACATCGACGGCGCCAAGGACTTCCTGCGCTACCTGATCCAGCCGGCGCACCTCGACACCTACCTGAAGGAGGCGCGAGGGCGCTGGCTGCCGGTGATGGAGAGCATCGTCAAGACGGACCCCTACTGGCTCGATCCCGCCGACCCGCATCGGGCGGTGGCGATCAAGCAAGGCGTGCTCGGCCCGACCACGGTCTGGCCCACCGTCTATAATCCCGGCTTCGCGCAGGTGGACGCCGAGCATCTCTGGGGCGTGGCGGAGTCGGATGTCATCAACGGGATGAAGCCGCAGGACGCGACCGACAAGGCGTTCAAGCAGATCGCTAAGATTTTCGCCAAGTACCAGACTGCCTAGTGCCGCTTTTCTTGGATGCATGCACACCGCGGGGCGATCGCATTTGGACGCGCCATTACCGTCATGGTCGGCCCCCGGGTCGGGCCGAAGGCCCGCCCGAGGACAGGCTCCGGCCGACCATCCACGTCTTTCGTGCGGCCCCGAAGTCGTGGATGCTCGGCCTTCGCCGAGCATGGCGAGAATCGGGCGTCACTTATCCACCAATCCCAGGATTAGCCTCGGGGAAAAGCAGTGAACGACTCCTCGGTCGTCGGCGAAACTCACGCCGCACCGAGGCGACGCCTGCGCATCCGCCTCTGGCGCGGCGGCCTGCAAGGCTCGGATTTCGCCTGGGCGCTGGCGTTCCTGGTGCCCTATGCGGCCGTGTTCTTTGCGTTCGTGGTCTATCCGGTGGGCTACGGGCTGTGGCTCGGTCATCAACCCGCGCTCTACACGCAGCTCTTTTCCGATCCGATCTACCTGCGCACGCTGGTCAACACGGTGGTGTTCCTCGGCATCGGCGTGAACCTGCATCTGTTCCTCGCCCTGCTGCTGTCCGGCTTCTTCCTGCACGAAGGCTGGTGGGTAAAGGCGCTGCTGCTGGTGTTCATCCTGCCGTGGGCGGCGCCGGCGATCCCCACCTTCATCTCGATCCATTGGATGCTGAACAGTCAGTACGGCCTGATCAATAACCTGCTCTGGCACCTGTTCGGACTTGACGGGCCGTCCTGGCTCACCGCGCGCTGGCTCACCTTCGGTACGGTCATCGTCTCCTACATCTGGAAATGGACGCCGTTCTGGACCGTAATCCTGATGGCCGGCCGCACCGCGATCCCGAAGGAGGTACTCGAGGCGGCGGCGGTGGACGGGGCGGTCGGGCTGCGCCGCTTCGTGCATGTGACGTTCCCGCTGCTGGCGAACCTCTATCTGATCTGCACGCTGCTCTCGACGATCTGGACGCTCGGCGACTACAACACCGTGCATTTCGTCAGCGGCGGCGGGCCGGCGCTGTCCACCCACGTGCTGGCGACCCTTGGCATCCGCGACGCGTTCGAGGTGAGCAACCCGCAGCTCGGCATGGCGGCGGTGATGTCGGCCCTGCCGCTGCTGATCCCCCTGGTGATCATCCTGATGCGCAAGGTCTCCCGCTCGCAGGTGCAGTTGTGAGCGCCAATTCGGCGGCTGCGTCCGCCTCGCAGCGCCGGGGCGCGCATTTCCGGCGCCGGCAGAGCGCGGCCGATGCCGGGCGGGTGCTGATCGGTCTGGTCGTGCTGATCTGGACGGTGCTGCCGCTCTACAACATGGTCGAGGTCGCGCTGCGGCCCAAGGACGGCGTGTTCAGCGACGATCTGTGGCCCGCCCACGCGACCCTTGCCGGGTTCTGGACCGTGCTGACGCAGAACTACTGGTATCTCTCGCAATTCTGGCACGAGATGGGCAACAGCCTCACGATCGGGATCGCCACCTCGGTGCTGACGCTGCTCATCGGCACGCTGACCAGCTTCGTGATCGGCCGGCTGCGCATCAAGGGCGGCTGGCTGGTCAGCAACGCGGCCTTGCTGACCTACGTGATCCCGATGTCGTTCCTGGCGATCCCGTTCTATCGGGTGATGCAGAATTACGGACTCGCCGACAATCTCTGGGCGGTGATCTTCGTCGAGGTGACGTTCGCGACCCCGTACGCGATCTTCATCTTCACGGAATACGGATCGAGCATCCCGATCCAGCTCGACGAGGCGGCGCGGATCGACGGCGCCGGCCCGTTCGGCATCTACTGGCGCATCTACCTGCCGCTGATGGCGCCGGCGATGGTCGCCGTCGGCACCTACGCGCTGCTGCTGGCCTGGAACGAGTACCTGTATCTCTATCTGCTGCTGTCCAGCCCCGGCAACATGACGGTGCCGGTGGCGCTCGGGCAGTTCCTCAACAGCGACGAGGCGCCGTGGAACCTGATGATGGCGACCGCGGTGATCTACGCGCTGCCGCCGATCGTGATCTACTACGCCTTCCGCCGCTACATGAGTGCCGGGCTGACGATGGGCGGGGTCAAGGGATAACACCGACCCATGGCACCGCATTCGTTGCCCCATCGTCATGCCCGGCGAAGGCCGGGTATCCACGACTTCGCCGCGCGCCACCAAAGTCGTGGATAGTCGGCCTTCGCCGACCATGACAGAGTGGGAGCGGTCATCACACTAGGCCGCTGGAATAAGACTGACCGCCCAGGACATCGACCTATCGGGCGTGAGCCTCGCCGTCGGCCATCAGGGCGCTCAGCCGTTCGACCAGTTCGGATGGCCGGAACGGCTTCGCGCAGACCGGCCAAGGTGGGGCGTCCGGCGGCAGCGCGGTCCCGCCATAGCCGGTGAGCAGCAGAAACGGCACGCCGCGGCCGGCCAGGATTGCCGCCGCCGGGAACACCTTCTGCCCCGCCAGGTTCACGTCCAGCAGCGCCGCGTCGATCTGCTCGTCGCGCGCCGCCGCCACGGCGTCGCTCAGGCGCCCGACCGGGCCCACCACCGCGCAGCCGGCGTCGCGCAGCACGTCCTCCAGCAGCATCGCCACCAGCACCTCGTCCTCGACCAGCAGCACACGCCGGCCGGCGAGGTCGGCCCCGCTCATGAGGCCGCGAGCCGCGAGCGCGGGGCGCTGACGCCCGCCTCCGCGGCGACCGGGAAGGAGAGCGTCGCCTCCAGCCCGTCGGACGCGAAGCTGATCTCGGCATGGCCGCGCAATTCGTGGATCAGGCTGCGCTCGATCAGCGTCACGCCGAAGCCATGGCTCGGGGGTGCGCTCACGGCCGGGCCGTCGCGCTCGGCCCAGCGCCAGACCACGCGGTCGCCTTCCGTTCCGTGCTCGACATCCCAGGTCACGGTCACGCGGCCCTCCGGCACCGATAACGCGCCATACTTGACGGCGTTCGTCGCCAGCTCATGCGCGGTCATCCCGAGCGCCAGCGCTGCCGAGGGCTTGAGGAACACGGGGGGGCCGCCAAGCCCAATCGCCTGGCTCTCCTTCGCCCGGTAGGGGGTGAGTTGCTCCTCCAGCACGTCATGCAGCGGCACCTCCGCCCAGTTCTCCCGCGTCAGCAGCGCGTAGGCGCCTGCGAGCGCGTGCAGCCGCCCGAGGAATGTCTCGGAGAAGCCTTCCAGCGTCTCCGCCCGCCGCAGCGTTTGCGAAGCGAGCGAGATCACCACGGTCAGCATGTTCTTGACCCGGTGATTGAGCTCATCGACCAGCAGCCGCTGGTGCTGCTCGGCCTGCACCATGCTCGTCACGTCGATGAAGGTGACGAGCGTGCCCTCGACGTCATTGTCGCCGGCGCGGTAGGGCAGGATGCGCATGAGGTAATGCGCGCGCCCGTCGCGGCGCATCACGCGGCGCTCGAACGGCTCCAGCGTGTGCAGCACGCGATCCACGTCGGCCTTCAGGTCGTCATAGGCGAGATGGCTTGCGATGTCGGCGAGCGGGCGGCCGTGATCGCTGGGGATCAGGTTGTAGATGCCCGCGATCGCCGGCGTGAAACCGCGGATGATGCGGTTGCGGTCGAGGAAGATGGTCGCGACCTGGGTGCTCTCGAAGATGTTGCGAAGGTCGCTGTTCGCGTGGTCGAGTGCGTCGACCTTGGCCTTGAGTTCGGCGTTGACGGTCTCTAGCTCCTCGTTGATCGACTGGATCTCCTCCTTCGAGGTCTCCAGCTCCTCCTTGCTCGATTGCAGCTCCTCGTTGACCGATTGCAGCTCCTCGTTGGCCGAGCGCAGCTCCTCGATCGCGGTCTCGTATTCCTCGGTGATCGACTGGTTCTGTTCCTGCGCGCCGCGCAGGTCGCGCTCCAGCCGGTTGCGATCAGCCTTGCTGATCGGGGACCGCACGCTGTCGGCGGCCTCCGCTTCGGGCGGCCGTGCTGGCCCGCCATCATTGAACACCACCAGGAACAGCGGCCGCTCCGCGTACTCGCGGCATCGCCTCCACGGTGAGGCGGACCGTCTGCGGGCCGCCTTCGCCATCGAGGTTGATCGGCGGGCAGTGAACACTCTGCTGCGTCTCGACCGCCTGCCGCAGCGCCGCGCGCAGCTCATGGCGAAGGCTGCCGCGCGCCAGCGCGATCAGGTTGCGCGTCGGCGTGCCCGAGGCGATCTCAAGGTAGCGGCCGACGCCCTTGGCATAGTACTCCGCATCGCCGTCGGCGCTCACCAGGGCGAATGGCGGCGAAAAGCGATCGCGGATGCGATCAGCCGCGGCCTGCAACGCCTTGGAGACATTTCGCCCCTTGCCCTTCGACGGGTCGAGCCGGCCCGGGGCGGCTTCGGCGCGGGTCATGGCCGGGATGCGGGGCGGCGGGCTCGGCACGTCGCGGCGCTCGAAGATGCGGTGCTTCTTGTCGATAGGCGCGAACAGTCCGTCATAGGCAGACACCGTCTCCGACCCGCCGAGCAGCAGGATGCCGGCTGGCACTAGCGCGTAGTGCAACGCCGGGATCACCTGCGATTGCAGCTCGGTATCGAGATAGATCAGCAGATTGCGGCACGAGATCAAGTCGATGCGCGAGAACGGCGGATCGCGGATCACACTGTGCGAGGAGAAGGTGCAGAGGTCGCGGACCTCGCGCCTGACGACGAACTTGTCATCCACACGGGTGAAGAAGCGCTCCAGCCGCGCCGGCGGCACGTCGCGCAGCAGCATCGCCGGATAGCGCCCGCCGCGGGCGATCCCGATCGCCACCTCGTCGATGTCGGTCGCGAACACCTGCGCCGGCGGGGGCGCCTGGAGCGTGTCCAGATACTCGCGCACCATGATCGCTAGCGAATACGCCTCCTCTCCGGTGGCGCATCCGGGCACCCAGATGCGCACGGCGCTGTCGCCGCCCCGGCCGGCGAACAGGCGCGGCAGCACGGCCTGCTCAACCGCGGTAAAGGTCTCCGTGTCGCGGAAGAAGCTGGTGACGCCGATCAGCAGGTCGCGAAACAGCAGCATCACTTCGGCCGGGTCGTGATGCAGCCGGTCGGCGTACGCGCGTGCATCGAGGCCCACGACCTGCATCCGGCGCCGCACCCGGCGCAGAAAGGTCGCCTCCTTGTAGTGGCTGAAATTGTGACCGACCTGGCGGTGCAGCACCGCGCAGATGTCCAGTCGCAGCGCCGATAACGCGTCCCCGGGTGCGCTCTCCGCGCCGCATCGGGCTGCCCCGCGGCGCGCGCCGAGCTGCACGATGCGCTCGCCGATCTGCTCGACCGGTGTGACGAGGTCCACGATGCCGGTCGCGATGGCCGCGTCCGGCATTCCCCCGTGTTCCGGCTTGCTGCCGTCAATGCCCTGGGCGATCGCGAAGCCGCCGCACGCCTTGATCGCCTTCAGGCCGAGGGCGCCGTCGCTGCCGGTCCCGGAGAGCACGATGCCGATCGCATCGGCACCCCGCTCGGTCGCCAGCGAGTTGAACAGCGTGTCGATCAAGTCCGTCTCGCGCGGCGCGGTCTGCGGCGGACGGACCCGCAGCGTGCCGCTCTCGATCGTGAGAATGGCGTTCGGGGGTATCACGTAAACGTGCTCTACCTCGACGGCCATCCCGTCGGCCGCCACCACCACCGGCATCGGTGTCCAGTGCGCAATAATGTCAGTAAGCGTACTCGGCCGGTCGCGCGCGAGGTGCAGCACGACGATGAAGCTCATCCCCGTATGCGGCGGAAGATGCGCGAAGAACGCGCGGAAAGCCTCGATGCCGCCGGCAGAGGCGCCAATGCCGACGATCGGAAATCGGTGTTCGGTATCCACCCCGTGCCCTGTACGGTCCGTCCCACACAGGTGGCAAGTCTAACGCCCCGGTTCCAGGCTTTGCAGGAAATGTGCGCGTGCGGTTGCGGCCGTGAGCAGCAGCGTGTGGTCCGATCCGCCGAGCACCAGTCTGGCACCCAGGCCGATATAGTGCCGCGCCCATTGCTCATCGTAGATGCCGCCCATGCCGAGCACGCGCCCGTGTGCCCGGCACGCCTCGCCGACCGCCCGATAGGCGTCCTGCACGCGCGGATGGCCGGCCTGGCCGGCGATGCCCATCTCGGCGGAGAGGTCGGAGGTGCCGATCAGCAGCGCGTCGATCCCGGGCACGGCGGCGATCGCGTCGGCCTGCTCGACCGCTTGCGGGGTTTCGATCATCGCGACGATCAGGACCGCATCGTTGATCGCCGCCTGCGCCTCGGCGGCCGCGGGCGCGCGAAAGCCATAGGCGGCGGGCGGGCCGCCCCAGCTCCGGTGCCCGGCCGGAGGGTAGCGGTACGCCGCGACGATCGCGCGCGCCTGCTCGGCCGAGTTGACGTGCGGCATCACCATGCCGAGCGCGCCGTTGTCCAGTGCCCGCGTGCCCTCGTCGATGGCACCGGCGCAGACGCGCACCACGGGCGTGATGCCGACCGGCAGGGCGGCGAGGCAGAGCTGGGTCGCCTCCTGCACCGAGAACGCGCCGTGCTCGCAATCGATGAACAGCCAGTCGTAGCCGGCGGCGGCGGCGAGCATCGGTGTCGCCGCGCTGCGCAGATGATGCACGCCGAAACCGATCGCGAGTTTTCCGGCCCGAAGCTTTTGCAGCGTGTGATTGGTGTAGAGCGCCATCTTTTGTCTCCCGGTTGCCCGACCGCTGGCATCACGCGCCGCGCGACCGCGCAGCGTCAACCCTGCAGGCCCATCCCGTTTGGACGAACCTTCTGGCGCAGGCAGAGAGTTGGTGCTACCCCTCGCCAAAGGAAGCAGAGACGTGAGCGATCAGCCTGCCCGATCCCAGACTGACCTGGACGCCATTCTCGCCGGCATTGAACGCGACCTCGCGGAGGCCGGTAAACTGCGGCGCGAGAGCGAGAAGTTCATCGCCGAGCAGCGCAAGCTGATCTCCGAGGCGTCGAAGCTCGACCGCCACCGCTGGTTCGCGCCATGGCTGGCGATTGCCGGTCTCATCGGTGGCCTGGTGTCGATTGCCACGCTGATCCTGCATGCGCTGGGGAAGGTGTGAGGCCCTTTGTCGTCATTGCGAGAAGCGAAGCGACGAAGCAATCCGGCGCGGTGCCGCGGGCGAGGCTGCTGGATTGCTTCGCTTCGCTCGCAATGACGACGAGGCGCCACGCATACGAACTTCTGATCTGTATCAGCCGGTCAAACGGGATTGCCTGAACTGATCCCGCCCTCCACCAGCCGCAGCAGCGTCTCCAGGCGATCCGCCTCGGCCGCCGGCTTGTCGGCGCGGATGCGCGCGACGCGCGGGAAGCGCAGCGCCACGCCGGATTTGTGGCGCGTCGAGAGCTGGGCTGCGTCGAACGCGACCTCCAGCACCAATCCCTGCTCCACCTCGCGCACCGGGCCGAAGCGGTTGGTGGTGTGGTTGCGCACCCAGCGATCGAGGAACGCCAGTTCGGCATCGGTGAAGCCGAAATAGGCCTTGCCCACCGGCACCAGCTCCGCCCCGCCCTGCTCGGCGTCGCGCCACAGGCCGAACGTGTAGTCGGAATAGTAGCTGCTCCGCTTGCCGTGACCGCGCTGCGCGTACATCAGCACCGCGTCGATCGTCAGCGGATCGCGCTTCCATTTCCACCACAGCCCGCGCGGGCGCCCCGGCACATAGGGGCTGTCGCGCCGCTTCAGCATCAGTCCTTCCAGCGACGCACCGCGCGCACCCTGCCGCAAGTCGGCAAGTTGCCCGAACGCGTCGAATGCAATAATTTCCGAGAGGTCCATCCGGGCCGGGTGGTGGCGCGCGAACCAATCCTCCAGCCGCGCGCGGCGGGCGTCGAATGGCAGCGCGCGCACATCCTCGAGGCCGTCGAACAGGATGTCGTAGAGGCGCACGCCAACGGGATAATCGCGCAGCATCTTGGCCCCCGGCGCCTTCCGGTTCAGCCGCTGCTGCAAATCCGAGAACGGCGCCACCTGACCGTCGCGGATCACCAGCAGCTCGCCATCGAGAACCGCGAAAAAATCCATCGCCTCGATGATCTCGGGGAACGCCTCGGAAATGTCGTCGGCGCCGCGGGAATAGAGCCGCCTGCCGCCCGCGGTCGCGACGCACTGCACGCGAATGCCGTCCCATTTCCATTCCGCGCACCACGCCGCCGGATCGAGTGCCGCGAGATCGTCCGGCTCCAGGGCGTGCGCCAGCATCGGCGGGCGGAACACCGGCGCCTCGGCCGGGTCCGGCCGCGCGCCGCGTCCCTCGATCCAGGCGAACAGCGGCAGGTACGGCGGCGCCAGCCCGTGCCACACCTCCTCGATCGCATCGGCGTCGAGCCGGCCGCCGGCCAGCTCGGCGAGTGCCACCTTGGCCAGCCGCGCCGAGACGCCGACCCGCAACGCCCCGGTGATGAGCTTGAGGATCGCGTAGCGCACCGAGGCGTCGGAGGCATCGAGCCAGCCGGCCACGATCGCGGGCAGCGCGGGCTTCGGCGCGGTCGCGAGGGTTTCCACCACCTCGGCCAGCGCCGGCGGCGCGCCGCGCCCCTGGCCGGGCCAGATCAGCGCCACCGTCTCGGCGAGGTCGCCCACGTAGTCGTACGACCACGCGAACAGCACCGGATCGACGCGGCTTTCGGCCAGCGCCCGGATCAGGCCCGGCTTGGCCGCCTCGAAGGCGAGCTCGCCGGTGATGGCGGCGAGGCCCCAGCCGCGGTCGGGATCCGGCTCGGTCGCGAAGTAGCGGCGCAGCAGCGCCAGCTTGGCGAGGCGGCCGGGCGTGAACACCAGCCGCTCCAGCAAGGCCGCGAAGGCGATCACGCGGCTTCCTCCGCCTCCTCCTCGTAGCCGACGAGGCGCAGCGCGCGGCCGGCGATGCCGCGGGCGGTGGCGGCGTGGATCAGCGCCTCCTCCCGCCCGTGCGTCACCCACACTTCCGGCGCGCCCACGTCATCGAGGGTCGCAAGCAGTTCGTCCCAGTCGGCGTGGTCGGAGATGATCAGCGGCAGCTCGATCCCGCCCGCCTTGGCGCGCTGGCGAACGCGCATCCAGCCCGACGCCATGCCGACCACCGGCTCGGCGAGCCGCCGCGCCCAGCGATCGGCGACCGCGCCGGGCGGTGCCAGGACGATCGCGCCCACCAGGTCGGCTTTTGCTGCCGCTGTCGCCGGGCGCAGATCGCCGAGTGCCACACCCAGCGCCTCGTACGCGTCGCAGAGCGGGGCGAGCGCACCGTGCAGCCAGATCGGGCGATCCCATCCCGCCTGCCGCAGCAGCGCGATCAGGCGCTGGCATTTTCCCAGTGCGTAGCAGCCGATCACGTGGCTGCGTTCGGGGAACAGGGCGACCGAAGCCAGCAGTTTTTCGATTTCCTGCGCGGCCGGCGGATGGCGAAACACCGGCAGCGCGAAGGTCGCTTCGGTGACGAACACATCGCACGGCACCGGCGCGAACGGGCGGCAGGTGGGGTCGGGTGCCCGCTTGTAGTCGCCGCTGACCACGGCGCGGCTGCCGCGGTATTCCATCGCCACCTGCGCCGAGCCGAGCACGTGGCCGGCCGGCACCAGCCACAGCCGCGCCTCGCCGATGGTGAGCGGCTCGCCCCACGCCAGCGCCTGCTGCACGCCCCCTGCCCGGTCCTCGCCCATCCGCACCCGCATCAGCGCGAGGGTTTCGGCGCTGGCGAGCACGCGGTCGTGGCCGGGGCGGGCGTGGTCGGAATGGGCGTGGGTGACGACGGCACGCTCGACCGCGCGCAGCGGGTCGATGAAGAACCCGCCGGGCTCGCAATAGAGGCCGGCGGGCAGGACTTTCAGCCAGGTGGACGGATGCGGCGGCATCGCCCTCATGTGGTGACGGGAGCGGCGCGAAACTCAGCCGGCCGCGGCAGAGGGGCCGGCAGCAGACGGGCCAGCAATCGTCTGCACCACCTCGAAGCCCTCGAACTCGGGATGGCCGAGATAGAGCGGCCGGTTCTCCCCGGCGGCCGCGTGCGCCTGCCGGAACGCTTCCGAGCGCGTCCACGCCTCGAACGCGGCGCGGCTGCGCCAGATCGTGTGCGAGGCATAGAGCGTGTGGTCGTCGCGCTGCGGGCCGCGGGCGAGGTGGAAGGCGACGAAGCCGGGCACGGACGGCAGGTGGCTGTCGCGGGCCTTCCAGACGCGCTCGAACTCGGCTTCGGCGCCGGGCGCCACCTTGAAGCGGTTCATGGCGATGAACATGCGGCGTTCCCTCGGTTGGTTCGGATGCAAGCTCGCCGGATAGAGCGCGGATTGCAAGGGCCGGCGGCCAGTCAGTCCGCGCCGAGCTGGCACTGCGCCGCGGCGGCCTGCTAATCTCGGCCGATGAACATCGCCCTTCGCAAGCCGATGACGCTCGACGAGTTCCTGGCCTGGGAGCGCGAGCAGGAGCTGCGTTACGAGTTCGACGGGTTCGCCCCGGTCGCGATGACCGGCGGTACGGTCGCCCATTCAGCGTGATCGCGCACCAACCTGGTCCGCGCGCTGGAGGACCGGCTGCGCGGCAAGCCGTGCCGGGCGTATCGCGGCGACCTGAAGATCATCGTCGCCGGCCGGGTCCGCTATCCGGATGCGGTCGTCACCTGCACCGGTTCCGCCGACGCCGCCGACATCATCCCCGAGCCGGTCGTCGTGTTCGAGGTGCTCTCCGACAGCACCGGGCACATCGACCGCGTGACCAAGAACACCGAATACCGCGCCACCGCCTCCATCCGGCACTACGTCATGCTCGGAGCAGACCTCGATGGCCGCGACCGTCTTCTCCCGCGAAGGCGAGAACTGGGTCGGCACGCTGCTGACCGGCGACACCACGCTCGCCCTGCCCGCGATCGGCGTCGAACTGCCGCTCGCGGCCCTCTACGAAGGCGTCACGCTGCCGCAACAGGACGGTTGACGCCCCGCCCCTTCCGGGCAATCTGCGGCCGATGACCGGAACAATCCCGGAACCCTTCGCCGGCTGGTTCGCCGCGCGCGGCTGGCGGCCGCGGCCGCACCAGCTTGCCGTCATCGACGCGGCGCAGCGGGCGAAAGCGCGTTGCTGATCGCGCCGACCGGCGGCGGCAAGACGCTGGCCGGCTTCCTGCCCAGCCTGATCGAGCTTGCGGCGGCGCCGCGCGCGGGGCTGCACACGCTCTATGTCAGCCCGCTGAAGGCGCTCGCCACCGACGTGGCCCGCAACCTGCTCGTCCCCGTGGCCGAGATGGCGCTCCCGGTCGCGATCGAGACCCGCACCGGCGACACGCCCGCCGACCGCCGCCGCCGCCAGCGCGAACAGCCGCCGCAGATGCTGCTGACCACGCCCGAAAGCCTCGCGGTGATGCTCTCGCTGCCCGATGCCGCGGCGCTGTTCGGCGGCCTGCGCGCCGTGGTGATCGACGAGGTCCACGCGCTCGCCGGCATCAAGCGCGGCGATCAGCTCGCCCTCGGCCTCGCCCGCCTCGCGACCCTCGCCCCCGCCGCGCGCCGCATCGGGCTTTCGGCGACGGTGGCACACCCCGCGGCGCTCGCCGCCTACGTCTCGGCCGACGGGCGCGGCGGCGGCGTGCGGCGGATCGAGGTCGCGGACGGCGCGGCGCCCTCGCTCTCGGTGATGCTGCCCGACGGCGAGCTGCCCTGGGGCGGGCGGATGGGGCTGATCTCGGCACCGGAAATCCTCGACCGCATCCGCGTCGCGAACCTGACCATCGTGTTCGTCAACACCCGCGCACAGGGCGAGATGCTGTTCCAGGCGCTGTGGCGGCTGAATGCCGAGACGCTGCCGATCGGCCTGCACCACGGCAGCCTCGACATCGCCCAGCGCCGCCGCGTCGAAGCCGCGATGGCGGAGGGCCGGCTGCGCGCGGTGGTCGCGACCTCCTCGCTCGATCTCGGCATCGACTGGGGCGGGGTGGACCAGGTGATCCAGGTCGGCGCGCCGAAGGGCGTCTCACGCCTGTTGCAGCGCGTCGGCCGCGCCAATCACCGCATGGACGAACCCTCGCGCGCGGTGCTGGTGCCGGCCAACCGTTTCGAGGTGCTGGAGTGCGAGGCGGCGATGCTGGGCGTCGCGTCGCGCGAGCTCGACGGCGATCCGCCGCGCGCGGGCGGGCTCGACGTGCTGGCGCAGCACTTGCTGCTGATGGCGGCGGGCGCCCCCTTCCATCCCGACGCAATGTTCGCCGAAATCACGCCGCACCCAGCCGTACCGCGATCTCTCGCGTGCGCGATTTCGACGATGTGCTGCGCTTCGTCGAGGATGGCGGCTATGCGCTGCGCTGCTACGAGCGCTGGCGCAAGCTGTTCCGCGACAGCGAGGGGATGGTGCATATCCGCGCCGAGCGGATCGCGCGGCAGGCGCGGATGAATGTCGGCACCATCGTCGAGGCGCCGATGCTGAAGGTGCGGCTCGGCCGGCAGATGCTCGGCGAGGTGGAAGAATATTTCGTCAACGGGCTGACGCCGGGCGACACGTTCATGTTCGCCGGCCGGCTGCTGCGCTTCCTGCGGGTGCGCGACATGGCGGCCGAGGTCTCCGATGGCGGCACCGGCGAGCCGAAGGTGCCGGCCTATGAGGGCGGGCGCCTGCCGCTCACCACCAACCTCGCCGCCCGCGTGCGCGCCCTGCTGGCCGATCCGCGGAGCTGGCGCGCCTTCCCGGCTCCGGTGCTGGAATGGCTCGAATTGCAGCGCGAGCGCTCCGAGCTGCCGGGCCGCGACGATCTGCTGGTCGAGACTTTTCCCCGCCAGGGCCGCTGGTTTCTGGTCGCCTACACTTTCGAGGGCCGCAACGCGCACCAGACGCTCGGGATGCTGCTGACGCGGCGGATGGAGCGCGCGGGCACGGTGCCGCTCGGCTTCGTCGCGACCGACTACGTGATCGCGGCGTGGTCGGCCGAAGAGCCGCGCGACGTTGCTGCCCTGTTCGACGAGGACATGCTGGGCGACGATCTGGAAGCGTGGATGGCGGAGAGCTCGATGCTGCGGCGGACGTTTCGCAACGTCGCGGTGATCGCCGGGCTGATCGAGCGCCGCCGCCCGGGCGAGGAGCGCACGCGCCGGCAGGTCACGGTCAATTCCGACCTGATCTACGACGTGCTGCGCCGCCATCAGCCCGACCACGTGCTGCTGCGCGCGACCCGCGCCGATGCCGCCGGCGGGCTCACCGATCTCGGACGGCTCGCCGCGATGCTGGCGCGCGCGCGCGGGCGCATCCGCCACCGCGTGCTCGACCACGTCTCGCCGCTCGCGATCCCGGTGATGCTCGACATCGGCCGCGAGAGCGTGCGCAGCGACGCGAGCGAGGAAGCGCTGCTGGCCGAGGCCGAGACGCTGATCGCCGAGGCGATGGCGCCGCTGCCCGCCGCCCGCGCCCACAGCGGCGGCGCGCGTGACGCCGGCACCGCTGCATGTCGCGGGCGAGCGGCTGCTGCTCGACCCGCCGGTGCGCTGGTGTGGCCGGCGGCTGGCGTGCTCGCGGTCGCCGATTTGCATCTGGAGAAGGGCACCGCCTGCGCGACATCCGGCCGTCTGGTGCCGCCCTGGGACACGCGAGCGACGCTCGATCGGCTGGGGCTGCTGCTGCGCCGCTGGCGGCCGCGCATCGTGGTGGCGCTCGGCGACAGTTTCCACGATTGCGGCGGATCGGCGCGGCTGCTGCCCGCCGACGCCGCCCGGCTGGCGGCATTTGCGCAGGCGGCGCGCTTCGTGTGGGTGTTTGGCAACCACGACCCCTGCCCGCCCGAGGGCCTCGCCGGCGACGCCGCCGAGGAGTGGCGCGCCGGGCCGTTCGTGTTCCGCCACATCGCGCGCCCGGGTGCGGCTCGGCGAGGTCAGCGGGCATTTCCATCCGCGCGCCGCAGTCGCGACCCGGGCGGGGGGTGTCGCCCGCCCGTGTTTCGTGGCCGATGCGCGCCGCGTGGTGCTGCCGGCCTTCGGCGCCTACACGGGCGGGCTGGACGTGACCGCGCCGGCGATCGCCGCGCTGTTCCCGCGCGGCGGGCGCGCCTTCCTGCTCGGCCGCGACCGGCTGTTCGGCTTCACCCTCGCCCAGGCGCGGATGCGCGCGGCGGTCGCATAGGGCCGATGCCACGGGTCGGGCGTTGCAAGCGGCGGCACTCACTCCCCCTCCGCCCTCGGGGGCGGAGAGGGTCGGGGTGGCGACTGTCTGGCCTGTCAAGCGCAAACCGTGAGTTCGTTTCGGACTTGGCGGGCTTTGGCATTGAGGCGGACGAGGAGTTTGTGGGCGAGTGCGATGCGCACCAGCTTGGGGGGTTTACCGGCATCCGACAACCTGCGGTGGAAGGCTTTGAAATCGGGATCGTATCGACGAACGATCTCGGCGACCACGAACAGGATCGAGCGGACGCCGACCCGTCCGGCGCGCACCGGGCGCTTGCCGGCGCGTTGTCCGCTGTCGCGCGCGATCGGCGCCAGGCCGGCCAGCTTGGCCACGGCTTTGTTGGAGAGAGTGCCGATTTCCGGCAACTCCGCCATCAGCCGGGCGACGGTGCGGCCGGCGACGCCCTTGATGGTGCGGAACTGCGCGTCGAAGGCGCGCCACAGCGGGTCGGCGGCGATCAGGTCGGCGATGCTGGTTTCGAAGCCGCGGATTTGCTGGTTCAGCACGGCGAGCAGGGCCGCGAAGGAGGCGAGCACGGCGGGCTCCTCGACCAGGCGCCGCTGGTTGAGCTGGCTGACGCGCAGCTCGGTGATCTGGCGCAATCGCGTGACCAGGGCCGCGAGCCGCTGCTGGGTGGCGCTGGCCGGTGTCTGGCCGGTGAGGCGCTTGACTTCGCCATACCAGGCGATGACGCCGGCATCGATGCGATCGGTCTTCTCCAGTAGGCCCATGGCCTCGGCGAAGCGGCGCACCGCCCGCGGATTGACGATTGCCGCCGGCATCTCGGCCGCCCACAGCAGGCCGAAGGCCAGCTTCTCGTATCCGCCGGTGGCCTCCATGACCACCAGTTCGACCGCGTGGGCGCGGCAGAAGGCAATCAGCGCGGCGATCCCCTCGCTGCTGCGCTCAAAGCACTGCGAAGGACCGTCATCGTGCCCGATCCGGGCATCGAGATGGGTCGAGGAGACGTCAACTCCACAAATGGTTCTTGCCACGGTAACCTGCCTTGTCCATGCGACTGGCAATCGAGCAACTGTCCGGTCGTGCGTGACACCGCGGCGGCCGGTCCCAAAGCTCACCCACGGTTGTTGCCTGAGGTGGGACGGGCGCCGGTCGCCGTGCGCGGGGCCGCCGGCCGGCGGCCCCCGCGCAGCACGATCGTTGTCGATCCGATGTGCCGTGGTCCAGATACAAGGTGGGGGACACACGCCAGAGGCGCCGCTCCGCGTCCGTGCTGTCAGGCCGCAGCGTGCGTGCAAACATGGTTTGCGCCCGTAACGCCATCGCCGCCCGCCCCCACCTCACCCAACCCGCTCCGCCCCGGGGGCGGAGAGGGCGTACGCTGCACGTTCCCCGTCAGTGATCCCCGCCGGCGCCCGCGTCCGCGTCGTCGGCGACGTCCACGGCGACGCGCGTGCCTTCGCTCATGCCACCGCGACCGACCGCTTCGTCGTTCAGCTCGGCGATCTCACCGACGAGGGCGCCGACAACGCCGAGGCGATGCGGATCGCACTCCGCCTGCTTGACGAGGGCCGGGGCCTCTTTTTGCTCGGCAACCACGACTACAAGCTCGCCCGCGCGCTCGCCGGGCGTGACGTGCGCATCGATCAAGGGCTTGCCAGCACGCTCGCCCAGCTCGATCCCGACCTTCGCGAGCGGGCCTTGGACGCGATCACGCGCGCGCCGGCCTGGCTCGGCTGGCAGCGCGCGTTCTTCGTGCATGGCGCATTCGAGCCCGCCATGCTGCATACACTGCCGCCGCTCGGACTGGCCAGAACCGACCGCCTGCTCTCGCGCGCGCTGTTCGGGCAGGTGACGGGGCGGGTGCGCTTCGACGGCTATCCCGAGCGCGTGCTGGACTGGGTGGACCGCATCCCCGATGGCCTGACGGTCTATTGCGGCCACGACCGCCGTTCGCGCGACGGGCGGCCGTGGGTCACGCAGGGCGCGGCCGGCGGCACGGCGGTCTTTCTCGACACCGGCGCCGGCAAGGGCGGACACCTCTCCTGGATCGATCTCTAAGGGCCAGTTAGTATCGCGCATGGCACGAAATCGCACCACGCCCGCCTCCGGGCCGACCACGCTCTGCATCGACATCGGCGGCACGCATCTGAAGGCGGGACTGGTCGATGCCGCCGGCGTGCCGGTGGGCGAGCAGGCCCGCACCGAGACCCCGCACCCCTCGCCGCCCGAGACGGTGATGGACCTGCTCGACGATCTCGCCCGCGGGCTGGGCGCGTTCGACCGCGTCTCGGTCGGCTTCCCCGGCATCGTGCGCCGCAACGCGGTGCTCAGCGCGCCGAAGCTCGGCGATGAAGTGTGGCACAACTATCCGCTCGGCGCGCAGCTCGAATTGCGGCTCGGGCGCAAGACGCGCGTGCTCAACGACGCGACCGTGCAAGGCCTGGGCGTGATCGCGGGCGAAGGCGTGGAGTGCGCGATCACGCTCGGCACCGGCTTCGGCTTCGCCCTGTTCGAGGACGGCCACGCCTCCACCCGCATGGAGATGAGCCTGCACCCGATCCACAAGGACATCAGCTACAACGACTGGCTCGGCAACGCGGCGCTGGCCAAGGCCGGCCGCAAGAAGTGGAACAAGCGGGTGGCGCGCGCGATCGAGGTTCTGCAAAACGTGGTCGCGTTCGACATGCTCTACATCGGCGGCGGCAACGCGCGGCTGGTCGACGTTTCGCTGCCGCGCAACGCGCGCACCGTCCCCAACGAGGCGGGCATCCTGGGGGGCGTGCGGCTGTGGGACAGCCGCCACGACGAGCGGTTCGCGCCGGCGGGGTAGGCCGAGGCGCCGCGGCCGGTTCCGGCACGGCGCCGCAAGACAAGACCCCGCCGGCGTGGCAAGCTCGCGCGATGCGCCAGCTTTTGCTGCTGCGCCACGCCAAGGCGCTCCGCGATGCGGCGAAGTTCGCGGACCACGCGCGTCCGCTGCTGCCCGTCGGCTGGCGGTCGGCGGCGGCGATCCGGCGTGCGATGACCGACCTGCGCCTGGTGCCGGACGTGGCGCTGGTCTCCTCCTCGCGGCGCACCTTGCAGACGCTGGAAGCGCTGGAGCCGTTTGAGGAAACGCCGCTGATCGAGCCGCTTGACGGACTCTACGACGCCGATGCGGCGCAGATGCTGGACATCCTGCATCGGGTGCCGGAGACGGCGCGCAGCGTGCTGGTGATCGGCCACAATCCTGGGCTGCACGAACTGGCGCGGCTGCTCGCCGGGGCGACCGCGATGGCGAACCCGGCGACGGCGGAGCTGCGCCGCCTCGCCCGCTCCTACCCCACCGCGACGCTGACCGAATTCGCCATCCCCGGCCCGTGGCGCACGCTCGCCGAGGGCGGCGGGCGGCTCCTGCGCTTCCTGGCC
The DNA here is from genome assembly GCA_963777265.1 of uncultured Alphaproteobacteria bacterium. Classification (GTDB taxonomy): domain Bacteria; phylum Pseudomonadota; class Alphaproteobacteria; order Acetobacterales; family Acetobacteraceae; genus DATAYA01. Next base: position 350,635 of record CAVZPY010000019.1, on the reverse strand, counting down.
GCCGCCGACCTGCCCGAGAGGGCCGCGTGAGCGAGGCCACCATCGAACTCGACCTGCCGCCCGAAGCCCTGCCGCATTTGCTGCGCCTGCCGGCGATCGCACAAAACCGCGCCGGCCGGACGCAGAGCCGGAAGGTGCGGATCGTCTGGCACGACACCGCCGCGGCCGACCTCGCTGCCGACGATCTGGCACTCGCCGAGCAGGGCCGCCACTGGCGGCTGGAGCGCTTGCGTCCAAACGGGGCCGGGAGCTGGCCGCCGGCCACTCCGGCCCCGGTGCTCGCCGAGGCCGATACCGCCGCCGAACTGCATCCGCCCGGCGACCTGGTGCCGGTCGCCGCCTTCCAGGGCCGCGAGCGCACGCTGCCGCTCGCACCGGCGCCGATGACGATCCGCGTGCTCGACGGCGTGCTGCGGTCGGTCTCGAACGAGGCGCCGTGCTGCCGCGTGCAGCTCTGCGGCGAAGCAGGCCCGGTGGCGGCGCTGGCCGACCGGCTCGCGGCCGAGGCCCCGCTCTCGGTGCCGCGCGACGGCCTCGCGGCAGCCGCGATCGCGATGGCGCGCGGCGAGGTGCCGGCGCATCGGCTGGGCGCGCCGTACGCGGCCCAGTCGATGACGGTGTCCGAGGCGCTGGCCGCGATCATCGGCCACCTGACCGACGTGATCGCCCATTTCGCGCCGGCGGCCAGCGCGGGCGAGGCGCACGGCGTGCATCAGATGCGGGTCGCGGTGCGGCGGCTGCGCTCGGCGCTCTCGGTGTTCCGCCGCGCCGCCGACTGCGCCGAGCTGCGCGCGGCCGGCGCGGAGCTGAAGTCGCTCGCGAGCACGCTCGGCGCGGCGCGCGACTGGGACGTGTTCGTGACCGAAACGGCACCGCCCGTCGTCGCCGCCTTCCCCGGCGATCGCCGGCTCGACGCGATGCTCGGCGCCGCCGGCCGCCGTCGGCGCGAGGCGCACGCGAGCTTGCGTGACCATCTCGCCGCGGTCCGCTTCCGCCGCCTGCTGCTGACGCTCGCCGCGCTCGCGCTGCTGCGGCCCTGGAGCGCCGCCGAGGACGCCGATCGCACCGAGATGCTGGCCGGGCCGGTCGCCGATTTCGCCGCCCGCCGGCTCGATCGCCTGCGCGAGCGGCTGCTGGCGGAAAGCGAGGCGATCGAGGAGCTGCCCCCGCACGCGCTGCACGAGGTGCGCAAGCGCGCCAAGAAGCTGCGCTATGCCTGCGAGTTCTTCGAGCCGCTTTACGCAGGCAAGGCGGTGCGGCGGTTCGCGCGGCGGCTGGCGCGATGGCAGGACGAGCTCGGCACCCTGAACGACGCGGCGACCGCATCGGCGCTCACCGCCCGCCTCGCCGGCGGCGCGGAGCGGGCGTTCGCGGTCGGTGCCGTGCAGGGCTTCCTCGCCGCCCGCGCCGCGCGGGCGCGCACCGAGCTTGCCGACCGCCGCAACGCCTGGAGACGCCAGCCGCCGTTCTGGGCGTAGCCCGCGCCCGATCCCCTATCCAAGCGCCGCCTCCACGCGCCGCGTCGCTGCCCGCAGCGCCGCCACCACGCGGTTCTGTCCGCGCGTCAGCTCGACCTCTCCCGCGTAGCGTGCCTCGCCTGAAAGCGAGGCCAGCTCCGCCGCCACCGTGAGCGTGGGCAGCGGCGGCACGGTGTAGGCCGGATCATGGCGGAAGCGCGGCTCGCGCGTGGTGTTGAGCGGCACGAGGATGCGCGCGAGGTCGTGCAGGGCGGCGTTGCGCGCCGCCGCCGGTGCCGACTGGAGGCGCACCAGGGCCGCATCGAACGCCTCGGTCGCGGTGCGCGCGGGGCCGAGATCGGCGAGGCCCGCCGATGCCTTCTCGTAGCGCGCGATGGTGTCGCGAAACTCCGCGCACGTCGCCCGCCAGTCGAACGGCAGCACCTCCGCATTCGCGATCCGGAGCACGGTCAGCAGGTAGATGCGGATGTCGGTCGCCAGGATGGTGCGGTCGGCGATCTCCATCGTGTCGTTCTCGGTGTGCCAGGCGATGTTGGCGCCGCAGCCGGACACGTCGTAATAGCCCTTCTCGCGCCGCAGCGCCTCCGGCATCGTCGAGCTCAGCATGAAGCAGCTCGGCAGGCCGATATTGTTGAAACTGTAATCGCCGGCCTGCGGCGGCCGCATCGTCTTCACGTCGGCATCCGGCACCACGTCGCGGATCGCGCCGGCGGCGAGCGCCGCGCTCTCGGTGAAGGCGCGCGTCTCGTGATAGCTGGTGGCCCAGCGGCAGCCGGGGCTGTCGCAATTGATCTGCGCGAGGCAGTGCTCGTCGAGTTCGATCGCGAAGCGATCGGCGAACCAGGTCGAGCCGGCATAGCGTCCGGTGGAATGGCCCGGCCACCAGGCGAGCTTGACCGTGCGCTTGAGCTCCGCGCGGTGCAGCCATAGCACGCGCGCGAGTTCGAGCAGTGTCGCGTCGCCGGTGGCGTTGTCGCCCACGCCGACGTCCCAGCTGTCGTAATGACCATGCACCAGCACGAACTTTTCCGGCTCGTCGGTGCCGCGGACAGTGGCGACGGGAACAGTCTGCGGGAACCAGCCCTCCTGCATTTCGGTGATGATCGTGGCCTCGCCGCCGGCATCGGCCAGTGCGAGCAGGGACTGCCCGTCCGGATTGTTCACCGCCACCACCGGAATGCGCGGCTTGCGCGGCAGGTCGCCGAGGTCGGGGCTGCCCCAGATCGTCGTGCAGGTGCCCCAGTGGATGTCGATGCCGGGATTGACCGCGATCAGCCCGGCGCCGCCCCATTCCTCGATCAACGAAGTAAGGGCCGGATTGCCGAACCCCGCCATCACCACGATGCGCCCGGCGATTTTCTCCCGCGCCTCCTCGGCGGATCGGATGCTGCCGCCGAACAGGGTTGCGACGTCGCGATTGTAGCTGCGCAGTGCCTTCGGGTTCGCCTCCAGCCGCGCGAGCATCGCGGTCAGCCCCTGCGGCACCGACGCCGCCGACGAGGGCGGCTTGGCGCGGATCGTGCGTCCGCCGGCGCGCACCGCCGCGTGCAGCGGGATCGACAGGCGCAGCGTCGGCTGGTGCAGTTCGACCGGCACGCCGAGGCGCGTGAGCCGCTCGCCGATCAGCGCGCCGGCGCGGTTCACGTCCTCCGGCCGCCAGCGCGGCATGGTCGCGAAGGTCTCGACCAGGCTCCAGGGCGCATCCAGTGAGACGGCGTCCAGGAAAGGCCGCTCGGCGGCGGTGATCGGCATGGCCAGCTCCGGCGCGATGGGATGGTCATCGCAGCACCGCGTGCGCGGTCTTGCAAGCGTGTGCCGTGTTGCGGCGGTGTTGCGGCGACGCGGCGATTGCGGCTGGCGACGGGGCGCGCTTAGATGCCTCGCGTCGCATGCGCGGCGTTGGAGGCTTGGCATGGCAGATCTTCTTCCGCTCTCGCGTCGTGCGGTGGTCGCGGGGATCGGGGTCGCTGCCGTCTCCGGCGCACCCGCGGTTGCAGCCGCACCCGGCGCTCGCATCCGCAAGCTGGTGCTGTTGTGCGCGGCGCAGTCGAGCGACCCGCAGGAGTTCCAGGCCGCCCAGCTCGTCGCCGCCACCTGGCGCCAGCTCGGGCTGGACATCGTGGTGCGGCCGCTGCCGCGGCCGCAGCTCGCCAGCATCGTGTGGGACCAGCGCACGAAGTGGGATCTGACGATGTGGCAGATGGTCGGGCGCCCGGAACGCAGCGACCCGGACGAACTGGTCTACAGCCTGTTCGACAGTGCCACCGCTGACGGCGGCTATGACTTCGTCAACTACATCAATCCCACCTACGACCGCGTGGCGCAGGCGCAGCGCGTCGAGCTCGATCCCAAGAAGCGGCAGGCACTGGTCTGGCAGGCGCAGGACATCATCAACCACGACCAGCCCTACACGTTCCTGGTCTATCCCAAGAACACGATCGGCTATTCCAGCAAGGTCTGGAAATCGTCCTCTCTGGTCGATCAGAGCGGCGTGGGCATCCGTTGCTTCTGGACCTATGTGCACGCCGAGCCGCTGGGCGTGCAGAAGGACATGCTTCTCAACGGCGCGCAGGCGCTGGTGGCGCTCAACCCACTCTATATCGGCGGCGCGATCGACAGTTGGATCACCGAGATCGTCTGGGACCGGCTGCTGCGCGTCGGCCCCGACGGCCTGCCGCAGCCGTGGTCGGCGCGTGCGACGAAATGGGTCGATCCCACTACGCTCGACGTGGACATCCGACCCGGCCAGGTTTGGCACGACGGCCAGCCGCTCACGGTGGACGACGTGATCTATTCCTTTGAGGTGCCGGCGATGGGCAACATGTCGCCGATGTACAAGCCCTTCGTCAGCAACATCGCCGACGTGCGGCAGACCGGGCCGTGGCAGGTGCAGTTCAAGCTCAAGTCGCCGAACGCCGGTTTCCTGACCACCTGCCTCGCCAAGCTCAACCTGATCCCCAAGCACGTCTGGGCGCCGATCATCGCCAACCTCAAGGCCAAGGGACAGAATGCCGAGACCTATCAGGAGACGACGCCGATCGGCTCCGGCCCGTTCCGGTTCGTGAGCTTCAACTTGCAGGATCGGGTGGTGCTGGAGGCGTTCCCGAAGCACTGGCAGCCGCCGAAGATGCACCGCTGGATCATGCGCATCATCACCAACACCGACGCCGCCCTCGGCATGCTCTCGCGCGGCGAGCTCAACTTCCTCTCCGACTACCGCGGCGATCCGAAGCTGCTGGCCGCGATGGCGGCCAAGACACCGGGAATCTCGGTTGTTTCTACCACCGACCTGGGCTTCCGGTATGTCGCGCTGAACGAGCGCCGGCCGCCGTTCCACGATACGGCGCTGCGTCGCGCGCTGTCGTTCGCCACCAACCGCGAGTTGATCGCCGCCGCGGCGTGGAACGGCTATGCGATCCCGGCCAACTCGATGATCGCGCCGTCTCTCAAGTTCTGGCACAAGCCGGGGATCGACGCGATCAAGCCCGACCTCGCCAAGTCCAAGGCGCTGCTGCAAACTGCCGGCTACCGCGTGATCGGCGGCCATCTGCATTATCCGCCGGGCGAGAAGGAAACGCTCGCCGGCTGAGCGAGCGCGGATGGCGCACCTGCTGCGGCGATTACTGCACACGATCTTCGTGCTGTGGGCGATCGCGACCATTCTGTTCCTGATGTTCCGCCTGCTGCCCGGCGACCCGGCGACCGCCTATATCGACCCGACCTTCACCGCCGCCGAGCGCGCGCAGGTGTTGCACCAGTTCGGCCTCGACCAGCCGCTCTGGACGCAATACGTCGTTTATTTCGGTGATCTGGCCCGCGGCCAGCTCGGCCTCTCGTTCCGCTACCGCCAGCCGGTGCTGGGGCTGATTTTTGGCGTGCTGCCGAACACCCTGCTGCTGACGCTGACGGCGCTGATCGTCGCCTATCTGTTCGGGGCCCTGGCCGGCGCGCTGCTGGCATGGAAGCGCGGCACGCTGTTCGAGGCGGTCACGATCCCGCTGCTGCTGGCGACGCGCGCCGCACCCGAGTTCTGGCTCGGCATGGTGCTGCTCGCGGTGTTCGCCTTCGGGCTTGGCTGGTTCCCTGCCGGGGGCGCCAATGCGGCGGGGTCGGAATACCATTCCGGCCTCGCGCGCATCCTCTCGCTCGACTTCGCCCGCCATCTCGTGCTGCCGGCGGCAACGCTCGCGCTGTTCCTGCAAGGGCTGCCGGCGCTGCTGATGCGCTCGAACATGCTGGAGGTGATGCAGGAGGAGTTCGTGACGATGGCGCGGATGAAAGGACTGTCGGAGTGGACCGTGATGGTGCGCCACGCCGCCCGCAACGCCCTGCTGCCCCTGGTCACGGCCTTTGCGCTCGGCTTCGGCCTCTCGGTCGGCGGCAACGTGGTGATCGAGACCGTGTTCAGTTGGCCCGGCCTGGGCCGGATGCTGGTCGAGGCCGTCTCCAACAGCGATTATCCGCTGGCGCAGGGCGCGTTCCTGCTGATCGCGGTGGTGCTGGTGCTGATGAACCTGGTGGCGGACCTGCTGTACGGGCTGCTCGATCCGAGGATCGCCCATGCCCCCGGCTGACGCGGCGACTGACGCGGCGGCACTGGCCGCACCCGGCGCGCGCGGCGAGCGGCGGTTCGCCTGGATCGCGATCCGCGACGGCTACGCCGCGGCCGGGATCGCGATCTATGCGACCTTCGTGCTGGTCGGCGTGCTGGCGCCGCTGCTCGCGCCGTACGATCCGACCGCGATCCTGATGACGGCATCCGGCGGGCTTGCCGCCAATCTGCCGCCGAGCCTCGCCCATCCGCTCGGCACCACCAATCTCGGCCACGACATCTTCTCCGAGCTCGTGGTCGGAACGCAGCCCTCGCTGCTGGTGGGCCTGTCGGCTGCGATCGGAGTTGCCGCACTCGGCACCGCCGCGGGGCTGGCGAGCGGCTATTTCGGCGGCCTGACCGACACCGTGCTGATGCGGCTTTCCGATATCATTCTGTGCATCCCGTTCCTGCCCTTCGTCATCGTGCTCGCCGCCTTGCTGGCGCCCTCGCTTGTCAACATCGTGCTCGCGGTCGCCCTGCTGCTGTGGCCGAACGCCGCGCGCGTGATCCGCTCGCAGGTGCTGACGTTGCGCGAGCGGCAGTTCGTCGAGGCCGCCCGCATGTCGGGTGCGAGCGAGCTGCGCATCCTGATCGTGCACGTGGCGCCCAACGTGCTGCCGCTGTCGTTCCTGTATGCCTCGATCGCGGTCGGCTGGGCGATCCTGACCGAGGCATCGGTGAGTTTCCTCGGCTTCGGCGCGCCGAACACGATCTCCTGGGGCTTCATGCTGCAGGACGCCTATGCCTCGCAGGCGCTCAGCCGCGGGCAGTACGCGTGGTTCGTGCCACCCGGCCTGTGCATCGTGCTGGTGGTGCTGGCGGGCTTCCTGCTCGGCCGCGGCTACGAGAAGCTGCTGTTCCCGCGGCTCGCGGACTGATCCGCGGTGGCGCTGCTGAGCATCACCGATCTCGCCGTCGCCTACCGCACGCCGCGCGGCGAGGCGCGCGCCGTCGATGGTGCCTCGCTCGAGGTGCCGCCCGGCGCCCTGGTGGGTCTGGTCGGCGAATCCGGATGCGGCAAGACCACGCTCGCGCGCGCCGTGATGGGCGTGCTGCCGCGCAGCGCCCGCATCGCGGGCGGACGCATTGCCTTCGACGGCGCCGATTTGCTGGCGATGCCGGCCGCCACCCGCCGGGCGCTGCTGTGGCGGCAGATCGCCTTCGTGCCGCAGAGTGCGATGAACGCGCTCGATCCCGTCTATACGCTGCGCGCGCAGATGCTTGAGGTGCTGCGCCGCCGCGGCGGCCTTGCCCGCGCGAGCGCCGATGCGCGCGCCGCGGAGTTGTTCCGCACCGTCGGCCTCGATCCGGCGCGGCTCAGCCACTATCCGCATCAGTTCAGCGGCGGGATGCGCCAGCGCGCCGGGATCGCGATGGCGCTGGCGCTGCGCCCGCGGTTGCTGATCGCCGACGAGCCGGTGACGGCACTCGACGTGATCGTGCAGCGGCAGGTGCTGGAGACGCTGCGCACGCTGAGCCGCGAGCTGCATCTGGCGGCCATCGTGGTCACGCACGATATCGGCGTCGTCGCTTATCTCTGCGACTTCGTGGCCGTGATGTATGCCGGCCGGGTGGTGGAGTTCGGCCCGGCCCGCGCGGTGCTCGGCCGACCGGCGCATCCCTACACGCAGGGGCTGATGCGCGCCTTCCCCGATCTCGAACGCCCGGCGGCGGCGTTGGTGCCGATCGAGGGCGCGCCGCCCTCGTTGCTGGCGCCGCCGCCCGGCTGCCGCTTCGCGCCGCGCTGCGGACTGGCCGAGCCGGCCTGCCGCGCCGCCGATCCACCGACGCTGCCGGCCGGTCCCGACCATCTCGCCGCGTGCCGCCGCCTGGACGCAGCGGCGCGCGCGCCGGCACCGGCCACCGCCGCATGAGCGCGCTGATCGAAGCCGAGGCGCTGGCCCGCCACTACGCATCGCCCCGTTCGTGGCGGCAAGTGCTGCGCGGCGACCGACCGATGGTGCGGGCGGTGGACGAGGTCGATTTCGCGATCGACGCCGGCGAGAGCGTGGGGCTGGTCGGCGAGTTCGGGCAGCGGCAAGACCACGCTTGCGCGGCTGGTGCTGCGTCTCGCCCTGCCCTCGTCGGGACGAATTCGGTTCGCCGGCGAGGATGTCGCGGCGATGAATCGCGCGCGGCTGCGGCGCTTCCGCCAGCAGGCGCAGATGGTCTTCCAGAACCCGTTCGACGCGCTCAACCCGCGCTTCTCCGTCCGCCGCGCCGTGGCCGAGCCGCTGATCAACACCGGGGTTGCGCGCGAGCAGCACGCAGAGCGCATTGCTGCGACACTGCGTCTCGTGCAGCTCCCCGATCCGGCGCTGTATGACAGTTTCTCGCACCAGCTCTCGGGCGGCCAGTTGCAGCGCGTGGTGCTGGCGCGTGCGCTGGTGGTCGAGCCCGCCTTCCTGCTCGCCGACGAGCCGGTCTCGATGCTCGACGTCAGCGTGCGTGCGGGCGTGCTCAACCTGCTGCGCGAGGTGCGCGACCGGCTGGGGCTGACCCTGCTCACGATCTCGCACGACCTGGCGCTGGTGCGCACCATCTGCGACCGGACCGCGGTGATGTATCGCGGCCGCATCGTCGAGGACGGCCCGACCGAGGCGGTCATCCGGGCGCCCGCGCACCCCTACACGCAGGCACTGGTCGCCGCCGCGCCGCGCCCGGACGTCGATCAGCCGCGCGATCCGCTGCCGCTGCTGGCCGAAGGCGAGATGCCCGGCGCCGGCTGCCGGTTCCGTCCGCGCTGTCCCTACGCGCTCGCCGTCTGCGCCGTGCAGGAGCCGGCCTTGCGCACTGTCTCGCCGGGCCGGCGCGTCGCGTGCCATCTGCACACGGCATCGTCGTCATAAGCCCGGAAGTTGATGTTTTTCTGTGCTGTTGGTAGCGATTGCACGGGGTTGCGATGCGCGGCGAGGGGCGACCGACGGATGGGTGGCCGAGCGGCTGAAGGCAGCGGTCTTGAAAACCGCCAGGGGGCAACCCCTCGTGGGTTCGAATCCCACCCCATCCGCCAAGCTGCTGCCCGATGAGCTACGACGCAAATTCCGCAACCCGGGTACGGCGGCTGCTCTCCGGACTGCGGAACGTCACCGAGAAGACGATGATGGGGTCGCTTGTTTTCATGGTGGACGGCCACATGTGCTGTGGTCTCAATCGCGCCGGGCTCATGGTTCGCGTGGGACGAGAAGGCTACGAGCGGGCGCTGGCCCTGCCGCATACGCAGCCGCTGAAAATCGGCACCCGCAGCCCGGCCGGTTTCGTGCGCGTCGATCCCGAGGGTTATCGAGCCGACGCGGCCCTCGCCGCCTGGGTCCAGCGCGGCATCGACTGCGTGTCGATGCTCCCGGCAAAACGAGCCGCCCCGCGGAAGTCTGCGAGCCGACGCCAGACCGCCAGAGCCGCGCCGAGAACGCGAACGCGCCGAATTTGACCGGGCCGACCTTCCGACCGCGACAGCAGCGGGTGCGGCGCGGGAGGTCAGGCAGCGACGCCGACCTGCCGTTCGCTGATCTCCCATAGCCGCCGTGCCACCGCGTCGTCCTGCGCGGCTGCGCTCGGCGCCTGCTGCCGGCAATCGACGAAATAGCCGCCGCTGATGCCCGCGACCTCGGGCGCGTCGGCGAGCCATACCAGCGTCTCGGCCCCCTTCTCGGGGCGGCGCGCAACGGGCCGCAGCAGCGTCATCGCCAACGCCGCCAAGCCGCCGTTGTTGCGGGCGAAATTGGTCGCGACGAAGCCGGGGTGGAAGCAATTGGCGGTCACTCCGCTGCCTTGCAGCCGCCGCGCCAATTCGCGCGTGAAGAGGATGTTGGCGAGCTTGGTTTCGCCGTAGCGGCGCATGATGCCGAACCGCCGCGCGGCGTCGAAATCATCGAACGGGATATGCGCCCGGCGATGCGCGACCGAGGAAGTCGTGATGATCCGCGCCGGCGCGTCCGCGCGCAGCCGGTCGAGCAGCAGCGTCGTGAGAAGAAACGGTGCCAGGTGATTGACCGCCCACATCATCTCGAACCCGTCCGGGCTGAGGCGGCGTTTCGTGAACAGCGCGCCCGCGTTGTTCACCAGCACGTCGATGCGCGCCATCCGCTCCAGCGCCTCGGCCGCCAGCCGGCGCACCGCGGCGAGGGAGGCGAGGTCGGCAAGCAGCAGCACGGGAGGCGCGCCGCCGCCCGCTTCCGCCACCTTGGCCGCAACCGCCTGCCCGCGCGCCGCGATCGCGGGCGACCAGGGCAAGGTGGGCGCCGCGGCGCGCGAGTGTCAGTGCCGCCGCCAGTCCGATGCCGCTGGTCGCCCCGGTCAGCAGCACCTGCTTGCCGCGAACGCCGTCCCATTCGGCCATGCTCAGCCCTCCTCGCGCGCCCCAACCTCTTCGCGCGCCCAGGCGACGGCAGCCCGGGCGAGCGCGTCTATCGTGTCGATGAGCGGCGCGCCTTCCTCGACGGAGAGCGCCAGCGGGATTTCCGTGCAGCCGAGAACCACGGCCGCGGCACCGCGCTCGGCGAGGCGGGCGGCGGCCTCGGCGAGCGGGGTGCGGGCGGCGGCGAGTTGCCCGGCCTTCACCGCGGCGATCGCCGGCGCGACCAGCCGCTCCATCTCCGCCGGCTCGGGCACCAGGCACGGCCAGCCCAGCGCACCCAGCCGGTCCTGATAGAGCCGCATCGCCAGCGTGCCGGCGAGTCCCCATCACGCCGACCGGTCCGAGCGGGATGTCGCGCCGGCGCAGCTCGGCGGCGGCGGCATCGACGATGTGCAGGATCGGCACGATACCGGCTTCCGCCATCGCGTCGTACCAGCCATGCGCCGTGTTGCATGGGATCGCGACCGCGCCGCATCCGGCCTGGGCCAGCCCGCGCAGCCCGCGCAGCAGCCAGGGCAGCGGATCAGGCCCGCTTGCCAGCCGCGCCGCGCTGCGGTCCGGCACCCGCGGGTCGGACCACAGCACCGCGGGAATGTGGTCCTGGTCGCGCGCTGCCGGTGTCAGTTCCGTCAGCCGGACCATGAAATGCGCGCTGGCGAGCGGCCCCATGCCGCCGAGCACGCCCAAGACGCGTTGGATCATGCGCACGACACTGGTTGCCGCTTGACCGCGCGGCAAGAGCCGCCGGAGGCTACGGCCCATGCACACCGGTATAGGGCTGATCGGTCACCGCGGCGCCCGCGGCCTGTTCCCGGAGAACACGCTGGAGGGGTTTCGCGCCGCCGCGGCACTCGGGCTGCGTGCGGTCGAGCTCGATGTCGGCGTCACCCGCGATGGCGTGGTGGTGGTGCATCACGATCCGGCGCTGAACCCCGACCTCGCGCGCGACGCGAGCGGCGCCTGGATCGCGCGTCCGCCGCCGCTGCTCAAGGAGTTGACGCTCGCCGAACTCGGCCGCTTCGATGTCGGGCGCATCCGGCCCGGCAGCCGCTACGCGGCCCGCTATCCGGCGCAGCGCCCGATCGACGGCGCACGCGTCCCGACGCTGGAGGCGGTGCTGCGCGCCGAACCGGGCTTGCATGTCACGATCGAGATGAAGCTGCTGGCCGATCGGCCCGAGGCGACCGTGTCGCCCGAGGCGATGGCCGCCGCGGTCGCGGCGGTGGTGGAACAGGCGGGCGCGATCGGGCGCGCCGGCGTCTCCTGCTTCGACTGGCGGGGCGTGCGCGCCATGCGGCTTCGGTGCCCCGCGATCGCGCGCGGCTGGCTGACCGAGCGGCGCACCGAGGCGGCGCCGGCGCTGTGGTGGGACATCGCCTCCCCGCCGGCAGCGCCCGAGGCGATCGCCGCGGAAGGCGGCGGCACGTGGTTCGCGGCGCACCACGCGCTCACCCGCGACGCCCTGGCGAAGGCGCGGCGTCTCGGGTTGCGCGTGGTGCCGTGGACGGTGAACGAGCCGGATGAGATGGCCCGGCTGATCGCATGGGGCGTGGACGGCCTGATCACCGACCGCCCGGATCTCGCCCCGCCCGAGACATGGGCCGGGGCATGGGCCGGGCCGGCCACCCCGGCATCATAGGCTCGGCAGGAAATTGGCCGCAGCCGAGGCGCGCGCGACCAGGCTCTGCAACGCCGGGTTTTCGTCCCCATGCTCGGCGGTCAGCGCCTCCATCGGCACGAAGAACTCGTGCGGGTGCGGGATTTGGCTATGCACCAGGCCCTGATAGTGGCGCAGCTTGAGGCCATACATCACCCGCAGGTCGCGCACCGGCAGCACCAGCGGCAGCGCCGGCTCTGCCCGCAATACGCCGGTGAGCCGCCAGCGCGGCGTGCCCTCGTCCGGCACCGCCGGCGCCAGCAGCCAGGGCACCGGCAGCACCGCCATCAGCGACTGCGTGCTGGGCGCGAAGCGGGAGCGCTTGTCGAGGAAGTTGGGCAGCGAGCTGCACGCCTCGATGGCAAAGATATCGACGAACGGCTCGCGCGGCGTGCCGCCGAAATTGAGCCACAATCCGTCGGGCAAGGTGCGCAGGCGGCTGCTGCCCGGCAGCTTCAGGAACGGCTGCCCCTGCGATTGGGCGGTATCGGGACGGCCGCGCAGCCACGGACGGTTGGCCTGCGCGGCGAGACCGGGGGGCCGCTGCGGCCATTTTCTCAGCCGGGCCTGGACCATGGCGTCCAGCGAGCGGAATTGATCCATCGCCATCTCCCAGAGGTTTCATTAGATCCAAGATTGATCAACCTATGGGAGTATTCGGACTCGAAATCGCGGTCACGTCAATCGTTTGTTTTGTATCGGGTGGCGGATGGTGCTCGACCTAAGTTGATGCACAGTCCTGCAAGCGACCGGGCGCCGACGGGCCAGACGGCGAACCTGCAAATCCTGTGTTTCAAGTGTGGGAGTCCATCGTTATTACTTCGTCCGATTGCGGCGACGATCAGAGGATTGCCGGCCGTCTTTGACAAGCCGCCAATCTGCTGAGCGCCGGCCAACCGCATCTGGATTGAGGACACGTTCTCCTGCACGGCGGAGGCCGCCAGCAGGCATCGTGGGTGGGCCCGCCGGTGCCGCGGCGGCCTCAGCCGCGGCGCTCGACCGGCACGAAATCGCGCTTGGTCGGCCCGGTATAGACCTGCCGCGGGCGGCCGATCCGCTGGCTCGGGTCCTCGATCATCTCCATCCACTGGCTGACCCAGCCGACGGTGCGCGCGACCGCGAACAGGACGGTGAACATGCTGGTCGGGAAGCCCATCGCCTTGAGGATGATCCCCGAGTAGAAATCGACGTTCGGATACAGCTTCTTGCTGATGAAGTACTCGTCGTGCAGGGCGATGTGCTCGAGTTCCATCGCGAGATCGAGCAGCGGGTCGTCCTTGATGCCGAGTTCGACCAGAACCTCGTGGCAGGTCTGCTGGATGATCTTCGCCCGCGGATCGTAGTTCTTGTAGACGCGATGACCGAAGCCCATCAGGCGGATATTGCTGTTCTTGTCCTTCACGCGCGCGATGAAGTCGGGGATGCGGTCCTTGTGGCCGATCTCGCCCAGCATCTTCAGCACCGCCTCGTTGGCGCCGCCATGCGCCGGCCCCCACAGGCTCGCGATTCCGGCGGCGATGCAGGCGAACGGGTTGGCGCCGGTCGAGCCCGCGAGCCGCACCGTGCTGGTGGATGCGTTCTGCTCGTGGTCGGCGTGCAGGATCAGGATGCGGTCCATCGCGCGCGCCAGGACCGGGTTCACCTGGTACGGCTCGGCCGGCACCGCGTTCATCATGTAGAGAAAATTCTCCGCGTAGCTCAGGTCGTTGCGTGGATACATGAACGGCTGGCCGATCGAGTATTTGTACGCCCAGGCGGCGATCGTCGGCATCTTGGCGATCAGCCGGTAGGCGCTGATCCAGCGGGTCTCCGGGTCGTGGATGTTGATGCTGTCGTGATAGAAGGCCGACATCGCACCTACGACGCCGCACAGCACCGCCATCGGATGCGCGTCGCGGCGGAAGCCGTTGAAGAAGCTGCGCATCTGCTCCTGCACCATCGTGTGGATGGTGATGGTGCGCTCGAACTGCGCTCGCTCGCCGGCGCTCGGCAGCTCGCCGTGCAGCAGCAGGTAGGCGACCTCCATGAAGCTCGACCGCTCGGCGAGCTGCTCGATCGGATAGCCGCGATAGAGCAGCACCCCTTCGTCGCCGTCGATGTAGGTGATCTTACTGTCGCACGCCGCGGTGCCGCCATAGCCCGGGTCGTAGGTGAACACGCCGAGCTCGGGGTAGAGCTTGCGGATATCGACCACCGAGGGTCCGATCGTCCCCGGTGTCAGCGGCACCCGCAGCGATCGGTTCGATCCGTCCAGGGTGAAGGTGATCGACCCGTTCGCGCTGCCGCTCATGTTCGTACCTGTCCTTTGCGTGGCGCGCTCCGGCGCCGCCCCGAGACCGTCAATTTGGGGCGGGAGCGGCGCCCGCGCAACCTTCGCGCTTGCAGCATCGGGTGCCGGGCGCTGACGCGGCGCGGGCGCGATGGTATCGGGTGCCGGGCCATTGGTGGCGACCGGAGGGGACGCGATGAACCGCAAGCAGCGCCGCGCCGCACCCGTGGCCGCATCCGCCGGCGCGGCGTTCGCCCGCGCCCTGCACCTGCACCGCGCCGGCCGGATCGAGGACGCGGAACGCGGCTATCGCGAGATCCTCGCCGAAGAGCCTAACCATGCCGAAAGCCTGCATTTTCTTGGTCTTGCCGCGCACCAGTCGGGACGTCACGACGCCGCGGCCGGACTGATGACCCGGGCACTCGCCGCCGGCGGTGAGAACCCGTCCGTGCTCTACAACCTGGCCGGCGTGCTGCGCGCCCTCGGCCGGGCCGAGGAAGCGGCCGCCCAGTACCGGCGCGTGCTGCAATTGCAGCCGGGCAATGCCGCGGCCCTCAACAATCTCGGCCGCGCCTTGCAGGAGAGCGACCAGCCGGAGGCGGCCGAGGCGTGCTATCGGCAGGCGCTCGCGATCATGCCGGGCGACGTCCGCGTGCTCGGCAATCTCGGCGACGCCCTGCGCGAACAAGGCCGCGCGGCCGAGGCGATCGCGTACCTGCGTCGCGCCGTCGCGGCGGCCCCGGCGATGGCGGAGGCGCACGGCAATCTCGGCACGGCCTTGCAGCAGACAGGCCGGCTAGACGAGGCCTGCGCCTGCTACGCGCGGGCGGCGGCGCTGCGACCGGACCTGGCGATCGCACACGCCAATCTCGGTCGCGTCCGGCTGGCGCTGGGCGATCCCGAAGCCGCCCTGGCCCACGCGCAGCGGGCGCAGGCAATCGCGGACGGGGCGGAGCATCGCCGCCTGCTCGCCGAGTGCCTGCGCCCGCTGCGGCCGGCGGCCGAGGCGGCGGCCACCGCGGTCGAGCCGCTGTTGCTGCGCGCCTTCGCCGAGCGCTGGGACCGCCCGGAGAAGCTCGCCCACACCGCCGCCCAGGTGCTGCGGACGACGCCGCCGCTCGGGCCGCACCTGGCGGACGGAGCGGCCGGCGCCGGCGAAGCGGCCCTCGATGCCGCTGCGTCCAGCCCGCTACTGCTGGCGCTTCTGGCCGCGACGCCGGTGTGCGATCTCGACCTCGAACGCCTGCTGACCGCATGCCGCCAGGCCCTGCTGTGCGGCCTCGCGGAGACGGAGAGCAGGATTGCCCTCGCCGCATCGCTGGCCCGCCAGTGCTTCATCAACGAATATGTGTTCGCCGAGACCGCCGCCGAGCGAGACGCGGTGGCGACCGAGGCGGTATGGCACCAAGCAGCCCTCGCCGCCGGCACGCCACTGCCATCGCTGCGGCTCGCGACGCTCGCCTGCTACCGGCCGCTGCACACGATCCCCGGCGCCGAGCGACTGACCGATGCGGGACTGCCGGCGCCGCTCGCGGCACTGGTCGAGCAGCAGGTGCGCCGGCCGCTCGCCGAACGCGGGCACCGCGAAACGATCCCGCGCCTGACACCCATTGGCGACGCAACCTCGCAGGCGGTGCAGCGGCAATACGAAGAAAACCCCTATCCGCGCTGGGTTGACGCGCCATCGCTGGAGCGCCCGCGCAGCCTCGCATCCCTGGTTCGGCGGGTCGCACCCGGTGCGGCTCTGCGTGCGCCCCCAGGGGGCGGCGCGCCGGAGATCCTGGTCGCGGGGTGCGGGACCGGCCAGCAATCGGTCGAGCTCGCCCGTCAGGTGCAAGGCGCGCGCGTGCTGGCGATCGACCTCAGCCTCGCGAGCCTCGCCTATGCGCGGCGGCAGACGGAGGCGCTGGGCATCGGTACGATCGAATACGCGCAGGCCGACATCCTCGAACTGGGCGCGCTCGACCGCCGCTTCGACCTGATCGCCGCGACCGGGGTGCTGCACCACATGGCCGACCCCCTCGCCGGCTGGCGCGCCCTGCTGCGATTGCTGCGCCCGGCCGGCGTGATGCAGATCGGGCTTTACAGCACGCGCGCGCGAGCGGACGTCGTGGCGGCGCAGCGCGCCATCGGCGATCGCGACGCCGCCCCGGACGCAATCCGCCGCGCCCGCGCGCTAATTTCAACATCGGCGGACGCGGCGGCGCGCCGGATCGCGATGAGTGCTGATTTCTACAGCCTGAGCGCCTGCCGCGACTTGCTGTTCCACGTCCGGGAAACGACGTTCGGGCTGCCGGAGATCGGCGCTTTTCTGCGCGAGGAGCGGCTCGCGCTGCTCGGCCTCGATCTCGATCCCGCAATCATCGCGGCCCATCAGGCGCGCTTCCCCGCAGCGCCTATCAACGACCTGGGCCGCTGGGACGCATTCGAGGCCGAGCATCCCCACACCTTCGCGGGCATGTTTCGCTTCTGGGTGCAGGGGCCGGCCTGACGGCCGGCCCCCCGGGTTATTGCTTCGTCGTCGTGCTGCCGCTTGCTGTGTTCTTGTGCGGCGCCGGTCCGGATTCCGAGCCGGCCTTGGCAGGCTGGCCCGGCGCGCCGCCGATCATCGTGCCGCTGCCGTTCCCCGCGGCCGCATTGCTGCTGCTCGTGGTCCCGTGGGTTGTCCACTTGCCCGACGTCTTGCCCGACGCCGGACCCGAGGTGGTTCCGGTGGCGCTGTTCGTCTGCGTCTGCGCCTGCGCCAGCGGCGCAACGCTCAGCGCGCCCGCCAGCAGTGCGCCGCAGGCGAGAGTGCGCAACATGATGGGTTTCATCCGTAATCCTCCCGATCAACAGCACCTGCCAACGTGCGCGGGTGCCGGGTCGTTTGGGCGCGGCCGGGACACATGCGGGCGAGGTGGCCGCGAGCGAGGCACGGCCGCGTGTTCCGTTGCGGCATGTTCAGTCCGGCCAGTGCAGCAACGCCGCCTCGTGCCGCTGGCGACGCAGCGCGAGGGCGGTGCGAAGCGGCGCCTCGGCCTGGCGCGCGCGGGCCAGTTCCTGGTCGATCCGGTCGGCGACGGTGCTTTCCTCGCCGGGATGGAGGTTGCAGGGATCGAGCTGAAACCAGCCGAGCTCGACTTCGTGGTCGCGCACGATTACCGGCGGATCGCCGGCGGCGAGCGCGTCGGCGAGGTCCCAGGCGGTGATCCGCGCGGCTTCGGCATCGACGAACACCTGCAGCCGGTCGAGCGGATTGCCGGTCGGATCGGGCCGCCGACGCGCGATGATGCCGGGCCACGCCGAAAGCCGTTCCTGCCACAGAGCGAGCGCCGCCGCCTCGCGGGCGCGCGCGCCCGCGAGGTCGCGTCGCGCCCAGGCGTCGAGGGCCGCGATCGCGCCGGCGATACCCTCCTTGCCGACCTTCATGCCGCGGCCGATGCCGTGGTTTTGCAGCCAGGCGGCGCGCACCAGCTCCTTGCGGCCGGCGACGATGCCGGCGGTCGGGCCGCCCAGGAATTTGTGGGCGCTGTAGGCGGCGACGTCGGCGCCGCGGGCGAGGAAGCCGCGCAGATCGTATTCCGAGGCGCCGTCCACGACCACCGGCACCCCGCGCCCGTGCGCGATCTCCACCACTTCCTCGAGAGAAAGCTGCCCGTACTCGACGGTGTGATGCGAGACGACATAGAGGATGGCGGCGGTGCGCGGCCCGATCGCGCCGGCGAGCTGGTAGGCGTGCGCCTCGGTCGCCTGCCCAACCGGCACCACGCGCCCGCCCGCCAGCCGGATCGCCTGGTCGATCGGGGCGCCGTAGCCGACCATGTGGCCGAGCTGGATAGCCACCTCGTGCGGCCGGTCGCCGACATCGGGCAGGCGTTCGATTGCGGCGAGGTCGGTCCCGGTGATCGCCCCCGCGACCGCCATCGTGATCCCGGCCGCCGCCGAGGCGCTGATGAATCCCGCCTCCGCCCCGGTGGCGCGTGCGATCGCCGCACTGGCACGGCGTTGCAGATCGGCGATCTCGACGAATTGCGGCAGGATCGCCGCGACCGCCGCCACCGCCTCCGGCACCGCGATCGAGGCGCCGAGGCCGGTCATGGTGCCCGAGACGTTGATGATCGGCCGCAGGCCGAGGCGCTCGCGGATATCGGTCATGGCCGCACCGCGGCGATCAGCTCGATCTCGACGGTGATGCCGCGCGGCAGCGAGCCGAGCCCGACCGCCGAGCGGGCGTGCCGGCCACGCTCGCCGAACACCTCGACGAACAGCGTCGAGGCGCCGTCGATCACCTCGGGCTGGTGGCCGAAATCCGGCGCCGCCCGGACCATGCCGAACAGCTTGAGCACGCGCTCGATGCGGCCGAGGTCGCCGCCGCAGGCCGCGTTCATCTGAGCCAGCAGGTTGATCGCGGTGATCCGGGCGTGGCCGCGCGCATGTTCGACGCTGACGTCGCGGCCGACGAGGCCGGTGTGCAGCGTGCCGTCAGCGTCGAGCGGCCCCTGGCCGGAGACGAACAGCAGGCCGCCGTGCAGCGTGTAGGGCACATAGCTCGCCACCGGCTGCGGCGGCGCCGGCAGGCGGATGCCGAGCTGCGTCAAGCGAGCGTGGATGTCGGACGAGGCGTCAGTCATGCGAACCTCCTCGGGATCGGGCAGATCAGATCGTGATGAAGCTGTTCAGCTTCCCCCACCGTCATGGTCGGCGAAGGCCGACCATCCACGACTTTCGTGCAGCCGCGAAGTCGTGGATACCCGGCCTTCGCCGGGCATGACGAGGCTGGTTCTACTCCGTTGGCACTGTCGCATCAGCTCGCCCGATCAAATGCGATCGCCCGGCTCAAAGGTAATGCTCCGCCAGCGGGGCGAACCCGTTGAAGCGCTGGCTCGCATAGGTCGCGACGTACGCGCCGGTCGCGTGCAACTCCACCCGGTCGCCGCAGGCGAGCGGCAGCGGCAGGCGATAGTTGGACCGCTCGTAGAGAATGTCCACGCCATCACAGGTCGGCCCCGCGATCGTCACCGGACCCGAAGCCGCGTCGTCGTGCGGGGTGGTGATCCGATACTTGATCGCCTCGCCCTCGGTCTCGGCCAGGCCGCCGAAGCGGCCGATGTCGAGATAGACCCAGCGCACCGGATCATTCTCGGCCTTCCGGCTCACCAGCACGACCTCGGCACTCACGACGCCCGCGTCTGCCACCACTGCCCGACCCGGCTCGACCACGATCTCGGGAAGGTCATTGCCGAAGTGCTCGGTCATCGCGTGCATGATCGCGCGGGCGAAGACGTCGATCTCCGGCACCTCGTCGCGGTAGCGGACCGGGAAGCCGCCGCCCAGATTGAGCATCCGCACGTTGACGCCGCGCTCGCGCAGGTCGGTGAACAGCATCGCGACGCGGCCGATCGCGGCCTCGTAGGTCGCCGGATTGGTCTGCTGGCTGCCGACGTGGAAGGAGAGGCCATACGGGTCGAGGCCAAGGCTCCCTGCGCGCAGCATCAGCTTGCGCGCCATGCCGACCGTGGTGCCGAACTTGCGCGACAGCGGCCAGTCGGCGCCCACATTCTCCACCAGGATGCGGCAATAGACGCGGGCACCGGGCGCGTTGGCGGCGATCTTCTCCAGCTCCTCGATCGAATCGAAGGCGAACATGCCGACGCCCGCCGCGTGCGCGCGCCGGATCGCGGCCGCCTTCTTGATCGTGTTGCCGTAGCTGATCGCGGCCCCGCGCGCGCCGGCGGCGAGGCACGCCTCCACCTCCTCGACGCTCGCGGCATCGAAGCGGCTGCCCAGCCCGACCAGGCGCTCCAGCACCGGAGCCGCTGGGTTGGCCTTCACCGCATAGTAGATCTGGGCCGCCGGCAGCGCCGCGCGCAGCGCCCGGAAGCTGGTCTCCACCCGGTCCACGTCGAACACCAGGCAGGGAGTTGGCGGCGCCTGCGCCGCCAGGAAATGCGCGATCTTGGGGGTCATCGCACCCGGCCTTCCCTTCCAGATCGCCCGCCTGGTCGAGGCGGCAGGCGGAGTTGACGAAACGGTCGAACGAACCAGCGACCAGAGCGAGGAGCCGGGAGCCGGACCCCGAGTTGCCAGAACGCTTGACGTCGTTGCGTAAACCCCGGAGGGCCAGAGGCACGTGCGTTGCTGCGTGCGGCGCAAATAGGGCCGTGCACCCCCCGGCGCAAGTGGAAAATCGCGCGGCGAGTCCCAGGTGACAAAGGCGCGCAACCGCACCATCAGGCGAACGTTGCGCCCGCGAGGGCTGCCAGAGTTGATGACACCGCGTTCATGACCCCGTCCGACCAGAACGCGCCGCAAGCCGACCCGCTCGACCGGGCGGCGATCGGCGAGCCGGCGAATCAGCCGGTCGCGGGCGGTGCCGACGCGGTGCGCCTGGCCCGCCAGCCCGGCGCGCGGCGGCTCGGGCGACTCGCCCGCACGCCTTCGCAAATCCCCTGGCGCGGCTGGCGTGCGGCGATCGGGCGCACGCTGCACGACATGATCTCCGACCGCATCTCGCTGGTCGCGGCGGGATGCACCTTCTACGCCGTGCTGGCGCTGTTCCCGGCGATCAGCATGCTGATCTCGATCTACGGACTGGCCTTCAATCCCGCGACCGTCGAGCCGCAACTCGCGCGTGCTGCGCCACCTGCTGCCGCCCGAGGCGTTCAAGCTGCTGGCGACACGGGTCCACCAGCTCGTCACGCAGCCATCCAGCAGCCTCGGGTTCAGGCTCGCGGTCAGCGCGGTGATCACGCTTTGGAGTTCGGCCACCGGCACCCGATCGATGCTCTCGGCGCTGAACATGGCCTACGGCGAGGAGGAGACGCGCAGTTATCTGCGTTTTCAGGCGCTCGCGTTCGCAATGACGATCGGGGCGATCCTGGCCGCCGTGCTGGGACTGGCGGGGCTGGTGGCACTGCCGGCGGCACTCAATTTCGTCGGCCTCTCGGCCTATAGCAGACTGCTGATCCAGGCGATCAGCTTCGCCGTGCTGGTCGTCTTCGTGCTGCTCGCGCTGTCGCTGCTGTATCGGTTCGGCCCGTCACGCCATCGCGCGCGCTGGCGCTGGATAACGCCGGGGTCAGTGCTGGCGACGCTGCTGTGGCTGCTGGTCTCGGTGCTGTTCTCGCTCTACGTCGGCGACCTCGCCAGTTACGACGTGACGTATGGCTCGCTCGGCGCCGCGATCGCGGTGATGATGTGGTTCTATGTCAGCGTCTATGTCGTGTTGCTGGGGGCGGAGCTGAACGCGGAACTGGAGTTGCAGACCGTGCGCGACAGCACTACCGGCCCCCCGAAGCCGATTGGAAAACGGGGGGCGTTCGTGGCCGATCACGTGGCGCAGCAATAGGCGGCGGTGCCAGCGTCAGCGGCGCGTGAGCAACCGGCCTGCTCCGGTGCCTCCGCCACCTCGACGGGTGCGCCATCAGGTTCTAGGGGACCGACGTGCGTCAGCGTCACCGTCGCGATCCCGCCGACGCCGAGCGCCTGCGCCGCGGCGCGCGAGAGGTCGATGATCCGGTTGCCGTTGTGCGGCTCGCGGTCGTTGATCGTCACCACGATCGAACGCCCGTCGTCACGCGAGACGCGCACCCGCGTGCCGAGCGGCAGCGACGGATTGGCGGCAGTCATGGCACCCGGATCGTATCGGTCGCCGCTCGCGGTGCGCCGGCCATCGAAATAATGGCTGTAGAAAGTCGCGATCCCCCGCTGCTGCCATTCATTCCGGCCGGGTCCGGCGGCATGGGCCGAAACCGCGGCCAGCAGGCCGCCGGTGAAGACGGCGCAGCACGCCGTTTTGGCGTCCAGAGGCATTCGTTCTCCCGAGATTTTTGGCAGGCGAGGAATCAGAGGACTCGGATTGGAGCCGACCCCGCGCGGAAATGCAACCCGAAAGGTTCAACATAGGCCTGCACGACCGTAAGTCGGACCCGCAAAGCGATTGCCAGATGAGATTGTCACGCTGGCAGCACTGCCCTTCTACGGCCGAGTAGCGTCGGGCTGACGCGCCCGCGTGCTTGCGCAGTGGACGCACTTGCCGTTTGATACAGCGAAAGCGGTGCGTGGCAGCAAGCGCGAGGGAGGATGTCATGGCGGCACCAGAGCCGGCAAAGAACAATCGCGGCGAGGGACTACTGGCTCGGCTTGCAGCCGGGCCGGTGATCTGTGCCGAGGGATACCTGTTCGAATTCGAGCGGCGCGGCTATCTGCAGGCCGGCGCCTACGTGCCCGAGGTCGTGCTCGAGCATCCGGAGCTGGTCGAACAGCAGCACCGGGAGTTCGTCCATGCCGGCTCGGATGTCGTCGAGGCGTTCACCTATTACGGACATC
The DNA here is from genome assembly GCA_963777265.1 of uncultured Alphaproteobacteria bacterium. GTDB lineage: Bacteria > Pseudomonadota > Alphaproteobacteria > Acetobacterales > Acetobacteraceae > DATAYA01. The sequence goes on along the minus strand of CAVZPY010000019.1, from coordinate 327,970 downwards.
GCGAGAAGCTGCGGCTGATCGGCCGCGAGCAGGATCTCGAGCCGATGAACCGGCAAGCGCTCGCGATCGCGAAGAAGGTCGCGCGCGAAACCGGCACGCTGCTGGCCGGGAATATCTGCAACACCACCGCCTATGTCCCGGACGACAAGGGCTCCCACGTCGCATCGCGCCGGATGTTCGACGAGCAGATCGGCTGGGCGGCGGACGCCGATGCCGATTTCATCGTCGGCGAGACCTACTCGCATGTCGGCGAGGCGCTGATCGGCCTGGAGGCGATCAAAGCGGCGCATCTGCCGGCGGTGATCACGATGGCGATCCACACCAGCGGCACGACGCGCGAGGGGGTCGATCCGGTCGAGGCGTGCAAGCGGCTGGCTGATGCCGGCGCGGATGTGGTCGGGCTGAACTGCGCCCGCGGCCCGCGAACCATGCTGCCGATCCTGCGCGGGATTCGCGCGGCGGTCACGTGCCAGGTGGCCGCGCTGCCGGTGGCGTATCGCACGACCCCGGAGCACCCGACGTTCCAGTCGCTGTCCGACGAGGCCTGCACCTGCATCCCGCGCAACCAGCCGTTCCCGGTGGCGCTCGATCCCTTCACCTGCAACCGCTACGAGATCGCCGAGTTCGGCCGCGCCTGCGAGGCGCTCGGGATCCGCTATCTGGGCGTCTGCTGCGGCGCCGGCGCCCACCACATCCGGGCGCTTGCGGAGGCGCTGGGGCGCGAGCCGCCGGCCAGCCGCTACTCGCCCGACATGTCGAAGCACTACGTATTCGGCAGCACCACCGGGTTGCGGGAGCGGAACACGCGCTATGCCACGGAGCTGCGGGGCGAGGCGTGACTGACCCGAAGTAGCGGGCGGCGCCGGAGGCTTGCGCGGGCGGCGCGCGATGGGCTATCGCCGGCCTGGGATGCCGCCCGGCGGGTCGCGCCAGGGAGAGATGCGTGCGCGCCAGCCTCGCCGAGACCGTGATCCGCTTCCAGCTTGCCTTCGCCTCTCCCCTGGTCACGGAGGCAACCTATCGTGCGGCCCTCGGCGGCCCGCGCAGCGATCTCAACACCATCCTCTCCTATCTCAAGCTGCCGGTCGGGCAGCGGCCCGTGCTGACGCCCTATTTCGACCCGCTCTGGTACTGCGCGCTCTATTCGGATGTCGTCGAGCAGCGCGAGGACCCGCAGTTCCATTTCCTGACGGTCGGCGCGACCGAGTACCGCTCCCCGCATCCGCTGATCGATTTCGAGTTCCTGCGCCACTACGACGAAGCGGCGTTCATCCGGCGGCCGGTCGCCGAGGCGCTGATCGAGGCGCTGCGCGGCGGCGTGATCGACCCCTCGGCCTATTTCTCGTGCGAGCACTACCTGGAGCAGCTCGGCGCCGACGGCGATGCGGTCCCTGAACTGCTCGGCCATTTTCTCGAGCACGGGCTGCGGCGCGGGCTGACGCCGCACAAGCTGTTCGACCCGCACTGGTATGCCGAGCGCTATCCCGACGTGCCGAAGGAGCCCTATGCAGCGCTGCGCCACTTCGTGATGGTCGGCGACCGCACCGGCCGCGCCGCGAGCGAGGCGTTCGACGGTGGCCGCTACTTCCGCCGCTATCCCGACATCGCGCAGGCGCAGGTTCCCGCCCTCTGGCACTACGTCACCAACGGCATCCGCGAGGGCCGCCAGATCGCGCCCGAGATCGTGAGCCGCGCCGCGCCGCGCGTGAAGCCCGCCATCCGTGCGGACCGCCCGGTCGCGCCGGACGGCGCGAGCGCCTACGAACGGCTGCGCGAGCGCATCGCGCAACAGCGCGCCGAGGCGATCGAGCGCCATGTCCCTGCCCCGCCCGCGCTCCAATCGGCGCCCGACCCGCGCGCGGCGCTGCGCGGCATTGCCTTCGCCCGCCCGAAGGCGCCGAAGGTCTCGGTGCTGATCCCGGTCCACGACGCCTTCCGCCACACCGTCGAGTGCCTGCTGGCACTCGCCGAGGGCGGCATTCGGACGCGCTTCGAGGTGATCGTCGCCGACGACGCCTCGACCGATCCCGATGATCGCGGCGCTGGCCGAGGTCGCGAACCTGCGGTTGCTCCGCGAGCCTCGCCAGCAGGGTTTCCTGCGCACCTGCAACGCCGCCTTCGCGGCCACGGGCGGCGCTTACGTGCTGCTGCTGAACAGCGACGCCCAGCTCCTGCCCGGCGCGCTCGATGCGATGGCGGCGATGCTGGATGCCGACGACACGCTCGCAGCCGTCGCACCGCGGCTGATCTATCCCGACGGACGATTGCAGGAGGCGGGCTGCCGGCTCGATGCGGCCGGGATCGCGACCATGATCGGCCTGTTCGCCGACGCGGCCGACCCGCGCTTCGGCTACGACCGCGACGTGCAGTACGCATCCGGCGCCTGCCTGATGGTGCGCCGAGCCGCGATCCGACGGCGCGCTGTTCGACGAGCGCTTCGCGCCCGCCTATTGCGAAGACGCCGATCTCTGCCTGCGCCTGCAGGACGCCGGGCATCGCGTGCGGCTGTGCGCGGCCGCGGCGTGCGCCCATCATCTCAGCGTCTCGACCGCGCACGAGGGCCAGGCGCGCAAGCTGCACCAGGTGCGCGTCAATCAGCAGAAACTCGCCGAGAAATGGTCCGACGCGCTGGAGCGGCAGGCGCACGTGCGCGTGCTCGCCTATTATCTGCCGCAGTTCTACCCGACGCCCGAGAACGATCTCTGGTGGGGCCGCGGCTTCACGGAGTGGACCAACGTGGTGCAGGCGATGCCCAGCTTCGAGGGCCACCGGCAGCCGCGCATTCCGGCCGATCTCGGCCTCTATGACCTGCGGGTGAAAGCCGTGCCGGCGGCGCAGGCGGCGCTGGCCGCGCGCTACGGCATCGACGGATTTTGCGTCTATTACTACAATTTCGGCGACCGGCGCGTGCTCGATGCCGGTTTCGAGGCGATCGTCGCCGACGCCGGGGTCCGCTTCCCGTTCTGCATCTGCTGGGCCAACGAGAACTGGAGCCGCCACTGGGACGGCGGCGAGCGCGAGCTGCTGATCGCGCAGCGCCATGACGACGCGACACAGGATGCGGTGATCGCGGACGCGATCCGCTACGCCGCCGATCCGCGCTATCTGCGGGTGCGCGGGCGGCCGATGCTGCTCGTGTATCGACCGATGCAACTGCCCGACCCAACCGCCTTCGCGGCACGTGCGCGCGCGGCCTTCGCGCGCGCCGGTGAACCGGGCGTGCATCTGGTGTATGTCGAGGGCATGGAGGCGGTGGATCGCGGCCTGCGCCCGGACGCGATCGGCTTCGACGCCGCGGTCGAGTTCCCGCCGCACGGCCGCGCCGTGCCCGCGACCGACACGATCACGGTGGTGAAGGAGGGCTGGGCCGGCTATCGCTACGACTACGAGGAGACGGTGCTGTCCTTCCTCGGCCGCGCCTCGGTCGGCTACCCGCGCTATCCTGGCATCTTTCCCGGTTGGGACAACACGCCGCGCCAGGCCCTGCGGGGCACCAGCTTCGAGGGCGCCTCACCGGCGCTGTTCCAGGCCTATGCGGAAGCGAAGCTTGCGGAGGCGCAGGCACAGTTCGTGGGCGACGAGCGGCTGGTGTTCGTCAACGCCTGGAACGAATGGGCCGAGGGTGCGGTGCTGGAGCCGGACCAGGCGACCGGCCACGGCTGGCTGGAGGCGCTGCACCGGGCGCGCCTCGCGACGGACTGCCTGTGACCAGGACCGTCGCCGCCAAGCCCGTCGCGCGCCGGCGCAGGCCGCCGGCCGGCCCGCCCGTGCCGACCGCCGTGCCGACCACCGCGCCGGACACCCCGCACGGGCGCGATCTCGCGCAGATGCCGGTCACGCTGGTCGGACACCCGTTTGCGACGGTGGGCATGGGCGAACAGCTCCGCAGCCATCTGCGCGCCTGCCTCGCGGTCGGGCTGGAGCCGCAGGTGCTCGACGTCTTCGGCCATGCGGCCCGCACCGACGCGGAGCATTTGCGGCTGATCGAGCCGCGCGAGACCCGCGCCCTCGGCGACGGCATCCGCGTCTTCCACCTCAACGGCGATGAAATCGAGCGCGCGCGATGGCGGCTGGAGGAGCTCGGCCAGGCCTTCGGCGGCGGCCACAACGTCATTGTCCCAGCCTGGGAGCTGCCGCGCTACCCGGATGCGTGGGCGCCCGGGCTGCGCCGGTTCGACGAGGTGTGGGCGCTGTCGTCGTTCATCGCGGACGGGCTGCGCGCGGCGGGAATCGACAGCGTGCCGATCGGCCAGCCGGTGGAGCTGCCGGTCGGCTACCTGCTTCCCCGCCGCCATTTCGGCATCCGCGAATCGGCGTTCGTGCTGCTCGCGGCCCTCGATCTCACCTCCCATGCCGCGCGCAAGAACCCGGACGCGGTGCTGCGGCTGTGGGCGGCGCTGCGCGCGGAGGACCCGTTCGCCGACCTCCAGCTCGTGCTCAAGGTCAAGGACGGCGATGCCGGGGCCGACGCGTGGGCCACCGAGCTGCGCACCCGCGCGCCCGAGGCGGTGGTGCTCGGGCAGCCGCTTTCGGCGCTGGCGACGCGCAGCCTGATCGCGGCTTGCGACTGCTTCGTCTCGCTGCACCGCTCGGAAGGGTTCGGGCGCGGGCTCGGCGAGGCGATGATGCTCGGCCGGCTGGCGCTCGGCACCGGCTGGTCCGGCAATCTCGATTTCATGACCGAGCAGAACGCGCTGCTGGTTCGGCACCGGCTGGTCGAGGTGGCACCGGGCGAGTACCCGCACGGCGAAGGCCAGCACTGGGCCGAGCCGGACGTGGCGCACGCGGCGGCGCTGATCCGCGCGGCGGTTGCCGACCCGGAGGCGGCGCGGGCGCGCGCGGCGCGCGGGCGGCGGGAGGTGCGGCTCGGCTTTTCCGACCGCGCGGTGGGCTTGCGCATCCTGAGACGGCTGGAGGAGATCGCGGCGACGCTGCCGGCGCCGCAGTCCGAGGCTGCCTGAGGCGCACGGCTCACGCGGCGCGGCGCTGGCGCACGCGGCGGATCACGAACCACGCCACCGCCAGCAGAAACAGCACCACCACGACGATGTCGAGCCGCTGCATGATCGTGTGCAGCCGCGGATCGCTGTCCCAGCGGCGGCCCAGGACGTCGCCGACATAGGCCAGCATGAAGCACCACGGCCACGAGCCGACGAAGGTGTAGATCTGGAAGCGGAGCTGCGGCATCCGGGCCATGCCGGCCGGAAGGGCGATGAAGGTGCGGATCACCGGCAGCACCCGCCCGATCAGCACGGCGGGCGCCCCGAAACGGGCAAAGAAGCGCTCCGCCCGGCCGAGGTCCTCGGGGCTGAGCAGCACGTAGCGGCCCCAGCGGAGCACGAACGGCCGCCCGCCGTAGGTGCCGACGGCGTAGGCGATGGCGGAGCCGACGCACGAGCCGACCGCACCCGCCGTCGCCGCGAGATAGAGATTGAACCGGCCGGCGGAGACCAGATAGCCGGCGAAGGGCATGATTACCTCCGACGGCAGCGGGATGCAGGCTGATTTCGATCGCCATCAGCAGCACGATCCCGCCGTATCCGCCGGCCGAGATCGCGCCCGCGATCCAGGCGGCGACTCCTCCGATTGTGTTGCCGAGCAACCTTCACCCCCTCTCTGATAGCGGAACTGTAACCCTCGGTTTAGGGCAGCAACACCTGCCGCGCCGTGCTACCGTCAAGTATGCTGTCTCTCCCGCCCCCCCTTGCCACCGTTGCGCTCGACACCATCCCTACCCTGTGCCGGCGCTTCCACGTTCGCCGACTGGACCTGTTCGGCTCGGCTGCGGGCGGACACTTCGATCCCCTGCACAGCGATTTCGATTTCCTGGTCGAATTCGAGGAGTTGCCGAACAGCGCGTACGCAGATGCCTATTTCGGATTGCGCCATGCTCTGACGGAGCTGTTCGGGCGCGAGGTTGACCTGCTCACCGAGGCCGCCCTGGAGAACCCCTATCTGCGCCGGCAGGTCGAGGCGCAGCGACGGCGATTGTTCCCCACGTCATGATTTCCGACCAGGCGGCCAAGTACATTTGGGACGCCTGCCACGCCGCCAGTTGCATTGCACGCTTCACCTCCGGGCGCAGCTTCGATGATTACCTGGGCGACGAAATGCTGCGCTCGGCCGTCGAACGGCAGTTCGAGATCGTCGGCGAGGCGCTCGTCGCGCTGCGCCGGGTTGATCCCGACCTCGCCGCTGCCATTCCCGACCTGCCACGCATCGTGGCGTTCCGCAACGTGCTGATCCATGGGTACGCCAGCGTGGACAATCGGCTGGTGTGGAGTGTCGTCGAAGGCGAGTTGGCGGCGTTGCTGGCACTGTTTCGGCGCCTGCTCGGCGAATTGGGCGACAGCAAACGTGGGGAGGCATGATGGCGGCCCCTGCCTCGCGCCGTTCAGCCGGTCGCGAATGCCCGGATGAAGAAGTCCGGGCCGCCAAAATTGCCCGACTTCAGCGCCAGATGCAGCGCCGGGCCGGTGCCCTCGGCGTGGGTCCAGGGCACGCCGGGGTCGATCTCGGCGCCGATCCGCAGCCGCCGCACGCCGAGGGCGGCGACCGCCGCCCCCGCCGTCTCGCCGCCCGCGACCACCATCCGGCGCACGCCGCGCGCGACCAGGCCCTCGGCGATCGCGGCGAGGGCCCGTTCGACCAGTGCGCCGGCCGCTTCGCGCCCGAGCCGCGCCTGCAAGGCCGCGACCCGATCGGGCGGCGCCGAGGCGGCGATCACCACCGGCGTCTCGCCGAGCCGCCCGGCCGCCCAGTCGAGCGCCTGGCGCGCCAGCGCCGCCGCATCGGGTGTCGCGAGCGGGTCGAGCTCCAGGGTCGGCACGCGCTCGCGCGCGGCCGCCACCTGGCCCAACGTCGCGCGCGAGCAGGAGCCGGCGAGCACCGCGGCCGGTCCCGCGATCGGCGGCAGCCGGCCCGCGTCCGTGTCGGGCGCCAGCAGCCCGGCACGGCGAAAATTCTCCGGCAGGCCCATCGCGATGCCCGAGCCGCCGGTGATGAGCGCATGGTGCGCTGCCGCCTCGCCGATCGCGAACAGGTGCGCATCGGTCACGGCATCGACGATCGCGTAGCGCCGGCCCTGCTCCTTGAGCGCCGTCATGGCGTCGCGGATCGCGCCGCAACCGCGCTCGACCGTGGGGAACGGGACCAGGCCCACCGCGCCCTCGGTCTGGCGGCCGAGCACGCGCACCAGGTTGGGATCGGTCATCGGGGTCAGCGGATGGTGCTCCATCCCGCTCTCGGAGAGCAGCGCGCCGCCCACGAACAGGTGGCCGAGATAGACGGTACGGCGGTTGGTTGGAAACGCCGGGCAGGCGAGTGCAAAGCCGCCGGCCAGCGCCGCCAGGAGCGCGTCGGCGACCGGGCCGATATTGCCCGCCTCGGTGCTGTCGAAGGTGGAGCAGTACTTGAAAAAAAACTGCCGGCAGCCGCCGCGGCGCAGCCAGCCGAGGGCGGCGAGGCTCTGCGCCACTGCCTCCGCAGCCGGGATAGTGCGCGATTTGAGCGCCACGACGATAGCTGCGGCGTCGGGCACCGGCTCGTCCGCGCCCGGCACGCCGATGAGCTGGACGGTGCCCATGCCGTTGCGCACCAGCATGGAGGCGAGGTCAGTCGCCCCGGTAAAATCGTCGGCGATGGCACCGAGCAGCGGCATGGATCAGCCCTCGTCGGAAAGGCGAGACTGTCGCGGCAACCTGGCGCAGGCTCAAGGGCGAAAAGCAGTTGCCCAACGCCATCGCATGGTTGCGGCACGCCCGCACAAAGGCTCAGCTGCGGCAATCCGGAACCAGGAGCTGCCGCCAGTGAGACACGTCATAGACCTCGAATGCGATCTGCCGCCTGACGAGACCGGCAAGCCAAGGAAATTCGGAACCGAGACCCTGGTTCCCGGCTATGGCGACCCGGAACGGCTCGACCCGCTGCCCGGCTACGGCTTTGACAACTACCAGCGGATCTTCACCAACCGCCGCGCCGACGCGCATGAGGGAGCAGCGCCGGCGCTCCGGGGAATGTCCCTGGCCGAGTTCGTCCGCACGATGGACGAGGCAGGGGTCGAGACCGGGATCGTCGGGCGCGTGCCGAACCGTGCCCTCGCCGAGATCGTCCGCGCCTATCCTGGCCGCTTTATCGGTCTCGCCAGCATCAGCCCGTTCGACGGAATGCGCGGCGTGCGCGAATTCGAACACGTCGTCCGCGACCTCGGCCTCAGCGGGTTGCGCATTGCCGCCCTCTTCAACATGGTGCCGGCGAGCGATCCCCGCTTCTATCCGCTCTACGCCAAATGCGTTGAGCTCGACGTGCCCGTCCGCATCTATACGTCGATGAACTACGCCAATGACCGGCCCTACGATCTCGGGCACCCGCGCCACCTGGACCAGGTCGCGATGCACTTTCCGGAGCTGCGGATCATCGCCGGCCTGAGCGGCTGGCCGTGGATTGCCGACATGGTCGGGCTGCTGCGGCGCCATCCCAACCTCCATTGCGACACCGCTGCCCACCATCCTCGCTATTTCGCGGCCAAGGGCTCAGGTTGGGAGCAGTTCCTGCAATTCGGAAACACGCTGCTCCAGGACAAGATCATGGTTGGGCTCTCGCCCGGCACGCTCGGCGTTCCCTACAGGGAATTGATCGCCGAGTACCGAGAAGCTGCCACTCAAGGACCACGTCATCGAGAAATGGCTTTACGGCAATGCCAAGCGCTTCTTTCGCCTCGGCTGAGGCTGGTGTCTGAGCCGCCGCACGGCTGAACAATCGACCGCGATCATTCGATCGGCGGCGCCGGCTACGCAAGGACGGCGTGGGCGTCGGCTACGATTGCGCCTTCGCCCTCGCGGCCGACGAGCAGCGGGTTCACGTCGAGCTCCCGCAGACGGCCGCCGAGTGCCACCGCGAGATCACCGAGCTTGACCAGCGCGGCCGCCGCCGCGGCGACATCGCGGCGCGGATGGCCGCGGAAGCCGTCGAGCAGCGGCCAGACGCGCAGCCGTTGCAGCATCGCCTCAGCCGTTCCTCGCGAAACCGGCGCCAGTGCCACCTCGACATCGCCAATGAGCTCGACCAGAACGCCGCCGGCGCCCGCCATTACCACCGGGCCGAACTGCGGGTCGTGTTTCGCGCCGAGGATCAGCTCAAGCCCGCCGATCACCATCTCCGCAACGACGCAATCCTCGGCCGCGGGATCAAGGCCGGCCAACCTCGCGCGCACCGCGTCGAACGCCGCTTCGACGGCGGCGCGGTCGGCAAGCCCCAGCCGCACCAGACCCGCATCGCTCTTGTGCACGACCGCGCCCGAGACCCCTTTTAGCACGACCGGGTAGCCGATCGCCTCGGCCGCGGCGCCGGCTTCCGCCCGGCTGCGCACGCGACGCTCCCGCGTCACCGGCAACCCAGCCGCGGCAAGCAGCGCCTTGGCCTCCGGCTCGCTCAGATAGCCGGAACGCAGCGGCGGCAAAACCAGCCGCCGCCCTTCGCCATGCTGCGGGCGTGCGGGACGGTGGGCGAAATAGGCGTCGAGCAGTCGCACGCCGTCGTCGATCCGGTCGCAATAGGCGATGTTCCGCTCGCGGATGATTGTTCGCACCTTGGTCGCGACGGAGCCCGGGGTGACGACGAAAAGCGCCGGCTTGCCGCAGGCGCGGAGCGCCTCCGCCAGCGCCGTCACCGAATGCTCGTAATTCGGGGTGGTGGTGAGCGGGACCATGATCACGCCGACATCGGGGTCGGCGGCAACGGCGGCGACCAGCGGCGCGGCGATTGCGCCCACATCGCCCACCTCGGGCCGGCGCGTTCCCAGATCGAGCGGATTGTCGAGATGGTCCGGCAGCATCACCGCCGCGAGCGCGCCGCGGGTCCGCTCGGCGAAGCAGGCCAGTCGCAGCCCGCGGTCGAGGAGCCGGTCGGCAACGACCCCGTTCATCCCGCCCGAGGGGGAGATGATGCCGATGCCCCCGTCGCCACAGGCATCGTTGCGAATGAGGAAATCGGCGGCGAGCACCATCACGTCCGGGTCGTCGACCAGCACCGCCCCGGCCTCGCGGCAGGCCGCCGCGAAGACCGGGTAGGCGCCGGCGAGGCTCGCCGTGTGCGAGCGCGCCGCCGCCTCGCCTTGGGCGCTGCGGCCGGTCTTGAGCACGAGCACCGGCTTTTCCGCCCGCCGCGCCGCAGCGATGAGGTCGAGCAGACGCCGCCCGTCGCGCAGCCCTTCGATGTGCAGGCAGATCGCCCTTGTGACCGGATCGCCGACCATGTGCTCGAAGATGTCGCAGACATCGAGATCGGCCTGGTTGCCCACCGAAACGAGCTGGCTGAACCCGATCCCCTGGTCGTGGGCGCGGTTATACACCGAAAGCATGAGCGCGCCGCTTTGCGAGACGAGGCCGATATGGCCCGGGATGATCCGCTCGACATCGAGCACCCGCGCCGAGGTGAGCGCCATGCCATTGCGCAGGTTGACGAGGCCGAGACAGTTCGGGCCGACGAGACGCATCCCGGTCTCGCCCGAAATGCGCGCGAGCTCGTCCTGGGCGGCGGCCCCCTCCCGGCCCGCCTCGGCGAAGCCCGCGGTAATGATGACGCAGCAGCCAACGCCGGCTGCTGCGCAGTCGCGCACCGTTTGCGGCACGCTCGGCGCCGGCACCGCGATCACGGCGACGTCGACCGGCGGCGCGTCGCCGATCCGCGCATAGCACTTCTTGCCCTGCACCGCCTCGCGGCGCGGGTTGAGCGGCACCACCTCGCCGGCAAAGCCGTGCAGCGCGAGGTAGTGCATGATCCGCCCGCCCCACTTGCCGCGGTCGTCCGAGGCGCCGAAGACGGCGACCCGGTGCGGCTCGAAGATCTGGGCGATGGAGAGGCGGGGGGCGGCCTTCGCCGGCGTCGCGGTCACGGCTCAGCGGCCCTTGAAGACCGGCTTGCGCTTCTCGCGCATCGCGCTGATGCCTTCCCTCGCATCGTCGGAGGCGTGGATGACGCGGTGCCAGCGCTCCGTCAGCAACATCGCCCGGTCCGGCGAGTTGCGGTATTGCGCACGCACGCTCTCCTTGATCGCCCGGATCGGCAAGGGCGCGCCGCCGGCCAGCTTGTGAGCGATGCGCGCGACGTCCGCATCGAAGCTCTCGTCGGGGAAGACCCGCGTTACCAGCCCCCAGTCATAGGCCTCGTGCGCGGTGATGTCGTCGCCGAGCAGGGCGGTATCGAGGGTCCGGTTGCGGCCAAGATAATGGACCAGCCGGGCATTGCCGAGCCCCCAGGTCGGGGCCAGGCCGAGATAGATGTCGCCCGCGCGAAATCGCGCGGAGGCGGCGGCGAGCCTGATATCGGCCGGCCAGGCGATCGCCGTGCCGCCGCCGATGCACCAGCCGCGAACCGCCGAGATCACCGGCTTCGGGTGCTCCTCGATGAGGTCGATCATGCGCATGCCGATCTCGCGCGCCCGGCCGGAGTTCGCCGGGTTGATCTCGTCCTCGCTCTTGAGGTCGGCGCCGGCGCAGAACGCCCGCGTTCCCGCGCCGCGGATGACGATGGCCCGCGTCGCCTCGCGCTCTGCCAGCATCTCGAGTGCCGCGACGATCTGCTGCAGCAAGGCCGTCGTCATCAGGTTGAGGGGCGGACGATTGATCGTCAGTGTGGTGGCGCCGCCGTCATGGGCAATCAGCAGGTCATCGCTCACGGATTTCACCTCGGTCGTCAATGGGCCGTCAGCCGGCGAAGGCCGCCGAGCAGGTTGAGAAGTGCCAGAAGCGCAAGCGAGATCAGGACCACCAGGGCCGATACCGCGGCGACCGTCGGGTCGATGCGGTCGGACATGTAGCTGTAGATCCGGACCGGCAGCGTCTGCAGGTTTGGGCCGGTCATGAAGATCGTCGCCGTCACCTCCGAGAAGGACAGGAGAAAGCAGAACAGGAACGCGGTGACGAGGCCGCGCGCGCACAGCGGCAGGGTGACGCGCAGCAGCATCCCGGCCCGGCTCCGGCCGAGGATCATCGCCGCCCATTCGAGCTCCTCCGGCACCGCGCGCAGCGTCACCTCGAGCGAGCGGATCGCGAACGGAACGACAAGCACGACATGCGCCAGGACCAGGCCCGCGAGCCGGTTATAGAGCCCGAACCGATTGACGAATTGCAGCATGGCGATGCCGTAGACGACGGCGGAGACGAGGAGCGGCGCCGTAAAGAAGCCTCGGAGCGCCGCGGCACCGGGTGGCCGGAAGCGCGCCAGCCCGTAGCCGGCGAGGAATGCGAGCGCGACCGTGATCACGGCGGCGAGTGCCGCAAGCTCGAAACTCAGCCCAAACGCATCGACGAAGCCGGGATAGGACAGCGCCTCGTGGTACCAGCGCAGCGAGAAATGCGCGACCGGCAGCGTGAACATCGCCGTCGGCGTTAACGACATCCACATGACGACGACGACCGGGGCGAGCACCACGATCAGCATGACAAGGTTGATGGCGAGGATCATGGCGCCACGCCTCGCCGTGCGATGAGGAGGATGGCGAGGCGTTGGCCGAACCAGACCACGGCCAGGGTGAGCGCCAGCAGCGCCACCGCGATGGCGCCGCCGAGGGGCCAGTCGAGCGAGACGAGGTTGACCCGATAGGCGAGCATCGAGGCGACCATGGCCCGCGTGCCGCCGATGAACATCGGCACCGCAAAGGCGGTCATGTTCATGATGAAGTTGATGACGAGACCGGCAATGAACGCCGGCAGGGTCATCGGCAGGACGACGCGCCAGAAGACCTCGCTCGGTCGCGTCCCGAGTGTGCCCGCGGCCCAGGACAGCGCCGGGTCCAGCGCGCTCAGCGCCGCCCATAGCGGCAGCAGGACGAACATGAAATGCCCCGGGACGAGTGCGATGACGATCCCCGTCTCGTTGAGCATGAGCTTCAAGGGCGAGGCGACAAGACCGAGATCGAGCAAGAGCCTGTTGACGATACCGTTGGGGCGCAGAAGCAAGGTCCAGCCGAGCGCCTTGACCACGGTATTGACCAGCCACGGGCTGATATAGGCGAGGATGGCGAGCGACTGCGCCCGCGGCGACAGGCGGGCAATGAAGAGCGCCACGGGATAGGCGAGGATGGCCGTGATCGCCGTCACGATGAGGCTGATGCGCAAGGTGCGGACCAGGATCTCGCCATAATACGGATCGGCGAGCCGAGCGTAGTTGTGCAGCGTCCAGTGAGCGAAATCGATCCCTTCCGGCGTATTCGGATGCAGGCTGTTGGTCAGCGCCTGCAGCAGCGGCCAAACGAAGCCGACGACCATCACCGCCAGCAGCGGCGCGGCAAAGACCCACGGCGCCGCAATCCGTCTATCCGGCATCGAGCACGACGCCGTCGCTGGCGTTCCACCCGATGCCGACCCGTTCGCCCGGCCGCAGCCGGGCGGCCAGCGTGCTCGGGATCACGGCCGAGAGGCGAAGCGATCCCACCTTGACGCGACATTCGCTGCTGCCGCCGAGGTATATGATGTCCTCGATCTCGCCGGAGCAGCGGTTCTCGGTCGCCAGCTCGCTCGGGGCCACCTGCAGCGCCTCGGGCCGGAGGACGAGGATCCGCCTGGTGCCGGCGGACGCGCCAGCCGCATCCGGCAGCCACACGGGGAGTTCGCCCCCAGCCAATCCTCGCCTCCTGCCGTCAACCGTATCGATGTTGCTGAGCACAAGCTCGTTGATCGGACCGACGAAATTGGCGACGAAGCGGTTTGCCGGCGATCGGTAGATTTCGTCCCCCCGGCCGATCTGGATGATGCGGCCGGTCTGCATCACCGCCATCCGGTCCGACATCGCGAACGCCTCGTCGATGTCGTGCGTGACGAGAACCGTCGTGATGCCGATACGACGTTGCAGGTCGCGTATCTCGGAGCGCATCTCATCGCGCAGCCGCGCATCGAGGTTGCTCAACGGCTCGTCGAAGAGCAGGAGGTCCGGGCGGACGACGAGGGCGCGGGCGAGGGCGACGCGCTGTTGCTGGCCGCCCGAGAGCTGCGCCGGGGCTCGCCCGGCCAACGCTTCGAGCTTCACCAGCGCCAGCGCGTCCGTCACCCGCGCCTGGATCTCGTGGCGCGCGACCCGGCGACTGCGCAACCCGAAGGCCACATTGTCGAACACGGTGAGATGCGGAAACAGCGCGTAGTTCTGGAACACCATCGCCAGATTGCGCTTGTGCATCGGCGCGTGCGTCATGTCGCGGCCATTGAGCCTCACGCGGCCGTCGCTGACCGGGTAGATGCCGGCGATGAGCCGCAGAAGTGTGGTCTTGCCGCAGCCCGAGGGCCCGAGCAGCGTGAAGAACTCGCCGCTCGCGACCGAGAGGCTGACCCCGTCGACAGCGCGAACCGTGCCGAACACTTTCGCGGCCCCGACGATCTCAAGCGACGCGGCAGGACTGGCTCCGGTCGCGGGGCCGGACGCTGCGCCGGCGCCCGGCGATCGCTCGCCTGTCACGTCGCGGCGGGCGGCCGGGGATGCCGGGCCGAGCGTCCTATCGCTCGATCTCCCGCTCCAGACGGTCCCGCCACGCCTGGTAATTCTTCAGCACCGTCGCGTAATCGACCTGGACGAGCTGCGACAGCTTCTGCTGGTCCGGCAGACGCTCGGCCGCCGCTGGTGACAGCTTTACCTCGCGGTTCATCACCGTCTGGCCGTAGGTCTCGGCGCGATAGGATTGCACCTCGGGGCTGATCCACCAGTTTACGAAAGCGCGTGCGCCGGCTGGGTTCGGGCCGCCTTTCATCACCCCCATCGCGGTCGGACTCATGTAGACGGGGTTCGGGACGACATAGGCGACCGGCAATTTGCGCTTGACCATATCGAGCGCTCCGGCGATGCCGTGAAAGGCGAGCGAGGCGGTTCCGTCCGCAAGGAACTGGGACATCTTCGCGAAGGTGTCGCTCCAATCCACGACGCCCGGTGCGATCCGCTTCATCGCCGCGAAGCCCGGCTCGATGTCCTTCTCGCTGCCGCCATGGGCCCGCGCCAGGATAATGAGGACGTAAATGCCGTACACCGAGGAGGCCGGCGGAATCAGCAGCTGCCCCTGCAGCTCGGGCCGCTCCAGGTCGGTCCATTGCGCCGGTGGCGCCCAGTGCTTATTCGCGAACACGTCCTTGTTGTAGATGAGGGCGAAAACGTCGCCATAGGGCTGGACCCCCAGGATTTGGCCGCCCGTACCCTTGATCAGCGCCACCGGGTAGAGATGCGGGATATTCGGCACGCTGCCGGTGTCGATGGGTGCGAACAGGTCCTGCTGGGCGCCGGCGAACCAGGGCAGCAGGTCGGCCTGGACCACGTCCACCTGCGGCCTGGCCTTCTGTGCGATCGCCGTCGCCATGATCTGCGTGCCGGTCGCCTTCGGCACCAGCACGACCTGGTAGCCGGTGGCATCGGCGAACTTCTTCGCCCAGCGGTCGCGTTCCAGCATGGCCTGGATCGTGCCGCCCCAGGTGAGGAGATAGACTGTCCGGTTCGCCGCGCGCGCCAGCCGCGGTGCGACGATCGAACTTGCCGCGGCACCGGCGACCAGCTTCGCCGCCGAACGGCGCGTCAGCGCAGATTCCAGCGACGTTATTTCCTTTGATCCCATCTTTCCCCTCCCCGGTCTCGCGACCTTCTGAGGGATTTTGCACATCGCAGATACCATGACAATCGGATCGCCCTTCGCGCGGGACGGGTTGAGCCGCACGCCAATCCCCTACTGTGTCGCAACTCGCGCGACCAGCGCCTCGCGTTCGGCGCGCGTGCGGGCACCCCGTTCGCGAACCTGCGCGAGCACCGAGGCGCGGCACTGCTCGGGCGTCCCCGAATTGAACGGCGGGGCCGGGGCATATTCGAGGAAGAGCTGGATCGCCTCCGCCTCGTCGCGTCCGGCGAGCTCGGCCGCGAGCGTGAGTGCAAAGTCGATCCCGGCGGTGATGCCGCCGCCGCTCAGGATATTGCCGTCCTGGACAACGCGGCTCCGCACCGGGATGGCCCCGAACGCGCCGAGCAGGTCGTGCGACGCCCAATGCGTCGTCGCACGCTTGCCGCGCAGCAGCCCGGCCGCGCCGAGCACCAGGGCGCCGGTGCAGACGGATGTCACGTAGCGCGCTCCGGCCGCCTGGGCGCGCAGGAAGGCGAGCGTCTCCTCATCCTCGAGCAGCGCATTGATGCCGGCGCCGCCCGGCACGCAGACAACCTCGAGCGGCGGACACTCCGCCATCGTGGTCGTCGGCTGCAGAACGAGTTCGGTCGAGGACGTGATCGGGTCGAGCGTCTTCCACACCAGGCGAACGACGGCCCCCGGCAGCGAGGCGAACACTTCGTACGGACCGGTGAGATCGAGCTGCTGCACGCCTGGGAAAACCAGCAGGCCCATTTCGAGAGACATCGCACTACTCCGTTTCAGGGGCACGACCCGTCGGCGCGGCCGGTCATTCCAGGGCGGCGGCGAAGGCGGCGGCCTGCGCGGGCCAGGACGGCAGGCGCCGCCCGGCCTGCCACGCCGCCTCGGCGACCTCGCGGCGCAGATCGACATCGAAGATGAGCCGGCGCATCGCCTTGGAGAGCTGGTCCACATCGTCCACCGGGCCCACGACGCCCGCCGCCGGCGGCACCGGCACGGCGGCAATCCCCGCCTCGGTGGTCGCGACCGGCAGGCCGCGCCGCAGCGCTTCGCCAATCGCCGCACCGGCGCCCTCCCAGCGGGTCGCCAGGGCAAACAAATCAGCGCCGCGCCACAGCGCTTCGAGCGCCCTCGGATCGGGCTCGCCCACGAAGGTCACGCGCGCAGCGATCCCGAGTTCGGCCGCGAGTGAGGCCAGTTGGCCCGCGATTTCGGGGTCACGCCGCTCGCCGCCGACGATCGTCAGGTGCCAGTCGAGGTCGAACAAGCGGGCGAGTGCGCGCAGCAGCGCGTCATGGCCTTTTCGCGCGACCAGGGCGCCCACCGAGAGAATGGCGCAAGTGGGGCCGCCGGAACCGGCGCTGCGCGGCAGGTCGTCGGCCCCGGGGGCGACCACGGCGATCCGCGACGCCTCGACCCCGAACGCCTCGACCAGTCGCGCGCGCGTTGCCTCCGACGTCGCGATCAGCTTCCGGAGCGCCGGCAGCAGGCGCCGCTGCGCATTCCGTACTTCCGCCCCGGTATCGGCGATCGGCACCGGATGATGGATCAGTCCGACCGCCCCGCGCGCAACCAGGTCGGGCAGCAGCAGGTCGAAGGCGGGCAGGCACAGGCCGTCGATCACCGGCACCGCATCCGGCGCCAGCGCCTGCCATGCGGCCCGAGCCTCAGCGACGGGGATCCCGGCCGCCTCGTGGCCCGACTCGCGGAGCGCCGAGAGGAGGCGGTCATCGTAGTGCTGGCCGCCCGAAACCGTTTTCGGCGCAGCGGGGGCGAACAGCGCGATGCGCATCAGCCGGCCTCGGCGGGGATGGCGAAGGCGCAGCGCGGCACCCATCTGCGGCGCATGGAGAGAACGGAACGCCCGCCCCGCGCGGAGGACGAGAGCCGGCCGGCCCAGCCGCCGGAAGCGTCGGAAAAGCCGAAGGAGATCGGCGGCCCGCCCGGCCCCGAGCCGACCCGGTTCGGCGATTGGGAACGCAACGGCCGCTGCATCGACTTCTAGCCGCGCCTTGCCTTCGCCGCCGCGACCGTGTTCTCGATCAGGCAGGCGATCGTCATCGGCCCGACCCCGCCCGGCACCGGGGTGAGCGCGCCGGCAATTTCGGCGGCCTCGTCGAAGGCCACGTCGCCCACCAGCCGCCCGTCCGGCAGGCGGTTGATGCCGACGTCGATCACGGTCGACACCCGGCGCGATCCAGTCGCCCCGGACCAGTTCGGCCCGCCCGACGGCCGCGACCAGCACCTCGGCGCGTCGGCACTCGGCGGGCAGGTCGCGGGTGCGGGAATGGGCGAGCGTCACGGTCGCGTCGGCCGCCAGCAGCAGCGCCGCGAGCGGGCGTCCCGACCAGCACCGAGCGGCCGAGCACCAGCGCACGGGCGCCGCGGAGCGTCACACCGGCGGCCTCCAGCAACCGCATCACGCCGCGCGGCGTGCAGGGCGCGAGCGTCGGCCGTCCCTCCGCGAGAGCCCCGGCGTTGAGCGGGTGCAGCCCGTCCACGTCCTTGGCCGGGTCGAGCGCCGCGATTGCCGCGCGGGCCTCGATCTGCGGCGGCAGCGGGAGCTGGACCAGGATGCCGTCCACGGCGGGGTCGGCGTTCAGCCCCGCGATCACCGCGAGCAGGGCCGCCTGGGTGGTCGCGGCGGGCAGCCGGATGGTGCGCGCGTCCAGCCCGCAGGCGGCGGCGGCGCGGTCCTTGTTGCGCACATAGACCGCACTCGCGGGATCGTCGCCCACCAGCACCACCGCGAGGCCGGGGCGGAACGGCAGGCGCGCGACCTCGGCCGCGAGCGAGGCGCGCAGCGCCTGGGCGACGGCGCGGCCGTCGATCAGCCGCGCGGTCACAGCACCAGCGCGTTCCAGGAGCCGAACGCGATGGCGGCGTAGATGCGCGCGAGCACCTGCTGCGAGGCCCAGAGCAGCACGATCAGGATCATCGGGCTGATGTCGATGCCGCCGAAATGGGGCAGCAGATTGCGGATCGGCCGCAGCGCCGGCTCGGTGATGCGGTAGAGGAAATCGCCGATCGACCAGACGACGCGGTTGCGCCGGTCGAGCACGCCGAAGCCCAGCAGCATGCTGAACACGGCGGCGAGGATCACCGCCCAGATATAGAGGCGGATCAGCGTCTCGAGCACGTTGAACAGGACGGTGAGCAAAGGACCCCTCGTGGCGTGCGGCGCGGGAAGCTAGCGGCGGGTCCGGGGCGGCGCAACGGCGGGTGGCCGCGCGCTTGACTTGGCCCGGGCGCCTCCGCACATTCCGCGCCCGCCGGGCCGGGGCTGTAGCTCAGTCGGGAGAGCGCCTCGTTCGCAATGAGGAGGTCAGGGGTTCGATTCCCCTCAGCTCCACCACGGGCTGGCATAAGGCGCTGGCGGAAGCCCACGGCGTGCCTCACGCAAAGCGGGGGCACGCGAGGAACACCCGCTGTCTGGGGCTGGGGCTTTGGGCGGCCCGCGCCGGCTGCCGGACGACCCAGCAGCGTAGCGGGCATCCGGTCGCTTTATGATCGCGCAGCTTCACGGGCTGCCGATTGGTCGCCTCCCCCCCGGCGTGTTGGAAAACGTACGTGAAATCACCCGGCCAATCGATTCCTAGGCGTCGGCAAGCTCCTCAGTGCTTCCGTTCCTGGCTTCCCAGATCGGTTTGCCTCGGGTCTTCGTAGTGGCACGGCTGAGTTGCCCCTCACCGTGGGCGTTGTTGGTGAGGTACGCGTTACATTTGAAGCAGACATGAAGATGCCGAGGAAGTGCAATCCAAGCAGGGTAACCGCGAACAGATGAATCAAGACGGCTCCGTACACCGCCTTGATGACCAAACCGATCCAGCCATCCAGCGCGGTTGATAGTGCGACGATTGCCCACTGCGGCTTGGGATTGGACGCAGCGACAACTAGCCCGCCAGCAAGATACGTTAGCACACTTAGAGTTTATCCGGGATCATGTGCCATTCTGACAGAGCTTTCTGACCATCAGCCGGACGGAGGCCCAGCGTAGGAATGCCAACGCGCAGCGATTTAGGCACTCCCAGTCCTTGGCCAGTCTGCGGCACCGGTTGAGCCAAGCGATGGACCGTTCGACGATCCATCGCTTGGGCAAGACGGCAAAACCCTTCGCCGCATCGAAGCGCTTCACGATCTCGACGCTGACCTGGCCGCAGACCCGCTTCAATCCCTCCTGGAATTGCGGTCCCTGGTAGCCGCCATCGGCGTAGAGCTTCAGCAGGAAAGGATACAGGCCGAACAGCGTGCTCATCAGCAGCACGCCGCCGTCGCGGTCCTGGATGTCGGCCGCGTGAATGATGGCGTGCAGCAGCAGGCCTTGTGTGTCTACCAAGATATGGCGCTTCTTGCCCTTGATCTTCTTGCCGGCATCATAGCCATGCGGGTCGATCGAGGCCCCCCTTTTTCTGCGCTCTTGACGCTCTGGCTGTCGATGATCGCGGCGGTCGGACTGGCCGGCCGGTCGGCCAGCTCCCGGCACTTCATGTACAGCGCGTGGTGGATCCGATCGAGCGTGCCGTCGTTGTCCCAGCGGCGGAAATAATCATTCACCGTGCTGCGTGGCGGCAGGTCTTTCGGAATTGCGGCCCACTGGCAGCCGGCGCTCAGGATATACATCAGTCCGTTGACGATCTCCCGCTCGACGACGGTCCGCTTGTTGCCGCCCCGCTTGGCGGGCGGGATCAGCGGCCCGACCAAAGCCCATTCCTCGTCGGTCAGGTCACTTGGGTAACGCAGCCCGCTACGGTCATAGCGACCACGGTTCTTGTTCGTCCACATCAGGCGGCTCCCGCGAATTGGACCACCGCCATCGGACCATAAGCGATTCCGAGGATTTAAGGTGTTTTCGGATAGACACTTAGACCGGCCAAATATGCAAATAAGCATCCGAGCAGCTCGCGCCGAGTGGGATAGTGCCTTTCGCCCTCAGCAAAGAGATAGGGCAATCGGAGCTGTGCGATGGCACCTTCTCGGGCCAACTTGAAGACCCGGCGCTCACTTGATTGATATACGGATCGGCCGCTTCCGCTGCGAGTGCACGTCGGGGCATTTGCTTCACGACTTCGATCTCCATCGGCTTCAACGCCGTCCGACCGATTACGCGACCTGGATGCGCGTCTAAAATGATTGTCGGTGGACCGGTCTTCTCAATGCCTTCGTCAAGTAGAGCAGTGACGGGAAGAGTGAAATTGCGTAATAGATTTTGAAAGAGCCGCTGTATTCGGATTCGCGAAATGCCCTCGTGGTCTTCAAGAGCCACGGGGTAGCGCATTGTGTTTGGCAGCACGTCGAAATTGATAACGAAATGAGCCGAGACGGCAACGTCCTCGTCGGCTTCCTTTGAAGCCGACCTCAGCGTTGCTTTGCCGCGTCGCAAATACATTTGAGCGGCAGCTTGTTCATCGGCGAGTGTCCAAACAAGCACCACGGACATTCGTCGCTCTTGGACCTCCATATCCATAAGATAGAGTCTTCGGCCTTGAATATCTGGTTCGTCCGCCAAGGGACTCCAGACATGAACGCATTCTTTACTGCATCGCGGAGCGGCCGGAAGTCTTCTGGCGAGCGCTCCGTCGGCGGCCTACCGTGGACGCGCGCAGGAGCAATGATTAGATCGTAGACTGTGATATAGCGCTCTGTCTGATCGGCCATGCCGACGGTCGTCCCCCCTCTCGCAACCGAGTTGTTGCGCGACCTTAACCGAAGGCACGCAGCGGATACAAGGGCGATGCCGGAATCTGGCTTCCTCAGCCGTCCATGTCTCATCCCGCCTCATCGGCAAGGTCGAGTTGCGTGCTGGGGTGCCCAGCACAGCATTCTGGTCAACGACCAGCGGCGCGCGTATTTCGTGTGGGGCGGCCACGGCGCCTATTTGGTCGAAATCGTTGACTACCGGGGAGGTTGCGGTGATCCAGCGCAGCGATATGTACGCGATTGATGTGTCGGCCGTGACGACGGGCGAGAGACTTGCCAACATCACGCCGGGCGAGGTGCTGCGCGCGGAGTTCATGGAGCCGCTCGGGCCTGACGGCGCGGGCGCTCGCCCGCGACTTGGGCGTGCCACGCAACCACATCACCGAAACCCTGAACGGCGAGCGCGCCATTTCGGCGCGCACGGCCCTGCTGCTGTCCCGTCGGCTCGGCACCTCGGCCGAGTTCTGGATGAACTTGCAGACCGCCCACGACCTCGAAGCGGCACGGCGGGAGAGAGAGCACGCCGCCTGACCTACCACGGCGGCCACCCGCCCGGCGGTTTGCCCGCCGCCTGACCCGTCGCTATGGTCCGGGCCCGCCTAGGGAAGTGCTGCGTGCCTGACATTTTCGACGAAATCCAGGAAGACCTCCGCGCCGAGCGGTTGCAGGCGCTTGCCCGCCGGTACGGCGGGCTGGTGATCCTGCTCGGCGTGCTCATCATCGCCGCGGCCGCCGCCTGGCAAGGCTGGCAATGGTGGCAGGGCAAGCAGCGCGTGACGATCGCCGGCCGCTACCTTGCCGCGATGCAGCTCGCCGACACGCCGCGCGCGGCGGGGCAGCCGCCCGACGCCGCCGCGGCGACGCGCGCGTTCATGGCCGTCGCCGCCGCCGGGCCGGAGGGCTATCGCACGCTCGCCCGGCTGCGCGCCGCGGCGCTCCAGGCCGACACCGGCCATCTCGGCGCGGCCCTCGGCCTGTGGAACCAGGTCGCGGGCGACCGGAGTGCCGATCCGCTGCTGCGCGGCCTCGCGACGCTGCTCTGGGCGCAGCACCAGGTCGATGCCGGCGACCCGGCAATGCTGAAGGCGCGGCTGGGCCCGCTGATCGCGCCCACCGACCCGTGGCACGGCCTCGCCGAGGAAACCGAGGCGCTGATCGACATCCGCACCGGCGATGCGACGGCGGCGCGCGCGCTGCTGCAGCAGCTCGTCGCCGACACCACCGCGCCGGATGGCGTGCGCAACCGCGCCAGGGGATTGCTGACGAGGCTCGGCGGATGAGCAGCCAGGATGGCGGCCGGCGCGGCGCCGGCCGCACCACCCGGCGGGAGGCGTTGATCGGCGCCGCCGGGCTCGGTGCCACCGGTCTCCTCGCCGGCTGCGGGCTGTTCAGCACCCCGCCCAAGCCGCCCCTGCCGGGGCTGCGCGAGGACGTGATGGCGACCCGCAACGGGCTGGTCGCCTCCTCCGGCCTGACCGGTCCGGTGACGCTGCCGGCGCCGATCGCCAATCCCGACTGGCCGCAGGCGGGAGGCAATCCGGCGCACCTGATGGTCAACCCGGCGGCGGGCGGGATCGCGCGCCTCTGGCGCGCCGACATCGGCGAGAGCGCCGGCTACCGTCGCGCGCTCACGGCGACCCCTCTGGTGGCCGGCGGACACGCCTACACGATGGACCCCTCGGCGGCGGTCTCGGCGTTCGACATCCGCACCGGCGCGCAGCTATGGCGCCGCCCGACGCGCGGCAAGAAGGATCGCAGCACCAATGTCGGCGGCGGCATCTCCTTCGACGGCGGCACGCTCTATGCCGTCAATGGCCTGGCCGAAGTGGTGGCGCTCGATCCGGCAACCGGCGCCGTGCGCTGGCGCACCGCCATCGCCTCGCCGGGCCGCGGCGCGCCCACCGTCGTCGGCGACCGGATGTTCGTGCCCACCGCCGACGACCAGCTGTTCGCCCTCTCCACCAAGGACGGCAGCCGGATCTGGAACTATCGCGCCGAGCACGCCGCGACCAGCGTGCTCGGCCAGCCCTCGCCCGCCTTCTCCGACGGGCTGGTGGTGGCGGGCTTCGGCTCCGGCGACCTGGTGGCGCTGCACGCGGATACCGGCATGGTCGCGTGGGCGGACAGCCTCGCCGCTCCGCGCGGCAACGACCTGATCGACCTCTCGGCGGTGCGCGGCCTGCCGGTGATCGACGACGGCGTGGTCTACGCAATCAGCCTCGGCGGGCTGCTGCTGGCACTCGACCTCCATGCGGGCCGGCGCATCTGGCAGCGCAGCGTCGCGGGCGGCCACACGCCGTGGCTCGCCGGCGACTGGCTGTTCCTGGTCAGCGCCGAGCAGCAGGTGGCGGCCCTCGCGCGGCAGGACGGGCAGGTGCGCTGGGTGGTCGATCTGCCGCGCTGGCGCAACGCGAAGAAGTCGCGCGGCCCGATCTACTGGTCCGGCCCGCTGCTGGCGGGCGGACACTTGATCGTCGCGGGCACGACCGGCCAGGTGGCCGCACTCGATCCGAACAATGGTGCCGTGCTGGCGCAGGAGCGGTTGTCGCAGGAGGCGGTCACGGTGGGGATGATCGCCGCCTCGGGGATGATTTTTGTGCTCGCCGATGACGGGTATCTCAGCGCGCTGCGGTAGCTGGCTGATCCGTCAGCGGATTTTCTCACCAACTGGCAGTTGGTTCGCCGCCGTTGCGACGACGCGCCTCTGCCCCGCTGCCACGTCTGTGTTATAATTGTTGACCACTAACGGCGCGTGTGTTAGAGTGGCCGGCGATACGGGAAAGGGATTGGATCGATGAGAGACACGCACGGGCGTGAGATTGAAGCTGCCGACCGATAATGGGGAACGACCCGCAGCGAGCCTGATCTAACCCTGTTCTCAGGGGCCGCGACCCTGATCCGGCCCTGTTCTCAGGCAAGCGGCGAGCCTGATCCGACCCTGTTCTTGGCCCTCAGGGACCCTGTTTTGGCCTTGTTTCACGCTGGCCTTCGTTCGCCACCGGCTGGCGCCAACTCCCTCTCCGCCCCGGGGGGCGAAGAGGGTTGGGGTGAGGCGGGGGATCACAGGCCTACCGCCGGATCAGTCCCGTGAGCGGACTCGACGGATCCGCTCCCATCTTGCGCGGCATCCGTCCGGCCAAAAACGCCTGCCGTCCCGCCGCCACCGCCGCCTTCATCGCCCGCGCCATCCGCACCGGGTCGCGCGCGTGCGCGATCCCAGAGTTCAGCAGCACCGCATGACAGCCGAGTTCCATCGCGATCGCCGCGTCCGACGCCGTACCCACCCCGGCATCGACCAGCACCGGCACCCCCGCCTGCTCGATGAGGATGGAAATCATCGCCGGGTTCTGGATGCCGAGACCCGAGCCGATCGGCGCGCCGAGCGGCATGATCGCGGCACAGCCCATCGCCTCCAGCCGCTTCGCTGCCACGGGATCGTCGGCGCAATAGACCATCACCTCGAACCCGTCGCGCAGCAGCGCTTCGGTCGCCTCGTAGGTCGCCGCCATGTCGGGATAGAGATACGGCGGCGGCCCGAGAACCTCGAGCTTCACCAGGTTCCAGCCGCCGGCCTCGCGCGCCAGCCGCAGCGTGCGCACGGCCTCGTCGGCGGTGTGGCAGCCGGCGGTGTTCGGCAGGTAGGTGAACCGCTTCGGATCGACGAAATCCTGCAACATCGGGGCCTTCGGGTCCGACAGGTTGACCCGCCGGACGGCGACCGTGACGATCTCGGTCCCCGACGCCTCGATCGCGGCCGCGGTCTCCTCGAGGCTCTTGTACTTGCCCGTGCCGACGATCAGCCGCGAGCGGAAACTCCGCCCCGCCACCGTCCAAACATCGTCGGCGGCCGCGAGCGCACCCTGTGATCCATCCATGTTCAGCCTCCGCCGATGAAATGCACGATCTCCAGCGCGTCCCCGGTGGCGAGCCGGGTCGCCTGGTACTCTGACCGGGGCACGATCTCCCGGTTCCGCTCCACCGCCACCTTGCGCCGGTCCAGGCCGAGACTGTCCAGCAGCTCGGCGAGCGTGACCGGCTCGACAAGCTGCCGGCTCTCGCCGTTCAGCGTCAGTTCCAGCATGGCCCAAGTATGGGTCTCGGCCCTGCGCGCGTCGAGGGGCGGTGCGTCGGAAGGCTTGGACCGGCGCGGCCGGCCATGCTAGGCCGCGCGCCATGCCCCCGCCCCTGGTCGCCGTTCTCAACGGCCCGAACATGAACATGCTCGGCCTGCGCCAGCCCGAAATCTATGGTGCGTCGACCCTCGACGACGTCGAGGCGCTGTGCGCCGAGTGCGCCGAACAGCTCGGCCTTGCGATCGACTTCCGCCAGACCAACGGCGAGGGTGAGCTGGTCAGTTGGGTGCAGGAATGCCGCGGCACCGCCGCCGGCATCGTCATCAACCCGGCCGGCTACACCAGCACCTCGATCGCGCTGATGGACGCGCTGCTGGCGGTCGAGCTGCCGGTGATCGAGGTCCATGTGACGAACATCCACAAGCGCGAGGCGTTCCGGCACCACTCCTATGTCTCCCTGGCGGCGGTGGGCGTGATCTGCGGCCTCGGCATCCGCGGCTACGCGCTGGCGCTGACGGCGATGGCCGACCTGATCGCGGGAGAGGCGCGGTGAACCGTCCGCCGTTCGACGCCGAGAGCATCCGGGCACTCGCCGACATCCTGATCGAGACCGGGCTGACCGAGATCGAGGTGGCCGAGAAGGACAGCCGCATCCGGGTGGTGCGCAATCTGGCCCCGGTTCACGCGACCGTCGCGGCGCCGGCCGCCGCCGCAGCGGCGCTGGCGCCGGGCGAGCCGCTCGCCGGCAATGAGGAGGCGGCGCACCCCGGCGCGGTGCTGAGCCCCATGGTGGGAGTCGCCTACCTCGGCGCCGAGCCGAACGCGCCGCCCTACGTCACCCTCGGCCAGACGGTCGCGGCGGGCCAGACCGTGCTGCTGATCGAGGCGATGAAGACGTTCAACCAGATCAAGGCGCCGCGCGCGGGCACGGTGACGCGGATCATGGTCGGGTCGGGCACGCCGGTCGAATACGGCGAGCCGCTGATGATTATCGAGTAGCGTGTTCGAGAAGATCCTGATCGCCAACCGCGGCGAAATCGCGCTCAGGGTGCAGCGTGCCTGCCGCGAGCTGGGCATTCCGAGTGTCGCCGTCCACTCGACCGCGGATGCCGAAGGCATGTGGGTGCGGCTCGCCGACGAGAGCGTGTGCATCGGACCGCCTTCGTCGCGCGAGAGCTACCTGAACAAGGCGGCGATCATCTCGGCCGCGATCGTCACCGGTGCCGACGCCATCCATCCCGGCTACGGCTTCCTCTCCGAGAACGCCGGCTTCGCCGAGATGGTCGAGGCGCACGGGCTGACCTTCATCGGCCCTGCCCCCGAGCATATCCGCATGATGGGCGACAAGGTGGCGGCGCGGCAGGCGATGGCCTCGCTCGGCGTGCCGCTGGTGCCGGGCTCCGAGCGCGCGCTCGCCAGTCTGGATGAGGCCGAGCGGGTGGCGCGGCGGATCGGCTTCCCGGTGCTGGTGAAAGCCGCAGCCGGCGGCGGCGGACGCGGGATGAAGGTGGCCTCGGAGCCGGCGGCGCTGGAGGAGGCATGGCGGATAGCGCGAGCCGAGGGGCGCGCCGCGTTCGGCGATGACGCCGTCTATATCGAGCGCTATCTCGCCCGGCCGCGCCACATCGAGTTGCAGGTGCTGGCCGACGCGCATGGCGAGGTGGTGCATTTCGGCGAGCGCGACTGCAGCCTGCAACGCCGGCATCAGAAAGTGGTGGAGGAAGCCGGCTCGCCCGCCCTCGATGCTGCGGCGCGAGACCGGCTGGGCGAGACCGTCACCGCGGCCCTTCGGCGGCTCGGCTATCGCAATGCCGGAACGCTCGAGTTTCTCTACCAGGACGGGCAGTTCGCGTTCATCGAGATGAACACAAGGCTGCAGGTCGAGCATCCGGTGACCGAGATGGTCTGCGACGTCGATCTGGTGCGCGAGCAGATCCGCATCGCCGCCGGCGAGCGGCTCGGCATGACGCAGTCCGAAATCCACTTCCGCGGCCACGCGATCGAGTGCCGCATCACCGCCGAGGACCCCGAGACGTTCCTGCCGACGCCGGGCCGGGTGGCGGCGTTCCATGTGCCCGGCGGCCCGGGCGTGCGGGTCGATAGCGCGCTCTACGCCGGCTATCTGGTGCCACCCTATTACGACAGCCTGATCGCCAAGCTGATCGTCCACGCGCCGACCCGCCCCGACGCCATCGCGCGGCTGCGGCGCGCGATCGACGAATTCGCGATCGTCGGCATCAAGACCACGCTGCCGCTGCACCGGCGCATCGTGGACGCGCCGGCGTTCCAGGCGGGAGATTATTCGACCCACTGGCTGGAACGGTTTGTCGCGGGCGACACGGTGGATTAGGATCGCGCCATGAACGTGGCCCTGCGCCGACCGATGACGCTTGCCGAGTTCCTCGCCTGGGAGGAGAGGCAGGAGCTGCGCTTCGAGTTCGACGGTTTCGCCTCCCACGCGATGGTCGGCGGAACGGTGGGTCATTCTGTGATCCAGCGCAATCTGCTGACCGCGCTCGACAACCGTCTTCGGGGACACCGCTGCCAGGCTTTCGGCAGTCACCTGAAGATCGAGGTCGCCGGCTCGATCCGCTACCCGGATGCCTTCGTGGTCTGCACATCCTTGCCGCGCGATGCCAAAGTCGTGCGCGATCCGGTGGTGATCTTCGAGGTGCTGAGCGAAAGCACCGGCGACACCGACCGCATCGTCAAGAACCGGGAATACCGCGACACGCCCTCGGTGCAGCGCTACGTGATGCTGGAGCAGGACCGCATCGGCGCCACCGTGTTCGCGCGCGACGGCGACGACTGGACCGGCCACGTGCTAGCCGATGGCGATGTGCTGGCGATGCCGGAGATCGGCATCGAGGTGCCGCTCGCCGAACTCTACGCCGATCTCGATTTCGCCGACGCGGGCGACGCCGCTGGCGAGACGCCGCACTGAGCGCTGCGGGCGGCCTTCCCGCGGTGATCGTGACGCGACCCGAGCCGGGCGCCTCGGAGACGGCTTCCCGGCTGGCGGGACGCGGCTTCGCGCCGGTGATCGCGCCGCTGCTGCGCACCCGCACGCTGGCGGCGGCGCTGCCGCGGCCGGACGCGATCCAGGCCATCCTGCTGACCAGCGGTCACGCGCTGCCGGCCCTGCCGCCGGCACTTTATCCGGTGGCGGTGCTGGCCGTCGGCGATGCCACCGCCGCCCGTGCCCGCGCCGCCGGCTTCACCGATGTCTCCAGCGCCGACGGCGACGCCGCGGCGCTGGCCGAGCTGGCCGGACAGTGCTGCGATCCCGCCGGCCGCCCGCTGCTGCTCCCCTGCGGTCGCGGCCAGGGCGCCGCGCTGGCGGCCGCACTCCGCCGCGGCGGCTTCCGCGTGCTGCGCCGTTGCGTGTATGCCTCGGTCGCGGCCGCCCGTCTGCCACCCGTCGCGGCGCGCGCCCTGCGTGAAGGGGGGACGGTCGCCGCGCTGTTCTTCTCCGCCGAGACCGCGCGGGCCTTCGTCCGCTGCCTGCCTGCCTCGCTGCACGCCTCGCTCGCGACGGTTGCCGCGCTGACGATCAGCCCGACCGCCGCGGAGCCGTTGCAATCCCTGCCGTGGCGCGCGCTCCGCGTGGCGCGGCGGCCCAACCAGGACGAGCTGCTGGCCCTCCTATGACCGCCGCACAAGACCCCGCCGAAACGACACCCGACGCGATCGGCACGCCCGGAGCCGAGCCGCTCGAACCCGCACCCGCCGCGCCGCCGCCCACGCCGCCGCCTGGGCCCGCGCCGCGCCGCCGCGCCGCGGCCGGCCCGGTGCTCGGGGTGATCGGTTTTCTGATCCTTGCCGGCGCGATCGCGTGGCTGTGGCGCAATCCGCCTGTGCCGCCGCCCGATCCTGCGCAGACCCAGGCGCTGGCGGCACTAAGCCGACAGGTCGCGGCGATCGCGACCGAGACGCGAGCGCTCGATCAGCGGGTCGCGGCCCTGGCCGCCCGCAAGCCCCCGGCCCCGCCCGCGCCGCCCAAGCCGGTCGATCTCGGGCCGATCGAGGCGCGGCTGACCGCACTCGAAAATCGCCCGGCGCCCACGCCGGCGGCCCCCGCCGACATGGCGACCAAAGCCGGGCTGGCAGCGCTGGGCGCGCGGATCGATGCGCTGGCCCGGAAGCAGGATGGCACGGCGGCCCTCGCCAGGCGGGTGGACACGCTGGAGCAGGGTGCGCAGACGCGCACGGCCGATCTCGCGAGCATCAAGCGGGAAGTCGCGGCGCTGCAAGCGGGCGCCGCCGGGATCGAGCGACTCGCCCGGCTGCAGGCGGCGGCCGCGGCGCTGGATGCCGGCACGCCGATCGGCACGATCCCCGACGCGCCGCCGGCGCTCGCGCGCTACGCCACCGCGGCGCCGCCGACGGCGGCAGGGCTGCGGCTCTCGTTCCCGGCCGCCGCCCGCGCCGCGGCTGCGGCGAGCCGGCCCGACGTCGCCGGCAAGCCGCTGCTGTCGCGGATGTGGGCGCGGGTCCAGAACGTGGTGACGGTGCGGCAGGGTGATCACGTGGTGGTCGGCAATGCCGCCTCCGACACACTCGCCGCCGCGCAATCGGCGCTGGACGCGGGCGATCTCGCCGGCACGGTGGCGCAACTCGGCAAGCTGCAAGGGCCGGCGGCAGCGGCGATGGGCGATTGGCTCGCGCAGGCGCGCGCCCTGCTCGCCGCCCGCGCCGCGATCATCCAGATGCAGGCCCACACCTGATGCGCCGTATCATCGGCTTCCTGCTGCTCGCCGCCATCGTGATCGCGGTGGCCTGGTGGGTGGCCAGCCTGCCGGGGCATTTCGCGGCGCAAATCGGCACTCTGACCGTGCAGACCACGACGCCGATCGCGGTGCTGGCGCTGGCGGTGCTGGTCGTGCTGCTGGTGGTCCTGCTGCGCCTGATCTTCGGGCTGCTGCGGCTGCCGCGGCGGCTGCGGCGGGCACGGGCGGCACGGGCCCGGCGGCTCGGGGACGCTGCGGTCACGCGCACCCTGTTGGCGCTCGCCGCCGGCGAGAGCAGCGAGGCGCGGCGCGAATCCGGCCGGGCCCGGCGCCTGCTCGGCGACACGCCGCAGACGCTGCTGCTGGCGGCCGAAGCGGCGCGCCGGCTGGGCCGCGAGGGCGAAGCCGAGAGCCTCTATCGCCGGCTCGCCGAGCGCGACGATGCCCCCTTCCTCGGCCTGCGCGGGCTGCTGCGGCAGGCGATTGCGCGCGAGGACTGGCCGGCCGCGGCCGAGCTCGCCGGGCGGGCGGAGGCGGCGCATCCCGGCTCGCTGTGGCTGCGCAGCGAGCGTGCCCAGCTCGCCATCCGGGCCGGCGACTGGAAGCAGGCGATGGCACTCGCCGCGCCGGGCGGCCCGCTCGCCGCCGTCGCGACCGCCGCCGCGGAGGCCGAGCCCGACGAAGATGCCGCGCAAAAACTCGCGCGCCAGGCTTTTGCCGCCGACCCCGCGCTGGCGCCGGCGGCGATCGCGTACGCCCGCCGGCTGCGCGACGCGGGGCGCGAGGGCCGGGCGCAGGACGTGATCCGCCGCGCCTGGGAAGCGCGGCCGCACCCCGACCTCGCCGGATTCGCGCTGGCGCCGGTCGCCGCCCCGCTGGCCCGGATGAAGGCGGCCGAGAAGCTCGCAAACGCCAATCCGACCGACCCCGAGAGCCACCTGCTGCTGGCGCGGGCGTCCCTGGAGGCGGGACTGACCGGCGAGGCGCGGCGCCATGCCGAGGCGGCGCGCGCGGCGGGGCTGAACCAGCGCCGGGTCTGGACGCTGCTGGCCGACATCGCCGAGGCCGAGGCGCCCGGAAGCGAGGCCGCCCGCGATGCGCTGCGCCATGCCGCCGCGGCCGACCCCGATCCGGTCTGGCGCTGCGAGGCGTGCGGCGCCATCCAGGCCGCGTGGCACCCGGCCTGCCCGATCTGTCACGTGCCGGGCCGCATCACCTGGACCGCGCCGGTCGCGGCGGAGCTGATTGCGCCCGCGGCGGCCCCCGCCCTGGCCGCGATCGCCGAAAGCTGAGCGCCGTGGCCCCGCCGACGCGCCGCTTTCGCCACCCGCGGGCGGGACGGTAGGATAGGCCATGGCGCGACCGCTGATCACCCGCCTCGACCGCTATGTGTTCCGTCAGCTCCTGCTGGCGCTGATCGCGACGACCTGCGGGCTGGTGGCGCTGATCTGGCTCACCCAGTCGCTGCGATTCGTGCAGCTCGTGATCGACCGCGGCCTCTCGGCCCAGGTGTTCCTCGAGCTGACCGGCTTGCTGGTGCCCAACTTTGTCGCCGTGATCCTGCCGATCACGACTTTCGTGGTGGTGCAGTTCGTCTATCAGCGGCTCGCCGGCGACCGCGAGCTGACGGTGATGCGCGCCGCCGGGCTGTCCGATTTTGCCCTGGCCCGCCCGGCGCTGGTGCTGGCGACGCTTTCGGTGCTCGCCTGCTACGCGCTCAACATCTGGGTCGTGCCGGCGAGTTTCGGCGCCTTCCGGGACTTCGAGTTCGAGATCCGCAACCGCATGGCCGCCTTTCTGCTGCAGGAGGGGGTGTTCACGCCGATCTCGGACCAGCTCACCGTCTATGTCCGGCGCAAGGACCCCGACGGCACGCTGCACGGCATCCTGGTCGACGACGCGCGGCAGGCGAACGCGCACGCCACCATCCTCGCCCAGCGAGGGCGGCTGATGAGCGGCCCCGCCGGGCCGCGCGTGCTGCTGCAGGACGGCTCGCGCGAGCAGATCGACCGCCAGACCGGCCGGCTCGACGTGCTCACCTTTGCGCAGAACGTGATCGACTTGTCGGAATCCGCCAGCAACGGGCCGCAGCGCTACCGCGACGCCTCGGAGATGTCGCTCACCGATCTGCTGCATCCGGCGGCGTTCGTCACCAACCAGCGCGATATCGGCAAGTTCGAGGTGGAGGCGCACCGGCGGCTGGCGACACCGTTCACCGCCGCCTCGTTCGCGCTGATCGCGCTGCTCGCGGTACTGAGCGGCACGTTCCGGCGTCACGGCGGGCTGGTCCGGCCGCTGGCGGCGGTGGGCGCGGTGGTCGGGCTGCTGGCGCTGCAGCTTGTCGTGCAAAACCTCGCGGCCCGCGTGCCGGCGCTGATCCCGCTGATCTATATCGTTGCGATCCTGCCGGGGCTGGCGGCGGCGGCGACGCTGCTGCGACCGCGGGGCCGCCGAGCGGCCCGGCGAGCGGTCCTGGGCGTGCGGACCGCCTGACCGTGCGGATCGCCGCCACGCTCTCGCTCTACGTCACCCGCGTCTTCATGCTGGCGGTGCTGGCGATGCTTGCGGCCCTCGCGGGGCTGGTGTCGCTGTTCGACTTCATCGAGCTGCTGCGCCGCGCGGCGACGCGGCCGAATGTCGGCTTCGGCCTGGTCTCGGAGATCGCGGCTCTGCGACTGCCCTATACGGCAATGGAAATCCTGCCGTTCGCGGTCCTGCTGGGCGGCATTCTCGCCTTCTGGCGCCTCACCCGCTCCTCGGAGCTGATCGTGGCGCGCGCCGCGGGCGTCTCCGCCTGGCAGTTCCTCGCCGGGCCGGTGGCGAGTGCGGTGTTGCTCGGCGCGTTCGCGACCGGTGCCGTGAGCCCGCTCTCCTCGGCGATGATGGCGCGCGCCGAGACGCTGGACAGCACCTATCTCACGGCCGGCGCCGGTCCGCTGTCGCTCGCCGGGGGGCAGCTCTGGCTGCGCCAGTCCGACCACCAGATGGTGCCGCACGGGGTTGCGATCCTGCACGCGCAGGACGTCAGCGTGAAACACCGGCGCCTGGTCGCGACCGACGTCAGCGTCTTCCGCCTCGATGATCACGATCGCCTGCTCTCGCGCATCCAGGCGCGGCAAGCCGATCTCGCGGACGGACAGTGGCAGTTGCAGCAGGCGCAGACGGTGACGCCCGATCATCTGCCCTCCGCCCTCGGCGCGGTCGATCTGCCGACCGACCTCACGGTCGGACGCGTGCAGGACAGCTTCGCCTCGCCCGACACGCTCTCGGTCTGGGTACTGCCCGGCTTCATCCGCCTGCTGCAACGCTCGGGGTTCTCGGCGATCCGGCACGAGCTGCATTTTCAGGCGTTGCTGGCGCTGCCGCTGCTGGCCGGGACGATGGCGCTGGTCGCGGCCGGCTTCTCGATGCGGCCGGCACGGCGCGGGGGGGTGGCGCGGATGATCGGCAGCGGCGTCGCCGCCGGGTTCGCGCTGTTTGTCGTCTCCAAGGTGGCGGAGGAGTTCGGCCAGAGCGGCAGCCTGCCGCCGTCGCTCGCCGCCTGGGCACCGGCACTCTCGGGCCTGCTGCTCGCGGTGGCTCTGCTGCTGCATCTCGAGGATGGATAGCGCCGTGCGCGCGGTGCTGCTGACCGTGCTGCTCGGGATGGCTTGGCTGGCGCTGTCCACGGTACCCGGCCGCGCGCAGTTCGCGGCGTTGTCCGGACACGGGGGCACGCAGCCGGTCTCGTCGCAGCAGCCGGTGACGTTCATCGCCGATCGCGTGATCTATGACCGCGCGCGCGGCCTGGTCACTGCCGAGGGCCATGTGCAGGCCTGGCAGAACGATCACGTGCTGCTCGCCGACAAGATCGTGTTCGACCGCAATACCAACGTCGTCGCCGCTACCGGCCACGTCTCGCTGATCGAGCCTGACGGCCAGGTGCTGTCCTCGGAGTACGCGGAGCTGACGCAGGGAATGCGCGATGCCGTGCTGAAGGGCATGGGAGCCATCCTGGCGGAGAACGGCAAGCTGGTCGCCAACGGCGCCCGCCGCACCGGCGGCGAGATCAACGAGATGTCGCAGGCGATCTATTCCACCTGCAACCTGTGCGCCAAGCACCCCGAGGAAGCGCCATTGTGGGAGCTGCGCGCCACCACGGCCACGCAAGACGTGGAACAGAAGCGGATCGAGTATCGCAACGTCTGGCTCGACATCTACGGCGTTCCGGTCGCCTACTTCCCCTATTTCTGGCACGCCGACCCGTCGGTGAAGCGGGCGAGCGGCTTCCTGGTGCCCTCGTTCGGCGAGTCGAAGCACATCGGCGCGTTCGCCTCGGTGCCGTATTACTGGGTGCTCGATGGCCAGTCCGATCTCACGATCACGCCCACGCTCGGCACCCAGGCGCAGGCGCTCGACCTGAGATACCGCCGCCGTTTCAACGACGGCGTGATGTCGATCGACGGCTCGCTCGCGCATGACGAAGGGAGTGCGCAGGCCGACATCTTCGCCAACGGCCAGTTCAACCTGAATGACACCTGGCGCTACGGCTTCGACATCGAGCGCGCCAGCTCGGCCGACTACCTGCGTGATTTCCGGGTCAAGAACATCAGCCCCAACGTGCTCACCAGCCAGGTGTACCTGGAGGGGTTCGGCGACGGCGCCTATTCGCGGCTGGACGCGCGCGCCTATCAGGCGCTCAACCTGAGCGTCACGCAAAACCTGCTTCCCACCGTGCTGCCGCGTTACGAATACAGCTTCTTCGGCAAGCCCGATCCGCTCGGCGGCCGGTTCTCGCTGGACTTCAGCGCCTTCAACGTGCTGCGCGATGTGGGCACGAATACCCAGCGCATGGCGGCG
Organism: uncultured Alphaproteobacteria bacterium; assembly: GCA_963777265.1. Taxonomy (GTDB): domain Bacteria; phylum Pseudomonadota; class Alphaproteobacteria; order Acetobacterales; family Acetobacteraceae; genus DATAYA01. The sequence continues at coordinate 293,030 of CAVZPY010000019.1, read as the reverse complement.
CGGATGAACTGGGAGCGGCCGTTCACCGGCGCGCTCGGCGATCTCTGGAAGCTGATCCTGCACGTCGACAGCGCCGCCTATGTCGCGAATAAGTTCGACGAGCAGCCCAATTTTGCACCCGATAGCTCGACCGAGACGGCGCGCGCGCTGCCGACGGCGGGCGTGAAGCTGAACTGGCCGTTCGTGCGCGACGCCGGCAGCCTGGGCAGCCAGCTTATCGAGCCGATTGCGCAAATCCTGGTCAGCCCCAACGTGGGGCAAACGCAGAACCTGAAATATCCCAACGAGGACAGTCTCGGCTTCGACTTCTCCGATGCCAATCTGTTCGCGATCAACCGCTTCAACGGTCTCGACCGGCTGGAAGGCGGCACGCGGGCCGCGGTCGCGATGCACGGCGCTTGGTATTTCGGCGGTTCGACGCTCGACGGCCTGGTGGGACAGTCCTACCGCGCGCAGAAGGAGGAGGACATCTTCCCGCCCAAGTCCGGGCTGAACGACCAGGTCTCGGACGTGGTGGCGCGGGTCAGCTACTCGCCGTCGAGCTGGGTCGATGTCACCAGCCGCTGGCGCTTCGACCACCGCAACTTCGATGTCGCGGCCGCCGATGCCGTGGCAACCGTTGGCCATCCGATCTTCCGCCTCAACGCCGGCTACATTTACAGCAATGTCGATCCCTACTATCTCTTCCAGGCTCCCGGTCCGCCGCCGGCGTCGTATTTCGTGCCGCGTGACGAGATCAGCCTCGGCGCCTCGACGCAGACCGGGCCGTGGAAGCTTTCGGCCTATGCGCGGCGCGACCTGACGCACGACAAGATGGTGCTCGCGGGCGTGCGCGGCACGTTCGAGAACGAGTGCTTCATCTTCGACATCAGTGCCTATCGCCGCTACACCGACTTCAACGGCGACACCGGCGCCACCACCGTCCTGTTCTCGCTGACGTTCAAGACCGTGGGACAGGTCGGCTTCAACGCTTTCTGATGACACGAGGCTCGCCCATGCGCATCCCCCGGCCCCGGCCCCTGCCCCAGCGCCCGTTCGCCGCGTTGCTGGTTCGCAACCCTGCTGCTTGGCCCCGCCGCGCCGGCTGCTCGCGCCCAGAGCGACAGCATCGTCGCCGTGGTCAACGGCGATGCGATCACGCAGCAGGACATCGCCGCACGCGGGCGGCTGTTCGCGCTCTCGACGGGAATGCCGCTGATGCCGGACGTGCTCGCGCGGCTGCGTCCGCAAATCCTGCGCCAGCTTATCGACGAGAGGCTGCGGCTGCAGGAGATCGAGAAGCGCAAGGTCGTTGTCTCGGACGACGAGATCGCGCGGGCGATCGCCGGTATCGAACAGCGCAACAACATGCCGCCCGGCGCCCTGAAGGCTCGGCTGGAGGCTCAGGGTGTGACATTGCGCACGCTGGTCGATGAGGTGCGGGTGCAGATCGGCTGGATGCGCGTGTTGCGCGACAAGCTGGGCGACGCGGCCAAGATCACGCCGGCGGAGATCGACGACCGGATCCGTCTGGACAAGGCGCAGCAGGGCAAGCCCGAATACCACGTCGCCGAGATTTTCATTGCGGTCGATCAGCCCTCGCACGCCGCGGCGGCCGACCAGTTCGCGAGCACGGTGATCAACGAGCTGCGCAGCGGCGCGCCGTTCGCGGTGGTGGCGGCGCAGTTCAGCCAGAGCCAGGACGCGCTGCAAGGCGGCGACATGGGCTGGGTGCGCACCAACCAGCTCGATCCGCAGGTGGCCGCGATCGCCGAGCAGATGCCCGACGGTGCGATCAGCGATCCGATCCGGGTGGCCGGCGGCTACCTGATCGTCTCGATGCTGGGCAAGCGCACGATGGGCCGGCAGATGGGAACCGTGCTGTCGTTGCGCCAGGCATTCGTGCCGTTCACCTCGGTGCTCGATCCTGCTGCCCCGACCGCCCAGCAACGCCAGGCGCTGGCCAAGGCACAACAGATTTCCACGAGCGTGCATAGCTGCGACGAAATGCAGGCGGAGAACGCGGCATTCGGCAACAAGAAGCCGACCGACCCCGGCCCCATCGTGCTCGAAAACGTCAACCCGCCCGCATTCCGGGACGCCCTGGCCGCCCTGCAGCCCGAACGGGCCTCGCAGCCGCTGATCGCGCGCGACGGGATCGCGGTCGTGATCCTGTGCTCGAAGGAGGTCAAAGACATCGCCGAGCAGTCGCGCCAGCAGATCGCCAACCAGATCCTCGACCAGCGCGCGGAGCTGGCCTCGCGGGCCCTGCTGCGCGACTTGCAACGGCGGGCGGTGATCGATCAGCACGGCGTCTGACACGCCGCCGCCGCTGCGCGAGATCATCGCGCGGCACGGGCTGGCGGCGCGGCACTCGCTCGGCCAGCACTTCCTGCTCGAGGGCAACCTGCTCGCCCGCATCGTGAGGCTGGCCGAGCCGCTCGCCGGGCGCAGCGTCGTCGAGGTGGGACCGGGGCCGGGCGGACTGACCCGCGCGCTGCTCGCCAGTGGCGCGGCACGGGTGATCGCGATCGAGATCGATCCGCGCGCGGTGGCCGCGATCGAAGAGCTCGCGGTCGCGCACCGCGGCCGGCTGCGCGTGATCGCCGCCGACGCGCGGGGCCTTCATCTTCCCGCGCTCGCGCCAGCGCCGCGCCAGATCATCGCCAACCTGCCCTACAACATCGCGACCCCGCTCCTGGTCGGCTGGCTGCGCGAGGCCGCGTCGTTCGAGCGGCTGACGCTGATGTTCCAGCGCGAGGTCGCCGAGCGCATCGTGGCGGCGCCCGGCAGCGCCGCCTACGGGCGGCTCTCCGTGCTCGCGCAATGGATTTGTGCGACCACGCTGCTGATGCGCCTGCCGCGCGATGCGTTCGTGCCGCCGCCGGACGTCGAGTCGGCGATCGTCGGGCTGGTGCCGCACGCCGAGCAGCCCTCACCGGCGCTGTTCGCCGCGATGGAGCGATTGACCGCGGCAGGGTTCGGGCAACGCCGAAAGATGCTGCGGGCGTCACTGCGGCCGCTCGGCGGGGCGGGTCTGCTGGCGCGCGCCGGCATCGCACCGGAGCGCCGCCCGGAAAGCCTGAGCATCGCCGAGTTCGACCGCCTGGCGCGTCTCACCGCAGCGTCACCCTCGACCCCGCAACAGCTCCGCAACCAGCACCGCAACTGATGTCTGCCGCGCAGTCGCAAGACGGGCAGCGTGCAGCACGCAGCGTACTTCGGCGACCGCCTGATCGAGCGCGCGGTTGACAACGAGGTGGCCGAACTCAGCCCAGTGCGCGAGCTCGGCGCGGGCGGCGGGGCTGGTGATGCGGCGTGCAATCTCCTCGGACGAATCACCGCGGGCACGCAGACGCGCCTCCACCTCCGCCAGCGACGGCGGCAGGATGAATACGCCCACCACGTCCCCCGGCAACGCCCCGCGCAACTGGCGATGGCCCTGCCAGTCGATGTCGAACACGACGTCGCGCCCGGCATCGAGGGCGGCGATCACCGGCGCGCGCGGCGTGCCGTAGAGGCGGCCGAACACGTCCGCCCATTCCAGCAGCTCGCCTGACGCGATCATCGCCTCGAACGCGGCACGACTGCGGAAGAGATACTCCACGCCGTCGCGCTCCCCGGGGCGCGGTGCGCGGGTGGTCGCGCTGATCGAAAGCACGAGGTCGGGCTCGGTCGCCAGCAGCCGGCGCGCGATCGTGCTCTTGCCGGCGCCGGACGGGGCGGCGAGGACGAGGCAAAGGCCGCGGCGCTCATTCAATGTTCTGCACCTGCTCGCGAAGCTGCTCGATCGCCGCCTTCAGCCGCAGCCCGGTCGCGGTCAGCGCGGCGGAGGCGGACTTGCTGCACAGTGTGTTGGCCTCGCGCGCGAATTCCTGCACCAGGAAATCGAATCGCCGGCCGATCGGCGCGGACTCCGCGAGCAGCGCGTGAGCCGCCGCGATGTGGCTCGTCAGGCGATCGAGCTCCTCGCGCACGTCCGAGCGCGCGGCGAGCAGCGCCACCTCCTGCGCAATCCGTTCCTCGGGCAGCGGCGGCACCGCGTGCAGCAGCGCCTGCACGCCCTCCAGCAGCCGGGCGCGCTGCAAGGCGGGCTGATCGGCCGCCTCCAGGGTAGCGGTCGCGTGCAGGATCGTGATCTCGTCGAGCAGGCGGCCGAGCACGGCCGCGAGCCGCGCGCCCTCGGCGCGGCGCATCGCGAGCAGGGCTGCCAGTGCCGCGTCGAAACCGCGCAGGATCGCCGGGCCGTAGCGGTCCGCGCCCTCCTCCGGTGCGGCGCTGCGCAGCACGCCGGGGATCGCCAGCAGCGCCTCGGCACGCGGCGCGGGCGCATCGGGAATGCGGCGCGCGACATCGAGTGCGATCCGCAGCAGCGCTTCCAGCGCCGGCGCGTCCACCGCGAGGGTCGCGGCGGCGGCCCGCCGTACGGTCAGGTTCGCGGTCAGGCTGCCGCGCTTGACGTGCCGGCCGGCGGCCTCGCGCAATGGCAACTCCAGCGCATCGAAGCCGGGCGGCAGGCGCAGGCGCAGATCGAGGCCGCGCGCGTTCACGCTGCGCAGCTCCCACGCCCAGCCGAGCTGGTCCTGCTCGCCGGCGGCACGACCGAAGCCGGTCATCGAGATCGGGGATGTGCCCATGCGCCCTTTCTAGCAGCGAGGCACAGGGTTGCGAACATCGCAGGCGGATCGGTTTGACAGACCTGCGCATCGGTCGCACGGTTGCCGCATGGCACCGCGCGTCGACCCCGTCCGCTCGGACGAGACCCTTCCCGCACGCGTCGATGTGGTGATCGTCGGCGGCGGCATTATCGGCACCTCGGCCGCACTCTATCTGGCGAAGAAGGGCGTCTCGGTAGCACTGTGCGAGAAGGGGCACATCGCCGGCGAGCAGTCCAGCCGCAATTGGGGCTGGGTCCGCAAGATGAAGCGCGATCCGCGCGAAATCCCTCTGATCATCGAGAGCCTGCGGCTGTGGGGCGAGCTGAACCAGGAGACGCAGGCCGAGACCGGCTTTCGCGTCAACGGCATCGCCTATTTCTTCGCCGACCGCGCCAGCATGGAGGCGCACGAGGCATGGCTGGAGCAGGCGCGCCTCTATCAGTTGGACAGCCGGATGCTGAGCAGCGCCGAGGCGGCCGACCTGATCCCCGGCGGCACCAAGACCTGGGCGGGCGCGATGTTCACGCCGAGCGACGGCCGCGCCGAGCCGCAGAAGGCTGCGCCCGCGATCGCCGAGGGCGCGCGCCGGCATGGTGCGCACGTGCTGACCGAGTGCGCGGTGCGCGGGATCGAAACCAGCGGCGGGCGCGTGGCCGGCGTGGTGACGGAGCGCGGCCGCATCGCCTGCAACTCCGTGGTGCTCGCCGGCGGGGCGTGGTCGAGCCTGTTCGCCGGATCGCTCGGCGTGCGGCTGCCCCAACTGAAGGTGCGGGCCTCTGTGATGCGCACCGAGCCGCTCTCTGGCGGGCCGGAGATTTCCGCCGCCGCCACCGGCTGGGGATTCCGCAAGCGCATGGACGGTGGCTACAACATCTCGCAATCGGGCGAGAGTGTCGCCGAGATCGTTCCCGACATGCTCCGCTTCGCGCGCGACTTCATCCCGGCGGCGCGGCTGAAAGCGCAGAAGCTGCGCTATCGCGTCACGGCGCGGAGCTGGCAGGAGTTTCGCACGCCGCGGCGATGGGCGCTGGATGCGCCCTCCCCGTTCGAGCAGGTGCGCACGCTCGACCCCGAGCCGTACCGGCCGATCCTCGATGCGGCGCAAAAGAACATTGCCGAGACCTTCCCGGTGTTCCGCGACGCGAAGATCGCGGAGCGCTGGGCTGGGATGATCGACGTGACGCCGGACGTGATTCCGGTGATTTCGCCGGTCGATGCCCTGCCCGGCTTCTTCATCGCCACCGGCTTCTGCGGGCACGGCTTCGGCATCGGCCCCGGCGCGGGACGGCTGGTTGCCGATCTGGTGACGGGCGACGGGCCGGTGGTCGATCCCACACCGTTCCGCTTCTCGCGCTTCACCGACGGGACGAAGCCGCAGCCGTATCCGCTGGCGCTGTAGCCGTCAGGCGCCGCCGGAACAGCAACGAGGTCGCCTCAAAAGCGAGGCTGCGATAGAACGCGTGCGCGTCGGCGCGATCGAGGCGGGTGGACAGTTCCAGCATCGCGCAGCCCTCGCGTTCGGCGAACGCCGCCGCGTGCCCAACCAGGCGGCGGCCGATACCCTGCCGGCGCGCATCCCCGGAAACCGACAGCGCCGTGATCCGCGCGATCCGGCGGCCCAAATGCAGCATGTGCATCAGATGCAGCGCCAGCACCCCGCGCACGTGCGCACCATCGCAAGCGACGAACACCGGATCGGCGCCGGTCGCCATCAGCATCGCGATCCGCTCGCCCAACGCTTCGGGCGCGAGGTCGGAACGCAGATCGCGCAGCAGCCGGGCGATCGCCGGCGCGTCCTCCGGCCGAGCCGCACGCACCTCCGTCATGCCGACCCCTGCAACGCGAGGTCGTCGCGAATGCAGGCCTTGAAATGGCCCGGCGCCATCCGGCGCAACTCGGGCTCTGCCTCGGCGCACGCGGGCAGCGCGTAGCGGCAGCGGGTGCGAAAGACGCAGCCCGAGGGCGGATTGATCGGGCTCGGCATGTCGCCCGCCAGGATGATCCGCGTCCGCCGCGCCGCCGGGTCCGGAATCGGGGCCGCCGAGAACAGCGCCTCGGTGTAGGGGTGCAGCGGCGCCTCGAATAGCGCCCGCGTCGGCGCCAGCTCGACGATGCGGCCGAGATACATCACCGCGATGCGATCGGAGATATGCCCGACCACGGCGAGATCGTGCGCGATGAACAGGATGGTCAGGCCGAGCCGCGCGCGCAGCTCCAGCAGCAGGTTGACCACCTGCGCCTGCACCGAGACGTCGAGGGCCGAGACCGGCTCGTCGGCGACCAGGAACGCGGGGCGCAGGATCAGCGCGCGCGCGATGCCGATGCGCTGCCGCTGGCCGCCCGAGAATTCGTGCGGGTAGCGCTCGGCGAACCGCGGCGCCAGGCCCACCATCTCCAGCGCGTCGGCGACCTCCCGCCGCCGCGACCGCGTATTGCCGCGGCCGTGGATCAGCAGCGGCGCCGCCACGATGCGGCCCACGCTCATGCGCGGATTGAGCGAGGCGAACGGGTCCTGGAACACGAGCTGCATCCGCGCCCGCACCGGCCGCAGCGCACGGCGCGACAGCCGCGTGATGTCGCGTCCCTCGAAGCGGATTTCACCCGCGGTGGGCGGGATCAGCCGCAGGACGGTGCGCCCCACCGTGGTCTTGCCCGAGCCGCTCTCGCCCACCAGGCCCAGCACCTCGCCGCGCGCGATGCCGAAGCTCACGCCGTCCACCGCGCGCAGCGTCTCGCGCCGGCCGCCGGCAAAGCCGGACCCCACGGGATACCATTTGCGCAGGCCCTGCACGTCGAGCAGGCGATCTTGCGAGGACGGGTCGGAGGCGGCGATCATGGGGCCATGATCAGATACCTGCTGCGGCGGCTCGGTCAAAGCCTGATCCTGCTCTGGCTGGTCTCGATGATCGGCTTCGGCATCCTGCATCTCGCCCCCGGCGGCCCGCTGGCGCAGTTCGCCAACATCCCCGGCATGAGCTCGGCCGACTTGGCGCGGATCGCCCACCAGATGGGCCTCGATGCGCCGCTTCCCCTGCAATACTGGCGCTGGCTGGTGCAGATGCTCGCCGGCGACTGGGGACGCTCCTACCGGGACCAGCAGCCGGTGCTGGGCATCATCGCGAGCCATCTGGGGGCCACGCTCGAACTGATGGCCAGCTCCACCCTGATTGCCGTGCTGGGTGGCACCTGGATCGGCATCCTGGGGGCGATCCGCCGCTACTCGGCTTTCGACTACCTCGCCACGATCGGGGCGATGATCGCGCTCTCGATCCCTACCTTCTGGTTCGGGCTGGTGACGATCTACATCTTTTCCGTCGAGCTCGGCTGGCTGCCTTCGGGCAATCTCTACACCATCGGCAACGGCTCGTTGCTCGACTACCTCCACCACCTGATCGCGCCCGCGATGGTGCTGGCGCTGGTCACGATCGCGATCTGGAGCCGCTACATGCGTTCCTCGATGCTGGAGGTCATCAACCAGGACTACATCCGCACCGCCCGCGCCAAGGGTATTCCGGAACGCGTGATCCTCACCCATCACGCGGTGCGCAATGCGCTGCTGCCGATGATCACGATTGCCGGGCTGCAACTGCCGACGCTGCTCTCGGGCGCGCTGGTGACGGAGACGGTGTTTACCTGGCCGGGGATGGGCCGGATGTTCCTCGATTCGATCGGCTACCGCGACTATCCTGCGGTCATGGGAATCCTGATGTTCTCGGCGGTGCTGGTGCTGCTCGGCAATCTGCTCGCCGATCTCTGCTACGCGCTCGCCGATCCGCGCATCCGGCTCGACTGATGGACACGGCGGTCCAGACCCTGCCCGCCCCGCCGCCGCGCAGCCGCAATCGCGCGTTGCGCCGCTTTATGCGCCACCGGCTGGCGCTGTTCGGCGCGGTCGCGATCGTGCTGCTGGTCCTGGCCTGCGCGTTCGGCCCCGGCCTGATCCCCTATACCGACACCTACATCGACATCATCCACCGCTTCGCGCCCCCCCTCGCCGGACCGCACGCGCTAGGCACCGACCAGTTGGGCCGCGACCTGCTGGCGCGGCTGCTGATGGCCGGGCGCGTGTCGCTGACCGTCGGGTTCGCGGCGATGGCGATCAGCACCGTGGTCGGCACCGTGGTCGGTGCTGTTGCCGGGTATTACGGCGGCTGGATCGGCACCGTGCTGATGCGGCTTGTGGACGCGGTGCTGTGCTTCCCCTCGATCTTCCTGCTGCTGGCGCTGGCGGCGTTCGTGAACCCGACGCTCGCCAGCATCACGCTCATCATCGCCGCGACCGCCTGGATGGAGGTCGCACGCATCGTCGAGGCGCAGATGCGATCGCTGCGCGAGCGCGACTTCGCGGTGGCGGTGGTCGCCCTCGGCGCGTCCGACGCCTACATCATGTTCCGCGAACTGATCCCGAACGCGATCGCCCCAATCGTGGTGGCGGCGACGCTGAACGTGGCGCGCGCCATCCTGCTGGAGAGCTACATCAGCTTCCTCGGCTACGGCATCCAGCCGCCGGTGCCGAGCTGGGGCAACATGCTGGAGAACGCACAGGAATACCTCACCAGCGCGCCCTGGCTCGCGATCATCCCCGGCCTCGCGATCACGCTCGCCGTGACCAGCTTCAATTTTCTGGGCGACGGCTTGCGCGACGCGCTCGATCCGCGCCTCGACCTGCACTGATGGAGCAAGCGTCGCACGTCGTCACTGCGAGGAGCAACGCGACGAAGCAGTCCAGGCGGGCCGCACCGTGCCACGGGCCTGGATCGCCACGCCGGCCAAGCGGCCGGCTCGCGATGACGATCCTTGCGATCGACTTTTGGACCCCATTTCAGGCGTTCCGCCGCTTTGGGCGCCGTTCTCTCGCCTCGCTCTCCTGCTGCACCGTGATCGGCGTCTGCAAGAACTGCGCGATCCGGTGCAGCGTCGGGTCCGTCGCCTCCCAGCATACATAGCCGCGGCAATCCTTCGGCCGCGCCTCGTACACCGTGCAACGGCGCTTGGCATCGAGGAACTGGCAGGTTCCGAACTCCGCCTTGATGCGCTGCTTGCCGGCGCGCGTGCGTTCGACGATGTGCTTGGCCTGGAAAGCGCGCCGCGTGAGTCCCAGGAAACGCGCGAGCCGCCGAATATCGTAATCGCTGACTTGCACATAGCCGGCTACCTTGCAGCACAGGCTGGGGCAGCGCAGGCAATCCAGTTTCGCGCGCGGCTCAGGCTCGCCGCTCACGGGAACAATCCGCGCACGTTCTTGGCATTGCGCACCTTCTCCACCCCGATTGCCATTGCGGCCGTGCGATGCGGCACGCCGTCGCGCTCGGAGCGGCGCATTACCTGGGTGAAGGCACGCTCCAGCACGTGGTTGAGCCGCTGCATCACCTCTGCCTCCTCCCAGAAGAACTGCTGCAGATCCTGGACCCATTCGAAATAGCTCACGATCACGCCGCCGGCGTTGCACAGGATGTCGGGGATGACGAAGACATCGTCCCGGCGCGCGTCGAGGATGCGGTCGGCGTCCGGCGTGGTCGGGCCGTTGGCGCCTTCGGCCAGCACGCGGCAGCGGAGCCGGGCCGCGTTCCCGGCGGTGATGACGCGCTCCAGCGCCGCCGGCACCAGAATGTCGCACGGCTGCACCAGCAGCTCCGCCGGATCGAACAGCAGCTCGCGCGAGAAGCCGGCCAGCACGCCGGTTGTCGCGACATGCCGATCCAGTGCCGTGACATCGAGACCGCGCGCGTCGAAATAGCAGGCCGAATGGTCGCTGACGCCGAGCACGCGCACGCCTCGCTTCGCCAGCTCCAGCGCCGTCACCGAACCGACGTTGCCAAAACCCTGCACGATCGCGGTCGCGCCCGACATCGCAATGCCGAGCCGCTGCATCGCGCGCTCGGTGAGATAGACGACGCCGCGCCCGGTCGCCTCGCGCCGTCCGAGCGTGCCGCCCGACGCGACCGGCTTGCCGGTAACGATCTCGGTGACGGTCTGGCCCTGATACATGGAATAGGTGTCCATGAACCACGCCATGATCTGCTCGTTGGTGCCCATGTCGGGCGCCATCACGTCGGTGTGCGGGCCGACGAAGGGGATCATCTCCTGCATATAGCGGCGCGACAGCGATTCGAGCTCGCGCGCCGACAGCGCGCGCGGATCGACGGCGACGCCGCCCTTGGCGCCGCCATAAGGCAGCCCGGCGAGCGCGCATTTCCAGCTCATCCAGATCGCCAGCGCCGCGACCTCGCCGATATCGAGGTCGCGCGAAAACCGAGTGCCCCCCTTGGTCGGGCCGAGCGTCAGATGGTGCTGCACCCTATAGCCCTCGTACACCGCGAGGCTGCCGTCATCGCGATGGATTGGGCACGAGACCGTCACGGCGCGCTTGGGATAGAGGATGCGCTGACACTCGTCGGCCGGGATGCCGATGTGATTGGCAATCACGGTGAACTGCTCGCGTGCCATCTCGAAGACGGGGCCGGTGTAGATCGTCATTCGCGTTTCTCCGCTGTGTGCCCCCGTGTCGCATGGCCGGCGAGCCAGCCCATCGACGCCGCCGGCTCGGCATCGACGCTCGGCAGGTAGGGCTTGATGTCGAGCAGGGTGGTGCCGTCGATGCAGTCGAGATAACGCACGACCAACCGACCGGGTGCGGCGAACCGGTCGAAGGCGACGACGGCAAGCCCGATCGGGTTGGGCCGGCGCGGCGCGCGCGTGGCAAAGAGGCCGCGCGGCCGGTCGTCGAAGGGCGGCGTGAACACCAGCTCCGGCGAGTGCACCTGGTCCAGCCAATAGAGCAGGATCAGGTGGGAAAATCCGTCCAGGCTGTGCAGCCCGGGCACAAATTCGGCAAGCACCTCCGCCTCGCAGGCGGGCGGTGGATCGGGCTGGCGGCCATTGCGCGGGCACTCGGCGAGCGTGCGGAACGGCGTGTGCAGCCGACCGATCGCTCGCAGGTGCATGGGGCTCAGGCCTGTGCCACCGCCGCCGACCAGGGCGAAGTCACGTCGCTGATCCCCTGACACGCGCCGTCGCGGCGGATGATCAGGTTCGGGCAGGCAAAGTTGATCGGCAGCACGTCGCGATCGACGATCTCGACCGGGCCGGCCGCGCGCAACGTCCCGATCACATCGGCGGGCAGGGTGCGATCGGCGCTGACGGCGTCGGGGCCGGAAACGTCGATGCGCGGATGGTGCGCCGCCTCCTCCAGCGTCAGGCCGAAATCGGCGACGCAGGTCATTACCTGGAATATCGCGGGCAGGATGCGCCGGCCGCCCGAAGCACCGCCGGCCAGCACCGGTGCATCGCCCTCACGCAGAATGATCGGCAGCATGTTGGTGAGCGGCCGCTTGCCGGGCGCCATCGAGTTCGGCTGGCCGGGGCAGGGATCGAACCACATCACGCCGTTGTTCATCAGCACGCCCGATTTCGGCAGCACCACTCGGCTGCCCATCGACGACAGCAGCGTCGTCGTCAGTGCCACCATCGTCCCCGCCTCGTCGCAAGCGGTGAGGTGCGTGGTGCAGCTCTCCGCCGCCTTCGGCTCGGTATCGCCCAGACCCGCGAGTCGCTCGGCATAGGCCTGCCGCATCGCGCGCGCGAGCGCCGCGTACCAGGCCGCGTCGGGGCGGGCGCCGTACGGGGCATCGCGCATCAGCTCCAGCACGCGCGCGAGCGTGGGTGCGGCGGTCAGCCCACCGGCGGTTTGCAGCGTGCGCCCACGCCAGGGCACTTCATCGGCGTCGCGAACGCGCGCCTGGCAGCCGCGCAGATCCTCGGCCGTGAGCACGCCCCCCAACGCCCGCACATCCTCGGCGATCAGCGCCGCGGTCTCGCCCTCGTAGAAATCGCGCAGCCCATTGCGTGCCAGGCGCTCCAGCGTCTCCGGGAGGCGGCCGAGCGTGAAGAAGCCCGGCACCCCCTGATAGGGCGCGACCGGAGGCAGGCCGTCGCGCAGGTAGATGCGGGCACTTTCCGCATAGAGCCGCAGCACGGCGGCGGAGTTCGCGATCTTGAGGGTGGTGAACCAGTCGGCCGGCAGCCCGCGCCGGGCGAGCGCCAGCGCCGGGGCGATCACCTCCGCGAACGCCAGCTTGCCCCAGCGTTCGTGCAGGCAGGCAAGCCCCGCCGGCGCCGAGGGAATCACGAAGGAGAGCGGACCGTGGATGTTGGTATCGCCCTCCACCTCCGGCCAGGCGAACAGGTCCTGCTTCATCCGTCCGGTCAGGCGGAAGCGCGAAGGATCGAGGCCGGCGGGCGCACGGGGGCCGAAATCCACCACCCGCGCGCGGCGCTCGCCGGCCCGGTGAACCAGCGCGAAGCCGATGCCGCCCAGCCCCGAGTTCCACGGTTCGAGCGTCGTGAGCGCCAGCGCCGTCGCAACCGCGGCGTCGATCGCGTTGCCGCCGGCGTCCAGCACGGCGACCCCGGCCTTCGCCGCGTCGCGGGATTGGCTGACCACCATGCCGCGCCGGCCTCGCGCCGCGGGCTTCGCAAGCTGCCAATTCTGGGTGATGTGCGGTGGTGGGTCGTAATGCATCGCGGCCTCCGGGACGGCCGCGCATGGTCGGACGGTTGGCGCGACCGGGCAAGTCACCCCGCGGCGCACGCCCATTGATGCAACCGCGCGCCTGCCCGGGCGTTCCGCCGGCGGCAAGGGGGCCGGCATGAGAAGCGTGGATGGCGTCGTGACCCTCGTCCAGGAGGGGCGCTTCCTGATGCAGTCCGACGACGGCGATTGCCACCTGTTCATCCTCGCGCACGCGGCCGCCGCCGAGCCCGATCAACTGCCGCAATTGCAGCGCGACCAGGCGCACGTCCGCGTCCGGTTCAAGCCGGGGGAGGGCGTGATCGCGATGGTGGCGCACCGGATCGAGCGTCTGCCCCGGCCTGATACGAAGGGGAGGATCGCACGATGACCGACGGCGGATTGCCGCTCAGCCGGCGCGTCCTCGATTACGGCGAGAGCGAGCTCTCGGCACCGATCACCGACGAGGCGGAGCTCACTGCCGGCGTGCACATCCGCCCTGGCCGCTCCTACGGCTTCTTCACCGACACCACGCTCTGCATCGGCTGCAAGGCGTGCGAGGTCGCTTGCAAGGAGTGGAACAACCTGCCTGCCGATCGCCTCGGCCTGACCGGGCAGAGTTACGACAATACCGGCCGCCTCTCTGCGAATACCTGGCGCCACGTCACCTTCGTCGAACAGGTCGCCGACCGTCCGACCGCGATGCGGCCGTTCCAGAGCGGCTGGCTGATGATGAGCGACGTATGCAAGCACTGTCACAACGCGCCCTGCCTGGAGGCGTGTCCGACCGGCGCGCTGTTCAAGACCGAGTTCGATACTGTCGTCGTGCAGCAGGACATCTGCAACGGCTGCGGCTACTGCGTGCCCGCCTGCCCGTTCGGCGTGGTCGATCTCAGCCCCGACGACGGCAAGGCCCACAAATGCACGCTCTGCTACGATCGGCTGAAGGGCGGGCTGGAGCCGGCCTGCGCAAAATCCTGCCCCACCGATTCGATCGTATTCGGCGAGTTGCCTGATCTTCATGCGCGAGCCGAGCAGCGGGTTGCCGAGTTGCACCGGCTGGGCGTGAACTCCGCCTATCTCTACGGCACACCGGATGGGCCGGGCGCGACCGGCGGGATTGGCCACCTCAACGCGTTTTTCCTGCTCACCGAGGAGCCGGAGACCTACAACCTGCCGCGTGCGCCGACGCGGCCGGCGAATCGCGTGGCGCCGAGCCTGGCCGCGGAACTCGCGACGGTTGCAAGCCTGGCACTCGCCGCCTTCGCCCTGTTCGGGCGCCGCGCCTGAAGGGAGCGATCATGCCGGACGCCGCTATCGACTCCGCACGCCGCTATGACGGCACCACTTATTACGGCCGTGCCCAGCTCAACCCGGCGCCGTTCGAGACCAGCGTGGTCGGCGGCTACATCGCACTCGCGGGGCTGGCGGGGGCCGCGCAACTTCTGGCCACCCTCGCCGACCTTTCCGGGATGCGCCGCGCGCGCGGGATGGTGCGGCGCGGACGCTACCTGTCGCTGCTGGCACCCGTCGTGGGGGCGCCGCTGCTGATCTATGACCTCCGCACGCCGCAGCGCTTCTACAACATGCTGCGCATCTTCCGGCGCACGTCGCCGATGTCGATCGGCACCTGGGTGCTGATGGCGTTCAGCGGCGCGAGCGGGATCACGGCCGCGTGCCAGGCGTCGGCCGATCTGTTCGGTTGGCGCTGGCCGCGTCGGGTCGCGCGTACGGCCCAGGTACCGGCCGCGATCGCCGGGGCGGGACTTGCGACCTACACGGCCTCGCTGCTCTCGGCGACCAGCACACCGCTCTGGGCGACCGCCCCGGGCGCGCTCGCGGTGCGGTTCGGCAGTTCGTCGATCGCGGCCGGTGCCGCCGCCCTCGCCTTGGCCGAGCACCGCTTCGGCTCGCGCCGCGTCGCCCGCGACCTCGACACGATCAAGCTCGCCGCTCTCGCGATCGAGTTTGCGGCCGCGCGGTTTGCGGCGGGGAGCTATCGCGAGAAGGGCATCAGCGCGGCGGCGAATGCCTGGCCGGGGGCCGCGATCGAGAAGCTCGGGGGCCAGGGGGTCGGCGTCGCCATGCCCTTGGCGCTGCATCTCGCCGGTGCGGCCGTCGTGCGGCGGCCGGCGCGGCTCGCCTCGATCGCGACCCTGCTCGGCAGCCTCTGCTTACGGATCGGCGTGATGTCGGCGGGCGACGAAAGTGCGCGCCGGCCGGGCGATTCCTTCCGCTTCGCGCAACCGCGGAACCTGCCGCGCGGCCGCTGAACTGCCGCGCTCGTATTCCGGTCGCAGGATGGCTATGTTCGGCCCATGTCCGACGCCGTTGACCGTCCGGTTCCTGCTGATGCTGCCCATGGCGAACTCGCCGCGGCGGTGGCGCGGGCCGAGCACGACAAGGCCGCGCACCGCCGCGAGGCGTATCGCTGACGCTTCGATGACACGCGCGAGCCGCTGGCGGAGGCGGATGGGAATCGAACCCACCATCCGCTTTCGGCGGATCGCTGGTTTTGAAGACCAGGAGGGCCACCAGACCCCGTTCGCCTCCCGCGAACTCGATACTGGCGGATTCCGACCTCGGTTAGAAGGGAGTCTCGGCGAACTGCCAGAGTACCCCGACGGTCGAAGGTAAGCGATCCGGCAATCCCGATCCGGCCCGCTATCGACGCGCCGCGACCGCCTCGTCGGCTGACCACAGCAGGCCGGGTGACAGCCTGTCGCGCTCCCAGCCCAGCAGGAAGGCGACTTCTCGCTCCAACCATGGGGCGGATAGAACCTCGGACCCCCACTCGGCCGTGCGGCCGGCATACTCGCCCATCAACCAGATGTGCCGAATGGGCACGAACAGATGTGCGGCGTACTCGTCCGCCGGCGCGACCGTGCGGACGGCGCGGTAGCCGGCCAGGAACGCGTGCCACATCGCGTGTCGCCGTCGTCCGAACGACACCTGCGCCCACAGATACACGGCCAGGTCGTAAGCCAGATAGCCGAACCCGCCATCGTCGAAATCAAAGAACACCGCCTGCCCCGAGTGTGGTCCCATCGTGGCAATGCGGGCGTTCAGTCCGTGGCAGTCGCCGTGGCAACGCGTACGCGCCAAACCAATGTCGATGCGGCCCAGGGCATCATCAAGCCGCGCCGAGAGCGCCAGGAGATCGCGCCTGGCCTGCGGGGCATCGAGATCGAGTGCCAATATCGCATTGACCTGCCGGTGCAGCAGGTGGTCAACAGTCAGTCGATAAAGCCCAGCCTCTCGGTCGGGGAAGCCGTCCGCGATCTGGTGGATGCGGGCCAGGGTCACGCCCTGGACGCGTGCGTCTTCCGGCGCATCGAGGTCCGGCCGGCGTCCCTCGGCATGACGGAACAGCACAGCGGCATGCGGGCCATCCGGCAGGACGGCAGTCGTGAATAATGCGCCATCGCGTGTCGGCACCGCAGCCGCCACCGGTACGCCCGCTGCCTCCAAGTAAGCGAGGAACGCCGTTTCCGCCGCAACATCGGCAGGGCCGCGGGCGCGGTGCCCGGACAGGCGCAGCACGAAGCGCTCACCCGTGACCGTTCCAATCACGTAGCTGTCGTTGAACCCGCGGTTCAGCAGCGCGCATGTCAGCGGTCCGCGGAGATCGTAGTGCGCGCCGGCAAAGGTCGCGACCGCCGCCGCTGATGCGGTGGCGTAGCTGACGGGCAGGGAGCGAGTCTCGTTCCATCGAAGCTGGCGGCCCTATCTAGCCGCCGCGATCGGCCAGCACGCGGCGGTCGGCGACGCGGCGGGTATATTGGATTGCATCGAAATATTCGAGCAGCGGCACGCTGAACTTGCGCGAGATGCCGAGCGCCGCGCCTGCCTCGCTCACCAGCAGCCCCGGCGGCCTCGCAAGCAGCGGCGCCAACGCCCGCTGTGCGGCGCGCACGGCATCGCGATGGAACAGGATTTCCCGCCTCTGCACGCGATCGTAGGTGCGCACCAGCACGCCCTGCCGCGCCAGCTCGGCGAGCGTGCGGGCCGCACCCGGATGCGCCGCCGCGATCTGCTTCTGATCGGGCGGCGAGAGCCCGGCACGACGGAGCCGCTCCGCCAGGTCGGCCGCCAGCCGGGCCGCGCCCTCCGCGCGCGCCGCCTCCTGCTCGGCGCGCACCTGTCGCACCCGGCCGCCTTCCTGGCGCACCGCGCCGGACACCACCAGCCGCGCCAACGCTTCCTCCAGCACCGGCGCGGACGTGTGCAGCGCCTCGGCCAGCCGATCGCGTTCCATGCCATGCTCACCGGACAGCGCGGGCAGCGCACGCAGCAGCGCCTCGAACGCCGGCCGATCGACCGCCACGCCGCGTGCCATCAGCACCGGCGCGCCGTCGAGCGCCACCGATCGTGCGCGCGGGCGCGAGGCCGACCAGGCGGGCGAGGTCCGCAAGCAAGCGGCCCTCCGCCCCCGCCTCCGCCATTTCGCGCGCGAGCGTCTGCGTCGGCGCCTCGGTGGCGAGAGCGGCGAGCCGGCGCAGGACGGCGGGCGCGTGCCGCCGCAGCCGCGCCGCCTCGGCGTCGAGCACGCGTCCGCCGCCGAGCGTGCGCGCGGGCGAGGCGGCGCGGATCACGAACCGCTCGCGCGCCGGCACGGCCACCGGGAGCGCGCATTGCAGTTGCGCCGGCACCGTGTTCCCCGGTTCAAGCGCGTCGCGATCCAGCAGGCGCAGCCGCGCTGCGACCTCCGTGGTGCCGGCCAGAAGCTGCACCTGCGCGCCGGTTGCAAGCGCCGGCGCGTCGGGCAGCAGATGCAGCGCGACCGAGAGCCAGCGCGCTGGCCGCAGCAGCCCCGGCGTGGCAAGCGCATCGCCCCGCGCGACCGACGCGGCCTCGATCCCGCGCAAATTAACCGCCACCCGCTGCCCCGGCCGTGCGCTCGCGACCGCCGCGCCATGCACCTGCAAGGTCCGCACCCGAACCGGTCGCACCGCGCCTGGCAATCGGGCTGGCAGCAGTGCCAATTCCTCTCCCACGCTCAGCGCGCCGCGCCGCAAGGTGCCGGTGACGACTGTGCCATGCCCGGCACGGCTGAAAGCACGGTCGATCGGCAACCAGCCGAACCCGTCATCGGGCGGCTCGACGTTGCCCTGGAGCCGCGAGAGGATGGCAGCCCGGAGTGCGGCGATCCCTTCGCTCCGCGCGGCCGAGGTGAACACCGGCGCGGGCGCATCAAGCCCGG
Organism: uncultured Alphaproteobacteria bacterium; assembly: GCA_963777265.1. Lineage (GTDB taxonomy): Bacteria > Pseudomonadota > Alphaproteobacteria > Acetobacterales > Acetobacteraceae > DATAYA01. Next base: position 274,681 of record CAVZPY010000019.1, on the reverse strand, counting down.
CCGAGGCCGCCAGCCGCGCCGTCGCGAGGCCCACCGCAGCCGCGTCCGCGGGCGCCGCGAGATCAACCTTGCTAACCGCGATCACCGCGCGCGTGATCCCGAGCAGGCTCGCGATCTGCACGTGCTCGACCGTCTGCGGCCGCACGCCCTCGTTTGCCGCCACCACCAGCAGCACGCCGTCGATCCCGGTGGCGCCGGCGATCATGGTGCGCACGAAGCGCTCGTGGCCGGGCATGTCGATCAGGTCGATCTCGGCCCCGCCTGCCGCGAAATGCGCAAAGCCGAGCACGATCGAGATGCCGCGCCGCTTCTCCTCCGCCAGCCGGTCGGTGTCGGTGCCGGTCAGCGCGCGTACCAGCGCGGTCTTGCCGTGGTCGACGTGCCCGATCACGCCGAGCAGCAGCCGTCTCATGCCGCCCCCACTTTCACGTGGCATTGACCGCGGCGGCGACCGCGGCGAGTTCCGAATCGGCGATCGCGAACACGTCGAGCAGCACGCGTCCCTCGGCGATGCGTCCAACCACCGCCGGGCGATGCGCGCGCAGGCGCCGGGCGAGCGCGTCGGCGCCCATCGCCGCGTGCGCGATGCTGACGGCGAACGACGTCATCGCGCCGTCCGGCAGAGCGCCCCCGCCGGCATAGGCGGCGCTCGGCTCGATCCGGGCATCGTCGCCGAGCAGCGCGCGCAGCCGCTCGGCCCGCGCCAGCAACATCGCCTCGTCCTGCGCCAGCATCCGCAGCACAGGGATGCGCGCGATCGCACGGTCGGGATCGAGATAGAGACGCAGCGTCGCCTCCAGCGCCGCGAGCGAGAGCTTGTCGATCCTGAGTGCGCGCGCCAACGGATGCGCCACAGCCGCCGCGATCGCCGCGCGCGTGCCGACCAGCAGCCCCGCCTGCGGGCCGCCCAGCAGCTTGTCGCCGCTGAACGCGACCAGCGCGGCGCCCGCGGCGATGCTGTCCGCCGCCATCGGCTCCGCCGGGTGGCCGAGCCGGCGCAAATCGAGCAGCGCGCCGCTGCCGAGATCCTCGACCAGCGGCAATCCCGCCTCGCGCGCGAGCGCCGCCAGCTCCGCGACACTTGGGGCCGACGTGAAGCCGACCACGCGGAAATTGCTAGGATGCACGCGCAGCAGCGCGCGCGTCGCCGGCCCGATCGCGGCGCGGTAGTCGGCGAGCCGCGTGCGGTTGGTGGTGCCGACCTCTACCAGCCGGGCCCCGCCTTGCGCGATCACCTCGGGGATGCGGAAGCCGCCGCCGATTTCGACCAGCTCGCCGCGGGAGACGATCACCTCGCCGCCTGCCGCGAGCGCGCTCAGGGCGAGCAGGATTCCTGCCGCGTTGTTGTTGACCGTCAGCGCCGCCTCCGCACCCGTCAGCCTGCACAGCAATGTCGAAACCGCTGCGCCACGCCCGCCACGCCGGCCGGTCTGCAGATCGAATTCGAGATTGCTGGCGCCCCGGCTCGCTTCCGCCACCGCCGCCAGCGCCTCCTCGGCCAGCGGCGCGCGGCCGAGATTGGTGTGCAGCATGATGCCGGTGGCATTGATCGCCCGCCGCAACGACGGCGGCCGTGCCTGTTCGAGCCGCGCCGCCGCGTCCGCCAGCAGCGTCGCCTCGTCGGGCGCGGCGGTGCCGCCAGCGCGCATCGCAGCGCGCGCTGCATCGACCGCCTCGCGCAACGCGTCGCGGACGATCGTGCGCGAGGCCGCGCGGATCATCGCCTGTGCCGCCCCGCTTTGCAGCAGCCGTTCCACCGGCAGCAGGCCGCGCAACTTTTCTTGCAAGCCCTCGTCCCCGGTTCCCACGCTCGCACCGACGCTCTATCCGGCGATCTAGGCGCCGCGCCGCGCGCCCGGCAAGGAGGCTGCATGGACGTCCCCCGCCTGACCGAACTCGCCCATGGCGGCGGCTGCGGGTGCAAGCTCGCTCCTGCCGTGCTGTCGTCCATCCTGGCGCAGGCACCGACGATGCAGCGCTTCCCCGAACTGCTGGTCGGCACCGAGACCGGCGACGACGCGGCGGTGTATCGGCTCAGCGACGAGCAGGCTGTGGTCGCGACCACCGACTTCTTCAATCCGGTGGTGGACGACCCGTTCGATTTTGGCCGCATTGCCGCGACCAACGCGCTCTCCGACGTCTATGCGATGGGTGGGGCGCCGATCCTCGCCCTCGCGATCGTGGGGATGCCGGTCAACATTCTGCCGGTCGAGGTCATGCAGCGCATCCTGGCTGGGGGCGCCGCGGTCTGCGCCGAGGCGGGCATCGCGGTCGCGGGCGGGCACTCGATCGACACGCCGGAGCCGATCTACGGCCTCGCTGCAATCGGGCTGGTGCATCCGGACCGGGTGCTGCGCAACAGCGGCGCACGAGCCGGCGACCGGCTCATCCTGACCAAGGGATTGGGCATCGGCATCTACAGCGCGGCGCTGAAGCAGGGCCGGCTGCCCGCCGACCTCTATGCGGCGATGCTCGCCAGCACCACCCAGCTCAACGCCGTCGGTGCGCGGCTCGGGGCGATGGCGGGCGTCCATGCCGCGACCGATGTGACCGGATTCGGGCTGCTCGGTCATCTGCTGGAAATGTGCCGGGGCTCCGGCCTCGCGGCCCGCATCGCGTGGGAGGCGCTGCCGCTGCTGCCCGGTGTCGCCGCGCTTGCGCAAGCGGGGGTGGGCACCGGAGCGGCCGGGCGCAACTGGGCAAGCTACGACGGCGACGTCGATCTGCCCCCCGACCTGCCCGCGTGGCGGCGCGGGCTGCTGTGCGACCCGCAGACCAGCGGCGGACTGCTGATCGCGGCCGCGCCGGATGCGGTGGCCGCGGTGCTCGACATCGTGCAAGCCGCCGGCTTCGACCGCGTGGCCGAGATTGGCCGGTTCGCCCCCGGGGCGCCCCGCATCACCGTGGCAGCCACGGGAACCTGATCCGCCGGCTCGTGTTCTGCCTCCGACCGCCCGCGGGAGCCTGCCCATGACGAAGATTCGCCGCGATATCGCCGATCGCGCCTCCGGCTTCTTTGCTGACTGGTCGCTGCCGCGCCAGATCAGGGGCGAGAGCGCCTTCGGCCGTGCCGCGGAAAGCCGCACCTCCCGCACGCTGCGCCCGCGGCTGGAGGAGGCCGACAAGATCGGCACCAGCATCTGCCCGTTCTGTGCCGTGGGCTGCTCACAACTCGTCTATGCCAAGGCCGGCCGGCCGATCCACATCGAGGGCGACCCGCGCAGCCCGATCAATCAGGGCACGCTCTGCCCGAAAGGTGCCGGCACGCTCGGCCTGCTGACCAGCCCATTGCGCACAACGCGGGTGAAATATCGCGCCCCCCACGCCACCGAATGGGAGGAACGCCCGCTCGACTGGGCGATGGAGCGGATCGCCCAGCTCACCAAGCGCACCCGCGACGAGACCTTCGTGGAGACGCTCCCCGACGGCACGCCGGTCAACCACACGCTCGGCATCGCCTCGATCGGCGGTGCCACGCTCGACAACGAGGAGAACTACCTGATCAAGAAGCTGCTCGGCGGCGGCCTTGGCGTGGTGTCGATCGAGAACCAGGCGAGGATATGACACTCCTCCTCGGTGCCCAGTCTGGGCACCTCCTTCGGACGCGGTGCCGCGACGATGTCGCTGTGGGGGCTGGCGCAGGCTGACTGCATCATCGTGATGGGCTCCAACATGGCGGAGAACCATCCGGTCGGATTCCGGTTCGTGGTGCAGGCGAAGGCGCGCGGGGCGACCGTGATCCATGTCGATCCGCGCTTCACCCGCACCTCGGCACTCGCCGACATCTATGCGCCGATCCGACCGGGCACCGACATCGCCTTTCTCGGCGGCATGATCCGCTACATCCTTCAGAACGATCTCTGGTTCCGCGAGTGGGCGATGGCCTACACCAACATCGCCGCGATCGTCAGCCCCGAGTACCGCGATGCGGCGGAGAGCGGCCTGTTTTCCGGATGGCGGGAGGACGATGCCGCCTACGACAACGACACCTGGCAGTACGACGGCGAGAAGGTCGAATCTCCCCTCTCCGAGCATCACGACAGCACCACGGAGACGATGTGGGGCGCCAGGAAGATGAGCAAGCCCCCGCCCGAGGACCGGACGCTGCAGCACCCCAACTGCGTCTATCAGATCCTGCGCCGGCACTATGCGTGCTACACGCCGGAGATGGTCGAGAGCGTCACCGGCTGTCCCCGCGAGACGTTCCTGCAAGTCTGTGACGCCTATGCGCGCGCCTCGGGCCGCGAGCGCACCGGCTCGTTCTGCTACGCGGTCGGCTGGACACACCATTCGACCGGCGTGCAGATGGTCCGTGCCGCCGCCATGATCCAAGGGCTGCTCGGCAATGTCGGCCGGCCGGGCGGCGGGGTGATGGCGCTGCGGGGCCACACCAGCATCCAGGGCAGCACCGACCTGCCGACGCTCTACAACATGCTGCCGACCTACCTGCCGCAGCCCAGCGCCTTCAAGCCGCACCACACGCTCAAGGAGTTTCTGGAAGCCGAGCAGGTGCCGACCGGCTGGTGGCACAATTTCCCGAAATACTTCATTAGCCTGCTGCGTGCCTGGTACGGCGACAACGCGACCAGGGCCAACGATTTCTGCTACGATCTGCTGCCCAAGCTCACCGGCGATCACTCCCAGCTTCCAACCACGCTCGAGACCGGCGACGGCGTGGTGAAGGGACTGTTCGTGCTCGGCCAGAACCCGGTCGTGGGCGCGGTCAATTCCGATCTCGTCGAGCGCGGCTTCACCCGCCTCGAATGGATGGTGGTCCGCGACAGCTTCGAGACCGAGACCGCGAGTTTCTGGAACAAGGGCCGGCTCGTGCAGCGCGGCGAGATCACGCCCGAGCAGATCGCAACCGAGGTCTTCCTGATGCCGGCGGCATTGGCGGCGGAGAAGGACGGCACCGTCACCAACACGCAGCGCCTCGTGCAATGGCACGACAAGGTCTGTGAGGCACCCGGCGACAGCCGCTCCGAGGCGTGGTTCATGGTGCATCTGGGCCGCCGCCTGCGCGAGCTGTACGCCGGCAGCACGGAGCGGCGCCATCGTGCGATCCAGTCGCTCACCTGGGACTATGAGCTGCGCGGCGAACGGCGGGAGCCGGACACCGCGGCGGTGCTGCGCGAGATCAACGGCTATAGCTGGGCCGACAAGAAGCAGCTCGGCAGCTTCAAGGAACTCAAGGACGACGGCAGCACCGCGTGCGGCGGCTGGCTGTACACCGGCGCCTATCCGCGGGAGGGCCACAACCAGACGCGCGCGCGCAAGCCGGACGGGCCGGACGGGCCGGGCACGCATCTCGGCTGGGCGTTCTCCTGGCCCGCCAACCGGCGCGAGATGTACAATCGCGCCTCGGCCGACCCCGAGGGCCGCCCGTGGTCGGAGAGCAAGAAGCACGTCTGGTGGGATGAGGCGGCCGGCAAGTGGACCGGCTACGACGTGCCGGACTTCGAAGAGGAGAAGCGCCCCGACTTTCAGCCCGACTGGTCGCGCTCCCCGGAGGGCATGGAGGCGCTTGCCGGCACCGATCCGTTCATCATGATCCCGCACGGCCGCTGCATGCTGTTCGTGCCCTCGGGGCTGAAGGACGGGCCGCTGCCCACGCATTACGAGCCGCTGGAAAGCCCGGTGCGCAACCAGCTTCACGACCGGCAGGTGAACCCCCCGATCAAGCTCTGGCCGCGTCCAGGCAACGAGTTCCACAAAGTGGCGGACCCGCGTTTCCCGTACGTGTTCACCACCTACCGGCTGACGGAGCTGCATTGCGGCGGTGTCGCCACGCGCGCGATGCCGCACACCGCCGAGCTGCAGCCGGAAGCGTTCGTCGAGGTGCCGCCGGAACTCGCTGCCGAAAAGGGACTCCGCCAGCTCGACTGGGTGGTTCTTTCGACCCTGCGCGGCGAGATCGAGGTGAAAGCGATGATCACCGACCGGCTGCGCCCGCTCCGCATCGACGGCCGCACCGTCTATCAGATCGGGATGCCCTGGGTCTTCGGCTGGGAAGGCTACGCGACCGGCGCTATCGCCAACGTGCTGCTCGCGGTGTTCGGCGATCCGAACACCAGCATCCACAGCACCAAGGCCGCGACCTGCAACCTCCGTCGGGGACGGCTTGGGCATGGCTGATGCGCCGACGCCCGCCGAGGTGCTCGCCCGGCTCGACAAGCTGCTCGCCGACCGGCCGCACCACGTCGGCCACGATTTCTCCGAAGCGACGCGCTGCCTGACCGCGCTGCGCGAGCAGGTCATCGGCCATCTGCGCGCGGGCAACGCGCCGCCTGGAACCGCCGAGCGGTTGGCGCGGCTGAATGCCGTGCTCAGCGTGCTTGTCGGCACGCATTATCCGGTCGGCGCGCCGAAATGGCCGCATCTGGCGCGCGCCCGCGACAGCTTCGCGGCACTCGCCTCCGAACTGACGGCGCGGTGAGCAGGCCGATCGAGGACTATGCGCTGATCGGCGACGGTGCGAGTGCCGCGTTGGTGGCACGCGACGGCTCCGTCGACTGGCTGTGCTGGCCGCGCTTCGACAGCGATGCGTGTTTTGCGGCCTTGCTCGGCACCGACGAGCACGGGCGCTGGCGGATCGCACCCGCGGCACCCGCGCCGCGCATCACGCGCCGCTACGTCGCGGACACGCTGGTGCTGGAGACCGATTTCGAGACCGGGGAGGGTGCGGCGCGGCTGATCGACTTCATGCCGCCGCGCGACGCCAGCCCGGCGCTGGTGCGCATTCTCGTCGGCCTGCGCGGGGCGATGCCGATGCGCCTCGATTTCGCGGCACGATTCGATTACGGAAGCATCGCACCCTGGGTGCATGACCAAGCGGGAAACAGCTTCACCGCTTCGGTCGGCCCTGACCTGATCGTGCTCCGCTCGGGGGTTCCGCTGCATGTGGCGCAGGAGTGCAGCAGCGCCGATTTCACTCTCGCCGAAGGGCACCGCATCGCCTTCACGCTCAGCCACGGCGAATCCGCAGCACCACCACCGCCGCCGCCGGACGCCGACGCGGCACTGCGCGAAACGACGCGCTGGTGGCAGGACTGGGCCGCCCGGTTCGGCAAGCCGACACCGTGGCGGGACGCGGTGATGCGCTCGCTCATCACGCTCAAGGCGCTCACGCATCATCGAGCCGGCGGCATGATCGCGGCGCCGACCACCTCGTTGCCGGAGGTGGCGGGCGGAGCGGCGAACTGGGATTATCGTTTCTGCTGGCTGCGCGACGCGACCTTCACCCTCTCCGCGCTGTTGAATGCCGGCTATCATGAGGAGGCGCACGCCTGGCGGGAATGGATGCTGCGCGCCGTCGCTGGCAGCCCGGAGCAGCTGAAGATCATGTACCGCGTGGATGGCGGGCGGCAGACGCAGGAGTGGGAGGCGCGCTGGCTGCCCGGCTACGACGGTGCTTGCCCGGTGCGCATCGGCAATGCCGCCGCCGAGCAGCGACAGATTGACGTGTTCGGCGAGGTGCTCGACGCGCTGCGCCTCGCCGCGCGCGCCGGCATTAAGGAAACCGGAGCCTCGCGCCACCTCGAAAGCGCGCTTGCCGAACGGATCGCAGAGGTCTGGCAGGAGGCCGGACAGGGAATGTGGGAGTTCGCGCAGCGGGCCGCGGCAATTCACCTATCCCAAGGTGATGTGCTGGGTGGGTCTGGATCGCTTCGTCCGCAGCGTCGAAGGCCGCGCAGACGCCGCCGATCTGTCGCGCTGGCGCGCGCTGCGCGACGAGATTCACAGCACCGTCTGCGAGCAGGGGTTTCACGCCCGCCGCGGCCACTTCGTCTCGACCTTCGGTGGCCATGCGCTCGACGCGAGCCTGCTGCTGCTGCCGATCGTCGGTTTCCTGCCCGCGACCGATCCGCGCATCGCCGACACCATTGCCGCGATCGAACGCGAGCTGACCGAGGATGGCCTGGTGTATCGGAAACCCGCCGGGCCGAGCGGCCATAAGCAGGGCGCCTTCATCGCCTGTTGTTGCTGGCTCGCCGATTGCCAGCGCCTGCAAGGGCGGCGAGATGCCGCGGTCGCGACGCTCGAGCGCGTGCTGGCGCTGCGCAACGATGTGGGCCTGCTGTCCGAGGAATACGACGTCACCCGCCGCCGGCTGATCGGCAACTTCCCGCAGGCGCTCAGTCACCTGGGCCTGGTCAACACGGCACTCGGCCTCTCCGGCCCGGTGCTCACGCGCGGCGGCGGCTGAGCGGTCAGACCAGGAACGGGAACGGTCCCGGATACTCCTCCACATACGCCGTGTGGCTGACGATCCCGTCCTGCTCGGTCCAGCGATGCACCTGGAAGGCCGACGGTTCCATCACGAACGCCGAGGGTGCGCCGGGCCGCAGATCGAGTTCTACCTGATGCGCAATCGCCGGCGCAATCGAGGCGATGGCGTGTCCGACGCGCGTGGTGATGGGGCGGTGATGGTGCCCGCAGATGATCCGCTCGACCTGCCGATGGCGCGCGATCACCCTGACGAAGCGATCCGCCGCACGCAGGTTGATCGCGTCCATGTGGCTGATCCCGCAGACGAAAGGCGGGTGGTGCATCGCGATCATCGTCGGCCGCTCGGGCGCCCGCGCGAGCGCCGCATCCAGCCACGCAAGCCGCGCGTCGCAGAGCTCGCCATGCGCGGCCCCCGGCACCAGCGTATCCAGCATGACCACCCGGACCGGCAGGTCTTCGATGGCGTACTGGACGAACCCGCCCTCGTGCGGCGTTCCGGGCAGGTTGGCGATCATGGCCTCGCGGTCGTCGTGGTTGCCCGGGATCGCGAACACCGGCACCCGCAGCCGCCGCGCGATCATGTCGCCGAGCAGCGCATACGCGTCCGGCTCGCCGAGATCGGCGAGGTCGCCGGTGATCAGCACCAGGTCGGCCACCGGGTCGAGCCGTGCCACCGCGCGCAGCGCGCGTTCAGCGAGCATGTTGCTCTCCACCACGCGTTGTGCAGGCAGCCCGCGCGGCCGGCAATGGAGGTCGGTAATCTGGACGATGTGCATCGGCGCTCCTGATAGCGGGCGGCCCTCCCGCGCGGGTTGGCGGGCCGCCGTCGGACCGCCTGCGTATCGTAATCGAAGCCACAGCCGCTGCATAGGCTGGCAAACGCCCGAAACCCACCCATCTGGCAGCCGTTCACTGCGCCGAGGGAGCAGCAGGCAATGGGTCATCCAGGAGCAACGGCCGGCCTCGGCCGGTTCGTCTCGGTGCGCGCACACACCGACCGGCTGGCGGCAGCACTGACCGCCGAGGACCAGTGCGTGCAGTCGATGCCCGACGCGAGCCCGGCGAAGTGGCACCGCGCGCACACCACCTGGTTCTTCGAGGAATTCCTGCTCGTCCCGCATCTGCCGAGCTACGAGCGGTTCCATGCCGATTTCGGCTTCCTGTTCAACTCCTATTACGAAAGCGTCGGTCCGCGGCACCCGCGCCCAGCGCGGGGCCTGCTCACCCGTCCGCCGGCCGAGCGGGTCGATGCCTACCGCGCCCATGTCGATGCCGCCATGCGCCGGCTGCTTGCGGCACCCCCGGCCGACCTTTCGGCCCTCGTCGAGCTCGGTTTGCAGCACGAGCAGCAGCACCAGGAGTTGCTGCTCACCGACATCCTGCACGCCTTCGCGCAGAACCCGCTGCTGCCCGCCGCCTGCCCCGGCTGGCGCGCGCCCGAGCCGGTGCGCGGCACCCCGCGCTGGCTCGATTTCGACCGGGAAGGCCTGGCCGAGATCGGCCATCAAGGGGCGGGCTTCGCTTTCGACAACGAGGCGCCGCGCCACCCTGTGTTCCTCCGTCCCTACCGGCTCGCCGACCGGCTGGTGCGCAACGCCGACTGGCTCGGCTTCATCGCCGATGGCGGCTACCGCACCGCAACACTGTGGATGTCGGATGGCTGGGCGGCGGCGCAGGCGGGGGGCTGGGACGCACCGATGCACTGGATCGGGCACGACGGGGGCTGGCTGCAATTCGGCCTCGGCGGCGTGACCCCGCTCGATCCTGACGCCCCGGTGCGCCACGTGAGCTGGTACGAGGCCGATGCCTTCGCCCGCTGGGCCGGCGCCCGCCTGCCCACCGAGGCGGAGTGGGAGGCGGCGAGCGGTGATCCGAGGCTGCACGAGGCCATCGACCACGTCTGGCAATGGACCGCGAGCGCCTACCTCCCCTACCCCGGCTTCCGGCCGCCGCCGGGCGCGGTTGGCGAATACAACGGCAAGTTCATGATCAACCAGATGGTCCTGCGTGGCGGCTCGATGGCAACTCCCCCCGGCCACGCGCGTCCCACCTATCGCAACTTCTTCCACCCCGACCGGCGCTGGCAGTTCACCGGCCTGCGACTGGCGCAGGAGGCCTGAGCCATGCCTGATGGTGCGATCTGGCCGGCACAGCAGAGAGGCGGCATCGCCGCCGAGGCGCTCGCCGGGCTTTCGGCTGCGCGCAAGACGTTGCCGCCAAAGCTGTTCTACGACGAGGAAGGCTGCCGGCTGTTCGGCGAAATCACGGCACTGCCCGAATATTACCCGACCCGCACCGAGCTGAAGCTGCTTGGCGAGATCGCGGGCGACGTCGCGATGCTGGTGCCGCCCGCAGCCACCCTGGTGGAATACGGCGGCAGCGACGAAAGCAAGGCCGCGATCCTGCTGCGCGCCCTGCGCTGGCCCGCGGCCTATATCCCGGTGGACATCGCCGGGCCGGCCTTGCGCGGCATCGTGCGGCGCATGGAGCGCAGCCATCCCGGCCTGTCCGTGATCCCGATCGAGGCGGATTTCCTAGCACCGCTCACGCTTCCCCGAGGCGTGCCGGCCGCGCGTCGCGTCGGTTTCTTCCCCGGCTCCACGGTGGGCAATCTGGAGCCGCCGGCGGCGCGCCGCTTCCTTGCCGGGGCGCGGCGGACGCTCGGTGCCAACGCGTGGTTCCTGGTCGGTGTCGATCTGCGCAAGGACGCCGGAGTGCTGGTCGCCGCCTATGACGACGCGGCGGGTGTCACGGCCGCGTTCAACCGCAACATGCTGGTTCGGCTGAACCGAGAGGCGGGTGCGGATTTCGATCCCGACGCCTTCGACCATCGCGCCATCTGGAACGACGCCGAGAGCCGGATCGAGATGCACTTGGTCAGCCGGCGCGAGCAGCGCGCCACCCTCGCCGGCCGCACCATCCGCTTCGCTCACGGCGAGACGATCCACACCGAGAACAGCTACAAATACACCGAGGCGGGGTTCGCCGCGCTGGCTATCTCGGCCGGGTGGGGCCGCGTGCGGCTGTGGACCGATGCGGACCGGCTGTTTTCCATTCATCTGCTGACGGCCGGCACGCCATGATCCGGGCCGCGTGCGCGACGGCACTGGCGATCGCTTTGGCCGCTCCGAGCGTGGCGCTCGCGCAATCGCAATTCCCGCCGCAGACCATCGTGCCCGCGCCCGCACCGCCGAGCCGAAAGCCCGACACTCCCGGCGGTGCGGCGAGCAACGGGGTAATCCGGCCCCCCGTCCAGGTGGACCCCGGGATCACCCGCCCGCCGCCCCCTGTGCGTGGAGCGATGCCAGTGATCCCGCCGCCCGGCACACCGGGCGGCAACCCGCGCGTCAAGCCGAAATAGAGCCGCACGAAATAGAGCCGCACCCTGGCGCGCTTGCCGCGCCCCGCCTATACCCGCGGCAGCGCGACGGGAGAGGCGGCACATGGCCGTGCAAAAAATCCATCCGAACGCAGCAGCCGCACTCGCGGGCCTGCTGCGCGATGGCATGACGATCCACGCCGGCGGCTTTGGGCTGTGCGGCATCCCCGCGGCGCTGATCGAGGCCGTCCGCGAATCCGGCGTGCACGATCTGACGGTGGTGTCCAACAACGCCGGCATCGACGACGTCGGACTGGGACGGCTTTTGGAGACGCGCCAGGTCCGCCGCATGATCAGCTCTTACGTCGGCGAGAACGCGACCTTTGCGCGCCAGTATCTCGCGGGCGAGCTGGAGATCGAGTTCAACCCGCAGGGCACGCTCGCCGAGCGCATCCGTGCCGGCGGCGCCGGCATCCCTGCCTTCTTCACCCCGACCGGCGCCGGCACCGCCGTCGCCGAGGGCAAGGAGCAGCGCGAGTTTGACGGCAAGCTCTACGTGATGGAGCGCGGCCTGCGTGCCGATCTCGCGATCGTCCATGCGTGGCGCGGCGATCCCGAAGGCAACCTCGTCTATCGGAAGACCGCGCGCAACTTCAACCCGGTCATGGCGACAGCGGCCGCGGTGACGGTGGCGGAGGTCGAGCAACTGGTCGAACCCGGCAGCCTCGATCCCGATCTCATCATGACGCCCGGTATTTTCGTCGATCGTATCGTGGTGCTGGAGCGCGTCGAGAAGCGGATCGAGAACCGCACGGTGCGCCGCCGCGAAACGACCTAACGAAAGGGAGGGCGCGCGATGCCCTGGACACGCGATCAGATGGCGGCGCGCGCCGCCCGCGAACTGCACGACGGGTTCTACGTCAATCTCGGCATCGGCATTCCCACGCTGGTCGCCAACCACATCCCCGGGGGCATGTCGATCCAGCTCCATTCCGAGAACGGGATGATGGGCATGGGTCCGTTCCCGTTCGAGGGCGAGGAGGACCCGGACCTCATCAACGCCGGCAAGCAGACCGTGACCGAGCTTCCCACCACCAGCTTCTTCGACAGCGCCACCAGTTTCGCGATGGTGCGCGGCGGACACATCGACCTTTCCATTCTGGGCGCCCTTCAGGTGGCCGAGAACGGCGATCTGGCGAACTGGATGATCCCGGGCAAGATGGTGAAGGGCATGGGCGGTGCCATGGACCTTGTGGCCGGCGTGCCGCGGGTGGTGGTGCTGATGGAGCACGCGGCCAAGGACGGCTCGCCGAAGATCCTCAAGCGCTGCACGCTGCCGCTGACCGGCGCGGGCGTGGTCAGCCTCATCATCACCGAGCTTGCCGTATTCGAGGTGACGAAGACGGGGCTGGTGCTGGTCGACACCGCACCGGCCGTCGCGATCGATGAGATCCGGGCCAAGACCGAGGCGCCGTTCCGCGTGCATCCTGATCTTGCCGCCCGCGCCGCCTGACACTCCGCCGCCAAGCCGCTAGCGCCGCCTCTTGCCGGGATGTGCCGCGGGGCGCAGTTCGGCTGGCGATGACCCCGCCCGACCCGGACGCGGCGGCGCGGCGCGCGCTCGCCCGGCACCGCGCCATTGCGACCGCCCTGCTGGTGCTGATGGCCGTCCTCACGCTCGCCAGCTACGCCCTGCCGCGCTCGACAGCCGCCGACCTGCTGCAAGCGGCGGCGAAGGCCGGCTTTATCGGCGGCATCGCCGACTGGTTTGCGGTGGTGGCGCTGTTCCGCCATCCGCTCGGCCTGCCGATCCCCCACACCGCCATCCTGCCGGCGCAGAAGGAGCGGCTGGGCCGCGCGCTCGGCCGCTTCGTCGCGGGCCAGGTGTTCACGCCCGAGCAGGTCTCGGCCGCCCTCGTCCGCATCGACCTGCCCGGCATCTTCCGCCGCTTCCTCGCCGACCCCGCGGCCGCCCGGCCGGCCGCGCAGGCACTCGCCGCTTTGCTGCCGCGCCTGCTCGGCAGCCTGGAGGACGGCCGCGCCCGCCGCACCCTCGCGCGCATCGTGCCGCGCGTGATCGGCGGCGCCGAAGGCGGGCGGGTGGTGGCGCGCGCGCTCCGTGGCCTCGTTTCGGGCGGCCGGCACCACGAGGTGCTGACCTTCGCGATTACCGAGATCAAGACAACCCTCGCCGCCAAGCAGGACCAGTTGCGCGCCGCGATCGAGGCTCGGGTGAGCGAGCAAGGCGGCAAGCTGGTCGGCTGGGCGATCGGCGCCAGCATCGCCAACCGCGTGCTGGTGGCGGTGAACCAGGAACTCGACCGGATCGGCCCCGATTCGGCACTGCGCGAGGCCTTCGATGAATGGGTGCGGCGCGAGATCGCCCGCATCGAGGAAGACCCCGCGCGCGCCGCCGAGATCGGCCGTGCGATCCGCGGCGTGGTCGCGCACGAGACGGTACAGACCTGGCTCGCCGACGTCTGGACTCGCGCGCGGCGCGCACTGGAGGCCGATGCCGCGCGCCCCTCGGGCCGGACGGTGGCGCTGATCGAGGGCGCGTTCGGCAATCTTGGCGCCATGCTCGCCGCCGATCCCGCCGCGCGGGCCGGGCTGCAACGTGCCGCCGAGCAGGTCGTGGCCCGGCTGCTGCCGGCGGCGCAGGCGCAGCTCGCCGAGTTCATCGCCAGCGTGGTCGCGGGCTGGGACACCGCGACCATCACCGAAAAGCTGGAGCTGCGCGTGGGCAAGGACCTGCAATACGTGCGCGTGAACGGCACGCTGGTCGGCTTCCTGGTCGGCGGCCTTGCCTACGCCGTGCTGCGCGCGACATTCGGCTACAGTCTCTGATGGAGCGGACCGAATGCTGCGGCTTTCCGTGCTCGACCAATCGACCATCGTGACCGGCCGCACGCCGGCGGCCTCGATCCGCGAGAGCCTGGCGCTGGCGCGGCACTGCGAGGCGCTCGGCTATCACCGCTACTGGCTCGCCGAGCACCACAATTCCGCCTCGATCGCGGGCACCGCACCCGAGGTGCTGATCGCTGCCATCGCCGCCACCACCGGGCGCATCCGGGTGGGCAGCGCCGGGGTGATGTTGCCGCATTATTCCAGCCTCAAGGTCGCCGAGCAGTTCCGGGTGCTGGAGGCGATCGCGCCGGGCCGGATCGATCTCGGGCTGGGCCGCGCACCCGGGTCGGACGGATTGACCGCCTACGCCCTCAATCCGAACGCAGCGACCGCGGCCGACCACTTCCCGGCGCAGGTGCGCGACCTGCTCGACTGGCTGGCCGGGCGGCCGCTCGTCGAGGGCCACCCGTTCCGCGACATCCGCGCCCAGCCCGCCGGCCCGGGCGAGCCGGAGGTGTGGATGCTCGGCAGTTCGGATTACGGGGCGCAGGTGGCCGCGCATTTCGGGCTGCCGTACTGCTTTGCCCATTTCATCACCGGCGGTCGCGGCTGCGCCGAGGCATTGGCACTCTATCGCGACGGCTATCGGCCGAGCGCGCGCCACCCGGCGCCCCACGCAGCCCTCACGGTCTGGGCGCTGGCGGCGGAGACCGAAGCGGAGGCCGAGCGCCAGTTTGCTTCCCGCGCCGCATGGTGGCTGGGGCGGGAGCACGGCGTGTTCGCCCCCCTCCCCTCGCCCGTGGAAGCAGCCGCGCGAACCTACTCGGAGGCCGAGCGGGAAAGCGTCGCCCGCCTGCGCCGCCGCGCCATCCTGGGCACCGGGCCGCAGGTGGCGCGGATGCTGCTCGATCTGGCGGCGGCGAACGCGGTGGAGGAGGTCGCGGTGCTGACCACCACCCACGACCCCGAAGTGCGGCGGCGATCCTACGCGCTGGTGGCCGAGGCGCTAGCGGGCGCTCAGGTCGCGCTGGCGGCCGAGTGAACGCCGGGCGCGCCAGAGCTGGAACCGCATCGCGCCCCAGCCGATCAGCCCGGCCGCCGCGGCGATCGGGATCAGCATCAGCGCAATCCAGAGTGCCAGCGCCGCGATCGCGATCCCGCCCGCCACGATTGCCACCACGATCGCGACGATCGCGATCTTCGCCGGCAGCCCGATCTCGTCGGAGCGGCGGGTGAACTGCCCGTCCAGGGTCATCTCAAGCTCGGGGGGCTCGCGGTCGCGCATGGCAGGCACGTGGCACCCGGAGCGCCCTGCTTCAAGCGGCACCGCTTGCGATGGAACGCGGCCAACTGCCCCTCTCCGCCCGCAGTTGCGCCGCAAGCGCGGGCGGAGAGGGAGAATGGCAGTCACGCACGGATCATGTCGGTTCACCCGATTGCCCTGAAGGTCGGGGCGCTGCCCCGAACCCCGCCAAGGGCAGTCGCCCTTGGAACCACGGACTATCGCGGCTGCGCCGCGGTGCGATCTTGCAGCCCATCTGGCGTGACCAGCAGATGGCTGAGCACGCCGGAACTGCTCGCCATCCGCCACGACAGCAGCGCCCGCGCGCAGGCCAGCGCAGCCGCCGCGTACTGCGGTGCCTCGGCCACGTTGTCGAGGCAAGCAGGGTCGCGTGCGAGATCGAACAGCAGCGGCGGCAGCGCCGCGAAGTGGACGTAGTGGAAGCGGGCATCGCGCCGCACCGCGAGCGCGCACGCGCCGGGCGCCAGTCCGAGCTGACGCTCGGCGCCGCTGAAATCGAACTCCCAGTGCGCCGCTTCGCGCCAATCCGCCGTCGCCTGGCCGCGGCAGAACGCGAGCAGCGAGCGCCCATCGCGGCGCGGCGGCGGCGGCACGCCGATCCACTCCAGGATCGTGGGCATGACATCCACCGCCTCGGTGAAGGCCGCGATCTCCTGCGCGGCGGCGGGGCCGGGGGCGCGGATGATCAGGGGCACATGATACGCTTCGGCAAAGTAGCCCTCCTTGCCGAGCATCCAGTGATCGCCGAGCATCTCGCCATGATCGCCGGTGATGACGATCAGCGTCTCATCAAGCAGGCTCCATTGATCGAGCTGGCCGACCAGCCGGCCGAGCTGCGTGTCCACTTCGCTCACCATGCCGCAATAGGTCGCGCGGAGCTGCGCAAAATCGGCGGCTGAGAGTGTGGACACCGGCTCGCTCGTGCCCGCGAAGAAACTGCGGCGCTGCTGGCGGCGCAAATAATGCGCGAGCAGCTTGTGCTGGCGCGCTTCCGCCGCCGCGTCCGCGGCTGCGCGGCACGGCGGCATGTCGGCCGGCCGATACATCGCGTGGAACGGCGCCGGCGCCACGAATGGCGGATGCGGGGCGATGTAGCAGACATGCGCGAACCAGGATTGCGCATGACGCCCCGAGAGATAGCGCAGCACGGCATCGGTGAGGAACGCGCTGCGGCTGTGGCGGGCCTGATAGCGGGCGGCCGCACCGGTCGGCCGGCCGCCGGGCGCGCCGGCAGGGCTTAGCGCATCGGCAACATCGTCGAACCGGTATCCGGCTTCTTGCAGATGCGCGAGCCACGGTCGTTCGTGCGTCGGCAGCAGCAGTTCGGGCGTAAAGCCTGGCATCACGCCTTCGTAGCTGTGCAGCGCGGGATCGGCCGGATCGCGGCCGCGCGGGTCCGGCGTGCTGTCGGTGTAGCCGAACAGCGCCGGGTCGTAGCCGGCGCGGCGCGACTCCAGCGCGATGTTGGTGACGTCCGCGGCCAGCGGCGAGCCGTTCCGCAGCACCTGCGTGTTGTGCTGATAGAGGCCGGTCAGCAGCGAGGCGCGGGCGGGGCCGCACGGCGAGGCCTGCGTGAAGTGGTTGCGGAACAGCGCGCCCTGTCGCGCCAGCCGGTCGAGATGGGGCGTGCGGATGTGCGCGTTTCCTGCCGCCCCCAGCGCGTCGGCGCGCCACTGGTCGAGCGTCACCAGCAAGACGTTGCGGCGCAAGCGCATCCCTCCCGAGGGAATCTACAGCGCCTTAAACCAGAGGCTCCGGTGGGGAAAGCCGCGGACGAACCAGCCGCTCAGGAGTTGCAGCAGCGAGAGGCGCTCGACGACCCCCCTCTCGATCAGGATCGGCCGCATGAGCCGCGCGGCCCGGCCCATGCGGTACCAGGGGATTTGGCTGAAGATGTGGTGGATGAGGTGGCAATCGCCTGAATCCGCCACAAAGATGATGCGCGTGATAACGCCGGTCCGGTAGTAGGTGCCGAGGTGGAAGGCGTTGGCCGGGTCGGCATCCGCGTGCTCCAGGATGATCCTGAGACTTGAGGCAATCGGTGTCACGATGCACAGCGGCAGCACGTAGCCGGCCAGCACCCAGCCCGGCCAGAGGACCGCGGCGCCGGCAACGCCCAGCACGAAAAGGCTCAGGCACGCCCGCTCCGCCTTGAGCCGCCGCCGCTCTTTCGCGGTCCGGGGCAGGATGGCGGGCATCGGCGCGTCGGTCTTGGAGAGCCTGCCCAGCTTGGCCAGGCGGTCGCCGGGCAAGGTCAGAAAAAAAATGCGCTTCCAGATGGTGTCGAGGTTCTGCTTGTAGGTCTCGGTGTCCTTCGCCGTGCCGAGATAGGCATGGTGATCGCTATGGCTGATCAGATACCAGGTCGGACACAGCAGGACCGGGAACGACGAAACGATGGACCCGATCCAGGACCCGCGATCGCCCCAGATCCGCCGGTGGTTGAAGGCGTCGTGGCTGAGCAGGCCCAGGCACTGGAGGGCGAACCCCTGGGCCACGAAGGCGAGGCACCAAAGGGCCCCGAACGGCAGGAGGGCGAGCAGGACGAACAACGCGGCGACCGATCCCCAATAGGCGAGGACACCCGCGGCATCCAGCAGCCCGCTCTCGCGATGCAGCTCCTTCAATAGGCTGATGCCCAATTCCCTTTTGATTTCGGCTCTTACGGCGTTCAGTTCACGGAACGCGCTCATCGCGTGACGCCCCCCGGCTTCATCTCCGGGATAAAAGAGAATTGTCGCCGGCAATGCAACCAGATTAGTTCTGCCTACGATAGAATGCTGCCATTCACGTCCGCGCACCCAGTGCGACTTCGAACAGGCTGCGCACCAGCGACGAATTGCGCCGCTCCTCCAGGCAGATCAGGTACTCGGTCACGGCGAGGTCGGCGTCGCGCACCTCAAGCGCGTGGGTCTGCGGATCCTGGCCCAGCTCGCTCGCAAACACGATGCCAAGGCCGAAGCCGGCCAGCACCGCCTCGCGCACCGCCTCGCGCGTCTGCACTTCGAGCAGCCGGCCGGGCCGGGCGCCGCTCTCGGCGAGCCGCGCCTCGAACACCTCGCGGGTGATCGAGCCGCGCTCGCGCAGCACCAGGTCGCAGCCGGTCAGCTCCGCCATGCGCAGCGTTCGCCGCCGCGCCCAGGGATGGCCGTGCGGCACGAACACCACCAGCCGGTCGTCGCGAATTGGGATCGTGTGCAGCCGCGGATCGGAGACGCGCTTGGCCATCACGCCGACATCGCACTCGAATTCCAGCACCCGCTGGATCACGTCCGACGAGTTGCCGATGCGCAGCGAAAAGCTTAGCCCGGCGTGGCGCTGCTTCAGCCGTGCCAATAGCGGCATCACGTGGGTGGGGCTGTCGGCGGCGACGCGCAGCTCGCCGCTGCGCAACGTCGCGACCCCGGCGAGCAGGTCACGCACCTCGTCCTCGGCGGCGAACAGGCGCGTGGTGATCGCGAGCAGGCTCTGGCCCACCGGCGTGAGGCTGATGCGGCGGCGGTGGCGGTTGAACAGGTTGACGCCCGCGCTGGCTTCGAGCGCGCGCACCTGGGTGGAGAGCGTCGGCTGGCTGACCCCGGCTGCCCGCGCGGCGGCGGTGAAGCTGCCGGCTGCGGCGACGCGGTGGAAGGCGCGGAGCAGGGTCATGTTCACGCCGCCGGCTCCTATAGAGTGCGCCTATAAGCGCGATCTAAACTAACTATTTGACCAATGTCAAAACCCGGGCCAGTTTCGCCGCGCATTGTCGAGGTTTGCACGCATGGCGGCCAAACTGCCGATCGCCCGCTCCGAGACCGGGGATGCGTTGCTGCTCACGCCCGGCCCGCTGACCACCGCGCGATCGGTCAAGCAGGCGATGCTGCACGATTGGGGGTCGCGCGATGCGGCCTTCCTCGAAATCAACCACAGCGTGCTGCAAGCCTTGCCCGAGATCGTGGGGGGCGGCGGCGCGTACGTGACCGTGCCGATGCAGGGTTCGGGTACTTTCGCGGTCGAGGCGATGCTGACCACGCTGGTGGCGCCGGCGGGTCACGCGCTGGTGCTGATCAACGGCGCCTATGGCCAACGTGCGCGCCGCATCCTCGAAATCGCCGGCCGGCGCGTGAGCGTCCACGAGACGGCGGAGGACACGCCGCCCGATCTCGGCGCGGTGCGCCGTCTGCTCGCCGCGACCCCCGACATTTCCCACGTCTTTGCCGTGCATTGCGAGACCACGAGCGGCATCCGCAACCCGATCGAGCCGCTCGCGGAAATCGTGCACGCGGCCGGCCGCCGCCTGCTGCTCGATGCGATGAGCAGTTTTGGCGCGCTGCCGATCGACGCGCCGGCGCTGCATCTGGACGCGATCGCTGCA
Organism: uncultured Alphaproteobacteria bacterium; assembly: GCA_963777265.1. Lineage (GTDB taxonomy): Bacteria > Pseudomonadota > Alphaproteobacteria > Acetobacterales > Acetobacteraceae > DATAYA01. Next base: position 254,629 of record CAVZPY010000019.1, on the reverse strand, counting down.
TCGTCGAACAAGTGCATCGAAGGCGTGCCCGGCCTCGGCTTCGTCATCTGCCGGCGCGCCGCGCTGGACGAGGCGGCGGGACAGGCGACCACCCTGGTGCTCGACCTCCATGACCAGTTCCGGGCGCTAGAGCGCACCGGCCAGTTTCGCTTCACGCCGCCGATCCACGTGATCGTCGCGTTCCATCAGGCACTCGAAGCGTTCCGCGACGAGGGCGGTGTCGCCGGCCGCGGCGCGCGCTACGCCGAGAACTGCCGCATCCTGATCGACGGGATGCGCGCGCTCGGGTTTCGCACCCTGCTGCCGGACGCGTTGCAGGCGCCGATCATCGTCACCTTCCACATGCCCGACGACCCGCGCTTCGTCTTCGGGCACTTCTACGACGGGCTGAAGGAGCGCGGCTTCGTGATCTACCCCGGCAAGCTCACCGTCGCGGATTTGTTTCGCATCGGCTGCATCGGCCACATCACGCCGACCGAGATGCGCGCCGCCATCGCGGCGGTGCGCGACGTGCTGGACGAGATGGGCGTCGTGCTACCGCAGCGCGGGATGCGGGCCGCATGATGGCCGCCGGACCCGTCACGGCGAACGGCCGCCGCTATCGCTTCCCCGCGATTCCCACCATCGTCGTCTGCATCGACGGCTCCGAGCCCGGCTATATCGAGGCGGCGATCGCGCGCGGGCTGGCCCCCAATCTCGACCGGCTGATGCGCCAGGGTGCCAATCTGCAAGCCTTGTCGGTGATCCCGAGCTTCACCAACCCGAACAACCTCTCAATCATCACCGGCGCGCCGCCCGCGGTGCATGGCATTGCCGGCAATTTTTTTTACGACCCCGCGACCGGCCAGGAAGTGATGATGAACGACGCGCGGTTTCTGCGCGCGCCCACCATCCTCGCCGCGTTCCACGATGCCGGTGCGACCGTCGCCGTGGTCACGGCGAAGGACAAGCTGCGCACCCTGCTCGGCCACGGGCTGGACATGCGCTCGGGCCGCGCGATCGCCTTCTCCGCCGAGCGTGCCGATCGCGCGACCCTCTCCGAGAACGGCATCGCCGACGTGCCACACTTCATCGGGATGGCGGTGCCGGACGTCTATTCCGCGGAATTGTCGGAGTTCGTGTTTGCCGCTGGCGTCAAGCTGCTCGCCGCGCGGCGGCCGGATTTGATGTATCTTTCCACCACCGACTACGTGCAGCACAAGGCGGCACCCGGCAGCGAGCTCGCCAACCGCTTCTACGCGATGATCGACCGCTATGTGGGCGCACTGGATGCGGCGGGGTGCGTGCTGGCGCTCACCGCCGATCACGGCATGAACGACAAGCACCACGCGGATGGTTCGCCCGACGTGATCTATCTGCAGGACTGGTTCGACGCACGGCTCGGTGTCGCCGCGGCGCGCGTGATCCTGCCGATCACCGATCCCTATGTGGCACACCACGGCGCGCTCGGCTCGTTCGCGACCGTCTATCTGCCGGCGGGCGCGGACCTGCCCGATTTGCTGGCCGCCCTGCGCGACCTGCCGGGCGTCGTGGTCGCGATCGGCCGCGAGGAGGCGTGCCGCCGGTTCGAGCTGCCGCCCGACCGCATCGGCGACATCGTGGTGATCTCCGACCGCGAGCGGGTGCTCGGCACCAGCCGCGCGCGCCACGACCTCTCGGGCCTCGATGCGCCGCTGCGCTCGCACGGCGGGTTGGCCGAGCAGACCGTGCCGATGATCGTCAACCGCCGCGTGACGCTGCCGGCGGGTCGCGTGTTGCGCAATTTCGACGTGTTCGACGTCGCCCTGAACATGGTGTCGTGAAATGAACGCTCCGATTTCCCCGCCGATCCGCCGCGAGGCGATGCGCATTGCCGGCCGCCGTGTCGAGGCGGATGACGTGATCGAGGTGCGCAACCCCTATACGGGCGCCGTGGTCGGCACCGTGCCGGCCGGCCGGCCCGAGCACGTCCGCGCCGCCTTCGCGGCCGGCCGGGCGTATCGCGCGCGCCTGTCGCGCTACGAGCGCCAGCGCATCCTGCTCGCCGCCGCCGCGGCACTGGAGTCGCGGCGTGAGCCGATTGCCCGGCTGATCACCGCCGAATCCGGCCTCTGCCTGAAGGATTCGCTCTACGAGGTCGGCCGCGCCTGCGACGTTTTTTCGCTGGCTGGCCAGGCGGCGATCCAGGAGGACGGGCAGATCCTCGCCTGCGACATTACCCATCACGGCAAGCCGCGCCGCATTTACACGACCCGCGTGCCGCTGCTCGGCGTGATTTCGGCGATCACGCCGTTCAACCACCCGCTCAACATGGTGGCGCACAAGCTCGCCCCCGCGATCGCGACCAACAATCGCGTGGTGCTGAAGCCCACCGAGCAAACCCCGCTCACCGCCCTGTTGCTCGCCGATCTGCTGTACGAGGCGGGCCTGCCGCCCGAGATGCTCGGCGTCGTCACCGGCACGCCCGAGGCGATCGGCGATGCGATGATTACCGACCCCGATGCCGAGCTCGTCACTTTCACCGGCTCGGTCCGCGTCGGCAAGCACATTGCGGCGCGCGCGGGCTATCGCCGCGTCATCCTCGAGCTCGGCGGCAACGATCCGCTGATCGTCATGGACGACGCCGACCTCGACCGCGCGGCCGAGCTTGCCGTGCAGGGTGCCACCAAGAACTCCGGCCAGCGCTGCACCGCGGTCAAGCGCATCCTGGTGGTGCAAAGCGTCGCGGATGCCTTCGCCGAGCGCGTCACGGCGAAGGCGCGGAAGCCTGAAAGCCGGCGATCCCACGGACCCCGAGACCGACATCGGCACCGTGATCAGCGAGCCTGCCGCCGCCCTGTTCGAGCGGCGGGTGGCGGACGCGGTTTCGCAAGGCGCGGTCGTGCTGCACGGCGAGCGCCCGGCGCGGCGCCCTGTTTCCCCCAACCGTGGTCGATCACGTGCCGCCGGAATGCGAACTGGTGCGGGAAGAAACATTCGGCCCGGTGATTCCCGCTGATCCGCTGCCCCGACGACATCGACGCGGTGATCCGCATCTCCAACTCCACCGCCTACGGCCTGTCCTCGGGCGTCTGCACCAACCGGCTGGATCACATCACCCGCTTCGTCTCCGAGCTGGAGGTGGGCACGGTGAACGTGTGGGAGGTGCCGGGGTACAGAACCGAAATGTCACCGTTCGGCGGCATCAAGGATTCCGGCCTCGGCTACAAGGAGGGGGTGGTCGAGACCATCAAGGGCTACACGACCGTCCGCACCTATTCGCTGCCCTGGCCGGTGTAGCGCCGCGGCGACCGATGCCGGGGATGGACGCCGGACGCGGAACCGGGGATTGATACGACCGCAATGGGAGGAAGAAAAATGCGCGTTAAGGTCTCGTTCGCCGCCGGCCTGCTGCTGGCGGGCTTGGCTGCAGGCCCGGTCTGGGCCCAGTCGAAGGTGGTCACGATCTACGCCGCCGACGGGCTGCATGACGGCTCGCCCAACTGGTATCAGACCCAGTTCGATGCCTTCACCAAGGCGACCGGCATCAAGGTCCAGTATGTCGAGGCCGGCTCGGCGGTGGTGGTCGATCGGCTGGAGCGGGAGAAATCCAACCCGCAGGCCGACGTGCTGGGGACCCTGCCGCCGTTCATCCAGAAGGCGGCGGCGGACGGCCTGTTGCAGGCCTATACCCCGCGCGCCGCGGTCCACATCGCCGCCAACGACAAGGACCCGAAGGGCCGCTTCTACGCGATGGTCAACAACTACCCCAACTGGATCTACAACGATACCGTGCTGAAGACGCCGCCGGCCACCTACGACGCGCTGCTCGATCCGAAGTTCAAGAACAAGATCCAGTACTCCACGCCCGGCCAGGCCGGCGACGGCACGGCGGTGATGCTGCAGGTGTTCCATGCGTTCGGCAGCAAGCAGGCGGGCTTCGCCTATCTCAAGAAGCTGCAGGCCAACAATCTCGGCCCGTCCTCCTCCACCGGCAAGCTCACCGCACTGGTCAACAAGGGCGAGATCTGGGTTTCCAACGGCGACATCCAGATGAATTCCTCGCAGATGAGGGACAATCCGAACATCCGCATCTTCTTTCCGGCGGGACCGGACGGCACGCGCTCGACCTTCCCGCTGCCCTACGACGTCGGGCTGGTCACTGGCGCCCCGCACTCCGCCAATGGCAAGAAGCTGATCGACTTCCTGCTCTCCAAGCAGGCGCAATCGAGCGTGGCCAGCTTGGCGATGGGCCTGCCGGTGCGCGAAGACGTCAAGCCCGCGGGCGAGAGCTACCAGGCCATGCAGGCGACGATGAAAGGCGTGAAAATCTGGTCGCCGGACTGGAACAAATTGCTCAGCGAGCTCCAGCAGGATGTCGCTACCTGGCACGCGCAGACCGGAAGCTGATGGCATCCGATGCCGTGCTCGACCGCGCCGCCGCCGGGGCGCCGGTCGCCGCCTTCGCAGCCGATCCCGCCGCCAGCGGCGGGATCGGCTACGAGGGGGTGACGGTCGCCTACAAGAGTGTGGCGGTGCTGGAGGATTTCCGGCTCGCGGTGCGGCCGGGCGAGATCATGGCGCTGATCGGCCCGTCCGGCTCGGGCAAGACGACGGCGCTGCGGGTGACGGCCGGCTTCGTGCGCCCGACCAGCGGCCGCGTTCGCATCGGCGGGCGCGACGTCACCGATCTGCCGCCCTATGCGCGCAGCATCGGCATGGTAGTGCAGAACTACGCGCTGTTTCCGCACATGCGCGCCGCCGAGAATGTCGCCTTCGGTCTGCGCGCCCGCCGCACCGCGGAGCCGATCGTGCGGCTGCGGGTCGCCGAATGCCTGCGCATGGTGGGGATGGAGGCGTATGCAAGCCGCTATCCGCGCGAGCTGAGCGGCGGCCAGCAGCAGCGCGTCGCGATCGCGCGCGCTCTCGCCATCCGCCCGCAGGTGCTGCTGCTGGATGAGCCGCTGTCGGCGCTCGATGCGCAGATCCGCCACGCCATGCTGGACGAGTTGCGGCAGCTGCACCGCAGCCTGCCGTCGCTCACGGTCGTGTATGTGACGCACGACCAGACCGAGGCGCTGACGCTCGCCGATCGCATCGGCATCATGCGCGACGGCCGGCTGGTGGCACTCGGCGCCGCGCAGGACCTTTATCGCGCGCCGCCCAACCGCTTTGCCGCCGAGTTCCTTGGTCGCGCCAATCTGCTGCCGGTCGTGGTGGAGGCGGCCGAAACGGCGGGCGGTTTCGCCCGCGTGCGCTTCGGGACGACGGCGCTCGACGCGCGCGCGCCGCGTGACGCGGCGCCTGGCCGCGCCTGCCTGCTGTGCGTGCGCCCGCACGACATGACGCTGCAACCGGCCGGCCAGACCAGCCTGACGAACAGCCTGACCGGGAGGGTGCAGGAGGTGCGCTGGAAGGGCGACATGCACGACATCACGATCGAGGTCGAGGGCCATCGGCTGCGCGTGACCTGCGCCCCGCTGCGCGTCCCGCCCGCGCCCGATGCCACGCTCGCGGTGCATTTCGCGCCCGAGGACGGCACGCTGATCCCGGCCGACCATGAGTAGCGGCACGGATGCGCTGCCGCGCGGCGCGACACTCGATCTTCGCGGGCTGTGGGTCGCACCGCCGCTGCTGGTGCTGCTGGTGCTTTTCTTCTATCCCATCGCGCTGATCGTCAGGGATTCCCTGGCCGCCACCGCGGCGCCGCTGACCCTCGGCCACTATGCGACCGTGCTCGGCTCGGCGCTGTTCCTGCGTGCGCTCGGGCACACCATCGCGATCGCGCTCGCGGCCAGCGCAGGGTGCCTCGGTCTCGGCCTCGTGCTGTCGATGATCCTGGCGTTCGTCCCGTTCCCCGGCGCGCGGGTGCTCGCGCGCGTGATCGACACCTTCATCGCCCTGCCCACGTTTCTGGTCGCACTCGCCTTCACCTTTCTCTACGGCTCGGCGGGGATCGTGAACGCGGCGCTGATGCAGGCACTGCATCTGCCACTGCCGCCGGTCGATTTCCTGTATTCGCAATGGGGCGTGATCCTCGCCGAGGTGACGGTCTATACGCCGTTCGTGATGCGCCCGCTGCTGGCGGCGTTCTCGCTGATCGAGACGGCGCAGATCGAGGTCGCGAGCAGCCTCGGCGCCGGGGCGTGGCGCATCATGCGCCAGATCATCCTGCCGGCGGCGCTACCGGCGCTGCTCGCGGGTGGCAGCCTCTGCCTGCTGCTCACGGTCAACGAGTTCGGCATCGTGCTGTTCATCGGCGCCAAGGGCGTGGTGACGCTGCCGCTGCTGATCTACGACAAGGCGATCCAGGAATTCGACTACACGTCGGCCTGCGTGCTCGCGGCAATCAACATCGCGCTGTCGCTGTCGCTCTATTCGCTGTATCGGGCGACACTCACCTGGTTCGGCGGCCAGCGTGCTGATCTGGTCTAGGACCGGCCGCGCCTGCACCTGGGCGCTGCTGGCGCTGCTGTTCGGCCTCGTTTATGGCCTGCCGGCGGCGATCATCGCGCTCGCGAGTGTTGCCGGCCAGTGGAACGGGGTGCTGCCGACGCACCTCACGCTCGCGCACTACGCGCACGCGCTGACGGGGGATTCCGGCGCGCAGCTTCGCGTCAGCATCATCACCGGGATCGTCGCGAGTGCGGCCGCACTGGTCAATGGAAGCTGGGCGGCGCTGGCGCTGCGCGGCACCCGGGCGGCCTCGCGCCGCGTGCTCAATGTCGCCTTCTTCGTCCCGAGTGCGGTGCCGTCGGTCTCGATCGGGCTTGGGCTGCTGGTCGCGTTCAGCCGGCCGCCGCTGCTGCTGAACGGCACCATCGCGATCGTGTTCGCGGCGCATTTCGTGCTGATCTCCGCCTTCACCTTCGGCAACGTCTCGGCCGGGCTGGCGCGGATCGCGCCGGAATACGAGCAGGTGGCGGAGAGCCTCGGCGCCCAGCCCTTCTACCGGCTTCGCCGGGTCACGCTGCCGCTGGTCCTGCCCTACCTGATCGCCGCCTTCAGCCTCAGCTTCGCGCTGTCGATGGGCGAGCTTGGGGCGACCGTGATGGTCTATCCGCCCGGCTGGGTGACGCTGCCGGTCGGCATTTTCGGCCTCAGCGATCGGGGTGCCGTGTTCGACGGCACCGCGCTGACTGCCCTGCTCGCGGTGAGTACGCTCGTGGTGCTGGTGGCGCTCTCCGCCATCCCGACCAAGGCCGCGGCGCGCTGAGCGGCGTAGCGGCGGCGAGGCGTTTCAGGCGGCACTTCGGATGTGCTAGGGTTGCCGGATGGCAGCAGTAGCGAAGCTTTCGGTTCGGATGTCGGTCACGGATTTTCTCAACTGGAACCCCGGCGACGGGCGCAGGTATCAGTTGGTGGACGGCGAGCCGCGCCTGATGGCGCCGGCCAACCGGACGCATGGCACCCTACAGAGCGAGCTTGCGAGCCTGATCCGCAACCATCTTCGCTCTCGCGGCAGCGAGTGCGATGTCGTGTCGGCCCCCGGGGTCGTCCCCCGCATGCTCCCTGACCACAATATGCGTGTCCCCGATCTCGGTGTGACATGCACCCCTTACGATGTCGAGCAGGCGAGCCTGCCGGACCCTGTCCTCCTCGTCGAGATACTCTCTCCCAGCAACCAGACAGATACCTGGGCCAATGTTTGGGCCTATACCAGCATTCCGAGCGTGCAGGAGATCCTCGTGCTGCGCTCCGACCGGATCGAGGCGGAGCTCCTGCGGCGCCTGCCGGATGGCGCTTGGCCGGAGCGTCCCGAAGTGGTGCGGGGGGAACTGATGCTGAAAAGCATCGATTTCCGGGCGCCCCTCGCCGAGATTTACGCGCGAACGCGGCTGGGCCGCCAACCTCAGCAAGAGAGCCGCGCGCCTCGACCCGATGCGCGATAGGCTGATCGCCGTTTGGCCTTATCGCCCGGCGGCGATCGCCTGCTCGATGATCTCCAGCGCGTGCAGCATTTCCGCTTCGGTCACGATCAGCGGCGGGGTCAGCGTCAGCACGTTGCCCATCGTGGTCTTGAACGACAGGCCGGCGTCGAGCGCGCGGTAGAGCACGGCCTCGGCGAGGTCGGCATCGGGCGACTTGTCGTCGCGGCTCCGCACCAGCTCGATCCCCAACAGCAGCCCGCGGCCGCGCACGTCGCCGATCGCGGGCAGGCGGCGCTTCATCTCCTGCATCCGCGCGAGTGCGACGCCGCCGACCCGCGCGGCGTTCTCCACCAGCCCCTCATCCTCGATGATCTCGATCGTGGTGAGGGCCGCGCGCGCCGTGACCGGGTTCTTCTCGTGCGTGTAGTGGCCGAACGCCCAGTCGCCGCCGACATCGAGGCCGGCGCGCGCCACCACCGCCGCGATCGGCAGGATGCCGCCGCCGAGCGCCTTGCCGAGCACCAGGATGTCCGGCACCACCGCCTCGTGCTCGCAGGCGAACATGCGGCCGGTCTTGCCGAGCCCGGTCGGGATCTCGTCGAAGATCAGCAGCGCGCCGTGGCGGCGGCACGCCTGCTGCACGGCCTGCCAATAGCCCGGCGGCGGCAGATAGGGGATGGCGCGCGCCGGCTCGGCGACGACGGCGGCGACGTCGCCCTCGCGGGCAAGCACGTAGTCCACCATCGTGGCGCAGGCGGTGTGGCAGCGCTCCAGCATCGGCTGGCCGTTCGTGTCAACTTCGTGCCCGTACGGGCAGCGATAGCAGGCGAAGGGTGCGGCGTGCTGCGCGCCTGCGACCAGGGGTGCCGCCGGTCCGGCGCGGAACAGCGCCTCGCCCGACAGGCTCGCCGCACCGAAGCCGGCGCCGTGGAACGCATCCCAGAACGAGAGCGTCTTGAACCGCCCGGTGGCGGCGCGCGCGATCTTCACCGCCACCTCGATCGCGTCCGACCCGCCGGTGGTGAACAGCACCTTTGCGAGTGCGCCCGGCGTGATCGCGGCAAGCTTCTCGGCGAGTGCGATGGCCGGCTCGCAGGCATAGCGGCGCGGCGCGAACGGCAGCGCGTCCATCTGCGCCGCGATCGCCTGCTTCAGCCGCTTATGGCCATAGCCGATGTGGTGGACGTTGTTGCCGTGGAAATCCATGAAGCGGCGGCCGGCGGCATCCTCGATCCAAATGCCCTCGGCGCGGACGATCGCGTTGAGGCAGGGGGTCGAGACCGACTGGTGCAGGAAGGCGTGCGCGTCGCGCGCCAGCAGATCGCGCGCGGGCGCATGGAGTGCGCGTGCCTGCCAGGCGGCGCGGCGGCCGGTCTGGTTGGTATCGCCTTCGGACGGTGCGATCGTGCTCATCGTCCTAGCCTAGCCGGATCATCAGGATGCCGGCGAGGATCACCAGCGCCGCGGCGCCGCGGATCGGCACCAGCCGCTCCCGCAGCACGATGATCGCGATTGCCGCCGAGAACAGCACGCTGGTTTCGCGCAGCGCCGCGACGATCGGGATCGGCGCCACCGTCATCGCCCAGATCGCGATCCAGTAGGCGCCCAGCGACATCGCCCCGCCGATGGCGCTCTGCCGGAGATAGAATCGTGCCGGGCGGAAGGCCGCGGCGCCGCGCCACCACAGCACCAGTAGCGGCAGCGGGAACGCGTCGACCACGAACAGAAACGCCGCATAGGCGTTCGCGTCGCCGGCACGGCGCGCGCCGGTGCCGTCCACCACCGTATAGCCGGCGATCACGGCGCCGGTGAGCAGGGCGAAGCCGAGTGCTCCCAGATCGGGCCGGCCGGAGCCGCGGCGCCGATGCAGCGCCATCAGGATCACCCCGCCGCCCAGCACGAACACGCCCGCGAGCGCATGGGGGCTGATCGGGTGACGCAGCAGCAGCACGGTCGCGAGCGCCGTGAACAGCGGCGCGCCGCCGCGCGCGATCGGATAGACTTGGCTCATGTCGCCGCGCCGATAGGCGGCCGTCAGGGCGAGATAGTAGAGCAGGTGCAGCCCGACCGACCCCGCGACAAAGGGGAAGGCGACGGGGCGCGGCACTCCGAATACGGCCAGCAACGGCAGCGCGACCGCGCCGCAGCAGGCGACGAGCAGCGCCATCGCGACCAGCGGCTCGAGCCGGGCCTTCACCAGCGCGTTCCATCCGGCGTGCATCGCGGCGGCCGCCAGCACCAAAGCGAACACGAGCGGGTCCATCGACCGGCCTCGACCCCCCTGCCTCGACCTTGCGGATGGATTGTAGTGGCGGCGGCGAGGCGCCACAATCGGGCTGCCGCGTTCTGCCACAAAAAGCCACATGCAGCCAACCACCCGCACCCCGAGGCGCCGCACCGGGCGTCACACCCGCGAAAACCTTGCCGCGCGCCGGCATACCGAGATCCTGCGCCGGCTGGCGGCCGCGCCGGCGGTCGGCGTCGCGGAGCTGTCGGCGTTCTTCGCGGTATCGCGCGAGACCATCCGCCGCGACCTCAAGGCGCTGGCCCGTCGTGGCGCGCTCGCGGTGGTGCATGGCGGGGCAACACGGCGCGAGACGCACGAGCCGGCGCTCGACCATCGGGCGGCGGAGAACGCCGCCGGTAAGGCGGCGATCGGGCGGCTCGCAGCGGGGCTGGTGCAGGACGGGATGGTCGTGCTGCTCGATAGCGGCACCACCACGCTCGCGATCGCCCACGCATTGCGGGAGCGGCGTGAGCTGACGATCTGCACCGGCAGCCTCGCCATTGCGCAAATCCTTTGCCGGGTGCCGGGGTTTCGCGTCTATCTGTTCGGCGGCGAGGTCGATGCCAACGACGAGGCCACGACGGGCATCGACGTGATCGACGCGGTCGGCCGCTTCCGCGTCGATATCGCCTTCCTCGGCGGCGGCGGCATCACGGCGGACGGGGAAGTGACCGACTACCAGCGCACCGGTGCGGAACTGCGCAGCCGCATGGTCGCAGCGGCAACGCAGGCCTGGTTCGTGCTCGACCGCAGCAAATTCGGCCGGCTGACCCCGGCCCGCATCGCGGCGTTCTGGACCGCACACGGCCTGGTGGTGGACGCACCCCTGCCGGTGCCGGCGCAGGAGGCGCTTGCCGCGCGTGGCCTGCGCGTGCTGGTGGCCGGGGCCAACGGTTGACGGTAAGGCGCTTTCACCTTACACATTGAACCCATTACGAGGTCGCTCCATGCCCACGCTTACCATCACCGCCAAAGGACAAGTGACACTCCGCCGGGATGTGCTGAACCACCTTGGCGTCCAACCGGGCGACAAAGTCATCGTGGACAAGCTTCCGGACGGGCGGATCGAAGTGAAGGCCGTGCGGCCGACTGGTGAGATTTCGGAGGTCTTCAATTTCCTGAAACGGGAGAATGGCCCGTCCTTGTCGATCGAGGAAATGAGCGAGGTGGCGGCCGCGGCTTGGGCCGGCAAACGGTGAAAATCACGGCCGATACCAATGTGCTCGTTCGGGCCATCACCGGGGACCACGCGCAGCAAAGCAAAGTCGCGCAATCCGAGCTGGCGAGCGCGGATTTGGTTGCTCTGGCCCTGCCCGCGCTCTGCGAACTCGTCTGGGTGCTGTCGCAGGCCTACAAAATCTCCTCGGCCGACATCGCGGAGGCGATCCGGCGTCTGACCAATAGCGGGAACGTCGTGGTGAACCGACCCGCCGTGGTGGCCGGGTTGGCCATGCTGGACGCGGGTGGCGACTTCGCCGATGGCGTGATCGCTTACGAGGGGAGCTGGCTAGGCGCTGACGCGTTCGTTTCCTTCGACAGAAAGGCCGTCAAGCTGGTGGAAGCGCAAGGAGAGGCCGCCCGCTTGCTTTCATGACGGCGCCGGCCGTGAGGGTGCGGCCTCGTCCAAATGCCATTGCCGTGGCACTAATGTGGCCTTATGTTGCTTTCTGTGGCGATTGCCGGCAGTCTCCCAGCCACTCAGCAGGACGGTGCTCGAATGGCCAGCGAGTTTCCCACCCAGGCGCAAATCGTCATCATCGGCGGCGGTATCGTCGGCTGCTCGCTCGCCTATCACCTGACCGAGCTCGGCTGCCGCGACGTGCTGCTGCTGGAGCAGGGGCGGCTTTCTTGCGGCACCACCTGGCACGCCGCCGGGCTGGTCGGCCAGTTGCGCAGCCACGCCAACCTCACGCGACTGATCCGCGCCTCGACCGAACTCTATGCCGGGCTGGAAGCGCGCACCGGACTTGCGACCGGCTGGAAGCAGTGCGGCTCGATTTCGGTCGCGCGCACGGCCGAGCGAATGACACAGCTCCGCCGCACCGCCTCCGCGGCCCGCGCGCAAGGTGTCGAGGTCGCGTTGCTCAGCGCGCGCGAGGCCGCCGAGAAATGGCCGCTCATGCGCAGCGACGATCTGGCGGGTGCGGTCTGGCTGCCCGGCGACGGCAAGGCCAATCCGTCCGACATCACGCAGGCGCTCGCCCGCGGCGTGCGGGCCGGCGGTGCGCGTATCGTGGAGGGCGTGCGCGTGACCGGGTTTCGTATGGCGCGCGGCGCGGTCTGCGGTATCGAGACCACGCGCGGCCCGGTCGCGTGCGAGCGTGTCGCGATCTGCGCCGGGCAGTGGTCGCGTGCGCTCGGCGAGCTGTGCGGCGTCACGATCCCGCTGCATTCCGCCGAGCACATGTATCTCGTCACCGGCCGTATCGCGGAGGTAACGCCGGAGCTGCCGGTGATGCGCGACCCCGACGGTTACATCTATTTCAAGGAGGAGGTGGGCGGGCTGGCGATGGGCGGCTTCGAGCCGGATGCGAAACCCTGGGGCATGGAAGGAATCCCGGAAGATTTCGAATTCCAGCTTCTGCCCGACGACTGGGACCAGTTCGATCCGCTGATGCAGAGCGCGCTGCACCGCGTGCCGGCGCTGCGCGACGCCGAGATCAAGACTTTCATCAACGGCCCGGAGAGTTTTACGCCCGATGGCGGCTTCATCCTCGGGCCCGCACCCGAGATAGCAGGCGTGTTCGTGGGCGCCGGCTTCAACTCCGCGGGCATCGCCTCCGCCGGCGGGGCCGGACAGGCACTTGCCGAGTGGATGCTGGCGGGCGAACCGAGCTTTGATCTCTGGCCCGTCGACATCAGGCGCTTTGCCCGCTTCCACGGCAACCGAAACTTCCTTCGCGAGCGCGTGAAGGAAGCGCTCGGGCTGCATTACGCGATGGCGTGGCCCAACCGCGAGTTCGCCTCCGCCCGGCCGCTGCGCCGTTCGCCGCTCTATGAGCGGTTGACGGCGAAAGGCGCCGTGTTCGGATCGAAGGCGGGCTGGGAACGGGCCAATTGGTTCGCGCCCGCCGGCGCGCCGCGGCAGACGCAGTATTCGTGGGGCCGGCAGAATTGGTTCGACGCGGTCGCCGAGGAGCATCGCGCCTGCCGCGAGCGCGCCGCCCTGTTCGACCTCACCTCGTTCGCCAAGCTGCTGGTGCAGGGACGCGATGCCGAGCGCGTGTTGCAGCATCTCTGCGCCAACGACGTCGCCCTGCCGGTGGGCCGGTCGGCGTACACGCCCATGCTCAACCGGCGCGGCGGCTACGAGAGCGACCTCACGGTGGCACGACTCGCGCCGGACAGTTTTTTGCTCGTGACCGGCACCGCGCAGGCCACGCGCGACGCGGATTGGATCAGGCGCCACATCCCCGATGGTGCGTGCGCGGTGCTGACCGATGTGACCTCGGCTTTTGCGGTGATCGGCCTTGCGGGTCCGCGGGCGCGGGCAGTGCTGTCGCGGGTGAGCCGCGCCCCGCTCGACAACGCGGCGTTCCCGCCCGGCGCGGTGCGCGAGATTGACATCGGGCAGACGACCGGCTGGGCGGTGCGCCGCAGCTATGCCGGCGAACTGGGCTGGGAACTGGTGCTGCCGACCGAGTTCGCGGCCACCGCCTACGACGCGCTGTGGGAAGCGGGTGCGGATCTTGGCCTCGCCGACGCAGGATATTACGCGCTCGAATCGCTGCGGATCGAAAAAGGCTATCGCGCCTGGGGGCGGGAGCTGACACCGGACTGCACACCCTGGGCCGCCGGGTTGGGCTTCGCCGTGAAGCTCGGCAAGGGAACCGACTTCATCGGCCGCGGCGCGCTGCTGGCGGCGCAAGCGCAGCCGCTGTGCGAGCGGCTCGTGTGCTTCCTGGGGATCGAGCCGGCGGCGCCGCTTGCGTGGGGCGGCGAGCTGGTCTCGGCCGACGGCATGGCGGTGGGGGAGCTGACCTCCGCCGCCTACGGCCATGGCCTGGGCGGGCTGGCGGCGCTCGGCTGGGTGCGCCGGGCCGATGGGCCGGTGGACAAGTCCTGGCTGGCGGGGCGGCGGTTTTTCGTCGATGTCGGTGACGAGAGTGTGGCGGTGCGCGCGCAGCTCGCACCGCTCTGGGACCCGGCCGGCGCGCGACTGCGGGCCTGACGCCGCGCCAGAACTGACACCGAGCCTGACCGGGCGCCTCAGCGCCGCTTGTGCTTCGCCCCGCCCAGCGCGACCGCCTCGCGATACGCCGCCTGCTCCCGGCGCAGGAAATCGGGGTTCGTCCCGCGCGCGTGGACCATGCCGACCGTCAGCAGTTGCAAGGCGGCCGCGCCGCCGAGCAGCGAGGTCGCGGCTTCGGGGAGTGCCGCCCGCGGGATGACGAGCTTGCCGGCGCTCACGTCCTCGTTTCGGATCGTGGCTTCCAGCGCCGCGCTGACGATCGCCGCCGTCCGCAGCCCGATCCGGCGGGCCGAGATCAGCAGCTCGTGCGCGCCCTCGGCGGCACGATCGGCATTCGGCCCGCCGGTCACGACGACCACCAGCGCGCTATCTGCATCATGCCCGACCAGGTGGCCGTGCAACGTGTCTTCCACGCCGAGCATGGTGGTGGGGACCCATGCGCCCTCGGCAACCTTCAGGGCCAGTTCGCGTGCCGTCGGATCGTCGATGAGGCTTCCCGAGGCGATGAGGCGCTGTCCCTTGGCCAGTTCGCCGCCGATCCTGAGGGCCGCCGCGCGCAGCGCCAGCAGCGTACGCAGGTATTCGGCGAGGCTCGCCGCCGGAAATTCCTGCCCACCATACGCCGCGGCGAGATGGAGTGCCGCCAGCATCGGCGAGGTATAGCCGACGGTGTGACAATAGGACTTGTCGCGCAGCGGCGTCGTCAGCACGGTATCGGCGATTTGCTGCGCGGGTGTCGCGCCGGTCGCGGTGATCAGGGCCGTCCTGGCACCGGCCTCGCGCGCGGCGCTCAGTGCCCGCACCGTCGATTTCGACAATCCGCCATGCGAGATCGCGAGGCACAGGCCGCCCTTGCGCGGGGCCAATGCCTGGTCGGCGGACAGGCGCGCCTCGACCGGGCCGGCGGCGACGGCCGAGCTTCCCATGACGGCGTTGAGGATCAGCGCCACCGCCCGCGCGCTGTGTCCCGAGGTGCCCACCCCCGAGACCACGATCGGCTCGCCGGCACCGGCGGCCGCCCGCAGCATTTCGACCAGCCGCGGTGCCGCATCGCCGAGGGAGGCATCCAGCCCCTCCGGCAGGCTCGCCTGCGCCGCGATCATGTCTTCCATGACCCAGGGCGCGGCGTCGCGGCGTTCGGGGTAGATGGCGGGATCGTACCAGTCGGACGTTCCGGTTGCGCTCATTGCCGCTTCTCCTGCACGGATCATGTCGCTTCAAGCGATTGCCCTGGTCAAGCGGTTGCCCTGGTCAAGCGGTTGCCCTGGTCAAGCGGGGGTCAAGATCGCCCTGGTCAAGCGATTGCCCGGGCTCGCGCACGCTGCCGTCCGCCTCCAGATAGGTCGGCCCGAGCGGCACCTTGCCGCGCCCGCCCGGTATGTCGAGCACGTAGGTCGGCCAGGCGAGCCCGCTGATCCGGCCGCGGAGCGCGGTGAGCAGGCGCAGACCCTCGGCGATCGGCACGTGGAAACGCGCGGTACCGGGAGCGGGATCGAGCTGGTGGAGGTAGTACCGGCTTCACCCGCACCCCGAGCATGGCGCGAAACAGCGTATCCAGCGCCTCCACATTGTCGTTCACGCCGCGCAACAGCACCGCCTGCCCGAGCACGGGAATGCCGCGTGCCTGCACCCGGCGCAGCGCGTCCCGCGCCGCCGCGGTGATCTCGCGCGCGTGGTTGATGTGAACCACGAGCCAGAGCGGAAGCTCGGCGTCCAGCGCATCGGCCAATGCCTCGTCCAGCCGCACGGGGTCGGCGACCGGCAGCCGGGTGTGGACGCGCAGCAGCTCGACATGCGGGATCGCCGACAGCGCCGCCAGGATCGCCCGCAGTCGGCGCGGCGACAGCAGCAGCGGCTCGCCGCCGGTCAGGATGACTTCCCGGATCCCCGGATGGGCGCGCAGCCAGTCATACGCGACGGCGAGTTCGGCCTCGGTCAGCACGCCGCCATCCGGGCCGACCTGCTCGCGGCGGAAGCAGAAGCGGCAATAGACCGGGCAGGCCAGCAGCGGCTTGAGCAGCGCGCGATCAGGATAGCGATGCACGATGCCGGGCACGGGCGAGAGCGCCTCGTCCGCGATTGGGTCCGATTGCTCGTGCGGCGCGGTGTGAAGCTCGTCGGCGTGTGGGACGAATTGGCGCCCGATCGGGTCGTCCGGATGGGCGATCAGGTCGGCGAGCGCGGGCGGGATCGCGACCGCGTAGCGCGCCGCAACACCGGCGATGGCGTCGCGGTCGGCGGGCGTCACCAGCCCGGCCGCGACCAGGGCCGCGGCATCGCGCAACGTGCGCCGCTGGGCAGGGAGGGTGCCGTCCGGCATGGTGGCGGCAGATAGGCCCCGTCCGCCCCATGCCGCAACCCGCGCCCCAACCCGGCTCGCAACCTGCCTGGCACCCCGAGAGCCTCGCCGCCCGCCTGCCGTTTTTGCGCCGCCGCGCGCGGCTCGCGCAGGCGACCCGTTCGTTCTTCGACGCCCGCGGCTACGCCGAGGTGGAGACGCCGTACGCGGTGGGCACGCCGGGCGAGGAGGTCCATCTGGCGGCGTTCCGCACCGAGCGGCACGGCCCGCGCGGCGAGCGGGAGACGCTGTGGCTGCACACCAGCCCGGAGCTGGCGATGAAGCAGCTGCTGGTGGCCGGCGCAGGGAATATCTTCCAGCTCGCGCGTGTCTGGCGGAACGGGGAGGGCAGCGACCTGCACGCGCCGGAGTTCACCTTGCTGGAATGGTATCGCCCGGGCGCCCCGATATCCTCCCTGATGGACGAGACCGAGGCCTACTTGCGCGCCGTGCTGCCGCCGGTCGTCGAATGCCGCGGCGTGCGGACTGCGCTCGACCGCTGCGAGCGGCTGAGCGTCGCCGAGGCATTCGCGCGCCACGCCGGGGCCGATTTGCTGGGCACCGCCGGCGACGCGGCAGGACTGGCGGCACAGGCCGGGGTACACCTGCGCGCGGGCGAAAACTGGGAAGATCTTTTCTTTCGTCTGCTGCTGGAGCGCGTCGAGCCGCATTTGGGGCACGACCACCCGACTTTCCTCACCCACTGGCCGGCGGGGCAGGCCGCGCTGGCGCGGCGCGATCCGGCCGATGCCCGCGCCGCGCTGCGCTTCGAGCTCTACGTCTGCGGTATCGAACTTGCCAACGCGTTCGAGGAACTGACGGACGCCGCCGAGCAGCGCGCCCGCTTCGTCGCCGACCGCGCCCGCCGCCACGCTGCCCAAGAATCGGACTGGCCGCTCGACGAGGACTTCCTCGCCGCCCTCGCACACGGGATGCCACCCTGTTCGGGGATCGCGCTCGGCTTCGACCGGCTGGCGATGATCGCGTCGGGGGCAACCCGGATCGAGCAGGTCATGTGGATGCCGCGCCATGCATGAACCGGGGCGGGGCGGGCGGCGTTGGCCGAAGATGCGACGCATCGTGCCGTGGCTGCTGCCGCTTCTGCTCGCCGGCTGCGTGATCGGGCCGAGTCCCGCGCGGGTGGCGGCCCTGAACGCGCTGATCGGCGTGGATGAGACGACGCTGGTGAAGCAATTGGGCGTGCCCACGCGCAGCTTCACCACCGGCGGACATACCTTCCTCGCCTACGACGAGCGGCACATCGAGGTGGTGCCCGGCTGGCAGCCCTATCCCTACGGCCCGTTCGGCTGGGGGTGGGGCTGGAACAGCGGCTTCCCGCCGCAGGCCGTCACCTATGGCTGCGAGACCACGTTCGAGTTGACCGCAAACCGGGTCACGAACTGGAGCCTGCGCGGCAATGCCTGCTGAGGGGCGCGGTCAGGCGACGGCGCCCGGCGCCTCGGCATCGGCCTCCGCGATCTCGGCCAGCAGCGACCACACGCGCGCCGGCTCCATCGGCACCGTGGGGTCGTTCAGCAGCCGCTCCAGCTCCTCTCGCTTGAGCGCGTATTCGGGTTCGCTCATCGGGTCTTCCTGGCCTCGTGATCATCCGGTCCGGCTCCCCTGAACGCGATCGGCGCGTGACGGTTGCGCGAGGCCGCAGCCGCCGCCACCCGCGGCTATCCGCCGCCTGCAACCGGACCGCACCAGCGGCGAAGGAGACAACGTGACGCGCGCCTACCTCAATCGGATCGGCACCGCGGTCCCCGATCACGACGTCCATGCGTTCTTCGCCGAGTTCGCGCAGACGCTGCTGGCGCCGCGCGACCGGCGGCTGTTCGTGCGCATGACCGAGCGCGCCGGGATCGCGCACCGCTTCTCGCCGCTGCGCCCGGGCCGCGTCGCTGCCGGCGAGATCGACGCCGCTGGCTTCTACCGCCGGGGCGCATTCCCCGGCACCGCGGCGCGGATGGCGCTCTATGAGACCGAGGCCTTAGCGCTCGCCGCGCGCGCGGTCGCGGCCCTCGCGGCACCCACGGAGGTGCGGCGGGTGACGCATCTGGTGGTCGGCTCCTGCACCGGCTTCACCGCTCCGGGGCTCGATTTGCAACTCGCCCAGCGCCTCGGGCTGCGGCCGGACGTGCAGCGCACGCTGGTCGGCTTCATGGGCTGTGCGGCCGCGGTTCCGGCCCTGCGCCTTGCGCGCCAGTCGGTGCTGGCCGACCCGGACGCGCGCGTGCTGGTGGTCAATGCCGAGCTCTGCACGCTGCACATGCAGGAGACCGCCGACCTCGAAAGCGTGCTGTCGTTCCTGCTGTTCGCCGACGGCGCCTCGGCGGCCCTGGTCAGCGCCGATCCGACCGGCATGGTGCTGGGCGATTTCCGCACCGACGTCATCGCCGACAGCGGCGACCTCATCACCTGGCAGATCGGCGACCACGGCTTCGAGATGCACCTCTCGGGGCAGGTGCCGGCGCGCATCGCCCAGGCGCTGGCGGAGGAGCGCGCGCAGGGCGAGGCGGGCGGCATCCTGCGCGGCGAGGGCACGCAGGCGGTCGATCTCTGGGCCGTCCACGCCGGCGGCCGCAGCGTGCTCGACGCGGTGGAAAGCGGGCTGGGGTTCGGCCCGGATGCGCTCGGCCACTCGCGCGCGGTGCTGCGCGATTTCGGCAACATGTCGTCGGCGACGGTGATGTTCGTGCTCGCGCGGATGCTGGCGGAACGCGCCGAGCGGGCGCGCGGGATGGCGCTCGCGTTCGGGCCGGGCATGGTCGCCGAGAGTTTTCGTTTCCGCATGGCCGCATGATCGACCTCTCGGTGCGCAGCACGCGCCCGGAGATTCTCGACGAGACGGTGCTGGAAGAGGCCGAGCATGCGCGCTGCATGGCCGACCTCGCGCGCGTCAACCGCCTGACGTTCACCCACGGCCCGACGCTGCGCTTCCTGGCGCGCGCCGCGCGCGGGCGGAGCAGCCTCTCGGTGCTGGACGTGGCGTGCGGCAACGGCGACCTGCTGCGCCGCATCCGGCGCTGGGCCGACCGGCGCGGCCTCGCGGCGACGCTGGCGGGCATCGACCTCGATCCGCGCAGCGCCGAGGCAGCGACGCCGCCCGAGATGCACATCGCCTATCGCGCCGGCGACGTCTTTTGCGACGACCCGGTGCCGCTGCCGGACGTGATCGTGAGCTCGCAGTTCGCGCATCATCTGAGCGATCCGCAACTCGTGATGTTCCTGCACTGGATCGACCGGCACGCGACGCGCGGCTGGTTCATCGCCGATCTGCACCGCCACCGGGTCGCCTACTACACGTTCCCGCTGCTCGCGCGCGCCGCGCGGCTGCACCGGATCGTGCGGCTGGACGGGGTGGTCTCGATCGCGCGCAGCTTTCGCCGCGCCGATTGGGAGCGGGCGCTGAATGCGGCCGGCCTTACCGGCGAGATACGCTGGCACGTGCCGTTCCGCCTCTGCGTCGGGCGGCTGAAGTGATTTTCGACGCCGCCATTGCCGGCGGCGGGCCGGCCGGCGCCGCGGCGGCCACTGTGCTTGCGCGCGCCGGGCGGCATGTGGTGCTGGTCGAGCGGCAGGCGGCGGCGGTGGACAAGCTCTGCGGCGAGTTCGTCAGCGCCGAGGCGCAAACCTATCTCACCCGGCTCGGCCTCGATGCCGAGGCGCTTGGCGGGCGGCCGATCGAGACCGTCCGG
Source organism: uncultured Alphaproteobacteria bacterium (assembly GCA_963777265.1). Taxonomy (GTDB): domain Bacteria; phylum Pseudomonadota; class Alphaproteobacteria; order Acetobacterales; family Acetobacteraceae; genus DATAYA01. The sequence goes on along the minus strand of CAVZPY010000019.1, from coordinate 234,282 downwards.
CTGGTGCGCGGCGCGTCGGTGGTGGAGGCGCCGCTGCCGTTCCGCGGCATCGGCCTGACCCGGCGCGTGCTGGACGAGGCGCTGCTGTCGGCGGCGGTTGCGTCGGGCGTCGAGCTGCGCCGCGGCATCGGCGTCTCGGCGGCCGTGGGCGGCGCCAATCCGGCGCTGCGGCTGTCGGGCGGCCAGATAGCGCGCGCCGGCGCGGTGTTTCTCGCCACCGGCAAGCGCGACTTGCGCGGGATGCGCCGGCCCCCGGCGGACATGGTGGGGTTCAAGACCTATTTCGCGCTCACGGCCGCGCAGTCCCGTGCTCTCGAAGGTGCGGTCGAGCTGGTGCTGTTTCCCGGCGGTCACGCCGGCATCCAGCACGTCGAGGGCGGGCGCGTTGTGCTGTGCGCGACGCTCGACCCGGCGCTGCTGCGCCGGGCGGGTTGGCAGTGGGCCGATTTTCTGGCCGGCTTCCTGCGCACCAGCCCGCATCTTGCGGCGAGGCTCGAGGGCGCAGTGCCGCTGCTCGACCGGCCGCTCTCGATCAGCGGCGTGCCGTACGGGTTCGTCCACGCCGCGCGACCGGGCGATCCGCGGGCGCTGTTCCGGCTGGGCGATCAGGCCGCCGTCATTCCCTCGTTTGCCGGCGACGGGATTTCGATCGCGCTCTATAGCGGCATCGCCGCCGCTCGCGCCGTGCTGGCCGGCGAGGAGAGCGAGACCTACCACGCCCGCCTCCGCCGGACGGTACGCGGCCAGATCGGCCGCGCCGCGGCGCTCTATCGGATCGGCCGGACGAACGCGGGTCAGACGGCGTTGCTCGCGGTCGCATCGGCGTGGCCGGGTGCGCTCGGCCTCGCGGCGCAACTGACGCGGCTGCCGCAGCGGGCGGTTGGCTGATGCCAGCCGCCCTGTGCAATGGCCGGTTTGGGTGGAAAGCGGTCGTTACCGAATGCCCGCGCGTGCGACCGAAATGCGCCCATCCGACCCATTCCTGGTGAAAATGAGCTCTCCCCATCTCGGTCGTAACGCGCTCCCCCGCCAGGCCACGGCGTCATAGCAGCTCGATGATCCGATCGAACGACGTCTGCACGCCGGTCGCGAGCTTGCGAAAGTGCGCCGCCAGCGAACCGTCTTCGGTCCGCGCCTGCTTGATGAGCGCCTGCTTCTCGCTATCAGCGAAATGGCCTTTCACTTTCGTCCGAAGGAAGTGCGTTCGCTTCAAGGGTTCAATAAGGGTGACAGCCTCGACCTCCTTTAGCCCGGCGCACCCCAGGCATTCTTGAAGGAGCCGTATCGAGCCCCATTGCTTGTCGACGGGGCGGCCAGCTTCCGCCACGAGCGCTCTAAGGGCCTTCTGGACGAAGCCCTCCACGACGAACTGGTCAAGCGCGAGGATCGCGTTTGCCCATTCTTCCGGCGACGGCGTGACAGGATAGTGAACGGACGACGCCAAGGTATCGCCGCGCGGGTGCCACCAGTTGGGTTTTGCTTTGTCGAGCTTCGAAATCTGGTACTTTAAGTTGACGAGCGGATCAGCGATCGTGCTGAACCTGCCCTCGAAATCTGTTTCCAAGGCGCGCTTGGAAATCGGACCTTTGGGCCACTTGTTGAAGGCCTGCCAGTAGAGCTGCTCCTTATAGGGTAGGTCGGCGAGATAGCACAGGTAGGTGTGAACCTGTCCGGCCTCGTTCACGTCATACGTCTTTAGGCTCCATCCGGCGCGCGAGTGGATCGAGTGGGGCTCTAGCGTGTATTTTTCGGGGTCAGACTTGTATTTCTGGAGAACCTCAGGACTGAAGAATGCGGGTGTCGTCTGAAAGGGAAGCGGCGAGTTTTTCTCGAAGTAGCTCGCGAGTGCTGTCGGCGCGCAGGAAATTTCAGCGAGGCGGTTGTTCTTCCAGTCTTGCGCCTTAAAAGTGGCGTACTGTTTCCCTGACCTATCCCAATCGTGCCGGCTTTTCAGGATCAGCACCTCCTTAGTGAGAAGGGGCCGCACGATGAGCGTCCCATTCACAAAACTGCTATTGGACTGCACGCCGGAATGATAGAACAGGTCGCCCTCGTTATGCTCGCCACGCTTTGGATTATCCCAGCCCATGAATGTTCCTGAGCGATAGCGCGTGAAGTCGAACTTCATCACGAGCGCCGTCTCCGTTACAGCCATGTAGCGGTGCAACTGCTCTGCATCGATGGTCACCAGCACATGGTGCGATTCTTCAGTGTGCTTGCTCATATCGATCACTCGAATGATCGGCTTCACGTCGCCGTCCTCATCGAGACGACAATAGGCCTTCTCCTCATTGAGCCAGTAGAGCCCGAGAGCTTGCACCAGGCGCTGCGATAGCTCGGTACGAACGGCTCCCCTGTCGACACCGGTAAACTGTCGACGGAATACGAGCTGCTCGCCGCCGACAAGCGAATTGCACCCCGGACTGCCGAGCGGATCGGAAAGATACATTCTGTCGGGCTTGCCGCCTCCCGAACAATGCTCGATGGCCCATTCACTGTCCGCCCCGGCATGTGAGCGCTGGAGATCGTCGGCGTCGGGCGGAGTGACTTTATCGAGCCTCGCCAGCACCGAATGAATGTATGCCTGACCGGTATTCGTGTATAGAATTAAATCGTTAGATTTCGAGTGTTTGACGAGGAACTCGACTGCGTCAGTCGCACTCTCGAACCATTCAGTTGCGTGTTCGATCGGCGGTAGGGCTACTACCGCCAAGAGTTTCTCTATACTCAACATTGCCTCTCGTCGGCTGCCATTCGCACGTTGCGCAACCCAATCTCGGTAATCTGAGGTTCTTCTTCAGCCAAGCTTGCCAAATCTACAAGAAGCAACGCTCACAAGGTTAATTCCAAATACAAGCGCGCCAAAGGAACTTTAGCGCCCAGCATCTGGTGCTTCCCGAGCGGCGTTGGACGGACCACTCCTCCGAATGATAGCCGGAAAGCCGTCCTTCCGGAATCGGCCAAGATTGGACCTGCGGCCCGAGGCGGCGAGGGGCAGCAAAGGGTCGCGAGCCGTTATAGGATGCAGGCCTTCGAGCATCCGGGCTATCGACATGGATCAGCAAGCGGCGCTGCTGCGCGGGCTGCGCACGCGCCGGCAACGCCGCGGTGATCAGGAGCCAAGCATCAGCGCATATCGGCCCCACTCGGACAGAAAATCCGCTTCTCCTCAATTACGCGGCAGCCTCGCCACGCCCGGCGCGTCTGGGTTCTGTGCCCGGTGCCGCAGCAGGTGGTCGGCGAGCACCAGGGCGACCATCGCCTCGCCCACGGGCACGGCGCGGATGCCCACGCACGGATCGTGGCGGCCGCGCGTCGTCACCTCGACGTCGCGGCCCATCCGATCGACGCCACGGCGCGGCGTCAGGATGGAACTCGTGGGCTTGACCGCGAACCGCGCCACGATCGGCTGGCCGGTGGAAATGCCGCCGAGAATGCCGCCGGCATGGTTGGCGGCGAACGCAACCACGCCGTCCGCCATGCGCATCTCGTCAGCGTTCGCCTCCCCGCTCAGCGCCGCGGCAGCGAACCCGTCGCCGATCTCCACACCCTTCACCGCGTTGATCCCCATCAGCGCCGGCGGCCAGATCGGCGTCGAGCTTGCCATAGACCGGCGCGCCGAGGCCGGGCGGCACCCCTTCGGCCACCACCTCGATCACAGCGCCCAGCGACGAGCCGGCCTTGCGCACCGCGCCCAGCACATCCTCCCACGCCGCCGCCGCAACCGGGTCGGGGCAGAAGAACGGGTTGCGATCGACCTCCTGCCAGTCCCATCGGGCACGGTCGATCGGGTGCGGCCCGATTTGCACCAGCGCGCCGCGGATGCGCACGCCCGCCCCGAGCACGCGGCGGGCAACCGCGCCGCCCGCGACCCGCATCGCGGTCTCCCGCGCCGATGCACGGCCGCCGCCGCGATAGTCGCGGATACCGTATTTCAGTTCATACGTCAGGTCGGCGTGGCCGGGGCGGAAGCGATCGGCAATTTCCCCGTAGTCGCGAGAACGCTGGTCGAGGTTGCGGATTTCGAGTGCCAACGGCGTGCCGGTCGTCTGCCCCTCGAACACGCCCGACAGGATCGAAACCTGGTCCGGCTCCTGCCGCTGCGTGGTGAAGCGCGACTGGCCGGGACGGCGGCGGTCGAGCCAGGGCTGGATGTCCGCCTCCGAGAGCGGGATGCGCGGCGGGCAGCCGTCGATGACGCAGCCGATCGCCGGGCCGTGGCTCTCGCCCCAGGTGGTCAGGCGGAACAAATGGCCGAAGCTGTTGTGCGACACCGGAAGCCGCCGCTCAGTCGGTGACGGTCGCGATATCGGGGGCGGCCGGGTTCTTCATGCCGACAACATGATAGCCGCAATCGACATGATGCACCTCGCCAGTGACACCGGCCGCGAGGTCGGAGAGCAGATAGACGCCCGCCCCGCCCACCTCCTCGATGCTGACGTTGCGGCCGAGTGGCGAGTTGAGCTGGTTCCAGCGCAGGATGTAGCGGAAATCGCCGATCCCGCTCGCCGCCAGCGTCTTGATCGGCCCCGCCGAGATCGCGTTGACGCGGATGTTCTGCGCCCCGAGATCGGCGGCGAGATAGCGCACCGAGGCCTCCAGCGCCGCCTTGGCGACGCCCATCACGTTGTAGTGCGGCATCACCCGCTCGGCGCCGAGATAGGTGAGCGTCAGCAGCGACCCGCCGCGCGGCATCAGCGCTACCGCCCGCCGGCAGACCGCGGTGAAGGAGTAGCACGAGATGTCGAGCGCCTGGAGGAACGCCTCGCGCGGTGTTTCCAGGTATTGCCCGCGCAGATAGGCCTTGTCGGCCCAGCCGATCGCGTGGACCAGGAAGTCGAGCCCGTCCCAGCTTGTCGCGATTTCGCGGAAGGCGGCGTCGATGCTCTCGTCGGAGCCGACGTCGCAGGGCACGACCAGCGGCGCGCCGACGCTCTCGGCGAGCGGCCGGACGCGGCGGCCGAGCGCCTCGCCGTGGTAGGTGAAGGCAAGGCTCGCCCCCTGCGCCGCACAGGCCGCCGCGATCCCCCAGGCGAGCGAGCGCTCGTTGGCGACCCCCATCACCACGCCGCGCTTGCCCTGCATCAGCGTGCCGGTGCGCGGCAGGGCCTCGCGATCGGGATCGGACATGAACGGGCCTCAGGGTGTACCGCGTTCTGTGGTGGCACAGCGGCGCGCGCGCGGGAAGGGGCGCTTGGCGGCCCGGCCGGCCGGCGCCACATTCCCGCGCAGAGGTGATGCGATGCCCGAGGCCGTGACCACCGAGGCCGATCCGCTGTCGCTGTTCCGCACCTGGCTCGCCGAGGCCGAGAAATCGGAGCCGAACGATCCGACGGCGATGACGCTCGCGACCGCGACCCCCGACGGCAGGCCCTCGGCGCGCATGGTACTGCTCAAGGGCGTCGATGAGCGGGGACTGGTATTCTACACCAACCAGCAGAGCCGCAAGGCGGGCGAGTTGGCGGCCAACGGACGCGCCGCCCTGCTGTTCCACTGGAAGAGCCTGCGCCGGCAGGTTCGCGTGGAAGGCCGCATCGAGCCCGCGACCGACGCCGAGGCGGACGCCTACTTCGCCACCCGCGCCCGCATCTCGCGCCTCGGCGCCTGGGCGTCCGACCAGTCGCGCCCGCTGCCCGATCGGACGGCGCTGGAGGCGCGGCTCGCCGAGATGGAGGCGCGATATCCGGGCGAGGACGTGCCCCGCCCGCCGCACTGGTCGGGCTATCGGGTGCGGCCGGACGCTTGGGAGTTCTGGCAGAACATGCCGTATCGCCTGCACGACCGCACGCTCTTCACCCGCGCCGCGGGTGGCGCAGGGTGGGTCGCCGGCAAGTTGTATCCCTGAAGGCTGCAACCCGCCCGCTCGGCGTCCGTTGCCCCGCCGGGGGCCAGCCAGAGGACGCGAGAGCATGTTTTTCCACCGCAAGGAACTCCTCTACCCGGTCGAGGTGAAGGACCCCGATCCGCGCTTCGGGCAATTCCTGCTGGAGCAGTTCGGCAGTGCCACGGGCGAGCTGACCGCGGCGCTCCAGTACTGGGTGCAGTCCTTCCATGTCGAGGACCCCGGCATCCGCGACATGCTCCAGGACATCGCGGTCGAGGAGTTCGGCCACCTGGAGATGGTCGGCAAGATGATCGAGCAGCACACCCGCAAGCTCGACCAAACCGACGTGTATGCGGCGCCGATCTTCCGCATCCGCGGGCCGGGGCCGCACTTCATCGACAGCCAGGGCCAGGCCTGGACCGCGGCCTATCTCAACGAGGGCGGCAACGTGGTGCGCGACCTGCGCGCCGACGTCGCCGCCGAGGCCGGGGCACGGCAGACCTACGAGACGCTGATCAAGGCGTGCCACGACGAGGGCAGCAAGAAGGCGCTGGTCCACCTGCTGACGCGCGAGGTGTCGCACACCGCGATGTTCATGCAGGCGCTCGACAAGCTCGGCTATCTCACCGACCCGATCTTCGGCAACATCGAGCCGGACGACACCGTGGACATCTACTTCAACATGAGCCGGGGCGAGCCGGATTTGCGCGGCCCGTGGAACCAGGAGCCGCGATTCCGCTACGAGGCGGATCCCAAGCCGCATGGCAACCTGCCGGCCAACCCGACCAATACGAACGACGAGCACGGCCGACTGCACGCGCCGAAGCTCACCGCCAGGTAAGGCTGCGAGCAACGATCTCCCCCTCCCCTTGTGGGAGGGGGTTGGGGGGAGGGGTGCGCGCGGTATGTAATCGTGGGGCACGCACCCCTCACCCCGGCCCTCCCCCGCAAGGGGGGAGGGAGAAGCAACCCGCAATGTCGATCCCGACGACTCAGCGACCCGTTGCCGCCTTCCTGACGCAGCTTGCCGGCGGCCCGCCGCGCGAGACGCACGTCTCGGCGGTGTTCGTGGGCACCGATGCGGTCTGGAAGCTGAAGAAGGCGGTCCGGTTCGACTTCCTCGATTTCTCCTCACCCGCGCAGCGGGAGGCGATGCTGCGGCGCGAGCTGACGCTCAATCGCCGTACCGCACCGGAGCTTTATCGCGACGTGGTGCCGGTGCGGCGCGACGCCACGAGCCTCGCGCTCGGCGATGGCGCGGGCGAGGTGGTGGATTGGGTACTCCGCATGGCGCCGATTCCCGCCGACGATTTTTTCGACGCGATCGCCGCGCGCGGCGCGCTGACGCCGGAGCTGCTCGATGCACTCGCCGATGCGATCGCGGCCTTTCACGCGGCGCTCCCCCCGGCCGTCGCGCCGGCGTGGGATAGGGCGATGGAGGACGTGGCGGAGGGCAACGCGCGGTCGGCGCGCGACGCCGGGTTGGATGCGGCGCAGGTCGCCGCCTGGCGCGCCGAGGTGCGGCGCGAGATCGACACGCGGCGGGCATGGCTCACGCGGCGGGCCGCGGCGGGCTTCGTGCGCCACGCGCACGGGGACCTGCACCTGGGCAATCTCTGCCTCTGGCGCGGCCGTCCGGTTCTGTTCGACGCGCTCGAATTCGACGACGCGCTGGCAACGATCGACCTGGGCTACGACCTCGCCTTCCTGCTGATGGACCTCGACTGCCGTGCGGGCCGGGCCGCGGCCAATCACGTGCTCAACCGCTATGTGGCCCGCCGCGGCGATGCGGCGATGATCCCCGGCCTGCCGCTCTATCTCTCGCAGCGGGCGATGGTGCGGGCGCATGTGCAGGCGAGCCGGGGCGAGGCGGACTCCGCCGATTACCTCGCCGCCGCGCAAGCGTATCTGCGCCCCGCGCCGGGACTGGTGGGTGGCGGTGGGCGGTCTGCCGGGAACCGGCAAGAGCACGCTCGCGCGCGCGCTCGCGCCGACGCTGGGCGCCGCCCCCGGCGCCCTGGTGCTGCGCAGCGACGAGACGCGAAAGCGCCTCTATGGCCACGCGCCGGAGGAACGGCTTGGGGCAGAGGCGTACGACGCCGCGGCGAACGCGCGCACCGATGCGGCGCTGCTCGACATGCTGCGCGATACGGCCACGGCGGCGCAGGCGGTGATCGTCGATGCGACCTGCATCGATCCCGGATTTCGCGCGGCGTTGGCAGCGGCGGCGAAGGCGGCCGGGCGGCGGTTCCTCGGCCTCTGGCTGCAGGCGCCGCAGGACGAGCTTGAGCGCCGGATTGCGGCCCGCGGACGCGATGCCTCGGACGCGACCATCGCCGTGCTGCGCCGTCTGCGGCGGCACGACCCGGGTGCCGGCACCTGGCGCGCGGTCGCGGCGGAGGATGCGGGAGCGGCGCTGGCGGCCGCTCAGGAATACGTGAATTCGGCGCTGACGGCGTGCTAAGGGTCGGGGAAAGACGATCGGCCTCGGGAGAGAACAGAATGTCGATCCGCAAGATCCTGCTGCCGCTCACCGGCACCGCCGCCGGCGAGGCGGGGCTCGCGACCGCGCTGATGATCGCCCGCCAGTGGAAAGCGCACCTGACCGCGCTCCATGTACGCATCGACAGCCGCGACGTGGCGCCGCTCGCGGGCGAGGGCCTGTCGGGGGCGATGATCGAGGAGATGATGACCGCGACCGAGCGGGAGAGCAGCGAACGCAGCCAGGCGGTGCGCGCGATGTTCGACCGCTTCGTTGCCGCCCATGACGTGACGGTGTCCGAGGCGCGGCCGAACGAGCCGGTGACGACGGCGAGCTTCGCCAGCGTGATCGGCCGCGAGGACGATCTGGTGGCGCAGCAGGCGCGGCTCGCGGACCTGACGGTGGTGCCGCACCCGGAGGGGGGCGATGACGTCTCCTCCTCCGACGCGCTGCACGCGGTGCTGTTCGACAGCGGCCGGCCGGTGCTGATCGCGCCGCAGGTCGCCCCGAGTGCCGTGGGCACGCGCATCTGCGTCGCCTGGAACGGCACGGGGGAATCCACCGCCGCGGTATGGGCGGCGCTGCCCTGGCTCAGGCGGGCCGAAGCGGTACGCATCCTCGGCGCGGACGAGTATCAGCGTCGCGGGCCGGCGGCACCGGAGCTGGCCGCCTATCTGGCGCTGCACGACGTCCACGCCGAGGTCACGACCTTCCGTCCGCTCGATCGCGACGTGGGCGCGGGGATGCTGGCCGCGGCGCGCGAATACGGCGCCAACCTGCTGACGATGGGCGCCTACTCGCACTCGCGCCTGCGCCAGCTCATCCTGGGCGGGGTGACGCGCCACGTGCTCGAGTATTCCGACCTGCCGGTGCTGATGAACCGGTAGAGCGGGCTTGTGCCGGAGTATCCCGTAATGATCCATTCCGTGCCGTAACACCCCTCCCCCAACCCCCTCCCGCAAGGGGAGGGGGCTTAGGCGCCCTGCTCCCCCTCCCCTTGCGGAGGGGGCCGGGGGGAGGGGGCGAGCACGAAAGGAGCAATGCCATGCTGAGCGTGCGGAAATCCGACGAGCGGGGCCGCAGCGAGCACGGGTGGCTCGACAGCCGGCACACCTTCTCCTTCGCCGGCTATCGCGACCCGCGCTTCAACGGCTTCCGCAGCCTGCTGGTGATCAACGAGGATCGCGTGGCGCCGGGCGGCGGCTTCGCGCCGCACGCGCATTCGGACATGGAGATCATTTCCTACGTGCTGGAAGGCGCACTCGAACATCGCGACAGCCTGGGAACGGGTTCGGTGATCCGGCCGGGCGAGGTCCAGCGCATGAGTGCGGGAAGCGGCATCCGGCACAGCGAATACAATCACGAACCGGCGACACCGGTGCATTTCCTGCAAATCTGGATCACGCCCGATCGCATCGGCTTGGCCCCGAGCTACGAGCAGAAAGCGATCGCGATTGATCGACCGCTGGCGCTGATCGGCAGCCCGGAAGGCGGTGAAGGAGCCGTCGTGATCCACCAGGACGCGCGGCTGTGGCGCGCGGCGCCGGCACCCGGCAAACCGGTGGAGATCGCCCTCGCGCCGGGCCGCCACGCCTGGGTGCAGGCGACGCGCGGGACGGCGAGCGTGAATGGCGTGGCACTCGCGACGGGCGATGGGGCTGCGATCAGCGGGGAGACGGCGCTGGCGATCGCGGCGAAGGCGGGAGCGGCCGAGCTGCTGGTGTTCGATCTCGCCTGATGCCCCGCCGCGTCCTCGTCACCGGCGGCGCCGGCTTCGTCGGCAGCCATGTCGTGCTGGCGCTGGTCGAGCGCGGCGACGCCGTGGTGGTGCTGGACGACCTCCGGCTCGGTCATCGGGCGGCGGTGGTGGCCGGCGCCGAGCTGGTCGTGGGCGACGCCGGCGATCCGGCGCTGCTGGCGGCCCTGCTCGGCGACGGCGGCTGGGACGCGGTGCTGCACTTCGCCGCTCTCTCGCAGGTGGGCGAGAGCATGGCCGAGCCGCTGCGCTATCTCGACGAGAACGTGGGCGTCGGGCTTACGCCTGATCCGGGCCTGCGTGGCCCACCGAGTGCCGCGTTTCGTGCTGTCCTCCACCGCGGCCCTGTTCGGACGGCCGGCCACGCTGCCGATCGCGGAAGACGCGCCGGTCGAGCCGGCATCGCCCGTACGGCGAGAGCAAGTGGGCGCTGGAGCGGGCGTTGCTCTGGGCGGATCGCATCCACGGACTGCGCAGCGCGTGCCTGCGCTATTTCAACGCCGCCGGCGCCGACCCCGCCGGACGGCTCGGTGAGGACCACCGGCCGGAGACGCACCTGATCCCGCTCGCGATCGACGCCGCCCTCGGCCGCCGGCCCAAGCTGCTGGTGTTCGGCGCCGACTACCCGACCCCGGACGGCACCGCGATCCGCGATTACGTCCACGTGACCGACCTGGCGGACGCGCACCTGCGCGTCCTGGACCGGCTGGAGGGCGGCAGCGTCACCTACAATCTCGGCAGCGAGCGCGGGCATTCGGTGCGGCAGGTGATTGCGGCGGTCGAGGCCGCGACCGGGCGGCCAGTGCCGCACGAGGTGGCACCCCGCCGGCCCGGCGACGCGGCGGCACTGGTCGCCGCCTCGGCCCGGATCACGAAGGAGACGGGGTGGGCGCCCCGCCACGCGAGCCTGGAGGAGATCGCACGAACCGCCGCGCGCTGGCGGCTCGCGCACCCCGCAGGCTATGGGGACTAAGGCTGTGGCGACTAGAATGGCGACTGGGGCGCGCCCTCAGCCGCCGAGCGAGATCGAGCGCGCCTCCGGTCCCTTGGCACCCTGCACCACCTGCATCCGCACCGTCTGGCCTTCGTTCAGCCCGTTCACGCCGCTGCGCTCCAGGGTGGAGGCGTGGATGAACACGTCCTTGCCGCCGGTCTCGGGCGTGATGAAGCCGAAGCCCTTGGTCTGGTTGTACCACTTCACCGTGCCCGAGAGCTCGGTCATCTCGCCGCCGGTGAAACTGCGTGCGCCGCCGTAACCGCCCCCACCCCCGCCACCGAACGGCCGCGGCCGGGGTGCGAAGGAGGGCGTGGACGTGACCGGCCCGATCTCCATCACCTCGACCACCTGCGGGCCCTTCTGGCCGCGGCCGACCTTGACCTTCAGCGAGGCGCCGGGGCTGACCGTGCTGGCGCCGGCGCGGGTCAGCACGCTGCCGTGGAGGAACGCGTCGCGCCCGTCGGTCAGGGTCACGAAGCCGAACCCCTTCTCCGGATTGAACCACTTCACCTCGCCGGTGGTCTCCTCGTCGGCGCCGACGGCGCCGGGTTCGGAGAAGGCATCGAAGCGCCGCGGCGGCCCGCGGAAGCCGCCGCCGGGCGGCCCGCTCGGTGGCCCGCCTCCGAAATCCTGCTCGAACCCACCGCGCCGTGGCCGCCGGGGGCGGTCCCCCCAATCGTCGTTCCTACCCATTCCGCTCAGTCCCGATCACACGACAGTTCTGTTCCCGGTCGAGGCCCCGGTGTTGGCCCATCTCGCAGCGGCCGATGTAGCCCGAAACGCGTCCGCCCCCAAGCCGCTCGCACACCCGGGCGCCGGTTGCAACCGTCCTTGACGATAGCGGCACCGCGGGCGCGGGCGGCTCGGAGCGGCCAGGCTGTGTTTTAGCACGCAAAAAGATCGGCATCGACGCTCCAGGCCGGTACGCGCGCGGCAGCATCACGAAAAGCGGCGCAGACGGATCACGCGGTATTTCGCGTGCCCCGGGAGGCGGCTGGTGCAACCGGCTTCCACCACCACGCTTCTGCCCTGAGACGAGGCAACATGTTTCCGCACGAGGGTAATCATGAGCCAGGCCAGCACCACCACCGACCACAAGGCGATCCGCCGCTGGATCGAGGAGCGAAAGGGCCGCCCTAGCGTCGTGAAGGGCACCGAGGGGCGCGACGGCGAGGGCATCCTGCGCGTCGATTTCCGCGAGCCGGACGACAAGCTGGAGGCGATCGACTGGGACATCTTCTTCGAGACGTTCGAGGACCGGAAGCTCGCGTTCCTCCACCAGGATCGCACCGCCGACGGCAAGGTGAGCCGCTTCTTCAAGTTCGTCCGCCGCGAGGGCTGACCCGCACGGCCGCCTGCGCGCATCTCTGGTGCAGATAGGGAGCAATCCGATGGCCAGCGTGTCAGGCCGAGACTTTCACGCCGAGATGGACGAGCCGGAGCCCGGCGTGTTCCGCGCGACGTACCGCGCGGACACCAACCCCGACCAGGGTGCCAGCGAAATTGAGGTAAGCGGCCCTCAGATTCTGCCGGACATGCACGTGGGCACCGACGCCGCGGGCGTGAAGATGTGGGTCGAGCAGTTGGCGGCCTCGCGCGGCTACCAGAAGGTCGTGTGGGACCGGCTGCCGGCCGCCCTTCGCTGAACCCGATCATCGGCGCCGGCGGGGCTGGACCCGCGCGGTGTGCGGGTTGATCCTTCCGCCGGGAGGTTGCCGATGGGGCGCGTGCGTCTGCGTGATCTCGGGCTTTCGGTCGGCGCGCTGCCGCCGGGGCGGTGGAACGCGATCACCGACGTGCCGGGCGTCGCGGTCGGCACGGCAACCCTGGTGCGCGACGCGCCGCACGTGGTGCGCACCGGCGTCACCGCGATCTGGCCGCGCGGCCCCGCCACCTGGTCCGATGCCTGCTTTGCCGGCGCGTTCTCCTTCAACGGCAACGGCGAGATGACCGGCCTGGCTTGGATTGCCGAGCAAGGGATGCTGGCCAGCCCGATCGGCATCACCAACACGCACGCGGTGGGCGTGGTACGCGACGCCATCTGCGTGCTGGCTGCGCGGCAGGGCGCACCGATGCTGTGGCATCTGCCGGTCGCGGCCGAGACTTATGACGGCTGGCTGAGCGATGCCGAGAGTTTCCCCGTCGATCAAGCCCTGGCACTGGCGGCATTGGAGGCGGCGGCGGCGGACGCGCCGGTGCCCGAGGGCAATGTCGGCGGCGGCACCGGCATGATCTGCCATGAGTTCAAGGGCGGCACCGGCAGCGCGTCACGCTGCGTCGAGATCAACCATGCGCCGTATGTGGTGGGCGCGCTGGTGCAGGCGAATTACGGCGAGCGCGCGCTGCTGCGCGTCGATGGGGTGCCGGTGGGGCGGATGATCGGGCCGGATGTGGTGCCTTCCCACCGTGCCGCACCGGCGCCAGAGGCAGGGTCGATCATCGTGATCCTGGCGACCGACGCGCCATTGCTGCCGATCCAGTGCCAGCGGCTGGCACGCCGCGCGACGGTCGGGCTGGCCTGGGTGGGCGGCATCGGCGGCAACGGCAGCGGCGACATCTTTCTCGCGTTCTCGACCGGCAACCATGCGCGGCTCGGCGATCCGGTGAGCGCGGTGCGGATGCTGGCCCCGGAGGCGATGACCACGCTGTTCCAGGCGGCGGCCGAGGCGACCGAGGAGGCGATCCTGAACGCGCTCGTCGCCGCCGAGACGATGACCGGATTTCGCGGCCGCACCGTCCATGCGCTGCCGCACGACCGGCTGCGGGAGGCGATGCGCCGCCGCGGATGATCGCTACGCGGTCGCGCTTATACCAGGCGCCGAAAGTATTGACGCAGCCGGGCTTGCGCGTCTCCCACGTCATGCTCGGCGAAGCAGGCCGTGCGCAAACGCGGTTGCCATGCTCCGCGGCGAACTTTTATGTCGCGCTGGGATGCTGGAAGAACCGAAGGATTCAAGCAGGGTTGCTCCAGAGCAGCGGGATTGCTCGTTGCCGTTACGGTATGTCGTTTTCACACAGCCTGGAAGGCCGACCATCCACGTCTTTCTGTCGGCACACAGCAAAGTCGTGGATGGTCTGCCTTCGCCGAGCATGACGGGGGAGATGGGTCAATATTTTCGGCGCTCGGCACTACGCGAGCGTGCCCACCCCCTTCTCCAGCAGCCCCCAGGCGGGCGCGCCGTATTTCGCCTGCCACTGCTTGTAGAATCCGGCGCTCGCAGCGCATCGCGGAACGGCGTCGGGATCGGTGGTGTTGAACGCCATCCCCTTCGCCGTCAGATCGCTCTGCAACGTGTCATTGAGCTTCTTGACGTCGGCGCGCTCGTGCACCGCGGCGTCATCCAGCGCGGCCGCGACGATCTTCTGCAAGTCGGGCGGCATCGCGTGAAACGCGCGACCATTGGCGAGGAACCAGAACCCGTCCCACATGTGGTTGGTGAGCGAGCAGTATTTCTGCACCTCGTAGAGCTTGGCGACGCTGATGATGGCGAGCGGATTCTCCTGGCCATCCACCACGTGCGTCTGCAGCGCCGAATAGACCTCGTTGAAGTTGATGCCGGTCGGTGCCGCGCCGAGCGCCTTGAACATCGAGGTCCAGAGCGGGCTGATCGGCACGCGTATCTTCAGGCCGTGGAAATCGGCCGGGGCATCGGATCGGCTTGGTGCTGGTGGTGGTCTGGCGGAAGCCGTTGTCCCACATCTTCTCCATCGCGATCAGGCCGGACTTGGCGATCGCGGCGCGCACATAGGCGCCAAGCGCGCCGTCCATCGTCGGCCAGACCAGGTCATAGTCCTTGAACGCGAAGCCGATGCCGTTGATCGAGGCGACCGGCACCACGGTCGAGAGGATCAGGCCGGAGAGCGGGAAGAGCTGGATCGCGCCGACGCGCACCTGGCTCAGCATGTCGGTGTCGCCGCCGAGCACGTTGTTGGGAAACACCTGGATCGCGACGCGCCCGTTGGTCTCGTGCTGGATGCGCGCGACCGCCTGCGCCAGCCGCACGTTGAGCGGATGCGTGAGCGGCAGGTTGTTGCCGCATTTGAGGTTGAATTGCGCGGCCGCCCGGCCCCGGCGGGCGAGCCCCACCGCCGCGAGGCCACCGCCGAAGGCGCCCTTCGCCACTGCGCGTCGCTGGATCATCACGTGCGTCCTTCCCGTCCGTTCAGAGCATCACCAAACCGCCGTCGGCGACCAGCGTGGCGCCGTGGACATAGGACGCGGCGGGGAGAGCAGCCAGGCGATCGCGGCCGCGATTTCCTCGGCCGCGCCGATGCGCCCGAGCGCGTTCATCCCCTCGAGCCGCGCGCGGTTCGCGGGGTCTGCGAGTGCCGCGGCGAGCATCGGCGTCTCGGTCGAGCCGGGTGCGATCGCGTTGACCGCGATGCCGCGCGGGCCGAGCACGCGCGCCAGGTTCTTGGTCAGCGCCAGCACCGCCCCCTTGCTCGCAGCATACGCCGCCGTGCCCGACAGCCCGCCGCCGCGCAGGCCGGCGATGCTGGCGACCGTGCAGATGCGCGCCCCGCGTTCCATGCGGGCCGCGGCCTCGCGGACGCAGAGGAAGGTGCCGATCACGTTGACCTCGTGCATCCGACGGAACGTCGCGACGTCGATCTCAAGGCTCGGCGTGGTGTCGGCGAGCCCGGCGCAGGTGGCGAGCGCGTCGATGCCGCCCAGCGCCGCGGCCGCCTCTGCGATCGCGCGCGCGACACTCGCCTCGTCGGCGACGTCGCAGGCCAGCGCCGGGTGGCCGCCGGCGACCCGCGCGGCACCCTCCTGGTTGCGATCGAGGCAGGCGACGCGCCCGCCCTCGGCGATCAGCAGGGTCGCGAGTGCCGCCCCGATGCCGCTGGCGGCGCCGGTGACGATGGTGCGCCGCCCGGTCTCGGCGTGCGGCATCGGTGGTTCCCCTCAGGTGCGGGGCGCAGAGTGAGGAGAACGGCAGAGCGGCGCAAGGCGAAGCTGCTTGACGCGACATATCCGTACGCGGCTGTCGTTCTCCCTCTCCGCCCGCGCTGGCGACGCAAGCGCGGGCGGAGAGGAGCAGTTGGACTCGTTCCAACCATTCAAGCGATTGCCCTGGCCCCACTTGCTTTCCCCTCCCTCGCCCGCCAAGAAAGCCCCCGATGCGCTTCCGCACCCTGCTCGCGACCGTCGCCGGCGTGCTGCCCGTCTCGCTGGTGCTGATCGTGCTGTTCATCGGCATCTATGCCTGGCCCGCGATCCGCTTCAACGGACCGGGTTTCGTGGTGCGCGACTTCTGGAGTCTCGGCAACCTCTACGCCGACCCGGTCACGGTCGCGGGTGTAGCGGTGCAGCCGGGGGCGCAATACGGCATCCTGTTCCTGATCGTGGGCACGCTGCTCACCACCCTGATCGCGATGCTGATCGCGCTGCCGATCGGCGTGGGTGCCGCCGTGTTTCTCGCCGAGGCGGTGCCGAGCCGGCTGCGGCTATGGCTGTCGGCGCTGGTCGAGCTGCTCGCCGCGATCCCGAGCGTCGTTTATGGCCTCTGGGGCTACGTGGTGCTGATCCCCTTTCTCGGCCATCACCTCTATCCGTTCCTCGCCCGCACGCTCTCCTTCCTGCCGATCTTTCGCGGCCCGCCGGGCAGCGGCTACGGGCTGCTGACCGCGGGGCTGGTGCTGTCGCTGATGGTCGTGCCGCTGATCACCGCCACGCTGCGCGATGCGCTGGTGGCGCAACCTGCCTCGGTGCGGGAGGCGGCGCTGGCACTCGGCGCCACGCGGTTCGAGATGGTGTGGAAGGCGATGCTGCCCGGCACGCGGCGGGTGCTGATCGGGGCCGCGATCCTCGCCACCGGGCGGGCGCTGGGGGAGACGATGGCGGTGCTGATGGTCAGCGGCAACGCGCTGAACTATCTGCCGCACAACATCTATTCGCCGATCGCGACGATGGCCTCGTTCATCGTCTCGCAGCTCGACAGCGCGCTGCAGGACCCGTCCGAGATGGCGGTGCGCTCGCTGGCCGAAATCGCGCTGATCCTGGCGCTGATCGCGGTCGCGGTGAACGCGGCGGCGCGGCTGCTGCTCTATGTCGGCGAGCATCGCGGCCGCCGTGCGGGCGCGTTCTGAGCATGTCCGCAACGCTGGCACCGGCGCCCGCGCGCAGGGGGCTGGCGCGCGCGGCCCGCGCGCGCCAGCGGCGGATCGGCAACGTCATCGGCTGGGGGCTGACCGGCGCCTGCCTCGCGGTGCTCTCGGCGGCGATGGTGTGGATCATCGCCGTGGTGGTCGGGCGCGGCCTCGGTGCCATGCGGCTGTCGCTGTTCACGCAAATCACGCAGGGGACCGGCGGCGGGCTGCTGAACGCGATCGAGGGCACCGTCGTGTTGAGCGTCGGCGGTCTGCTGCTCGCGGTGCCGATCGGTATCGCCGCGGGCGCCTATGTCGCCGGGTATTCCCACACCACCTGGGCGCGCATCACGCGCTTCCTCTCCGACGTGCTGGTCGGAATGCCCTCGATCGTGCTCGGGTATTTCGGCTACATCACGATGGTGCAGGATCTCGGCTGGGGTTTTTCGGTCGCCGCCGCGTCGATCGTGCTGGCGCTGATCTCGCTTCCCTATATCTGCCGCACCACCGAGCTGGCGCTGGCGCAGGTGCCGAACGAGCTGCGGGAGGCTGCCTATGCGCTCGGCGCCGGCGATGCCCGCGTGCTGTTCCGCATCTCGCTGCCGATGGCGCTGCCTGGCGTGCTGACCGGCGTCCTGCTGGCACTCGCGATCTCGGTGGGCGAAACCGCGCCGCTGCTCTACACTGCGGGGTGGTCCAATTACCTATGGAACGGGCAATTGACGCACGCGCCGATCGGCTACCTGACCTACGCGATCTGGACCTTCATCAACGAGCCGTTTGCGTCGGCGAACGCGCTCGCTTACGCGGCGGCGCTGCTGGTCACGCTGTTCGTGCTGCTGATCAACATCGCCTCGCGGCTGATCCTGATGCGAAGCCGGGGCTAGGGAGAGACACGATGATTGAAAGCATCGAACTTGCGGCCTTGGACGGTGCCGACGCCGCCCTCGCCGACCGCGCCCTCGCGGCCCTCGAAGGCGGCGCGGTGCTGATCTTTCCCGAACTGCGGTTTGCCCTGACGCCCGAGGATTGCCGGCTGATCGAAGCCGCCGGCGATCTCGGCAATGCCGGCCGCAAGAATGTCAGCTACGACCCGCGCCGCGGCGCCGTGAAGGGCAGCACCCTCGCCGGCCCTGGCCTCGCCGCTATCGCCGACATGCAGGAGCGGTTCGGACGCTTCGCCGAGGCGCTCGTGCTCGCCATCGCACCGCGCTACCGCCCGGGATTGTCGCGCGCCCGCGCCAGCTTCCGTCCGGTGGAGATCGCGGGCCGGGTGACGTCCTGGCGCAGGGATGACCGGCGGCGGCACGTGGACGCGTTTCCGTCCTCGCCGACCGGCGGGGCGCGCATCCTGCGCGTGTTCGCCAATGTGGATCGGCACGGCGTCGATCGCGTCTGGCGCGTCGGTCCGGATTTCGAGAGCTACGCTGGCACCTTCCTGCCGCGGGCCGGGCGTCCGCTGCCCGGCATGGCGAGTGCCCTGGCACTGCTCGGCGTCACCAAGACGCGGCGGACCCTCTATGACCAGACCATGCTGGCGCTGCACGATGCTGCAAAGAGCGACCTCGCCTGGCAGCAGAGCGCGCCCGCCGAGGAGGTGGCCTTCCCGCCCGATCGGGTGTGGATGGTCTATACCGACCAGGTGCCCCACGCGGCACTTTCCGGGCGCAACGCGCTGGAGCAGACCTTTTCCGTCGCGCCCGACGTCCTGGCGCACCCCGCGCACGCGCCGCTCGCCATCCTCTCCCGCCTGAGCCGGCGGGATATGGCGCGCGCGCTGTTCTGATACTCATCGCCCAACGAACCAACCCTAACCGGCACGACGCTCAGCGGTAGTGCGCGCGATACGCCTCGGCGACCGCCTCATCCAGCCGCCGGTCCTCGGGATAGAGCGCGGTCCAGGCTGGGGTCGCGAGGCCGGGAAGCTGGCGCGGGCACTCCTCCGCGGCCCCCAGCACCTGGCGCACCGGGATCAGCGCCGTCCACGCCGGCACCGCGTAGTCTTCCTCCTCGTCATGGACTGGAAGATCACGGATCTTCGCCGCCGCGGTCTCGATCTCCATCTCCACCAGCGTGGTCGCCTTTATTTCCTGGGGCGACGGCGGCCGCAGGGTCGCGGCGCGACCGGGGAAGAAGCGGTCGATGAAATTGTCCATCGCAGCCAGCTTCGCCTCGGTGCCCTCGATCGCGCGCGCGCGGCCATAAGCCATCACGCTGCGGTAATTGATGCTGTGATTGAAGCCGCAGCGCGCCAGCACGATCGCGTCCATCAGTGCCACCGTCACGCAGACCGGGATGCCCGCACTCTGCGCGCGGATCGCACGGCTGGCCGAGGAGGCGTGCCACAGCAGCCGATCGCCCTCGCGCCAGAACGCGGTCGGCGTGCAGTAGGGCTGGCCGTCGATCACGTAGGCGACGTGGCAGAGCATCGCCGCGTCCAGGATGGCATGGACGGTCTCGCGGTCGTAATGGCCGCGCTCGTACTTGCGCCGCAGCCGGTTGCGGCTCTCGACCGCATAGCTATCCGTCTCGTCGTCCGCCATGCGTAGCACTCCGATCCGCGGGCGGCACGTTTGGGCATGACGGCGCGGTGATTGAAGGTCCAAGTGCTGCGGCGCCGCACAGACCACTCGCCGCGGCGCCGCGACCGTCGCCACGTGATCCCCAACCCGCGCCCGGCACGGGGTGGGGCCCGCGGCGGCGGGGGCGGTTTCGTCAGCGCGGGCGGATAGCCGCGCGCACGACGACGTGTGCGCACGACCAGTTGAACGGCGACGTGTTGGCGGCGTTGCAACAAAGATCCTGTGATCTGCCCTGGTCAACGGAGGGAACGTCCCATGTCGAAGATGCGAACCCTGGTGAGCGCCGCCGCCGTGTTCGGCGCGGCCTCGCTGCTATCCGGCACGGCGCTGGCGCAGTCCGCGCAGCATCACCGCGGCGGCACGCTGCGGCTGGTCGCGTCCGCCTCGGAGGGGACGATTGATCCGCAGATCAACTATACCGTCATGTTCTGGCAGGTGTTCTACAACACCTATGACGGACTGGTGACGTTCCCCAAAGTGCCCGGCGAGGCGAGCAACGACGTGGTGCCCGACATCGCCGCATCCGTGCCCAAGCCGACGGACGGCGGCAAGACCTATGTGTTCACCCTGCGCAAGGGCATCACCTTCTCCAACGGCGCGCAGGTCACGCCGCACGACGTGGTCGCGTCGTTCCAGCGCCTGTTCAAGGTGTCCAACCCGAACGCCGGCACCTGGTACAACGTGATCGTCGGCGCCGATGCCTGCCTCAAGACCCCGGCAAGCTGCACGCTCGACGGCGGCGTGGTGGCCGACGACAAGGCCAACACCGTCACCTTCCACCTGACGCACCCAGACGCCGAGTTCCTCTATCAGCTCGCAGTGCCGTTCGGCGTGATCCTGCCCGCCGACACGCCGGCGCACGACCTCGGCACGCAGCCGGCCCCCGGCACTGGGCCGTACATGATCGCCAGCTACCAGCCAAACAAGCGGCTGCGCCTGGTGCGCAATCCGCACTTCAAGCAGTGGGACGCCGAGGCGCAGCCGGACGGCTACGTGGACGAGATCGACTACAATTACGGGCTGCAGGCGGAGGCGCAGATCACGGCGGTCGGTAACGGCCAGGCCGACTGGATGTTCGACCAGCCGCCGACCGACCGGCTGGGCGAGCTCGGCACGCGCTTCGCCAAGCAGATCCACATCAACCGGCTGTTCGCGTTCTACTACGTGGCGATGAACACGCGCATGGCGCCGTTCGACAACGAGGACGTGCGCAAGGCGGTGAACTATGCGGTCGATCGGCGCGCGACGGTGAACCTGTTCGGCGGCCCGCGGCTGGCGCAGCCCACCTGCCAGGTTCTGCCGCCCGGCTTCCCCGCCTACCAGGCTTACTGCCCGTACACCAAGGATCCAGGTCCCAAGTGGTCGGCGCCGGATGTGGCCAAAGCGAAGGCGCTGATGCAGAAGGCCGGGGCGGTGGGCAAGAACGTGACGCTGATCGTACCCGATCGCACCGCGGAGCGGGCGGTCGGCACCTACCTGCAGAGTATGCTGGAGGGAATCGGCTTTCACGCCTCGCTGAAGCCGATCTCGGCCAACATCCAGTTCACCTACATCCAGAACACCAAGAACAACGTGCAGATCAGCCTCACCGACTGGTTCCAGGATTATCCGGCTCCGTCGGATTTCCTCAACGTGCTGTTCAGTTGCGGCAACTTCCATCCCGGCTCGGACTCGTCGGTCAATATCTCCGGTTTCTGCGACCAGAAGATCGATGCGCAGATGAAGCAGGCACTTTCGACAGCGGTGACCGACGAGAAGGCTGCCGACAAGATGTGGGCCAAGATCGACCACGAAATCACCGATGCGGCGCCGGTCGCGCCCCTGTTCACGCCGCAGCATCTGGACTTCGTCTCCAAGCGGCTCGGCAACTACACCTTCAGCGACCAGATCCACATGGTGTTCTCGCGGGTCTGGGTGCAGTAGCCGTCGATGTCCTCCACCGCGCTGCCGCCTGAGACGCCGGCGGTCGCGGTTGAGCCCGAGGCCCGGCCGGAGCGCGGCGTCTGGGCGACCGCAGCCCGCAAGCTGGCGCAGGACCGGGCGGCGATGGCGGCGCTGCTGGTGCTCGTGCTGATCCTGCTCGCCTGCATCGCGGCCCCGCTCTATGCCCGGCACGTCTCCGGAACCGACCCCTTCGTCTCCAACATCGATGGCACGTTCACGCTCGGTGGCCGGTCGGTTCCGGTGATGCAAGCGGACACGGCTGGGCTTGGGCTCGGCGTGACGCCGATCGGCCCGACCTGGCGCGGGCCCTACTTCATCGGCGCCGACGAGCAGGGCCGCGACGTCATGGCGCGGCTGTTCTACGGTGGTCGCAACTCGCTGCTGATCTCGAGCTGTGCCACCGTGATCTGCCTCGTGCTGGCAGCGATCGTCGGCATCGTCGCCGGTTTCTTCGGCGGCGTCATCGACGCGGTGCTGGCGCGGCTGCTGGACGTCCTGTGGGCGTTCCCGATCTATCTGCTCGCCATTTCGCTCTCGATCGTGCTGATCAGCCACGGCATCCAGATCGGGCCAGTCACGCTGTCGGCCGGCAGCCTCGCGCTGCCGATCTGCATCATCGGCATCGTGTACGTGCCCTATGTGGCGCGGCCGGTGCGCGGCCAGGTGCTGTCGCTCAAGCGGACCGAGTTCGTGCTGGCTGCGATCGGCCTCGGCGTGCCGAGCGGGCGCATCCTGCTGCGCGACGTCCTGCCCAACGTGATGACCACGCTGATCGTGTTCGCACCGCTGATGATGGCGCTCAACATGCTGACCGAGAGCGCGCTCTCGTTCCTCTCGATCGGCGTGCAGCCGCCGGCGGCGAGTTGGGGCACCATCATCCAGGACGGGGCGAGCATGATCTACACCCGTCCGCTGGTTGCGGTCGCGCCGGGGCTGGCGATCGTGCTGACGGTGCTCGCGCTCAACGTGTTCGGCGACGGCGTTCGGGATGCGCTCGACCCGCGTTCCAAGCTGCGGATCGGCGGCTGATGCTCGCCACCGTCCTGCAGCGACTGGGGCAAATGATCTTCGTGATGTTCGGCATCAGCGTGCTGGTGTTCCTGATCTTCTTCGCCACCCCGGGCGCCGATCCGGCGGCCCGCATCGCTGGGCGCAACGCCTCGCCCGAAGTGCTGGCCGCGGTGCGCCACAGCTTCGGCCTCGACCAGCCGTTGCCGGTGCAATACGTGCTGCTGATGCGGAAGCTGTTCGTCACCGGCGACCTCACCTCGTTTGTCAACCGCGGGCAGAGGGTGATCCCGACCATCCTGCAGGCGGTTCCGGTGACGCTGTCGCTGGTGTTGGGGGCGGCGGTGATCTGGGTGGTCGGCGGCATCCTGGTCGGCCTGATCGCGGCGGCCACGCGCGGCAGCGTGACCGACCGACTGCTGATGGTCCTCGGCCTGATCGGCATCTCCATGCCGGTATTCTGGGTGGGCGAGGTCGCCAACCTGCTCACACAGAGCCGGCTGCACGACACCTGGCTGTTCTCGTGGGTGCCGGGGTTAGGCTACAAGCCGCTGACCGAGGAGCCGTTCCTCTGGTTCAAGACGATGCTGATCCCGTGGTTCGTGCTCGCCATCCTGTTCATCGGACTTTATGGCCGGGTGCTGCGCGCCAGCCTGATCGAGGCGTACCAGGAGGACTACATCCGCACCGCCCGCGCGAAGGGGCTGAGCGAGACGCGGATCCTGCTGCGCCATGCGCTGCGCACTTCCCTGATCACCTTCGTGTCGATGTTCGGGCTGGATTTCGGCGCGCTGGTCGGCGGCGGCGCGTTGCTGACCGAGGTGGTGTTCGGGCTGCAGGGCGTCGGTTACGTCACCTATATCGCGCTACAGAACCTCGACCTGCCGGTGATCATGGCAGCGGTGATGTACGCCGCGTTCTTCGTCGTGATGGCGAACGCGGCGGTGGACGTCGGCTACGCGCTGCTCGATCCACGGGTGCGGCATGGGCGCTGAGCCCGACGAACCGTTGCTCGCGGTCCGCGACCTCGGCGTCGCGTTCCGCAGCGAGCGCGGCCGGCTGCGCGCGGTCGATGGCGTCTCCTTCGAGATCGGGCGGCAGGAAATCGTCAGCATCGTCGGCGAATTGGGGTCGGGCAAGACGCTGACCGCGCTCGCCGTCATGGGTCTGATCATTGATCCCAACGCGGAGATCACGGGGTCGATCCGCTACAAGGGGCGCGAACTGATGGGTCTGTCGCGCTCGGCGCTGCGCCAGGTGCGCGGCGAGGAGATCGCGATGATCTTCCAGGATCCGATGACCGCGCTTACGCCGGTCTATACGATCGGCTGGCAGATCGAGGAGCAGATCCGCGCCCATCTCAAGCTCGGCCGGCGCGCTGCCCGCGCCCGCGCGATCGAACTGCTCGGCGCGATGGGCATCCCCAACCCGCACCGGCAGGTCAGCCGCTACCCGCACCAGCTCTCGGGCGGGATGCGGCAGCGGGTGATGATCGCGATGGCGCTGTCGTGCAATCCCTCGCTGCTGCTCGCCGACGAGCCGACCACGGCACTCGACGTCACCGTGCAGGCGCAGATCCTGCGGCTCATCGAGCAGCTTCGCCAGGACTTCAAGTCCTCGGTCGTGCTGATCACCCACGATATGGGCGTGGTCGCCGACGTGGCCGACCGGGTATTGGTGATGTACGCCGGCCGTATCGTCGAGGGCGGTCCCAAGCGCGACATTTTCGCCCGCCCCGGCCACCCCTACACGGTCGGATTGCTGAACTCGATCCCGCCGATGCTCGGCCCGAAGCCGGCGCGGCTGCGCGCGATCCCCGGCAACCCGCCGGCCCTCGCCAGCATGCCCTCGGGTTGTCCGTTCCGGCCGCGCTGCCCACACGCCCACGATCGCTGCCGCACGCGCCCGCCGCTGTACCGCCGCGGCGCGCAGGACATCGCCTGCTTCCTGATCGAGGAACATGGCGAGGTCAGCGTGCCGGAGGCGGTGGCGTGACCGGCGCACCGCGCGCGGCGCTGTTGGAGGCGCGTCACATCACCAAGCACTTTCCCGTTGGCGGGCGGTTGCAGGCGGGCGGGCGCCAGATGGTGCATGCGCTCGATGACGTATCGCTGCGGGTTTTTCCTGGCGAGACGCTGGGGCTGGTGGGCGAGTCGGGCTGCGGCAAATCGACGCTCGGCCGCTGCCTGCTGCGGCTCTATGAACCGACCTCGGGCGAAATCATGTTCGACGGCACCAACATCACGCATCTGGGCCGGCGCGCGATGCGGCGGCTGCGGCCGCGAATGCAGATGGTGTTCCAGGACCCGTACGCCTCGCTCAACCCCCGCCGGCGGGTCGGCGACCTGATCGCCGAGCCGCTGCGCGTGCATCGCGGGCGCGACGGCCGGCGCCGGCCACGGCACGCGATCCGGGCGCGGTTGGTCGAGCTGATGGATCTGGTCGGACTGCGGCCCGAGTACCTCGACCGCTTCCCGCACGAGTTCTCCGGCGGCCAGCGCCAGCGCATCGGCATCGCGCGCGCGCTGGCGCTGGAGCCCAGCCTGATCGTCGCCGACGAGCCGGTCTCGGCACTCGACGTTTCGGTGCAGGCGCAGGTCGTGAACCTGCTGATGGACCTGCAGCAGCGGCTCGGCCTCACCTACGTTTTTATCGCCCACGACCTTAGCGTGAT
The DNA here is from genome assembly GCA_963777265.1 of uncultured Alphaproteobacteria bacterium. Classification (GTDB taxonomy): domain Bacteria; phylum Pseudomonadota; class Alphaproteobacteria; order Acetobacterales; family Acetobacteraceae; genus DATAYA01. The sequence continues at coordinate 208,922 of CAVZPY010000019.1, read as the reverse complement.
CCGCCAGATCGCGACCCGCACCGCGGTGATGTATCTCGGCTCGATGGTGGAACTCGGCCCGACCGAGACGGTGTTCCAGAGCCCCGCCCACCCTTATACCGGGGCGCTGATCGCGGCGGTGCCGATCGTCGAGGCGGGTGCCGGCGAGCGGCGCACGCGCGCGGTTCTCGTCGGCGAGGTGCCCAGCCCGCTGAACCCGCCGCCCGGCTGCCGCTTCCACACACGGTGTCCGAAGGCCCAGGCGCGCTGCCGCGAGGAGCCGCCGCTGCTGCGCGAGCTCGGTGGCGGTGGACGGCTCGCCGCGTGCCATTTCCCGCTGACGGCGGATGACGCGCCGCTGCGCACCTTCCTCGCAGCGGCAGGCGCGCCGGTGTCGATCTGACACGCGGCGCCGTTACTCGGCCCGGACGCCGGCTTCCGCGGATTCGGATCTTTGTTCGCGATCGGCCTCGAACAGGCCCTCGAGCTCTTGTGCCGCCTGTTGCGCGCTTTGAATCAATTTCTCCTCGTCGCCCGCGATGGTGTGAGTTGCCACCAGATTGCGTTCGTCGTGCTCGCGGAACAGCTCGATCGATTGGTGGGCCGTCTCGGGCGGGATGCCGAGTGCCTCGAGCACCATCTCGGTCAGACGCAGGCTTGAGAAGAACGTCTCCCGAATGATCCCGGTGATGCCGACGTCCATCAGCAGGTGGGCGTGCCGCCGGTTGCGGGCGCGGGCGAAGATCGCCAGGTTTCGGAAGTGACGCTTCGCGATCTCGACCACCGCCAGCGTCTCATCCATGTCGTCCAGCGCAACGACAAGCACCCGGGCCGTCTCCCCGCCGGCCGCGCGCAGCACCTCTTCGCGGGTCGGATTGCCAAAATACACCTTGGCCCCAAACCGGCGCATCACCTCGACCTGGCTCAAATCTTTCTCAAGCGCCGTGAACGGGATTCTTTGCATACGAAGAATCCGGCCGACCACTTGGCCCACGCGTCCGAACCCGCAGATGATCACCGGCGTCGGCGGGCCGTCGATCCGATCATAGACCGGCTCCGGCCGCCGGCCGAGGCGCGGAATGACGAGTTGCTCGGAGGCCGCGAACAGGATCGGCGCCACCACCATCGAGACCGCGATCACCAGGGTCGCCAGATCGGCCTGGGGCTGCGCCAGCACGCCTTCGGCGACGGCCACGCCGAACAGCACGAAGCCGAACTCGCTGCCCTCTGGAAGGGCCAAGCTGAAGCGCAGGGAATTCCTCACGTTGCCGCGCTTGACCAGCCCGAGGAGGAAGGCGACTGCGATCTTGGTCACGACCAGCACGACCACAGAGACGGCAACCGTGGCGGGGCTGCGCAAGGCCAATCCCAGATTGGCCGACATCCCGACCGAGATGAAGAAGAAGCCGAGCAGCAGGCCCTCGAAGGGTTCGATGTCGGCCTGAAGTTCATGCCGATATTCGGAATCGGACAGCAGCACCCCTGCCATGAAGGCGCCAAGCGACATCGACAGCCCGGCCCAGTCGGCGAGTGCCGCCGTGCCGACAACCAGCAGCAGGGCGGTTGCCGTGAACACCTCTTGCGTCTTCGCGCCGCCCACCATGCGGAAGATCGGCCGGATCAGGAAACTTCCGCCCACCAGGATGACGGCAATCGCCGCCAGGCCCCGCGCGACCGCGAGCCACGGGATCTGCGTCGGCACCGGGCCGCCGGACAGCAGCGGGACCAGTGCCACCAGCGGAATGAAGGCCATGTCCTGGAACAGCAGAACCGCGAAGCTGTCCCGCCCTGCCGTGGAGGAGAGCAGGTTCCGCTCGCCGAGCATGGGCAGCACGATGGCCGTCGAGGACAGCGCCAGACCTGCGCCGATCACCGCAGCACCCGTCCACGGGACACCGGCGACATGGGCGAGTGCCGCGAGCACCAGCGCGCTCGGAACCATCTGGCCCAGGCCGAGGCCGAACACCGCCTTGCGGAGAATCCAGAGCCGGTGGGGGCGCAGTTCAAGGCCGATCAGGAACAGGAGCATGATGACGCCGAGCTCCGAGACGCTGGCGATCTGCCCCACGTTGGTGACCAGCCGCAGCCCCGAGGGGCCGATGACGACGCCCGCGACCAGGTATCCGAGAATGCTGCCAAGCCCCAGCCGGCGTGTGATCGGGACTGCGATCGCGGTGGCACCGAGCAGTGCGGCTAATGTCTCCAGCACGTGAGCTTCCTTGGGCCGATAAGGTGTAGTTCGAGAGGCGTGACCTAATGGTAGCGGCCGAACGTATCGACTGCTCGCCCCCCTCCCTCCGGCCCCCTCCCGCAAGGGGAGGGGGAGTCGACCATCAAAGCCCCCTCCCCTTGCGGGAGGGGGTTGGGGGAGGGGTGAAGGCGGGCGCAGCCGCATTCGCGGCGGCCGCGCCGGACCGGGCGCCCTACTCCGCCGCCATCCGCGGCGGCTCGACCATCCCGGCCGCCTGCACGAGATCGACCGAGAGCAGCGTCGAGACGCCGCGCTCCTGCATGGTCACGCCATAGAGCCGGTCCATCCGCGCCATCGTCAGGTGATGGTGCGTCACCACCAGGAACCGCGTGCCGGAATCACGCACCATGTCGTCGAGCAGCGCGCAGAACCGGCCCACGTTGGCGTCATCGAGCGGCGCATCCACCTCGTCGAGCACGCAGACGGGCGCCGGATTGCAGCGGAACACCGCGAAAATGAGCGAGAGCGCGGTGAGCGCCTGCTCGCCGCCCGACAGCAGCGAGAGGGTCGCCAGCTTCTTGCCGGGTGGCTGGGCGTAGATCTCCAGCCCCGCCTGCAGCGGATCGTCCGAGCCGAGCAAAGCGAGATGCGCCCGGCCGCCGCCGAACATGCGGGAAAACAGCGCCTGGAAGTGGCGATCCACGTCCTGGAACACCGCGGCCAGGCGTTCGCGCCCCTCGCGGTTGATGTGGCCGATCGAGCCGCGCAGCTTGGCGATCGCGGTCGCGAGCTGGTCGCGTTCGGCGTCGAGCCCGGCGATCCGCGCCTCGACCTCGCCCGCTTCCAGTTCGGCGCGCAGATTGACCGGCCCCATCTCCTCGCGCTCGCGCTGCAAGCGTTCGAGGCGCCGCCGTGCCTTGTCCTCGGCCTCCGGCCCGGGGGCGGCCGGCGGGTCGGGCAGTGCGGCGTTCTCCCCCAGCCGCTCCAGGATGCGCTCGGCGACGGCGCCCCACAGAGCCATCGCCTGCTCCACCCCCGCCTCCGCGCGCACCACGGCTTCGCGCGCGGCCGCGAGGGCCGCCTCGGCGGCGCGGGCGGCACGGGCCGCCGCGGCCGCTGCGTCCGACGCCCCCGCGAGCCGGTCGGCGGCGCGGCGATGCTCGGCCTCGGCCGCCTGGAGGGCGTCCAGCGCCTCGGCGCGACGCGACGCCGCCTCGGCGGGCGCGGCGGCGCGCGCGGCCAGCTCGGCCTGCGCCTCGGTCGCGCGCGAAAAAAGGTCGGTCACGCGCCCGCCAGCGTCGCGGGCGCGCGATCCCCAGTCGGCCCGCTCCCGCCCGATCGCGGCCCGGCGCTGCGCGGTCGCTTCGGCCTCGCGCACGAGTGCCGCGTGGGCGGCGCGGGCAGCGGCTTCCTCGGCGCGAGCCGCGGTCAGTGCCTCCCGCGCCGCCGCCACCACCGCGCGGGATGCCGCGAGGTCGGGCAGCGCCGCCTGCCGCGCCCGCGCCTCGGCGAGCATCGCGTCAGCCTCCGCCGCCTCCGGCAGCAGGGCGGCGAGATTTTCCTCCAGCGCCGCGATCCGATTGGCCGCATTCGCCGCCTGCGCCCGCAACGACGCCGCGGCGGCCCGGGCGCGCTCGGCGATCTGCTCGGCATCCCGCCTTGCCGCGCGGGCGCGCTGCTCCGCCGCCGCGGCGTCGCGATCGGCGAGGTCGGCGGCCTGGCACGCGTCGCGTGCCATTGCCATCTCCGCCTCTGCGTCCCGCAGCGCCGCGCGCAGCATCGCCAGCCGGTTGCGCTGTTGCAGCCGCACCGCCGCCGCCGTTTGTGTGCCGGCGCGCACGGTATAGCCGTCCCAGCGCCAGATCGCGCCGGCACGCGAGACCAGCGTCTGGCCGGGCGCCAGCGCCGCCTGCCCCGCCTCCCCCGCCGCCTCGTCCTCGACCAGCCCGATGCCGCCGAGCGCGCGGGCCAGCGTGCTCGGCGCCTCGACCTCGGCCGCCAGCGGCCGGCTGCCCGCCGGCAGCGGGGTGGCCGGCAGCGCCGGAAGAAGACGCCAGTGGCGGGCGGCCTCGCGGTCGGAGGCCGCAGCCAGTTCCTCGCCCAGTGCGGCACCCAGCGCCGCCTCCAGCCCGGCCGGCACCGCAAGAGTATCGACCATCGGCGGCCAGCGCTCGCCGTCCTTGACCGCCAAAACCTCGCCGATCGCCTGCGCCTCGGCCGCGAGGCGCGCCCGCGCCGCATCGGCACGAGACAGCCGCTCCCGCGCGGTCGCTGCCATCGCCGCTGCTTCCGCTCGCGCCTGCTCGGCCGCTTCCAGCGCCGCGCGAGCGGCGGCGAGGGCGGCGGCGCTTGCCTGCTCGTCCGCATCCGCCGCCGCCAGCCGCCCCGGATCGACCGCCTGACCGGCCGCCCGCCGGCGCTCCTCCTCGATCCTGCTCCGCTGCTCGGCGGCCCGGCGGGCGCGTGCCTCGGCCTGCGCCAGCGCGCGCTGCAATTCCTGCGCGGTCGCCTGCACGGCCGCCGCCGCCTCGGTGGCAATGTTGGCCTCAGCATCGGCCGCCCGTGCCGCTGCCTCCGCCGCTGTCGCCCGCGCCGCCGCCGCCGCGACCCTTCCCGGCAGCAGCGCCTCCGCTTGGGCCAGCGCCGCGTCCTCCGACCCGAGCCGCGCGCCGGCCGCTTGCGCATCGCCGGCAAGCTGCTCGGCATGGCCGAGATCGCGCGCGATCTGCCGTACCCGTGCCTCCGCCTCGGCCAGCGCCGCCCGTGCCCGCGCCTCCTCGGCGGCGCGGCTCTCCTGCGCCAGCCGGTGCCGCTCCAGCGCCGTGCGCGCCTCGGCCTCCTCGCCGCGCAGCGCCGGCAGCGCCGCCTCGGCCTCGGCGGCGCGCGCCGCGGCCCCGGTCGCCGCCTCCAGCGCCCCGGCTGCCGTATCGCGCGCACGGTGCAACGCCGCCTCTGCCGCCGCCCGCGCTTCTGCGGCCGCCGCGCGCTGGATCGCCAGCAGCTCCGCCTCCGCCTCGCGAACATGACCCGACAGGTTGCGCCAGCGGCTCGCCTGCCGCGCCTGCCGCTTCAGGCCCGCGAGCTGCGCCTCCATCTGGCCGCGCAAATCCTCGGCCCGCGCCAGATTGGCCTCGGCCGCACGCAGCTTCAGCTCCGCCTCGTGCCGGCGCGCGTGCAGCCCGGTGATGCCGGCCGCCTCCTCCAGCACCGCGCGGCGCTCGTCGGGCCGGGCGTTGACGATCGCCGCCACCCGCCCCTGGCTCACCATCGAGCTCGCCCGCGCGCCGCTCGCGAGGTCGGCGAACAGCGTCTGCACGTCGCGCGCCCGCGCCTCGCGGCCGTTGACGGAAAACGCGCTGCCGACGCCGCGCTCGATGCGGCGGCTGACCTGCAACTCCGGCTCGTTCTGGAACGGCGGCGGGGCCAGGCCCACCGTCTCGTCCAAAGTCAGCGTGACCTCGGCGAGGTTGCGCGACGGCCGCGCGGCGGTGCCGGAGAAGATGACGTCATCCATCTCGCCGCCGCGCAGGCTGCGCGCCGAGCTCTCGCCCATCGCCCAGCGCAGCGCCTCGACCACGTTCGACTTGCCGCAGCCGTTCGGCCCGACGATCCCGGTCAGGCCGGGCCGGATCTCCAGGCTCGCGGCCTCCGCGAAGCTCTTGAAGCCGGCGATCCGCAGCCGGGAGAATGCGACCGGCAACGCCTCATCCCGCCGCTTGCGCGATCATCGTCTGGAACGCGTCGAACGACATCTCGCCGGCATGCACCAGGTTCTTCGCCTTCGGGCCGTTGACCACGAAGCTCGGCGTGCTGTTGATGCCGTATTGCTTCTCGGCCGCCGCCTGCTCGGCGAGAATCCAGGCGCGCAGCTTGGCGTCGTGGATCACCTTCTGGAACGCGTCCGCGGGCAGGCCCGCCAGCGCCGCCATCTTGCCGATCTCCGCGGTCGAGTTGACGCCCTGCGCGAAGGCCCAGCGGTCCTGGGTGCGGAACATCGCCAGCAGGAACGGCTCGTAGCGATCCGGCGGCAGCGCGCGCGCCACCATCTCGCCGAGCAGCGCCACCTGGTCGAGCGGGAAGTCGCGGAACACGTAATAGAGCTTGCCCTTGTCGATCAGCTCGCTCTTGACCTGCGGGAAGGTCTCGCGGGCGAAGGCGGCACAGTGGGTGCAGGTCAGCGAGAAGAACTCCATCACCCGCACCGGCGCGCGCGCGTCGCCGACCGCGCGCTCGCCGGTGAGCGTCGCGTCCTGCGCCCAGGCCGGTGCCGATGCGGCCGAGAGGGCGGCGAGGCTGCCGGAGAGGGCGAGGAAGGTGCGGCGGGAGACGGGCATCGGAACCTCTGTCGTGCGTGTGAACCCTGCCAAGACGGCGCGAGTTGGGCCAAGCGCACGGCCGGAGGTGGCCCGGGGCGTCCCTCCGGCGCGTGGCGCGGAACCCCGCTCCGTCAATCCCTAGCAAGGCGATCTGCGCGCAAGATTTCAAGTCCAATCAGCGCGACCGCCAAGGCAATCGCACTTGGACGAGAACCAGTCGTCATGGCCGGCCTGCGCCGGCAGGCTGAGGCTGGGTCTCTTGGCGACTCCTCAAACGAAGGCACGGGACCGATCGACCCCGAGGCGATAGGAAACGTGCTCCAATTGGAACGGCAGCGACCCTTTCACAGGAGTTCACATGCCCACCATCACCACCAAGGACGGTACGGACATCTTCTACAAGGACTGGGGTTCGGGTCAGCCGATCGTGTTCAGCCACGGCTGGCCACTGTCGGCCGATGATTGGGACACGCAGTTGCTGTTCTTCCTGCACCATGGCTATCGCGTTATCGCCCATGACCGCCGTGGCCATGGTCGCTCGACCCAGACCGCCGACGGCCACGATATGGACCACTATGCCGATGACCTTGCCGCTCTGACGGCGCATCTCGACCTGAAAAACGCCATCCACGTCGGTCATTCAACCGGCGGCGGCGAGGTGGCGCACTATGTGGGACGGCACGGCGAAAGCCGGGTGACCAAGGCAGCGCTGATTAGCGCGGTGCCGCCGCTCATGGTGAAGACGGCGGCCAATCCCCTCGGCCTCCCGAAGGAGGTGTTCGACGGTTTCCAGACGCAACTCGCCGCCAATCGTTCGCAATTCTATCGCGATGTGGCGGCGGGGCCTTTCTACGGCTACAACCGGCCGGGCGCGAAAGCCTCGGAGGCCGTCATCGAGAATTGGTGGCGCCAGGGCATGATGGGCGGCGCCAAGGCGCATTACGACGGCATCGTGGCCTTCTCGCAGACCGATTTCACGGAAGACCTCAAGAAGATCACCGTCCCGGTGTTGGTCATGCATAGCGAAGACGACCAGATCGTGCCCTATGTCGCCGCCGGGCCGCTGTCCGCTAAGCTGCTGAAGAACGGAACCCTGAAAACCTACAAGGGCTTCCCGCACGGCATGCCCACGACGGAAGCGGACACGATCAATTCCGACCTGTTGGCGTTCATCAAAAGCTAGCCCCCTTCGCTTCAGAAATCCCAGGTGCAGTCTGGGAGTGGCTGTAGCGCCCACGGTCGCCATCAAGGCCTGAATGGCCGCTTCCACACAACTCGGCGGTTCCTGGCCGGGGTTTGGCCCTACCGCGACCGCAGCAATGCGGTGCCGAGGGAGGCGAGGGCCGCGCGCAGCTCCCCGGAAAGCCCCGCGAGCCTGGCTTCCAGGCGCGCCGCCGCTTCGGCCGGGATCGCCGCGGGCGGCGGGGGCGGCGCCGCGGGCGCCGCAGGCGGAAGCTGGACGAAGCGCAGCCGCTGCACCGGGGCGCCGCCCAGATGCATGTTGATCCGCGCGATGAGCTGATCCGCCAGGTGCTGGAGTTCGAGCGCGATCGGCCCCGAGCAGCCGAGCGTGAGCGTGCCGGCCGCGAGCTTGCGCGGCACGGTGACGGCAGCGAGCGCTGGGCCGACGATCGCCTCCCAGTCGGCGGCGATCGCGGTGATCGCGGCGGCGTGGCGGCGGAAGGCGGCGCGCGTGAGCCGCGGCAGCAGCGCCGCGACCGGCACCGGCCCGAAGCCGCGCCGGCGGTTGTCCTGCGCCGCGGCGGTTGTCAGAACCTTTTGCGTGAGCATCCCCGACGCCGCCCTCCTGCTCGCCTGGTACGACCGGCACCGCCGCACCCTGCCCTGGCGCGCGCCGGCCGGCACCGCCGCCGACCCCTATCGCGTCTGGCTCAGCGAGGTGATGCTGCAACAGACGACGGTGGCCGCCGTCGCACCCTACTACGAACGCTTCCTCGCGCGCTTCCCCGATGTCGCCACAGCTGGCGGCGGCACCCGAGCCGGCGGTGATGGCCGCCTGGGCCGGCCTCGGCTACTACGCCCGCGCCCGCAACCTGCACGCCTGCGCCCGGGCGGTCGCGGCGGCCGGCCGCTTTCCGGCCACCGTCGAGGGCCTGCGCGCGCTGCCCGGCATCGGCGCCTATACCGCGGCCGCGATCGCGGCGATCGCCTTCGGCGTCCCCGTGGTGCCGATCGACGGCAATGTCGAGCGGGTGTGCGCGCGGCTGTTTGCGATCGACGCCCCATTGCCCGGCGCCAAACCCGCGATCGGGGCCGCCGCCGCCCGGCTCGGCGCGCAGGATGCGGCGCGGTCGCGGGCGTCGGATTTCGCGCAAGCCCTGTTCGACCTGGGTGCGACGATCTGCACCCCCGCCGCGCCCGCCTGCGCGCTCTGCCCGTGGCGCGCCGACTGCACCGGCCATCGGGCCGGGATCGCGGACGACCTGCCGCGCCGCGCACCGAAACGGTCCCGGCCGCTGCGTTTCGGCGCGCATTTCTGGCTCGCCGACGCGGATGGGCGCGTGCTGCTGCGCCGCCGGCCGCCGTCGGGCCTGCTCGGCGGCATGACGGAGCTGCCCGGCACGCCCTGGCGCGCGCCAGCCCTGGCCGGAGGCCGAGGCGCTGGCCCGAGCGCCGATGCCGGCCGGGTGGCGCCGCATCGCCGAGGTGCGCCACGGCCTGACGCATTTCGAGCTGCGGCTCGACCTCTATGCCGCGCGCGTGCCGTCGATCGTGGCCGATGGCTTCCTGTGCCGTTCAGATGCGCTGGACGCCGAGGCGCTGCCCTCGGTGATGCGCAAATGCGCCCGGCAGGCGCTCGAGCGGCTACCCACGCCGGAACAGCCCGCCCGGGTCTGCGGCGGCGGCAGCGTCCCGCTGGCCTAGCCCGCCGGCCCGCCGTATGGATCGTGCCGCGACTTGGCCCTCGCAGCGGAAGGGCTGTTCAACGGCATTGTCGAGACACACAATATCGCAAAGGAGGCAGAAAAGAATGGACGACCACGGCACCCGTGCGGAGCATCGACGGCGTGAGCGATGCACAGCCGTCAGACTTGGGGTTGCGGTCGGCGCTGCCCTGTTAGGGGCAGCGCTGTTTGCCGATGCGACGACGCCAGCACGAGCCCAGTCGACCTCCGGGCCGATCACCGTTGGTTTCATCGTCAAAACGCTGACGAACCCCTATTTCGCGGCCATGCAGAAGGCCGCCGAAGCCAAGGCGAAGCAGACCGGCGTGAAGCTCATCTTCGAGGCCGGAAAATACGACGGTGACGTAAGCACCCAGATCTCCGACATCGAGGACCTGACGACGCGCGGGGTCAAGTCGATCATTATCGTGCCCAGCGTGTCTGCCGCCGTGGTGCCCGCACTGCGTCGGGCAAAGGCCGCCGGGGTCACCGTGATCGCTGTCGATACCGCGGTCGGGCCGCCGAACGTCGCCGACAGCTTCGTCGCCACCAACAACTTCAAGGGCGGCCTCGAAAACGGCGAGTGGGCGAAAGCCGCCATGGGCGGAACCAAACCGGTTGTTGCGCTGCTCGAAGGCACGCCGGCTTCGTCGGTCAACACGCAGCGGCTGAATGGATTTCTCAAGGGCATCGGGATGACCAAAGGCGAGGCGGCCGTCGATCTGATTACCAACGGCGACCAGACCAAGGCGCTCACCGCCATGCAGAACGCGCTGGTGGCAAAGCCGGGCATCAATCTTGTCTGGACGATCAACGAGCCGGCCGGCTTCGGCGCCTATACCGCGATCTCGAAAGCCGGCCTTGCCGGGAAAATCCGCATCGTGTCGATGGATGGCTCCTGCAATGGGGTCCACGCCGTCGCAGACCACGAGTTCGATACCGATGTGCTGCAATTCCCCACGAAAATGGCGGATGTCGCGATCGACGAGGCGATCGATGCTGCTCACGGCAAGAAGCTTCCTACCCGGGTCGACACCGGCGAGCCGATCGTGACGCTGCATTCCGTGTCCGCGGTTCCGAGCATAGCGCCGGCGCAAGCTCTCCACGAGTGTTGGGGCTAAGGCATGGAGGCGGCGACCGTCGCATCGAGGCGGCGCCGCCTCCAGGACGTTGCCGCCATCGCCACAGCCAGGCTGGGGGCGGCCGGGCTGCTTGGCCCAATTCTCGCTATCATCGCCGAGATCATCCTCTTCGGCGGCCTTGCCCCTCGCTTCGCGACGGCGCCGAACCTGCTGCTGATCGCCGAGCAGGCGATGGAGATCGCGACCCTTGCCATCGGCCAGACGCTCATCATCCTGGTCGCCGGTATCGATCTGGCGAACGGCCTGGTCATGGTCCTGGCGAGCGTCGTGGTCGCGAAGCTCGCGGTGACCGGGACGTCCCCCGCAGTTGCGGTGCTTGTCGGCTTCGGCGTCACCGCCGGCTTCGGCTTGGCGGAGGGGGTGCTGGTCGCGCTGATCGGCCTGCCGCCCTTTATCGTCACGCTCGGCTTTTTCAATGTCGCGCTCGCGCTTGCGCTGCTGATTTCGAACGAGGCCTCGATCATCAATCTCCCGCCGGCGCTGCTCGTGCTCGGCAACAATGTCCCTATCGGCGGCACGGCGGTGCCGCTCGGCGTGTTCGCCATGCTCGGGGTTCTCCTGCTGGTCTGGTACGCGCTGACACAGACCGCGTGGGGACGCCACATGTATGCCGTGGGCGACAACCTTGCGGCGGCGCGCCTGACCGGTGTGCGCGTCGATCGGGTGCTGATCTCGGCCTATGTGGCGGCGGGCGTCATCTATGGCGTCGCGGCGCTGCTGCTGCTCGGGCGGATCACGGTTGCCAATCCTGACGCCGGCCAGACCGACAATCTCGAAAGCATCACCGCCGCGGTCATCGGCGGCGTAAGCCTTTTCGGCGGCCGCGGCAGCATCGTCGGCCCGCTCCTTGGTGCGTTCATCGTCGGCATCCTGCGCAACGGGCTGACGATCGTCGGCGTCGATGCACTCTATCAGGAAATTGCCATCGGGCTGCTGGTGATCCTTGCGGTGGCGCTCGATCGCCTCCAGCGGCGGCGAGGAGTACGTTGACGACGCCCGCTGTCGGAGCGAGGCCGGCGGCCGCGACCCGCGTTGCCAGCGGCGGCGTGCCGCTGCTCGAGGCGCGGGGACTGATCAAGCACTACGGCCGCGTCACGGCACTCGACGGCGCCGATTTCGAACTTTATCCCGGCGAGGTTTCGGCGATCGTCGGCGACAACGGCGCCGGCAAGTCCACCCTCATCAAGATCCTGTCCGGGGTGGTGATCCCCGACGCCGGGGAAATTCGGCTGGACGGCGCACCAACCCAGATGCGCAATCCCCTGCACGCGCGCGAACTCGGAATCGAGACGGTTTTCCAGGATCTGGCGCTTGCACCTGGACTGGACATCACCAGCAACCTCTTCCTCGGACGTGAGGAACGGGTGTCGGGCCTTGCTGGCGTGTTGTTCCGCAAACTCGACAACCGTGCCATGCGGCGGCAGGCAGCCGCACACATGAAGTCGCTCAAGATCGGGATCAGGTCGATGTCTCAGCTCGTCGAAACCCTCTCCGGCGGGCAGCGGCAAGGCGTGGCGATTGCCCGCGCGGTCTCCTGGGGACGCCGGATCGTCATCATGGACGAACCGACTGCAGCGCTTGGCGTTCAGGAATCGGGTATGGTCATCAATCTGATCCGCACCGTGCGGGACCGCGGCGTCCCGGTGGTGGTGATCAGCCACAGTCTGCCGCAGGTCTTCGAAGTCGCTGACCGCATCCAGGTGATGCGGCTCGGTCGCCGGGTCGGCATCGCGTTTCCCGCGCAGCATACCATGGACGATGTGGTTTCGATGATCACCGGCGCCCGGACCGGTGGCGGTGCCGCAGGCTAGTTGGGCGCCTGCGCGGTCTCGATCGGTGCGCGATAGCCGGGCCGCTGCACCCGCTCCAGCGGCGGCAGCACTCGACCGCCTGAATTGGCCGCAGTCTGGGCGAACGCGCCGAACATGCGCGGTCTGCGGTGCAAAGGCCCCAAAGTGCGCCGACGCGGGCGGCAGCGCCGCATAGACCGTCGCCGGCGGCGCGAAGCCGGTCGTCGCCGGCTTTGGCGGGACCGGGAGTGCCGCCGGCGCCAGCTCCGGATGCCCCCACGCCAGCATCACCTGCCGCGCATAGGGCAGGCCGAACGCGGCGGTCTGGGAATGGTAGTCGGCCGCCGCAATCGTCCAGTTCCCGGTCATGTGGAAAAGGTCGCGCAGGAAGGCGGCGCCGTAAGCCGCGTTGGTCGCCGGATCGAACGCAGCGTCCAGGCTCGGGAAGGCATGCGGGTGGTGCATCAGGTTCACTTGCAGGCAGCCGACGTCGATCGACTGCACGCCCTTGGCCTGCAAGTCCTCGACGGCCGCGATCGCATCGGCCTTGGTGGCGAAGAACTGGCCGGCGCCGCCCACGTCGATGGTCCACGGCCACGGCCGCGCCCGGCCGGCGGGATCGGGCCGGCCGCTTTCGACGACGCCGATCGCCGTCAACAGGCCGGCCGGGATGTGCTCCGCCCACTGCGCCGCCCCGATCGCGTTGTCACACGCGGTGAAGGGCGAAAACGGCGGGACGGGCGGGATCGGCAGCGCCGGTCCCGCCCCAGACCCCATCGCGCCAGGCTCCGCCGCGCCAGACTCCATCGCCAACGCCGGGCCGCCCAGCAGCACCGCCGCGAGGCCGATTACGATTGCGTGCATGTCACGATCATACCAGCTTCGCTCTTACGAAGCGCTAACAATAATCGGCGAGGTCAGTCGAAATCGGTCGGCAGCCACGGATGCCGCCAATGGGCGTACATCCGCGCGATCTGCGGATGCACCACGCGACCGAACGAGAGGTCGTAGGGGATCTCGGCCTCGGCGAACCAGCCGACTTCGCTGGTCTCCAGGCTGATCGCGGGCGCACCGCCCACCAGCTCGCAGATGAAAAACAGTTTCGTGATCGAAAATGGGCTGGGCGCGTTGCCCTGGCGCGTGCGGTCCCACACCGCGGCGAGCTTCCGCGCCCGCACCTCGTAGCCGGCCTCCTCGCGCACCTCGCGCACCACGCACTCGGCTGCCGTCTGGTTCACGTCGGCCCAGCCGCCCGGCAGCGTCCAGCGGCCGCGATCGGCCACCTCGCGCACCATCAGGATGCGGGCGCTCGCGTCGAACACGGCAGCGCGCACGTCGATCTTGGGGGTCGCATAGCCGGTCTCGGCGCCGAACAACGCCTCGATCAGCCGCCCGTCGGCCCGCGAATGGGCGGCCATGATCCGCGCCGCCAGCGCCCGGATCGCGCCATAGCGCTCGGCATCGTAGGGGTCGCGGGTGAAGGCGAGGCCGGTCTGCGCGATCGCGGCCAGCTCGCGGCCCCAGACCAGCCAGTCCGGCTCGGCCATCGCGGCCGGATCAGTCCGCCGGCTCGGAGACCAGGGTCGTCTCGGGGGCAGGCTCCGGCTCGGCCAGGTCAGCGTCGGTCAGCATCCGCCAAGTGCCGCCGATCAGGATCTCGCTCGGCCGGAACCGCGCCTTGTAGGCCATCTTGCGGCTCTCCGGCACCCAATAACCGAGATACACGTACGGCAGGCCGCCCTGCCGCGCATACTCGATCAGCCACAGGATCGCGTGCGTGCCGAGCGAGAGGCGGGCCAGTTCGGGGGCGAAGAAGCTGTACACCGCCGAGAGCCCGTCGCTCAGCCGGTCGGCGAGGCAGGCGCCCACCAGCCGGTCGTCGGGGTCGCGGAACTCGACGACGAAGGTCTCGATGGGCGTGTCCTCGACCATCGCGCGATAATCGTAGAAGCTCATCGTCGCCATGTCGCCTTCGCCGTGCCGCGCCCGCTGGTAGCGCTGGAACAGCTGGTACTGCTCGGCGGTGGCCCGCGCCGGCACCTCGAAGCCTTCCACCAGCGCATTCATCGCCGCGATCCGGCGCAGCGTGCGGCCCGGCTGGAAGGTCGCGGCGGGAATGCGGATCGGCACGCAGGACTGGCAGCCGGGACAGACCGGCGCATAGGCAATGTTGTGGCTGCGGCGGAAGCCGGCGCGCGACAGCCGGTCATGCAGCGTCTCGGCATCCGGGCCGGTGATCTCGGTGACGACCTTGCGCTCCGTCCGGCCCGCGACATAGGGGCACGGCAGTGGCGCCGTGGTGTAGAAGAATTGCGGGCGGCGAGGTGGCTTGTAGGTCATTCGTGTCCACCGAAACGCACTATGATCCATACCGTGCCGCACCGGGTCAACGCCGGTCTGAAGATTTTGCAGGCGTCGGAACGAGGCGCATGGTCCAGGCGGCGCGCGCGGGGGCCGGGCCGAGCCGGATCGTGACCCCGTCGCGCCACGCCGGCAGCAGGTTCCAGGCGTGGCGGCTCGCGATGTCGCCGGACTGGCCGGGTGCGGCCATGAACAGGCTGTCGTTCAGGTTCGCGAGGTCATAGACGCCGCGGAACTCCGGCCCGTGGACGGCATCGAGCTGTCCCAGCGGCGCGCCGCTGCGGAACAGCGTGGTGTCGTCGCCCGGCACCGGGATGCGGCTCGTGGCGAACGCGCCGATGACAGGCAGCCGCCCCAGGAGCGGGTGCGCGAACACCGCCCGATGCACCCTCCCCCAGCGCCACGCGGCGGGGTCCGGCCCCTGCGTCTTGGCAAGCTGCGCCACCGCCTCCTGCAACGCCTGCGCGAGCAGCTTGTTACAATCGCCGCCGCACCAATGGGCGCCCGCCGGCGTCACCACCCACTGCGTGAATTCCTCCCAGGCGGCCTGCCACAGATGTGCGATCCCGGCGCGCTGCATCACGAGCTGATAGAAGCGCTGCACCCAGGCATTGAAAATAAGCGGCTGCGGCAGGTCCATCGCCATCCGGCCGTCCCAGTGCGCGAGCAGCGCCGCAGCCGCCGCAGCCGGCGTCTCAGGCGGCAGCGCGACCTCTCGCAGCACCGGCAGCAGCGCCCGGGCGAAAGTGCTGGTCGCATCGACCTGCATCCGCGCGAAATCGGCCGGCGTGAGCTTGTTGCCGCCCTGGTCGAGAAGCTGGCGGATGCGCACCGCGCGCCAGTCGCCGAACCAGTCGCGGCCCATGAACACCGGGAAGTCGCGCGGCGCGATGCGCTCGTTGGCGTTCACCAGCCGCCCGCTCGGCGGATCGACATAGTGCGGCAGCGCATCGCCGCTGGCGAAGCCGGTCCAGTCGAACTTGCCCGACGCCCCGTCCACCGGGGCCGCGCCGTCGCCGGCGCGCCGGATGGGCACGCGCCCGGTGACGAACAGGCCGATGTCGGCGGCATCCGCCACCAGCAGGTTCTGCACCGGCGCGCTGATCAGCGCCGCCGCGCGCCCGGCCGCGGCCACGTCGCCGGCCTGGTTCAGCGCCAGGATGCCGTCGGCGGCGGTATCCCCCGGTGCCAGGCTCGCCATCGCGACGGCCAGCACCGGGCCGCCGGGGTGGTGGTTGAGGTCGCTGATCACCGGGCCGTGGCGGGTCTCACGGACCGTGATCGTGACCGGCTTGCGGCCGCGTACGCGGATGCGCTCCTGGCGCGTCACGAAGGGTTTTGGGCCGTCGGGCGTCTGGTAATTGCCGTCGGGCAGCACCGTCTCCTCGAACACGTCCGAGGTGTCGGCCTCGGTCGTGGTGAAGGTCCAGGCGACGTGGCCGTTATGGCCGAGCACCACGAACGGCAGGCCGGGTGCCGTCGCACCCGCGAGCGAGAGCCCCGGCGTGTCGATCCGCGCCAGATACCACAGGCTGGGAAAGCCGAAGGCCAGATGCGGGTCGCCGGCCAGCAGCGGCTTGCCCGACGCGGTATGCCGGCCATCGACGGCCCATTCGTCCGATGCCTCCCCCGGCTCCGTCATCGGCGCCGGAAAGCGCGGGATCGCGGCGAGCACGGCGCGGGCGGCCTCGGCGTAGCGCAGATCGCCAGGGCGCGGGATGCCGGGGCGCGGGACGAGGGCGGCGTCGGGCCGACCGGCTTCCTGGTCGGGCGGCCACAGCTCGTCGATCCTGGCCGGATCGAGGTGCCCCGCAAGCGAAAGCCGCGCGAGCTCGGTGCGCCAGTTCCCGGTGAGCCAGAGCGCCATCAGCTTGCCCCACAGCAGGCTGTCCACCGGCGTCCAGGGCTCGGGCGTGCCGAAGGGGACGAACTCGGGTGCGGCGAACCGGCCGCGCTGTGCGATCCAGGCATTGACGCCGCGCGCATAGGCGTCCAGCAGCGCCCGCGTCTCGGGCTTGAGCTCCGCCAGCTCGGCCTCGGCGCGGCGGCGCAGGCCGAGCACGCGCATCATCTCGTCGATCGGCAGCGCTGACGGCCCGGCGATCTCCGACACGCGGCCCGACCCGGTGCGGCGCATCAGGTCCATCTGGAACATCCGGTCGCGCGCGTGCAGGTAGCCGAGCGCCTCGGCCGCATCGGGCGGGCTGGCGGCACGGATGAAGGGCACGCCGTCGGGGTCGAAGGCGACCTGCACCGGGGCCGAGAGGCCGGGCAGCGCCGCCTCGGGGCTGCGCGGCGGCAGTGTCGCCCACAGCACCGCCACCAGCCCGGCGAGCGGCAGCAGCACCAAAAACAGCAGCATCCCGAACAGCCAGGCGAGCAGGCGGAACATGGCCGCAGCCTGCCGCGTCATGCGTCGGCGCGGAAGGCCCTATCCGGTTGCAAAACATCGCTTGCAAGCACCGGCGGACCTTGCCATCTCGCGGACGGGTCGTGGTGGTGCCGGAGCTGCCGCGCAGGCGGGTCGCGCAAGTGGTCCGCCGTTGGCAGCCGGGTCGGGCGGGTCTAGGGTGCCCGATCGGCCGGCAGAAGGTCGGGGCCGCGCGCCCCACACGGAGGATACATGGGTACTTTCAGCATCTGGCACTGGATGATCGTGCTGGTGGTCGTGCTGCTGCTGTTCGGCAGCGGCAAGGTCAGCAGCCTGATGGGCGACTTCGCCAAGGGCATCAAGGCATTCAAGAAGAACATGGCGGAGGACCACGAGGACGCCTCGATGGCGGCTACCACCGCCGAGCGGCCGGGTGGCACCATCGCTGCCCCCGACCCGCCCACCGCCACCGCTGCCAAGCCGCGCGAGACCACCGCCGCGCACTGAACGCGTGCCGGGCACCCTGGCCGCAGAGGCCACGCAGCCCAGGCGTGTGGCGACGGGCTGGGTCGGCGTCGTTGAGCACCTCCATTTCTGCGCCGCCGCCTCGGAGCCGATGCAGGCGGCGCAAGTGCTGCGCCTCATCGCCGGCGAGGGTGTTGAGGGCGATCGTTACCTGTTCGGCACCGGCACGTATTCCCCCAAACCCGAGCCGGGGCGGCAGGTGACGCTGTTCGAGGCCGAGACGCTGGAAGCGATCGCGCGCGACCACGGCATCGCCTTCGCCCCCCACGAGCATCGCCGCAACGTCACCGTGCGCGGCGTGCCGCTCAATCATCTGGTCGGCCGCCGCTTCCGCCTCGGGCCGGCGCTGCTGGAGGCGATGCGGCTCTCGGTGCCCTGCCTCTATCTCGAGGACCTGCTCGGCAAGCCGGTATTCAAGCCGATGCTCAACCGCAGCGGCCTCAATTGCCGCATCCTCGACGGCGGCACGGTGCGGGTCGGCGATCCGGTGCGGCCCGATTGACAATGGCAACCTGACGGTGGCGACGCACCGCCTGACCTCGACGCCGGAGACGGTCCGCTGGGGCATTTTCGACGCCGCGATCCCGCCGGTGCTGACGATCGAGCCGGGCGAGACGGTGGTGATCGAATGCGTCTCCGGCGCGCCGGAGGTGATGCCGCCGCCCGCCAGCGGCTTCGCGATCCCGCCGGCGCTGCCGGCAATCCACGCGGCGGTCCCGCGCCAGGGCGCCCACCTGATCACCGGGCCGGTCGCGATCGCCGGCGCCGAGCCGGGCGACGCCCTCGAAGTGCGGATCGAGGCGATCGAATTCGGCGCCGACTGGGGCTATTGCGGCTTCCGCCCGCTGCTCGGCACGCTGCCCGAGGATTTTCCCGAGCGCTATCTCAGTCACATCCCGATCGACCGCGCCGCGCGCACCTGCCGCCTGCCCTGGGGCACCGAGCTGCCGTTGGCACCGTTCTTCGGCGTCACCGGCGTCGCCCCGCCCGCCGAGTGGGGGGCGATCAACACCAAGGAGCCGCGCGCCCACGGCGGCAATCTCGATAACAAGGAGCTGGTCGCCGGCAGCACGCTCTATCTGCCGGTATTCGTCCCCGGCGCCAATTTCTCGGCCGGCGACGGGCACGGCGTGCAGGGTGACGGCGAGGTGTGCATCAACGCGCTGGAGACCTGCCTGACCGGCACCTTCACCTTCGCGCTGCACAAGCGCGCCGGGCTGCGCTACCCGCGCGCCGAGACGCCCACGCATTTCATCAGCATGGGCATGCACGAGGATCTCGACGTGGCGATGAAGATGGCGCTGCGCGAGATGATCGCGTTCATCGGTGCGCGCAGCAATCTCTCGCGCGAACAGGCGTATCAGTTCTGCTCGCTCGCGGTGGATTTCCACGTGACGCAGACGGTGAACGGCGAAAAGGGCATCCACGGGATGCTGCGCAAGGGCCTGCTGTTCTGAGCTGATACCGGGCGTCTAAAGTATTGACGTACCCTGCCCGGTACACATCCCACGTCATGCTCCGCGAAGGCCGAGCATCCACGTCTTTCTGTCGGCACATAGGGAAGTCGTGGATGGTCGGCCTTCGCCGACCATGACGGCGGGGATGAGTCGGCGTTTTCGACGCTTGGTACGATTTCGATGCCAAACTGCTCCTCTCCGCCCGCACTTGCGGGGGGAGAGGCTGGGTGAGGTGGGTGGTGCGGCCAAAATCGATGCACCGAACCGGCCGAAAGACCCACCTCCCCGGCCCTCTCCGTCCCCGGGGGCGGAAAGGGAGAATAGCAGTCACGCACGGATCATAGCGCTTTCCAGGTCGCGCCGCGGCCCGCACGGGACCGCTACCGCATCCACAGCTCCATCCCCGGACCGTAGGTGCGGAACCGGCGAAAGTGCTGGGCTATCCAGTCGTGAAACCCGGCAACGGGCGCGAGCAGCAGGCGATTGGTCGCAAACAGGACGGCGTGGACCCGCCGATCGGATGCCGCCTCGATCAGCTCGGGCGTCGTCAGATAGCCGCTGCTGATGCGCACGATGGACGTATCGACGAGCCACGGCGGGGTATCGCGATCCGCCAGCCCTGCCGCGAACTGCGCGTCCGTCACAACCCACTGCGCGGGCGTTGTCACCCGTTGCAAGTCCGCCGCAATCCGCGCGGCCCGCTGCGCGTCACTGCTCGCCGCTCGTATTCCGATCGTGCGATAGTACCGATAGTCACGTGGAATGCCGGCGAGAACGGCGGCGAGCGCCAGCACACCCACCAGCAGAGCACCGATGCGCGCCGGATCATGCCGGTGCAGAACGTGCCGTATCTCTCCCGCAGCGGGCAGGCCGTGCATCCCCAGCGCGACAACCGCGACCAAGGGCGGGATCAGGACGATCGCATGGCGCGCGAACAGCGGAACCTGCATGGCGAGGCCGGTGAATGTGACCAGCATCCATCCGACCAAGGGAACGATGCGCCAGTCACGCCGGAGCACCGCCACCACCGCACCCAGCACTGCCGCCACGCTCAAAACCACGTTGGCTGCGAAAAGCCGATATAGCACAACAATATTCTCGGTTTCCGAGGCGGACATCGCCTTTCTCGCCGCAATATGGAACGTCACCACCTGGCGCAGCAGCGCGTGCCATGAGCCGATGAACGGCAGCAGAACAATCAAGGTCGTGATGATAGTTGCGGCGACGCCGACGGCGATCGGCGCCAGGATGGCGGCGAGACGAGAGGACGCCTGCCGTCGGACCAGCCAAACGCGACCGAACACCAGCAACAGGATCGGCACAACAGCGATCACATCGAGCAACTTGATGAGAGTGCCCAGCGACAGCGTGACCCCGCATGTGATGGCGAGCGCCATGCCCTTCTTCCCTGTGGGGTGCTGCCACCAAAAGAAGGCTGCTCCGGCCGTCAGGAACAGCAACGCGGTCGCCGGCCCCTCCGCCTCCAGCCGCTGCGACGCCTCCAGATAGAGCGGCGTCACGAGCACGATGACCAGCGTCGCAATTCCTCCTGCGCGTCCGCCCAACGCCCTCCCCAGCAGGTACGCGCCGGCCAGGCCGAGCAGGGAAAGGGTTGCGATGCCCAGGCGGGCGGCTGCAATCGTGGAACCGAGGACTACGAAAAATGGATAGATCGACTGCAGAAAAAACGGCGGCTGCGAGAAGAATGTCTCGCCGTAGAGGCGGTGCCCCGCGCTCACGGCCCGCAAGGTTTGCCAATAGACCCCTTCATCGTAGCCGTCGAAGTCGAACGGCGCCTTCAGGTCATAGAGGCGCATCGCAATCGCCGTGATGACGACAGCCGCAACGATGATCCGCTCTGCGAACTCTTGGCCGCCCGACGCCGAACGCGATGCTCTCCGGGCAATGACGTCCATGCCGTGAAGTCATTCCTTTGCGGTTGGTCGGTCGAGGTCCAACGTTAGTCGCTGGGCGCCGCGAGCCAGTCCTCGACGCGCAGGCCATCGACGCGCCCGAACTCACCCAAGTTGCCCGTCACGACGACCAGACCCCGACTCCGCGCGTGACCGGCAATCAACAAGTCATAGGCACCGATCGGCTGCCCAACCCGATCCAGCACCGCCCTGATGTCGGCCGAATGCGTCGCTGCCTCCACATCGAAGGCCAGAACCTCCACTCGATCGGCAAGCCGTTGCACCTCACGCCGGCTCTCGATCGGCTTCGCAGACTTCGCCGCACCGTGTAGCAGCTCTGCCAATACGACCGTCGAGATACACAACGCCTCCGCCTCGGCATTGAATCTCGTTCGCAGACCGGGCGGCCGGTCGCGCAGCACTCTGACGCACAAATTGGTGTCGAGCATGTAGCGCAGCACTACAGCGGCTCGCGCTCCTGCGGCTCCGGCTGCTCGCGCGCCGCAAGTTCGATCCCCGGCGAGTCGAAGAAATCGTCCCAGATCGCGTTTGCCGGCACGATGATCCGCCGCGTGCCGTCACGCAGGATCGAGACTTCGTGCACGCCCGGCGGAAACGCGACGTCCTTCGGCAGACGAACCGCCTGCGAGCGGTTCGAGCGAAACAGGGTGGTTCGTGTCATGCGCGCGCCTTAAAGCGATATACATGGTGTATATCCCGCGGGGCCGCTGCGTCAAGGCGTCTCCCGCAACTGCGGGTTGTCGAACACCGGGTTCCGCCACCGATGCAGCGCCGCCCGCAGCGCGCCGGCGAGATCCCGCTTCTCCGCCTCGCCCAATGCGCGCCCCACCTCCTCCTGCACGCCGCGCGTCGTAAGCCACAGACGCGGCACCCGCGCCGGCATCTCCTCCAGCATCACGTTCAGCCACGCGGCCGGCAGCGTCCGCTCGCGGCGCCGGCCGCCCATGTCGGTGCGGATGATGCGCAGGCCCGTCTCGTCCAGCAGCAGCAGCTCGCTCGCCCGTCTGCCGCGGGCGTTGCGGCGCAGCAGGAACAGCGCCAGCAGCATCTCCGGCCCAGAGAAGCCGGCGACCGGCCAGGCTCCGAACCACCAGAACGCGGTGGTGATCGCCGCACTCAACCCGCACAGCGAGCAGATCAGCGCCGCCATCCCTCGTCGCGAGAGGCTGCGGTGCGGCACGATGACCGCCTCGAACACCACGCCGGAGGGTTGCAAGGGCGCCGCCATCGTGCGGATGTTAGCCCGATGCCCGCCCCTGCCAAGCCACGCCCCGCTTCAGCACGCCCCGCTTCAGCACGCAAGACGCCCAAGATGCCGGCGCGCGACGTCCGCCCGTTCCTCGAGGCGCTCGCCCGCGCCTGGCCGAACGCGGCGAGCGAGCTGGCCTTCCGCGATCCGTTCACGCTGCTGATCGCGGTCGTACTCTCGGCGCAGACCACCGACGCCGCCGTGAACCGCGCGACCGAAACCCTGTTCGCGGAGGCGCCGACTCCCGCCGCGATGGTACGGCTCGGCGTCGAGGGCGTAGGGCGGCACATCCGAACGCTCGGCCTTTGGACCGGCAAGGCCAAGAACGTGGTCGAGCTCTCGCGGCTGCTGATCGAGCAGCACGGCGGCGTGGTGCCCGAGGTGCGCGAGGCGCTGGAAGCGCTGCCGGGGGTCGGGCGCAAGACCGCGAACGTCGTGCTCAACGTCGCCTTCGGGCAGCCGACGATGGCGGTCGATACCCACATCTTCCGCCTCGGCAACCGCACCGGGATCGCACCCGGCGCCACGCCGCGGACGGTCGAGGACGCGCTGGTCGCGCGCATCCCGCACGAGATGCTGCGTCTCGCGCATCACTGGCTGATCCTGCACGGCCGCTACATCTGCCGCGCGAAGCTGCCCGAGTGCTGGCGTTGCACGGCCGCGGAATGGTGCCGGTATCCGGCAAAATCTCCGGCGCCGAGCACCAAGCCGCGCAAGCCAGCCGCGCGCGTGGCGAGCGTGACCAGCGAGGAGAGGTTGGGCGAGGAGAAGTTGAGCGAGGAGGGGTTAAGCGAGGAAGCGGGCCGCCTTCTGTTCTCCGCCCCCTGCCGCTTCGTCCACGCCGCCCAGCGCCTCGACCAGGTGCCGCCCCCCGGGCTGCCGGAGATCGCACTCGCCGGGCGCTCCAATGTCGGCAAATCCTCGCTGCTTAACGCGCTCACCGGCCGGCGCGCGCTCGCCCGCGCCTCGGGCGCGCCGGGGCGGACGCGGCAGCTCAATTTCTTCGACCTCGGCGGCCGGCTCGGGCTGGTCGATATGCCGGGCTACGGCTACGCGCAGGCGCCGCGGGCGGTAAAGGCGGACTGGCAGGGGCTGATGTTCGACTACCTGCGCGGCCGGCCGAGCCTGCGGCGGGTGCTGCTGCTGCTTGACGCGCGGATCGAGTTCAAGCCGGCGGATGGCGCGGTGATGGATTTGCTCGACCGCGCCGCGGTCGGGTTCCAGCTCGTGCTGACCAAGGTGGACGGCGTCGCGGCGGCGGCGCTGGCGCAGAAGCACGCGGCGACGCTCGCGGTCGCGCGCGGCCACGCGGCGGCGCATCCGCACGTGATCGCGACCAGCAGCGAGACCGGCGAGGGGATCGCTACCCTGCGCGCGGCCCTCGCCGCCCTCGCGGCTTGACCGGCCGGCGCCCCCGCCCCACACCGCCCGCCACGCGACGCGAGGAACGCAGCATGAGCGGCACGCCGCAAGAGCCGATCGGCAGCGCCGAGGAACGGGCGCACATTCTCTCCTATGCGCTGCCGTTCCTGCGCCGCTATGCCGGGGCGACGATCGTGGTGAAATACGGCGGCCACGCGATGGGCGAGGAGGCGCTGGCCGACGAGTTCGGCCGCGACATCGCGCTCCTCAAGCAGGTAGGCCTCAATCCGGTCGTGGTGCATGGCGGCGGCCCGCAGATCAACGCGATGCTTGCCCGGCTCGCGATTCAATCGACCTTCATCGAGGGCCTGCGCGTGACCGACGCGGAGATGGTCGAGGTGGTCGAGATGGTGCTGGCCGGCACCGTCAACAAAATGGTCGCCGGCCTGATCAACCGCGCAGGCGCGCTGGCGGTCGGCATCTGCGGCAAGGATGGCGGCCTGATCCGTGCCCGCAAGCTCACGCGCACGCGGCAAGACCCCGGCAGCCGGATCGAGCGCGTGCTCGACCTCGGCTTCGTCGGCGAGCCGGCGCAGGTCGATGTGCGGGTGATCCACGCGCTGACCGGGGCGGGACTGATCCCGGTGATCGCGCCGGTGGGGACGGGCGAGGACGGGCACACCTACAACATCAACGCCGACACCGTGGCCGGTGCGATCGCCGGCGCGCTGCGCGCGGAGCGGCTGCTGATGCTGACCGATGTGACCGGCGTGCTCGATCGCGATGGCCGGCTGGTGGCGGAGATGAGTGTCGCCGACGTGACGGCAGCGCTGGGGAGCGGGATGATCTCGGGGGGGATGATCCCGAAGGTCCAGACCTGCGTCGAGGCGCTGCGCGCCGGGGTGCGCGGGGCGGTGATCCTGGACGGGCGGGTGCGCCACGCCTGCCTGCTGGAGCTGTTCACCGAGGCCGGGCCGGGGACGCTGATCCAGGGATGATGGCCGCGGAGAGCACGTAGAACCGGCGTGCGCCATGCACCGAGCGGAAGATCGGGTCGATCAGCGTGACGCGAGCGTATCCGGCCTCGGCGAACAGCCGGATGATGGAGTTCTCCGTGTGCCAGAAGGACGTGGGATTGCCGATCGAGGCCATCGGCGTGTCGTTCTCGGGGTAATCGACGCCTTCGTAGCCGTTGCGCTGAACGATCGTATGCCAAGGCTTCGCCTCGGCCGCGGCCATCATTTCCGGAACATGGATCTGGGTTTCGACTACGACCGAAGCGCCATAGGCGCAGCGGCGTAGGAGTGCCAACTGATCCGCAATCTCCAGATGGTATAGGAGACCGATAATCGCGATCACGCCGAAACCGGCGGGATCGAAGTCGCGGATGTCGGACTGGATGAACCGGATCGGGCCAAGCCTTTTCGGCACCCGCGTTGTTCGCGCATCCACGGCGGTCGCGAGATAGCCGCGGCTCACCGCGACCATGCTGAACAGACAATGGCCGGCGCCGAGATCAAGCAGCGTTCGTTGCGATGGCCGCAGCACATGATCCAGAAGGTAGCCGAAGGTCTTGAGCCGGTGCCCTCCGTCTGTTGTCGAGGAAACGATGACTTCCAACCGCTGCACGGTGATCGGGTTGCCGTCCGGCGACGCGACCGACGCATCCGGCTCAGTCACGGGTTTGTGCTTCCCGCCCAACAGGTTTCACGGACGCTCCCTGCCCCGAGCTTGGATTCGAATATCACTACCGAAAATCCAGGTCGGGCGCTCCGATCTCGCGGCAGATCGCGAAGCCGCTCGAAATCGAAAACCTCCCGGTCGAACACGTCTCCGTGCAACGCCTCGAGCTGTCCTGGATAGTTTTCGATTTCGCAGTAGATCACGAAGACCTTCCTCGGCACATGCTCCAGGGAACGCTCGAGTCTGACCACGACCTCCCGCATCACGGTTTGCGTAAATGGCGAGAAGAAGAAGAACACGCAGGGGCCGGCCGGGATCTGGAACTCCGTTGCATCGATGTTGAGCATGGTGATCGGGGCCAATACCCGCCTGCTGCTGCCGTGCCTGGCGATGTTCTCGACAGCAATGCCACAGAGCTGGGGTGAAAGCTCGATTCCGATCACCTCGGAAAACCCGTACTCGGAGGCGATGATGACGACGCGGCCCTTCCCTGACCCGACGTCGACGAATGTGGCACCCGGCAGACGCGACGCGATCTGCCGGATGACATGGCGCGTAATGCGAGCCGGGCTGGCCTGATACGGAGCGGAGCTTTGCGTCCGCTCGGGGGCGAAGTCGAGCTGTTCAGGTGCGATGATGCCGGCCGTGTCGATCCCGAGCGCGCGGTCGAACCGAAGTTCGGCGGCCATCGGACTCAGTGGCCAGGTCAGGTTCTTCCACATCAAGCCCGGCAGGTCGCCAGGTCTGGCGAAATGGTGGACAACTATTCGTTTGAGCCGCCGGAGAGTCTTCAACGGATATTCCCACCTGAACCACCGCTCCTGCGGCCGAGTTTGGCCAGTACCCGGGCATCCCGGCAAGCAGGTTGGCTCGATCATCAGGGCAATCGGGTGAACCGACGTGATCCGTGCGTGACGGCCACTCTCCCCTCTCCGCCCGCACTTGCGGGGGCCGGGGAGAGGTACGTCGCGACCGCGCCGCTCAGGCCGCCGCCTCCTCCGTCCGCCGCTCCGCCCGCTTGCGCGCGTGCGGGTCGAGGTGGCGCTTGCGCAGCCGCACCGCGTCCGGCGTCACCTCCACCAGCTCGTCCTCCTCGACATAGGCGATCGCCTGCTCGAGGCTCATCCGCCGCGGCGGGATCAGCAGCATCGCGTCATCTTTGCCGGCAGCGCGGATGTTGGTGAGCTTCTTTTCCTTGATCGGATTGACGTCGAGATCCGATTCGCGCGAGTGCTCGCCCAGAATCATGCCGACATACACGCGCTCGCCCGGCCCCACGAACAGCGTGCCGCGCTCCTGCAAATAGAACAGCGCGTAATGCACCGCCTCGCCATCGGAGTTGGAGATCAGCGCGCCCTGGCGCCGCCCCTCGATCGCGCCCCGCCACGGGCCGTATCCCGCAAACAGCCGGTTCATCACTCCGCTGCCGCGCGTGTCGGTCAGGAACTCGCCGTGATAGCCGATCAGCCCGCGGCTCGGCATCAGGAACACCAGCCGCGTCTTGCCGCCGCCGGTCGGGCGCATGTCGCGCAGCTCGGCGCGCCGCTGCGAGAGCTTCTCGACCACCACGCCCGCATACGGCTCATCGACATCGACCAGCACCTCCTCCATCGGCTCCTCGCGGGCGCCGGTTTCGGGGTTGCGGCGGGTCAGCACGCGCGGGCGGCCGATGGTCAGCTCGAAGCCCTCGCGGCGCATGGTCTCGATCAGCACGCCCAACTGCAGCTCGCCGCGCCCGGCCACCTCGAACGCCTCGGTCTCGTTGCTGTCGGTCACGCGAATCGCGACGTTGCCCTCCGCCTCGCGGAACAGCCGCTCACGGATTTGGCGCGACGTGACCTTCTTGCCGGCGCGGCCGGCGAGCGGGCCGTCGTTGATGCGGAACGTCATCGCGAGCGTCGGCGGATCGACCGGGATCGCCGGCAGCGGCGATGCCTGCTCGGGGGCGGCGATGGTGTCCGGCACCGTGCCCTCGGCGAGGCCGGCGACCGCGATGATGTCGCCCGCCTCCGCCTCCTCCACCGGCACCCGGTCGAGGCCGCGGAAGCTCAGCAGCTTGGAGAGACGCCCGGTCTCGATCGTGCGCCCGTCGCCGTGCAGCACCTTCAGCGGCATGTTCAGCCGCGCGGTGCCCTGCTCGACGCGCCCGGTCAGCACGCGGCCGAGGAAGGGATCGTAGTCGAGGATGCTGGCGATCATCGCGAACGGCGCCTCGGGATGGACATGCGGCGCCGGCACGTGGCGCAGCACCAGATCGAACAGCGCCGAGAGGTTCTCGCGCGGGCCGTCGAGGCGCGCATCCGCCCAGCCCTGCCGGCCGGAGGCATACAGCATCGGGAAGTCGAGCTGCTCGTCCGTCGCCCCCAAGGCCGCGAACAGGTCGAACACCTCGATATGCACCGCGTCGGGGCGCGCGTCGGAGCGATCGACCTTGTTGACGACGACGATCGGCCGCAGCCCGCGGGCCAGCGCCTTGCCGACCACGAACTTGGTCTGCGGCAGCACGCCCTCGGCGGCATCGACCAGCACGATCGCGCCATCGACCATGTTCAGGATGCGCTCGACCTCGCCGCCGAAATCGGCGTGGCCGGGGGTATCGACGATGTTGATGCGGGTGTCGTGCCACAGCACGCTGGTGCATTTGGCCAGGATGGTGATGCCGCGCTCGCGCTCGAGGTCGCTGCGGTCGAGCGCGCGCTCGGCCACCTGCTGATGGGCGCGGAACGAGCCCGATTGGCGCAGGAGCTGATCCACCAGCGTCGTCTTGCCGTGATCGACATGGGCGATGATGGCGATGTTGCGAAGGTTCATCGGGCGAGGGTCATCAAGCGGAAACCGGCGTTGCTGCGACGCACAGGTAGGCCGGAGCGGCCCGGATTGCGAGCCGCAAAGCAGAATGCCCGCCCCTTGCGGGACGGGCATCGTGCCGGACGGCGGATGCGACGGGCTTACTTCGGCGTGCCGGTCGCCGGTGGCCGGCTGCCGCCGCTGGTCCCGTTGGCCGGCGTCTGCGTGGGCATCTGCGGGTTTTGCGGGCTCATCGGCGAGCCGGTGTTGGGCATCCCCATGCCGCTGCTGCCGGTGCCGACCATGCCGCCGGTCGTCGACTGCATCCCCGGGCCGGTGCTGGCATTGGTGCCGTAGCCCATGCCGTTATTCGTCATGCCCGGGTTCCTCATGCCGGGGCGGCCCATGCCGGCATTCGTCATGCCCTGGCCGCCGGAGCCGGCCATCGCCTCCTGGATCGCCTGCTCGGCTCCCGCGCGTGTCATGGTTGCCGAGCGCCTGCAACGCCCGATTGATCTGGTCCACCATGGGATTGGACGAGGGCGTATTGGCCGCCGAGGGCGACGTCACGCGGTCGAGCGCGCGGGTCTCGGCCATCTCCAGCGCCTGCTGGGCGGCGCCGGTCTGGCCGCGGCGAAGCGCGTTCTGGGCGATGCCCAGAAGCTGCTCGGGCGAGGCGTTCTCGGCGCCGGGCGGCGTCGGCAGGACCGGCGCGATGCGGCTGCGCATGTCCTGGCTGTTGATGTTGCTCGCCTGCGACGAACGCGGCCACTCGCGTGCTCGGCGCATTGTAGCCGGCGCTGTAGCCGGTGCCGCGGGTGGTGGACTGAGCCATCGCCGTCTGGACGAAGGCCGGCGCTCCGAACGCCAGGCCCAAAGCGGCGGCCGACATCAGCAGCGACTTGCGCATGGTCATCTCCCTTTCTGCGTGCAAACGCGGGTGTGCGCCGCGGCGGACGCACCGATACCAGTCGCAACGACGTAGTGACCGTCGACGGTTGCGGGACCGGTTCCACTCACAAAATCGTGATCGTCGCCGACTCGCGGCGCACCATACGCCATCGGGCGTTGTGCCTCACGACGTTACGGGAGACCTGCCTTGAAGCAAATCGTCGCCCTTGCCCTGCTGATCGCCAGCGCCCTGCCGCTCACCGGCTGCGTGATCGCGCCGGCGCCGACCAACTGGTGCTACTACCACCCCTACCGCTGCCGCTGAGCGAGGCCAATCGGACCCGATCAGACGCACTCGATCAGACGCGCTCAATCAGCCGGCGCAGGTCGCCGCGCGGCCGGGCGCCGACCTGCCCGATCACGGCGGCGGCGGCCCGGCTGGCCAGCGCCCCGCAGGCCGGCAGATCGCGCCCCGCGGCGTAGGCGGCGAGGAAACCGGCGGCATAGGCATCGCCCGCCCCGGTGGTGTCCATCACCTGCACCGGAACGGCCGCCACCCGCACCGCCTCGGCGCCGCGCACCACCAGGCTGCCGCGCTCGCTCCGGGTCAGGCAGGCGAGCGCCACGTCGCCGCGAGCGAGCGGCACCGCCGCGTCGAATTCATTGACCTCGTAGAGGCTGCAAACCTCCGCCTCGTTGGCGAACAGGATGTCGATCTCGCCGCGGACCAGCTCACGGAAGGCGCTGCGGTGGCGATCGACGCAGAACGGGTCCGACAGCGACAGCGCCACCTGGCGGCCGGCGGCGTGGGCGGCGGCGGCGGCGCGGCGGAACGCGGCCTGCGCCGCCGGCGGGTCGAACAGGTAGCCTTCGAGGTAGAGCACCGCCGATTGCGCGACCAGCGCCGCATCGACGTCCGGCTCGCCGAACGCGACGCAGGCGCCGAGATAGGTGTTCATGGTGCGCTGCCCGTCCGGCGTCACCGCGATCAGGCAGCGCGCGGTGGGCGCCCCCTCGCGCAGCGGCGCGGTCGGGAAATGCACGCCGGCGGCGGCGATGTCGCGGCGGAAGGCGGCACCCAGCGCGTCCTCGGCGACCTTGCCCAAGAACGCGACGCGCGCGCCGAGGCCGGCCGCGACGGCGCAGGTGTTGGCGGCCGAGCCGCCGCTGATCTCCTCGCCCGGCGGCATCGCGGCGTAGAGCTGCTCGGCCGTCTCGGCGTCGATCAGCGCCATCGCTCCCTTGCGCATGTCGTGGCGCGAGAGGAAGGAGTCCGGGGTCTGCGCCACCACATCGACGATCGCGTTGCCGATGCCGAGCAGGTCGAAGCGGGTTTCGGTCATGGCGCGCCGTACCATCCGGGTCAGCCCCCGACAAGTCAGCCCGACAAGCAACCATTGTGGCGGACGCTGCGCGCGACGTCATCTGCGGCGGATGATCGGGACCGACCGCCTGCCCGCCGCCCGCGGCGCCGCTGCTCGGGCCGATGCTGCTCGCCTTCGGCCAGCTCGACGACCCGGCCATGCTGGGGGTGCTGCTGCGCAGCGTGGTCTTCGCCTGCCTCTCCTTCGCGGGCCTGGCGGCGCTCGGCCTGTGGGCGTCGCACGCGCTGCTGCCGTCCTGGTGGACGCACTGGCTCGGCGATCTCGCGACCCTGGCGATCACCGGGGTGCTGGCGCTGTGGCTGTTCGTGCCGGTCGCGATCGTGATCGCGACCTGCTTCCTCGACGCGATCGCCTCGGCCGTGGACCGCCGCTTCTATCCGGGCCTGCCCCTCCCGCGCGGCGCGCCGATTTTGGCCCAGCTCTGGGACGGCCTGGCACTCGGGGCGCGGGTGCTGGCGCTGAACCTGATCGGGCTGATCCTCGCGATCCTGCTGCCGGGCGTGGGCGCGCTGCTCGCCTGGGCGATTGCGGCCTGGGCGCTGGGGCGCGGGCTGTTCGTGGCGCGTCGCGATGCGCCGGCTCGGACTGATCGAGGCGCGCGCCGCCTATCGCGGCCGGCGTGGCGCCGTGCTGCTCCAGGGTGCCGCGCTGGCGCTGCTCGCCTCGGTGCCGGTCGCCAACCTGCTGGTCCCGATCCTGGGGGCCGCGGCGATGGAGCACGTGCTGCTGGGGCCGCCGGCGCGACGGCGCGGCTGATCCGCACGCGTAAGGACTCGCCGCGCCTGTTGTTGCGCGCCACCCCCTCATGCTAGGCCGCGGGGCCGCCGGAAGCCGCTCGCCGGGGGCACCAGCCGCAAACCGCGAACGGGGGTGCCAGTGTTCAAGCGCCGCAAGCCCGATGGTTCGCTCGCCGATGCAACCGACGCCGAGCCGGCCGCCGCCCAGCCGCCGCGCCAGGCCGATTCCGGCCTCGGCGTGCCGCCGTTCCGCCCCGCGCCCTTGAAGGATGCTCCCGCGATGAGCCGTTCGCCGTTCCCCGCCAGCTCGCCCATCCCCTCCGCCCCGCCGCCTCCCGGCGCCGCACCGCGCACGCCGCTGCCGGGACAGCCGATGCCGCAAGGTCAGCCTGGGCCGCAAGGCGCCCGCGCCCCCGCCCGCGAGCCGGGCGAGCGCCGCACCCTGGTCGTCGGGCGCGGGATCAGCGTCCAGGGCACCGTGCAGGACGCCGAGCGCCTGGTCGTCGAGGGCACGGTGGAAGCCAGCATGATCCACGCGACCGAACTCGCGATCTCGCCGGGCGGGATGTTCAAGGGCGAGGTCGAGGTCGAGGACGCCGAGGTCGCCGGCACCATCGACGGCACCCTCACCGTCCGCGGCGCGCTGATCGTGCGCGCGAGCGGCAAGGTGCTGGGCACCGCCCGCTGCCGCCGGCTGCAGGTGGAGGATGGCGGCCAGATCACCGGCCGGATGGAGATGCTGACCGGCGAGCCGGCCCGATCGGAGGCGCCGCGGGCAACGGCGGAGACGGCGGCGTAAAGGGAAGCAAGGTCGGGGCTCCGCCCCGAACCCGCCAAAGGGCAGCGCCCTTTGGAAACCCGTAACTCGCGCGTGAAGCGGCAGCGGCAAGTCTCACAGCGGCTGTGATGCAGTCCCAGGGCTCTCGGCTCGGCGCCGCCGCGCGCTCCCTGCTGCTCCAGCCGCGACGCTTTCTCGGTGCGCTGACTTGCACGGTCGCGGTGGTTGCGTCGGCGGCCACCATGCTCGCGCTCGCGCCGCCTGGCGATCCGCCAATGCTGGTATCGATTTACGGCGGGCTGGTGGCCTTTAATCTGCTGCTGTTCTTCCCGCCGGGTGTGCTGAGCGACCATCCGCTGCGCATCATTGCAGCGCTGCTGGCGAATGTCGCGCCGTTGCCACTCGCGCCCTTGCTCTACCAGGTCAGCCCGTTCCTGGCAGACGCCGCCCTTCTCCTGGCGGCAGCCATCTCGGTGCTGGCCCGCCCCTTGGGCGCCCCGCTCAATGGATTGGCGCTGCTGGTCGCCCTCAACCTGCTGATCCCGCTGGTGCTGGGCGGCGCACCGTCACTCATACCGCTCGGGGCCCTCGCCGCGGTCAGCGGCACGATCTTCGCCACCGCCGCGGACGCGGTCGCCGCGCGACTGCTGCGCGCCCGCGCGCCGGCATTCGAGCGGCGGCTGCTGCGGATGGAAACCGCCGGCTTCCTCGCGGACCTATCGCAACTCTGGCGCTCCGACCAGATCTGGCCGCAGCCGCGCCTATCGTCGCGCATCGCGCGGATACGGATGCTTCGAGACGAGGTCGTGCCCGGTGCGCCGGGGGACACGGCGACGCTGCCGCCGGATGTGATGCTGGAAGGTGTCAATCGCTGCGCCGCGGCGCTTCGCATGCAGACCGACACGATGTCCGCCGCGACCGAGGCGGCCGTCACGACCGCACTTGGCGCGCTGGCCGACGCGGTTCGGGCGGACCGGCCGGACAGCGCGCATCAGGCGGTCGAGGCCTTGCGCCAGGCAGCCCTATGCCGACCAGGTCCGGATGAGCCGGAAGCACCCGCGCGGATGCTCGGCCTGGCACTCCTGCTCTCGGATCTGATCGAGGCCGCGATGTCCCGGCAGGGCGATGTGGCGGGGTCGGCATGATCCGGGTCGGCACGAGACGGATCGACATTCCACGCTGGCCGGGTGCGATCCGGGCCGTGCAGGCCCGGCTGGCGCTGCAATGCGGCGTCAGCCTGCTGATCGCGTTCGTCGTGATGCGGCTGCTGCCGTTCCCGAAGCCGTATTGGCTGGCGCTGACGGCCCTGATCGTCACCGCCAACAGCTTCGGCGAGACGGCGGCGAAATCGCTGGAGCGCATCATCGGTACGGTCCTGGGCCTGCTCGCGGGCACGCTCATCTGGATTGCGGTATCGCGTGTGCCGGCGATGGCGGTCCTGATTGTTGTCGGCTGTGTTTTCGCCATCTTCTACGAACGCACCGCACGTTATCGCACCGTCCTGTTCTGGCTCAGCCTGTTGCTGTCACTGCTGTTTCATCTCGCTGATGCGTCAGACTCATTCTACATCGCGCGCGTGGCCGACACCCTGATCGGGACCGCAATTGCCGTATTGGTGACGATGGTTCTGTTGCCCGTGCAAACCGGCGACGAGGTGCGCGAGGAGATGGCGGCGCTGCTCGATCTGGTCGCCGGAAAGCTGCAACGCATGGCGTCCATTCTGGCGCTGCCCGGCCCGCATACACGCGACGGCCGGCCAGGGGAGCCGCTCGCCGCCGCCGAAAAGCTCGCGGGTCTGACCGCGGCCGAGGGGTTGGAGGCGTCGTTGCTCCGCCGTCCCAGGGCCGAGGTGCGGCGGCGCATGGCCGCCGCCGCCCAGATTGGCCGCTGCCTGCTGTATGCGGACCAGCTCGTGCCGCTGCTGCCGGAAGCGGACAGGGCGATTCCGGCCGCCCTGGACGCGCTGGCCGCAGATGTTGGACGCGTCGCCCAATCGGTCAGGCGCGGGACGGCCGCACCGAGCCTCGCCGGTCGAGACCCCATGGGCCGGCCTCGGGAAAGCGCGGCCGCCGAGTACCGGGCAGGCCGGATCACGTTGACCCAGTTCCAGGCCAGTCTGCGACTGCACGAGGTGCTTGCGGATTTGGCGGAAGCCACAGATCGCGTCGCGCAAAGCGCGCCCAAGGCTTCGGGGAATCATGCGTTTGGATGATGCGCTCTTGCGGGGCCTGTCGCCGAAGCTCGCTCAGAACGGAATCTCATCGTCCAGATCGCCCCCGCCCTTCCCCGAATCCCACGACGGTCCCTCCGCCGCCGCCGCTGGTCGCGCCCGCGGCGCCGCGGCACGGGGGGCCGAATACCCGCCCCCTTCCCCCGCTTCGTCGCGCGGGCTGTCCAGCAGCGTCAGTTCGCCGCGGAAGCGGCCGATCACCACCTCGGTCGTGTATTTTTCCGCCCCGTCCTTGTCGGTATATTTCCGCGTCTGCAACGCGCCCTCGACATAGACCTTGCGGCCCTTCTTGAGGAACCGCTCGGCAATGTCGCCGATCCGGTCGTTGAAGATGACCACCCGGTGCCACTCGGTGCGCTCGCGCCGCTCGCCCGAGGCCTTGTCGTTCCAGGTGTCGCTGGTCGCCAGGTTGAGCTGCACGATCTTCTGCCCGTCCTGTGTGTTCCGCACCTCGGGGTCGCGCCCGAGATTGCCGACCAGGATCACTTTGTTGACGCTGCCCGCCATCGCACCATGTCTTCCCTGCTATCCGCGCTCGGAGCATAACGGCCGCGCCGAGTCCCGGCCAGTTCGCCCTTTCCCCCGACCTTAGCCTCTGCCATATGGGTGAACAACACCGGAACACCGAGTTCGATGACCCACCCGGGGAGCCTGATCCGCATGGCCGGCGCTATCCGCGTGCGCGGCGCGCGCGAGCACAACCTCAAGAACATCGACGTGGAAATCCCGCGCGACAGCCTGACGGTCCTCACCGGCCTGTCCGGCTCGGGCAAGTCCTCGCTCGCCTTCGACACCATCTACGCCGAGGGCCAGCGCCGCTACGTCGAGAGCCTGTCGTCCTATGCGCGCCAGTTCCTCGAACTCGCCGGCAAGCCCGACGTGGACGCGATCGAGGGCCTGTCGCCCGCCATCTCGATCGAGCAGAAGACCACCAGCCGCAACCCGCGCTCGACCGTCGGCACCGTCACCGAAATCCACGACTACATGCGCCTGCTGTGGGCGCGCGCCGGGCGTGCCCTACTCGCCCGCGACCGGCCTGCCGATCGAGGCGCAGACGGTCAGCCAGATGGTCGATCGGGTCGCGGCGATGCCCGAGGGCACGCGGCTGCTGCTGCTCGCCCCCGTTGTGCGCGACCGCAAGGGCGAGTACCGCAAGGAACTCGCCGAATTGCAGCGCCGGGGCTTCACCCGCGCCAAGGTGGACGGCACGCTGTATGAGATCGGCGACGTCCCGGCGCTCAACCGCAAAGTCAAGCACGAGATCGAGGCGGTGGTGGACCGGCTGGTGGTCCGCCCCGACATGCAGAGCCGGCTCGCCGACAGTTTCGAAACCGCCCTCGGCCTGTCGGATGGCGTCGCCTACGCCGAGAACGCCGACACCGGCGAGCGCACCGTGTTCTCCAGCCGCTTCGCCTGCCCGGTCTCGGGCTTCACGATCGAGGAGATCGAGCCGCGGCTGTTCAGCTTCAACTCGCCGCACGGCGCCTGCCCGGCCTGCGACGGGCTGGGCGTGGAGACGTTCTTCGACCCGGCGCTCGTGGTGCCCGATGAGCTTGTGCCGCTCGCCAACGGCGCCGTCGCCCCCTGGAGCGGCGCGCACAGCCCCTATTACGACCAGACGCTTGCCAGCATCGCCAAGCACTTCCGCGTCAGCACGCGCACGCCGTGGCAAAACCTGCCCGAGCGCGTGCGCGACGCGATCCTGAACGGCACCGAGGCCGAGATCGCCTTCGCCTACAAGGACGGGGTGCGCGCCTACACGGTGAAGAAGCCGTTCGAGGGCGTGCTGCACAACCTCCAGCGCCGCTGGCAGGAGACCGACAGCGCATGGGTGCGCGAGGAGATGTCGCGCTACCAGGCCGAGAAGCCGTGCGCCGTCTGCCGCGGCGCGCGCCTCAAGCCGGAGGCGCTGGCGGTGCGCGTCGCCGGCAAGAACATCGCCCAAGCGTCTGACCTTTCGATCCGGGCAGCGCTCGACTGGTTCCGGGCCGTGGAAGAGACGCTGACCCCGCAACGCCGGGAAATCGCGCGCCGCATCCTGCGCGAGATCATCGAGCGGCTGCAGTTCCTGGTCGATGTCGGGCTGGACTACCTGACGCTGGCGCGCGGCTCGGCCACGCTGTCGGGCGGCGAGAGCCAGCGCATCCGGCTCGCGAGCCAGATCGGCTCCGGGCTGACGGGCGTGCTCTATGTGCTCGACGAACCCTCGATCGGGCTGCACCAGCGCGACAACGAGCGGCTGCTGGTAACACTGCGGCGGCTCAAGGCGCTCGGCAACACGGTGCTGGTGGTCGAGCACGACGAGGACGCGATCCGCGCCGCCGACCACGTGATCGACATGGGGCCGGCCGCGGGCATCGCCGGCGGGCACGTGGTCGCCGAGGGCACGCCCGACGAAGTGGCGGAAAACCCCGCCTCGCTCACCGGCGACTATCTCTCGGGCCGCCGCCGGATCGCGGTGCCGGAGCGGCGGCGGCCGGTCGATCCCCGGCGGGTCGTGCGCGTGGTCGGCGCGCGAGCCAACAATCTCAAGGATCTCACGGCCGGCTTTCCGCTCGGCACGCTCACCTGTGTCGCCGGGGTTTCGGGCGGCGGCAAATCGACGCTGGTGGTCGATACGCTCTACAAGGCGGCGTCGCGCCGGCTGATGGGGTCGGGCGAGGTGCCGCTGGCGCACGACCGGATCGAGGGGCTGGAGCTGCTCGACAAGATCATCGACATCGACCAGTCGCCGATCGGCCGCACGCCGCGCTCCAACCCGGCCACCTACACCGACCTGTTTGCGCCGATCCGCGACTGGTTCGCCGAGCTGCCCGAGGCGCGGGCGCGCGGCTACAAGCCGGGGCGGTTTTCCTTCAACGTCAAGGGCGGCCGCTGCGAGGCGTGCCAGGGCGACGGCCTCATCAAGATCGAGATGCACTTCCTGCCCGACGTCTATGTGACCTGCGACGTCTGCAAGGGCGCCCGCTACAACCGCGAGACGCTGGAGGTGAAGTTCCGCGGCCGGTCGATCGCCGAAGTGCTGGCCATGACGGTCGACGAGGCGCTACCGCTGTTCTCGGCGCAGACCCGCATCCGCGACCGGCTGACGATCTTGCAGAAGGTGGGGCTGGGCTACATCAGGCTCGGCCAGCAGGCGACCACGCTCTCGGGCGGCGAAGCGCAGCGGATCAAGTTGGCGAAGGAGCTGGCGCGGCGGGCGACGGGGCGGACGCTCTATATCCTCGACGAGCCGACGACCGGGCTGCATTTCGAGGATGTGCGCAAGCTGCTGGAGGTGCTGCACGCCCTCGTTGATGCCGGCAACACGGTGATCGTGATCGAGCACAATCTGGAGGTCATCAAGACCGCCGACTGGGTGATCGATCTCGGTCCGGAGGGCGGCGACGGCGGCGGCTGGATCGTCGCCGAGGGCACGCCGGAGGCGGTGGCGGCGGCGCCCGGAAGCTACACCGGGCACTTCCTGGCGCCGCTGCTGCCGGCGCCGGCCAAGGCGCGGCGGCGGGCGTAGCATCGTTGCCCATCGTCATGCCCGGCTGAAGGCCGGGTCTCCACGACTTTGCCCCGGCCACCTAAACATGGATGGTCGGCCGGAGCAGCGTGTCATCGGGCGGCCCTTCGGCCCTCCCGGGAGGCGGACCATGGCGGAGGGGAGCCGTCACGACATACGGCCGCCGCGATCAGTTCGGCGCGTCGGCGCCCGCGGAGGGCTTTTGGTGCGCGAGGCTCGCGAGCTTCGTCTCGACATGGCGGCTGAACACGTATTCTGCGGGCCGCTGGCGGTCGAGCGCGATCTCCGGCGCCATCGGCCCCTTGATCCGCGTTCCGCGCAATGCCACGCGCGCGACCTTCAGCGGGTGCTTGACCGCGTCGATCACCGCGGTCGCCTCGTAGCCGGAATGCACCATGCAGTCGGCGCATTTCTCGTAGTTGCCGGTGCCGTAGCCGTCCCAGCCGGTGCTCTCCATCAGCTCGGCGAAGGTCTTGGCATAGCCTTCGCCCAGCAGGTAGCAGGGCTTCTGCCAGCCGAACACGTTGCGCGTCGGCTTGCCCCATGGGGTGCAGCGATAGGTCTCGTTGCCGGCGAGGAAGCTCATGAACAGCGGCGACTGGGTGAAGCGCCACTTCTTGCCGCCGCGCCGGCCCGGATCGCGCGCCAGGATGTCGCGGAACAGCTGCTTGGTCTTGCGGCGGCTGAGGAAATGCGCCTGGTCGGGGGCGCGTTCATAGGCGTAGCCGGGCGAGGTCATGATCCCGTCCACGCCCATCGCCATCACCTCGTCGAAGAAGCGGGCGACCCGCTCGGGGTCGGCGCCGTCGAACAGCGTGCAGTTGATCGAGACACGGAACCCAGCCTCCTTGACGCGGCGGATCGCGGCGGTGGCGCGGTCGAACACGCCCTCCTGGGCGACCGCCCCATCGTGCATCGCGCGGTCGCCGTCGAGATGGACGTCGAACGAAAAATACGGATCAGGCTTGAACTGGTCGAGCTTCTTCTCGAGCAGCAGGGCGTTGGTGCAAAGATAGACGAACTTCTTGCGCGCCAGGATGCCCTGCACGATCTCGCCGATCTCCTTGTGCAGCAGCGGCTCGCCGCCGGCGATCGCGACCACCGGCGCGCCGCATTCATCGACGGCGGAGAGGCAGTCCTCGACCGAGAGGCGCTGGTTCAGGATCGGCGCCGGATAATCGATCTTGCCGCAACCCGGGCAGGCGAGGTTGCAGCGGAACAGCGGCTCGAGCATCAGCACCAGCGGATACCGCTTGCGCCCGATGACGTGCTGCTTGACGACATAGGCGCCGACGCGCAGCACCTGGCGCAGGGGAACGGACATGCGGCGGAACTCCTGCTTTTCAGGCGAGCTCGGCGGGAAACTTGAAACGCACGTTCTCGGCGACCCCGGCGAGCGTGGATACCTCGATCGGGCGGATCTCGCGCAGCCCGTCCAGAACGCCCTGCACCAGCGTCTCCGGCGCCGAGGCGCCGGCGGTCAGCCCGACCGAGGCGACCGTGCCGAACCATTCCGGCCGCAGGGCGCTCGCGTCCTCGATCAGGTAGGCGGGCTTGCCCAGCTCCTCGCCGATTTCGCGCAGCCGGTTGGAATTGGAACTGTTGCGGCTGCCGACCACCAGGATCATGTCAACCGCTTGGGCAAGGTCGCGGACCGCCTGCTGGCGGTTCTGGGTGGCGTAGCAGATGTCGCGCACGTCCGGCCCGACGATGGCCGGGAAGCGCGCCTTCAGCGCCGCGATGATGCCGCGGGTGTCATCAACCGAGAGCGTCGTCTGCGTGACGTAGGCGAGCCGGTCGGGATCGGCGACCGCGAGTCGCGCCACATCCTCCACGGTCTGCACCAGGTGAACCTTGCCCGGGATCTGCCCGATCGTGCCTTCGACCTCGGCGTGCCCGGCATGGCCGACCAGGACGACCTCCCGCCCCTGGGCGGCGTAGCGGCGGCCCTCGGCATGAACCTTGGCGACCAGCGGGCAGGTCGCGTCGATCACCGGCAGGTCGCGGGTCGCGGCCAGTTCCTGCACCCGGCGGGCGACGCCGTGGGCGCTGAACACGGTCATCGCACCCGCCGGCACCTCGTCGAGCTCGTCCACGAACACCGCCCCGCGGGCGCGCAGGTTCTCGACCACGTGGCGGTTGTGGACGATCTCGTGGCGCACGTAGATCGGGGGGACCGAACTTGTCGAGCGCCCGCTCGACAATCTCGATCGCCCGCTCCACGCCGGCACAGAAGCCCCGCGGCTGGGCCAGGACGACCCGCATCATGCCTTAACCTCTCGCAGCATTGGGCCGCGACCCGTGGCGGCAGCGTGCCGCCGGCCGGAACCGCGGCGCACCATTTCCGAGTCTGCCGGTCGGCATATGACACGCCGCGGCACCCGCGACAACGGGTGGTGCCGCGCGGCGTTGCGCGTCCTACGCGGACCGGCCGCCCGGTGTTGCAATCTTGTCAGCCCCGCCAGCCTTATCAGTCCCGCGAGCGGCCGATGAAGCAGCGCGCGGACCAGCTCCTGGTCGAGCGCGGCCTGGCGGAGAGCCGCACTCGCGGCCAGGCCCTGATCCTGGCCGGGCGGGTGTTCACGGGCGAGCGGCGGGTTGCGAAGCCGGGCGAGGCGCTGCACGCCGACGCGCCGCTCGGCGTGCGCGGCCAGGACCACCCCTGGGTCTCCCGCGGCGGCGTGAAGCTCGCCCATGCGCTCGATCATTTCGCGCTCTCGCCGTCCGGTCGCGTCTGCCTCGACATCGGCGCCTCCACCGGCGGCTTCACCGACGTGCTGCTCGCCCGCGGGGCGGCGCGGGTCCACGCGGTCGATGTCGGCCGCGGCCAGCTCGCCTGGAAGCTGCGCGGCGACCCGCGCGTGGTGCTGCACGAGCGCGTCAACGCCCGCTACCTGGTCGCGGAGACGATCGGCGAGAGCGTCGCCGCCCTGGTGTGCGACGCGAGCTTCATCGGACTGTCGACCCTGCTGCCCGCGCCGCTGGCGCTGTGCGCGCCCGGCGCGTGGGCGGTGGCACTGATAAAGCCGCAATTCGAGGCCGGTCCGGCGGCGGTGGGCGGGGGCGGCGTGGTGCGCGACGCGGCGGTGCATCGCGCCGTGTGCGAGCGGATCTCCGAATGGTGGGGCAGCCGGCCGGGCTGGACGGTGCTCGGTGTGGCCGAAAGCCCGATCAGCGGCCGCGACGGCAATCGCGAGTTCCTGATCGCGGCTAGCCTGGCGCCTCAGTTGGACGCGACCGCGGGGGGCGGGACGTCGGTGTCGGGCAGCTCATCGACGTCATAGAGCACCTGCACCACGACGAACCACGGATAGCGGGTGTCGAGCACCATGCCGGAGGGATCGGCGAGCTTGCCGTCGGCGGTGACGGGGACGTGCTTCAGCGTCACCGCGTCATCGACGTTGCCGCCGATGACGCTGATCTGGCCGGCCATCGGCTGCGGCTGCGGCAACGGCGCCTCGCCGGCGGCGGCGGCGGGTGAGGGTGGCGCGCCCTGCCCCGCGGCCGATGCCACCACCATGTCGCAATGGCCGGGCCAGGGGCCGGCAGTCGGCAGCTCGTCGAAGGTCAGCGGGGCGCTACCGGCGACGCCCTCGCAGATCAGGTCGCCTGGCCGGGGCGCGTAGTCGGTGAGCCGCTGGTCCTTGAGCGCATAGCCGCCTTCGAGGGCCGCATTGACGTAGCCCGCATGGTTGATCGAGTACGGGAACCGGGTGCCGGCGCCGGCCACGCGCATGACGTAGGAGATGAAGGCCGCCGACCAGGCGTAGTCGCCGTCGATGCTGGCCGGGAACACCTCGCCTTCGGCGTTGTGCTTGCCGGTCCAGTTGCCCTGCCGCATCTCGGGCCACATCGCTTCCCACCAGTATTCGCCGACCCGCTCCCACAGGCCGGGCCAGCGCTCGGGCTTTTCCCAGGGTTGCGGCGGCGGGCGATCCTTGGGATCGACGTCATCGATCGGGGCGCCGAACAGGCGCCACTCGCGCTCGGCGATCGCCACCGCCTCGTCGCGGGCGAACGGCTCATAGGGCTGCCGCGCGAAGGTCGGCAC
This sequence comes from uncultured Alphaproteobacteria bacterium, assembly GCA_963777265.1. Taxonomy (GTDB): domain Bacteria; phylum Pseudomonadota; class Alphaproteobacteria; order Acetobacterales; family Acetobacteraceae; genus DATAYA01. The sequence goes on along the minus strand of CAVZPY010000019.1, from coordinate 167,286 downwards.
GTGGTCGTCGGGCACTGGCGCCTGCGGTGCGCCGAGGAGCGGCCGCGTGACGCGGACGCTGGGCCGCACGGTGGGTTTGGCGGCGCAGCCGGCGATCGCCAGCGCGCCCAGGACGAGAAGGACGGAACCGCGCATATGCCGCATTCGATCGCATGAGCCGGCGACGGACTCAAGTTGTTTGATAGCCGTTGCGATCGGGGGCGCGGCGTGGAACGCTGCAACGCATGGCTGATCATTGCTACGCCAATGACCACCGGCGCGCGCCGAGGGCGACGACGCGCTCGTGGCCGGTCTGGCGGATCTGGTCCTGCTGGCGCGCAGCACCTGCGCTGCGTCGGCAGCGGCGATCGTCCTGATCGAGGACGCGAGTGCCCGCGTCGCCGCGGTCGCAGGCTGCGAGCCTGCGTCGGTGCCGCTCGAACCCGCCGGCGCGGGACCGGGCGCCGCTATTCTCGGGCCGGACGGCAGGCCCGCAGGGTTCCTCTGGCTGCGCGAACCCGCTGCCGGCACAGCGCCCGCGGCGGCCCAAGCGGCCCTCGCCCGGCAAGCCGGGGCGCTGCTGGCGCTGGCCGCCGCCCGGGAGGAGGCCGCCCGCTATCGCCAGGCGTTCCAGGCCGCCGCCGTTGACCTGGTGCTGATCGGCGTCGAGCCGGACGGGAATTTTCGCTACGAGGACATGAACCGCACGCACGGCGAGAACACCGGCTTGACGCCGGAGGGCTTCATCGGTCGCAGCCCCGAAGACGTCTTCGCCCCCGACATGGCTGCGATGGTGCGGGGACTTTATGCGCGCGTCATCGAAACCGGGCAGCCGCTCGAATACGAACTGCCGGCGCGGTTTCCGGCCGGCGAGCGGATCCGGCACTCCTCGATGGTGCCGCTGCGCGACGCGAGCGGCCGGGTCGCCCGCATCCTGCTCACCTCCGTGGACCTCACCGAGATGCGCCGGACCGAGGCGCAGCTGCGACAGGCGCAGAAGATGGACTCGATGGGCCAGCTCACCGGCGGCATCGCGCATGATTTCAATAATATGCTGACTGCCGTGATCGGCAATCTGGAGCTGGCGCAGAGCCGCATCGCCGAGCCGTCGGTGCGCCGGCGGGTGGAGATCGCGATGCGCGCCGCACAGCGCGGCGGCGAACTGACCCGCCAGCTCCTCGCCTTCGCGCGCCGGCAGCGCCTGGTGCCGCAGCCGATCGATGTCAACGCGGTGCTGCGCGGCCTGGGCGAATTGCTGCAGCGCACCCTGGGCGGCGTGATCGAGGTGCAATCCCGGCTCGCCGCCGGCCTGTGGCCGGCCTTCGCCGATGCGACGCAGGTGGAGCACGCGGTGCTCAACCTGGCACTCAACGCCCGCGACGCGATGCCGGAGGGCGGCCGGCTGCTGGTGGAGACCGCAAACGTCGCGGTCACGGCGGGCGAAGTGGCCGAGCTCGCCGCGGGCGATTACGTCCGGATCACGGTCGCCGACACCGGCACGGGAATGGCACCCGACGTGCTCGAACGCGCGATGGAGCCGTTCTTTACCACCAAGGCACCGGGCAAGGGCACCGGCCTCGGTCTGGCGCAGGTCTATGGCCTGGTGCGCCAGCTCGGCGGCGGCGTCAGGCTGCACAGTGTCCCCGGCGAAGGCACGACGGCCGAACTGTTCCTGCCGCGGGCGGGCGAGATCGCGACCGCGGCGCTGGCCGGCGCGCCGGTCGCGACCCCCGCCGCCGCAGGTGGCCGCAATGTCCTGCTGGTCGATGACGAGCCGGACGTGCGGGAAATCGCCGCCGACCTGCTGAGCGATGCGGGTTATCAGGTCCGCGCCGCCGCGGGCGCGGCGGAGGCGCTGGCGCTGCTGGCGACAGCCCCTGCCGACGTGCTGGTGCTCGATCTCGCGATGCCAGGCATCAGCGGCGCCGAACTTGCGCGCCAGGTGCGGGCACTGCATCCCGGCCTGCCGGTGCTGTTCCTGACCGGGCACGCGGACAGGCTGCCGGATGCGTCAGTACCGGTGCTGCGCAAGCCCTATTCGCGGGCGGCACTGCTGGAGGCGGTGGCCCGCGCCATCGCCTCCGGCAGCGCCGCGGCGGACGCGGTCAGCCGGTGACCTGCACGCCGTTCCAGAACGCCACCCGGTGCGCGATCGCGCCGGCCGCCGGCTTCGGCTCGGGATGGTCCCAGACCGCATCCTGGTTGCGCGCGCCGTCCACTTCCAGGCTGTAGTAATGCGCCGTGCCCTTCCAGGGGCAGACGCTGGTGTGCGCGCTGGGGCGCACCAGATCGCGCCGCAGCGACGCTTCGGGGAAGTAGGCGTTGCCCTCGACGGTGACGATGTCGTCGCTCTCGGCGATGGTTGCGCCGTGCCAGACCGCTTTCATGCTGCTTCTGCTCCGTACCCGATGGACCGTCCCTGATGTGGCGCACGGCGGCGATCACACCAGCCCCCTCGCCCGCCCGGAGACACGGCGGTAGAAGCGGGCATGGCGTTCTCGCTGTTCCTGACCTTCCGCCTGCCCGGCGACGCGGCGCTGCCGGAGGCCGAGCACGCGGACTTCGCGGCGATCGTGGGTGCGACGCCCGGGATGCGCCAGGCGCTGCTCTACACGCCGGCGCAGGCGCGCGACCCCTATCTGGATGACGGTGCGCCCCCCGCGCTGGCGGCGGAGATCGTGTTCGACGCCGTCGGGCCGCTCGAAGCGGCGCTTGCCGCGGGCGGCCATCTGCACGCGATCACGGCGCTGCCGGCGCTGGCGGCAGCAGAGGCGACGCAGCAGGCGATGGTGCGCCGCGCCTTTCCGGTGCCCGATCCGGCCTTGCGCACGCCGCCGGGCGAGCGGCCCTGCACGTATCTGGTCGCCTATGACGGCGAGGCCGACGACCGCGACGCCTGGCTCGCGCACTATGTGGCGCACCATCCGCCGATCATGGCGCGCTTTCCCGGCGTCCGGCAGATCGAAATCTGCACGGCGTTCGACTGCATCAGCCACCTGAAGCTGCCACGGGCGCGCTGCCTGCAACGCAACAAGGTGGTGTTCGACAGTGCGGCGGCGCTGGACGCGGCGCTCAATTCTCCGACGCGCCACGAGATGCGGGCGGACTTCTGCGGCTTTCCGCCCTTCCGCGGTCGCAACACGCATTTCGCGATGCACACCCGCACCATCCACGGCGCGGCAGGCTGAGGGAAGAGAGATGTCCGAGACCGAGACCCGTGGCGACTTCCGCATCGTCCAGCCCGGTGAGGGCGAAAGCTTCTGGCAGCCGGTGCCCGCCAACGGCCACGTCTCCGTGCTGCTGGCGCCGGATCTGGTGGCGATGGAACAGAAATTCGCGATGGGAACGCAGACGGTGGCGCCGCACAGCCATGTGCGCGAGCACGCGCACGACCGCCATGAGGAGGTGATCCACTGCCTCGCCGGCCACGGCACCGCGATCGTCGATGGCGAGCGCCATCCGATGCGCCCCGGCACGACGCTGTTCCTCGGCCGCAACCGCTGGCATAGGTTCGACAACGACAGCGAATCCGATCTGACCTTCCTGTGGCTGCTGCTGCCGAACGGGCTCGAGACCTTCTTTGCGGCGATCGGCCGCCCGCGCCGCGAGGGCGAGGCGCCACCGCCCAATTTCCCGCGCCCCGGCGACGTGCTGGAGATCGAGCGACGCACGGTGTTCGCGCCCCCGCGCTGATTGCACCAATCCTGATCGCACCGGACCCGGCCGCCTGCATTGCCCGCTCGATCGGCTCGATGGCGTTCGTCGCGGTGCATCGTGGCCGGCCGCTCGCCGCATGGGGCGACATCGAGCGGCGCGTGGACGTCGCCTCGGTGCGCAAAAGCCTGCTCAGCGCACTGATCGGGCGCGCGGTCGCGCGCGGCTGCCTGCATCTGACCGACACGCTGGACGCGCTCGGCATCGACGATGCGCCCGACCCGCTCACCGCGCGCGAGAAGACCGCGACCTTGGCGCAGCTTCTGGCCGCACGTTCGGGCATCACGCACCCGGCGATCGACCAGCCCGGGCCGCTGCCGCCGCGCGGCGAACTTGCGCCGGGCGAACGATTCCTTTATAATAACTGGGACTTCAACATCCTCGGCGTCATCTACGAACGCGCGACCGGGGCGCGGATCGGCGAGGCCTTCGCGCGCGAGATCGCCGCCCCCACGGGGATGCAAGATTTCGAGCCCGCCGACGTCACCTACCAAATCCGGCCCGGTCTCGACGCATCCCGCCTACAAGTTCCGCGCCTCGGCGCGCGACCTCGCGCGCTTCGGGCTGCTGTATCTGCGCGGCGGAGTCTGGCGCGGGCGGCAGGTGGTGCCGGCATCGCTGGGTGCGGCTGAGCACGCGGCCGCATTCGCGGCTGCCGCGCGGCCTCGGCTACGGCTGGCAATGGTGGACCGGATCGGGTCACGCCTTCTCGCCGCGCGTGGCGTTGCGCGGGGCGTCGTTCTGGGCGTCGGGCGCCGGCGGGCAGCATGTGTTCGTGCTGCCCTGGTGCGACCTCGTGCTCGTGCATCTCGTCGCCGACACGGCGCACGGCGTCGCGGGCGACGGCGTCGCGCGGCTGCTGGCGGCGGTGCTGGACGGGCTGGACCGATGACCAACTCCGCCGCGATCGCCGGCTGGGAGGTGACGGGAGTGCCGGCGGCCGCGCGGATGCCGCGCCGGCGGCGGGGGCGTCGCCTCGGCCCGATGCTGGCCGGATCGGCGGCGCTGCATCTGCTGCTGCTGGCGCTGGTGATCGTGCTCGCGCGAGCGCGCGCCGCCGCCGCTCGACACGCCGCCGGCCGCCGGGTTCACGCTGGTGTTCGCGCCGGCCCATTCGGGGGCGTCGCGCGCGCCGGTTCCGTCGCCAACGGCCGTCCAACGCGCGCCGGTGCCGCCGCAGCCGCGCGCCGGTCGCCGCCGCCGCGTCCGGTCGCGCCCGCCGCCACCGATCGCCCGGCCGCTTCCAGGCCGCCACCGCCGCCGCCGTGCCCGCGCCAAGACCGCCGACCGGTCCCGCGCCAGCGCCCAGCCTGACCGGTCCCGCCGTCCAGGCCGGCCGTGCCGTTCGCGCTGCCGCAGCCGGTGCCGATCCCGCGAGCCGCCGCCGCCGCTGCCGGTCCCCGCGCCCGCGCCACGTCGCGTGTGGCGCCGGCGAAAAGGAATCCGTTCGCGGCGCCGATGGAGCTGTCGTTCGGCGGGCCGCCGCGACGCGGGCCGCTCGACCTCTCCGCCGGGCGGTTCAGCCAGCGCCCTCTCGGCGATGCAGCCGGCGACCAGCGCGCAGTCGGACGATGTCGGCGCCGGCTGGCTGAATGCGCTCAGCGCCTGGCTGCACCAGCACGGCTATTACCCGCAGGCGGCGGCGGACAATGGCGACGAGGGCATCGTGCGGGTGCGCTTCGTGGTGTTGCAGGACGGCACGGTGAAGTCGGTCGAGCTGGTCACGCCATCAGGCTCGCCGTTCCTGAACATGGCGCCCCCCGCCTGGCTGCGCGGCGCGCGGCTGCCGGCCCTGCCGCCCGGCACCAAGGACGGGCAGGCGACCGTGGTGCTGACCGTGCGTTTCATCCTGATCCGATAAGCCGGAGAACCGGGAACCGCCATGACCACCCTGCCCAGCACGCCGTTCGGCCGCACCGAGGACGGCACCGAGGCGACGCTCTACACGCTGCGCAACGACGTGCTGCACGTCTGCATCACCGATTTCGGCGGCCGCATGGTCTCGATCGCCGCACCCGACCGGCAGCGCCGCTATGGCCACGTGCTGCTCGGCTTCGACGACGTGGCGAGTTATGTGCGTGCCGGCGGCGCGTTCGGCGCGCTGCTCGGCCGCTGCGCCAACCGCATCGCGGGCGCTTCCTTCACGCTCGACGGGCGCACCTAGCATCTGGTTGCCAACGAGGGCGACGCGACGCTGCATGGCGGCAAGCTCGGCTTCGACAAGCTGTTCTGGCAGGTGGAGGACGCCCGTGCCGAACCGCCGCCGACGCTGGTTCTGCGCCACGTCAGCCCCGACGGCGATCAGGGCTTTCCCGGCACGCTTTCGGCACGCGCGACCTATACGCTCGACGGCGACACGCTGACGCTCGACCTCGAGGCCACGACCGACAAGCCCACGATCGTCAACCTCAGCGCGCACCCCTATTTCAACCTCGCCGGCGTCGAGACGGGCGACGTGCTCGGCCACGAGGCCATGATCGCATCCGACGCGTTCCTGCCCACCGACGCGGCCAGATCCCGACCGGCGAGATCCGCGACGTCACCGGCACCGTGTTCGACTTCCGCACGCCCACGACCCTTGGCGCGCGCATCCGGCAAGCCGACGAGCAGCTTCTGCACGGGCACGGCTACGATGCCTGTTTTGTCTTGCCGGGCGGCGATGCGGACCGGCCGCGTCTCGCGGCGCGGCTGCGCGATCCGGGCAGCGGGCGGGTGCTGGAGGTGCTGACGACCCAGCGCGGACTGCAAATCTATACCGGCAACAAGCTGAACGGCTCGGTGGTCGGGCGCGGCGGCGTGATCTACCGCCAGTCCGCCGGCGTGGCGATCGAGGCCCAGGGGTTTCCGGACGCGCCGCACCACCCGAATTTTCCCTCCACCGTGCTGCGGCCCGGCGAGACCTACCGCGAGACGATCGCCTACCGCTTCACGACGGAGTAGCGGATGTGGCGGCGCGCACGCGCTGGGCATAGACGTTGATGATCAGCGCGATCAGCAGGATCAGACCGCGGATCAGGATTTTCAGGAAGCTGTCGATCTTGACGTGATCGAGGCCGTTGTTCAGCACGCCCAGCACCAGCAGCCCGAGCACCGTGTTGCCGATCCCGCCCTGGCCGCCGAACAGGCTGGTGCCGCCCACCACCACCGCCGAGATGCTGTCGAGCAGGTAGGTGTCGAACTCGTTCTGCTGCGCGCTGCCGAAATAGGCGACGCCGAGCATCCCCGCCAGTCCCGAGCACAGCGCCGAGATCACCATCACCGCCGACAGCACCGCGCGCACGTTGACGCCCGAATACTCCGCCGCCTCGCGGTTGCCGCCGACCATGTACACGTAGCGGCCGAAGCGCGTGTAGGTGAGCACGAGATGGCCGGCGAGCAGCACGATCGCGGCCACGATCACGATCCACGGCACCGGCCCGAGCGACTTGCTGCCCAGCGTGGAAATCAGCGGCGGCACCGCGTAGGCGATCTGGCCGCGCACCAGCAGCGCCGAGATGCCGGCCGCGATCTGCAGCATCGCCAACGTCATGATGAACGACGGAATGCCGATCCGCGTCAGGCCGAACGCGTTGATCGCGCCCAGTGCGAGGCACGCAGCGAGTGCCAGCGCGATCGCGAGCCCGCCCGAGAGCGGCAGGTTGTTGATCGCCACACTCGCGTCCTGCGCGGTGAAGAACGCCACCACGATGCCGGTCGCGTTGGCGATGCTGGCGACGCTGAGGTCGATCTCGGCGCACAGGATCACGAAGGTCAGCCCGACGCCGATGATGCCGGTGACGGAAATCTGGGTCAGCACGTTGCCGAGATTGCCGAGCGTCGCGAAGGAGGGACTGGCGAGGCAGAAGAACGCGACCAGGATCAGCAGCGTCGCGAACGGGGCGATGTTGCGCAGCCGCAGCCGCAGCCATACGGCGGGGCCCGCCGCAACGGCGGTCGCGGCATCGGGGGTCGTGCTCATGCCGCGGCCAGCAGCCGGTCCTTGCTCACCGCCTCGCCCGCGAACTCGCGCACCACCTCCCCCTTCTTCATCACCAGGATGCGATCGGCGAGCGAGAGCACCGTCTCCGGCTCGGCCGAGGCGACCACGATCCCGAGCCCGCGCTCGCGCAGGCCGCGCACGATCTTCAGCACGTCGTCCTTGGCGCCGACATCCATCCCCCGCGTCGGCTCGCTGAGCACGAGCGCGCGCGGCAGGTGCGTGAGCCACTTCGCCAGCGCCACCTTCTGCTGATTGCCGCCCGAAAGCGCGCCGAGCCGGGCATCGACGCGCGGCGGGCGGATGTGCAAGCCCTGCACGTGGCCCTGCGCGATGCGGCGCTCGACCGCCGGGCGCAGCCGGATGCGGCCGATGCGGTCGAGGATGCTGATGGTCATGTTCTTGAACACCGGCTCCTGCGCGAACAGCATCTGGCGCCGGTTCTCGGGGACGAAGGCGATGCCGGCGCGCCGCGCCCGCGCCGTGCCGGGCAGGCGCACCGCTCTGCCGTCCACCCGAACCCGCCCGCGCGCGGCCGGCAGCGCCCCGAACAGTGCGCGCGCGAGTTCGAGCTGGCCGGAGCCGAGAAACCCGTAGAGGCCCAGCACCTCGCCCGCGCGCACCGCGAGCGAGACGTCGCGGAACGCGCCGGGACACGAGAGGCCGTCCGCTTCCAGCACCACCGGCGCGTCGCTCGCCGGGCGGAGCGCGATCTCGGCGGTGTAACTCTCCTCGAGCTCGTCGTGGCCGGCGCCGATCATGCGCTCGATCACCCAGGCTTTGTCGATCGGCACCCACCTGTTCGGTCGCGACGCGGCGGCCGTTGCGGAACACGGTCAGGCGGTCGCAGACGGCGAGCACGTCGTCGAGGAAATGCGAGATGAAGATCAGGCTGCGTCCGCTGTCGCGAAGCCGGCGCAGCACGCCGAACAGGTGCGCGACCTCGGGCGGCGAAAGGGCCGAGGTCGGCTCGTCGAGGATGATGATGCGCGCGCCCGAGAACAGCACCCGCGACAGCTCGACGAGCTGTTGCAGGCCGAGCGGCAGCGCCTGCATCGGCGTCGCCGGATCGACCGCGATGCCCAGGCCCCGCAGATGCTCGCGCGCGCCGGCTCCGCATCGCCCGCCAGTCGATCAGCCCGAGCCGCGTGGTCGGCTGCACGCCGAGATAGACGTTCTCGGCCACACTCAGCGCCGGCACCGCCGAGAGTTCCTGATGCACCATGCCGATCCCGGCCGCGAGTGCGTCGCGCGGCGAGGCGAAGTGCTGCGTGCGCCCGCCGAGCCGCATCGTGCCCGCGTATTCGGCGTGGATGCCGGCGATGATCTTCATCAGCGTCGATTTGCCGGCGCCGTTCTCGCCGACCAGGCCGTGGATTTCGCCGGGTGCGAGGGCGAAATCCACCCCGCGCAGCGCCGCGACGCCGCCGAACGATTTTGAGATGCCGGCGAGCTCCAGCAGCGGCGCCATGTCGGACCTGTTCAGATCAGGTAGTGCTTCTCCATCCACATCATCCCGGGCGCGTTCGCCTTCGTCACCACCGGCCCGTCGGCGACGATGTTCTTGGGGATGCCGGCCGCCCCGGTCTTCTCGCCGGACACGATCGCCGCGACACCCGCCACGATCGCGCCGCCGTGGATGCGGCAGGAAGGATTGCGCACGGTCGCGTGCATCCGGCCCTCGGCGACCGCGGCCAGCGCCGGCGGCATCGCGTCGCAGCCGCCGATCAGGATGCTGGTGCGGTTGTGCGCCTTCATCACGTTGTAGGCCGCGAGCGCCATGTCGTCGTTGTGGAAATAGGCGGCGCTGATCTTCGGGTACTTGTTCAGCAGCGTCTCCCAGATGCGCGCGGTCTTGGTCACGTCCCAGTCCGCCGGCTGGGTGTCGAGCACCTGGATCTTGGGATATTTCGACACGACCGAGCGGAATCCGCGTGCCCGTCCCTGCGCGCCGGTATGGCCGAGCGCGCCCTGCGTCATCACCATCGTGCCCTCGCCGTGGATCGCATCGACCAGCGCCTGGGTGACGGCGGCGCCCATGAAATCGTTGTCGGGTGCGATGAAGCTGTGGATGTCGATGCTGTCGAGCGGGGCGATCAGCGTGTCCATGTCGATCACCGGGATGCCGGCGGCGATCATCTTGTTCACCGGCGCGGTCAGCGTGCCGATCCCGAACGCCTGGATGGCGACGAAATCCCATTTCTGCGAGGCCATGTCGTCGATCGCGGCGCGCTGCTTCTGCGCCGCCAGCTCGCCGTCGAACCAGGTGACATCGACGTTGAACAGCGATCCCCAGTATTCGGCGGCGCGCTTGCCCTGCGCGCACCAGGTCGCCTGCAATCCGGCGTTGGAGAACGCCGCCTTCAGCTTGCGCCCGGACCGTCCGGCGACGCTGCCCGCCGCCTGCGCCAGCGCCGGCGGCACGCCGAGGCCGGCGAGCAGCACCGCGGCGCTGCCGGCGGAAAGCCCCGCACCCTGGATGAAGCGCCGGCGCCCCGGCTTGCGGGTTTTCTGAGCCATGACGTTCGCCTCCGTTTGCTTTCGCGCCGCCACGTTAGGGGAGGCGTCGCCGCCGAGGCAACTCGGTTTGCGGGCTGCGTCAGCGCAATCCTGCCTCATCGAGCAGGCCGCGCACCGCCGCGAACCCCATCCGCGCATAGGTCAGCGGGTCCGCCTTGGCCGGGTCCTGCTCCGCCTCCACCACCAGCCATCCCGAATACCCGTCCAGCGCACGAAGCACGGCGGCGAAATCGAGGCTGCCATCGCCGGGCACGGTATAGACGCCCTCGACCACGGCTTGCAGGAAGCTCCAGTCCTCGGCATCGGCCTGGCGGCGCACCGCGTGCCGGACATCCTTGGCATGGACATGCGCGATCCGCTCGCGGTAGCGCGCGGCGAGTGCGGCGGGATCGGCGCCGCCCCAGCTCGCGTGGCCGGTGTCCAGCAGCAGATGCACCGACGGCCCGGTCGCCGCCATCAGCGCGTGGATGTCGTGCGCGCTCTGCACGACCGTTCCCATATGATGATGATACGCGAGCCGCACGCCCTCGGCCGCGGTCGCATCGGCGACTTCCGTGAGGCGCTCGCCGAGGGTCGTCCAGTCGCGGTGCGCAAGCACCGGCCGCTGCGACAGCGGCTCGTAGCGGTCGCCGTGGATCGCGCCGGTGGTCTCGGCACAGATCAGCACGTCGCAGCCCATCGCCTTCAGCAGATCGAGATGCGGCCGGAGGTGCTGCAACTCGGTCGCCGCGTCGCGCTCCAGCAGCGACGCCGAATACCAGCCGGAGACGCACGCAAGCCCGTGCGGCGCTAGCGCCGCTTGCAAGGCCGCCGCCTCACGGGGAAACTTGTGGCCAAGCTCGATGCCCTCGAACCCGGCGAGCTTCGCTTCCGCAAGGCACGTCTCCAGCGGCGTGTCGGCGCCCAGCTCGCGCATATCGTCGTTGGACCAGGCGATCGGGTTGGCGCCGATACGGATCGTCATTCGCCTGCTTCCTTCAGCCCTGCCTCCTTCAGCCCCGCCTCCTTCAGTGCGGCCTCGTAGCGGGCTGCGCGCCGCCCGCACGTCCGCCCGTGCCGAGACCTGCGGCACCGCGACGTCCCACCAATGCCCGCCCGCCTCCGTGCCGGCGCGCGGATCGGTCTCGATCACCACGACATGCGTGCGCTCGCTCGCCCGCGCCCGCGCCAGGGCGGCCTCAAGCTCGGCGATACCCTCGGCGCGCTCGGCGATCGCGCCGAGGCTCTGCGCGTGCGCGACCAGATCGACGCCGTGGGGTACGAGATTGTTGAAGCTCTCGCCGCCGGTTGCACGTTGCAGGCGGTCGATGCAGCCAAAGCCGCCATTGTCGAGCAGCACCACGATCAGCTTGCGGCCGAGCGCCACGGAGGTCGCGAGTTCCGAGTTCAGCATCAGGTACGACCCGTCGCCGAGCATCACGATCACTTCGCGATCCGGCCGCGCCAGCTTGACGCCCAGCCCGCCCGCGATCTCGTAGCCCATGCACGAGAACCCGTATTCCAGGTGATAGCCGCCGGGCGTCGCGGCCTGCCAGAGCTTGTGCAACTCGCCGGGCAGCCCGCCGGCGGCGCACACCACGATGTCGGTCGGCAGCGATGTGCGCTGCACGGCCCCGATCACCTGCGCGTCGGTCGGCGGCAGGGCGTTCGAGGCCGCCGTCGCCCGCGCCGCCGCCGCCAGCCACGCCGATTTCTCGCGCCGGGCGCGCGCGACCCAGGCCGCCTGTGCCGCCCATCCGGAAAGCGCCGCGTCCAGCGCCTCGATCCCGGCGCGGGCGTCGGCGACCAGCGGCTGTGCGCCGTGCTTGGCGGCATCGAAGCCGTGCACGTTCAGGCCACGATCCGCGCGCTGCGGGAACAGCGTGCGCGACCCGGTGGTGAAGTCCGCGAGCCGCGTGCCGATGGCAAGCACCAGATCGGCCTCGGCCGCGAGCGCGTTCGCCGCCGCCGTGCCGGTGACGCCGATCGCGCCGAGATTGCAGGGGTGGGCCGCCGGCAGCGACGACTTGCCCGCCTGGGTCTCGGCGGCCGGGATCGCGTGCGCCTCGCAGAACCGCGCGAGCGCCGCCTCCGCCTCGGCATAGAGCACGCCGCCGCCGGCCACGATCAGCGGGCGCTGCGCCGCCCGCAGCAGCCGCACGGCCTCGGCCAGCTCGCCGGCATCCGGCGGCGGCCGGCGCGGGCGCCAGATTCGCGTCTCGAACAGGTGCTCGGGATAGGCGAAGGCTTCCGCCTGCACGTCCTGGCACAGCGCCAGCGTCACCGGCCCGCACGCGGCCGGGTCGGTCAGCACCGCGAAGGCGCGTTCCAGCGCGGGGATGAGCTGCTCGGGCCGCGTGAGGCGGTCGAAATAGCGCGACACCGGGCGCAGGCAGTCATTGGCGGTAACGGTTGCATCGCCAAAATCCTCGACCTGTTGCAGCACCGGGTCGGGGCGGCGGCTCGCGAACACGTCGCCGGGCAGCAGCAGCACCGGCAGGCGGTTGACGTGCGCGACCGCGGCCGCCGTCACCAAATTGGTTGCCCCCGGCCCGATCGACGTCGTGCAGGCCATCATCCGCCGCCGCCGGCTGGCCTTGGCATAGGCGATCGCGGCGTGCGCCATCGCCTGCTCGTTGTGCGCGCGGAAGGTCGGCAGGCGATCGCGCACCGCCGCCAGCGCCTCGCCAAGCCCGGCCACGTTGCCGTGACCGAAGATCGCCCACACGCCGCCGAACAGCGGCACGATCTCGCCCTCGCACTCGGTGCGCTGCGCCGCCAGCGCCTGCACCAGCGCCTGCGCCATGGTCAGCAATCGCGTCTGCATGGTGCCCCTCGCTACAGGAGATCGACGGAGCGTGCCAGACCGCCGGCCCGCTGGCGCGCCGCCCGAGCGCGGTGCAATCTGCCCGCGGGCGGGGCGCGCATACGGGGGCAGCGGGTGAGTGAGCAGCGAGCGGCCGTTGCCGAACTGCCCGCGCTGTTCCCGCCTTCCGAACGCACCTTGCCGCGCATGCTCGCCCGCCGCGCCGAGGCCGAGCCCGCTCGCGCGCTGGTCGCGTTCGGCGAGACCCGATGGACGCTCGCCCAAGCCCTGAAGGAAGCGCAGGGGTTCGGCGGCACGCTGCGCGCCGCCGGCATCGCGGCCGGCGATCGGGTGGCGATCCTGTGCCGCAACCGGCCGGAGTTCTTGCAGCTCTTCCTCGGCTGCGCCTGGATCGGCGCGATCGCGGTGCCGATCAACGCGGCCTCGCGCGGGCCGCCTCTCGCCCACATCCTCGCCAATTCCGGCGCCCGGCTGCTCGCGATCGAGGCCGAGCTGATCGGCCGGCCTGGAGACGGTGGACGGCGGGCACGCGGTGAGAGAGGTCTGGCTGATCGGCGGCGAGGCGGAGGTGCCGGCTGGCTTCGGGATCGCCGGCCCGCTGCCGCCGCCCGCTGCCGCCGCGAACGCCGCCAATCTGCGGCCGGGGGATACGGTTGCGGTGCTCTACACCTCCGGCACCACCGGCCCATCGAAAGGCGTCTGCTGCCCGCACGCGCAGTATTTCTGGTGGGCGGCGAACACCGCGCGGCTGCTCGGCATCACGGCCGAGGACGCGCTGCTGACGCCGCTGCCGCTGTTCCACACCAACGCGCTCAACGCTTTCTATCAGGCGCTGCTGACCGGCGCCTCGCTGGCCGTCGAGCCGCGCTTCTCCGCCTCCGGCTTCGCCCCCGCACTGACGCGGCATCGCGCGACCGTCACCTATCTGCTCGGCGCGATGGTGCCGATCCTGCTGGGCCGCCCCCCCTCGGCGCAGGATCGCGCGCACCGGGCGCGGATCGCACTCGCCCCCGGCGTGCCGGCGCGCTTCCATGCCCCGTTCACCGAGCGCTTCGGCATCGCACTTCTCGACGGCTACGGCTCGACCGAGACCAACTTCGCGCTCGGCTGTGCGATCGAGGCGCAGCGCCCCGGGCTGATGGGTCCCACCTTCGACGGATTCGAGGCGCGCGTGGCGGACGAGGACGACAATTCCCTGCCGGACGGCACGCCGGGCGAGCTGCTGCTGCGGGCACGCGAGCCGTTCGCCTTCGCCGCCGGCTATTTCGGGATGCCGGATGCGACGGTGGCGGCGTGGCGGAATCTGTGGTTCCACACCGGCGACCGCGTGGTGCGCGAGGCGGACGGGTATTTCCGCTTCCTCGACCGGATCAAGGACGCGATCCGCAGAAGGGGCGAGAACGTCTCCGCCTTCGAGGTCGAGCAGGTGCTGCTCGCGCATCCCGCGGTCGCCAACGCCGCCGTCTATGCGGTGCCGTCGGAATTCGCCGAGGACGAGGTGATGGCCGCGATCGTGCCGCGCGAGGGAATGGCGGTGGCACCCGAAGCGATCGCGGCCTGGTGCCGCCCGCGCCTGCCCGGCTTCGCCGTGCCGCGCTTCATCGCGCTGTTCGCCGCGTTGCCGACGACCGAGAACGGGAAGGTCGAGAAGTACCGGCTGCGCGCGCGCGGGGTGGCACCCGGCGACTGGGACGGCACCGCTACCGGACGCTCGCCGACATGACGTGCGGGCGCGGTGCGGCGCCCAGGATGTCGCGCGCAACCACGCGCGCCAGCATCGCGTAGCCGCCGTCGGTCATGTGCAGCCCGTCGGGCGCCAGCATCTGCGCGGCCGTGAGCAGCCCGTCGGCGAGCCAATGCTGCATCAGCGCGCGGCGGCGGACCACCGGAACGCCGAGGGCCGCGCCCACCGCGCGCACGGCCTCGGTGTATGCGGCCGATCCGGCGATGGCGCGCAGCCTGCGGCACCATTGCGGCTCCATGAGGATCACGTCGATGCCGGCGGCGCGCATCATCTGCACGCCCGTGGTGGTATCGGCGACGAAGCGGGTCAGCGGCAGGTGGCGCAGCGGGTCGTTGCTCCCGGTTTGCCAGATCACCAGATCGGGATGCTGGGCGATGATCGCCGGCAGCCGGCGCATCATGTCGTCGGCGTCCGCGCCGTTGAAGCCGCGGTTCTCGACCGCGACCGTCTCCGAATGCGGCAGCGCGTGCGCGAGATCGACGGCGAGACGGCTTGGGTAGGAGGCCGCCGGCGAGGTGGCGCCGAACCCCCGCGTGGAAGACGAGCCGAACGCGACGATCCGCAGCGGCAGCCCGGCGCTCAGCTTCGCGGCAACATGCGGCAGGGTCGGGCGTGCCGGCTCCTGCGCGCGCGCGACGAGCGGTGCGAGCAGCAGCAAGGAGCACAGCAGCAGCGCACCGGCGAGTGCGTGCCGCAGTTGCGGACGAAGCGACGCCATAATTTGCTCATACACGAACATCACCGCAACGCAAGCGGGATTCCGCCGTCAGGCGATGATCGCAGCAAGATTGTGTGCGAGGTCAACCGCAGGTCGTGCGGCCTTGCATCGCGACGGCAGCCGCGTGCAGCGAACCGCTCATTCCGCCCGCAGCGCCGTCCGCAGCGCCGCGTCCCAGCCTGGATCGTCGCGCGCCGCGAGCCGCAACGCCGCCACCGTCGCGAAGCGGTGCAGCAGGCTGCGCCGCCGCGCCGGTGCCAGCGGATGGTCCGGTGCCTCGCGCAGCAGGTCGGCCTCCAGGCCCACGGCCACGATCAGGCCGACCGATGCCGGCAGCAGCGCGGCGGGGAAATCCACATCGACTGCGAAATAGAGCCGGTCGCAGAACGCACGGTACTCCGGCCATTTGTCATCGGCGAGGAAGTCCCGCACGCCCGACTTCACCTCGACGCAGGCAAAGCCGCCATCGGCCCGCAGCGCCAGGATGTCGGCCCGCCTGCCGTTCGGCAGTGCCACCTCATGCACCGGCGCCCAGCCCAGCCGGGCGCACAGCCGCGCCGCTGCCCGCCGGATGGCGGCAGCCCGCTCGGCCCAGCCGATGGCGGCAGCGGACGGTTCCCGATCCATGATGCAGTCTATCACGGCGGATCAAATCCCAAGCGCTGCAGGGGGTTTGCGGAACCACTCCCGGTATCCGGGCATTACCGTCCAGTCATGGTTGCAACGCGGTTCGCCGTCGCCGCTCACATCATGCTGCTACTCGCGGCCGAGGGCGGGCGGACGCGAACGACGAGCCTCAAGCTCGCGCGCAGCGTGAACACCAACCCGGTGGTCGTGCGACGGATCACCGGCCAGCTCGGGCGCGCCGGGCTGATCCGGGTGCGTCGCGGCCCGGGCGGGGCGGAACTGGCGCGACCCGCCGCGGCGATCTCGCTGCGCGATGTTTGGCGCGCCGTCAACGCGCGACCGGCCCGGCCACTGCTGCCGATCCACAATCAGCCGGACCCCGATGGCCCGGTCGGCCACCGGGTCCGCGGCGTGCTCGACCGACTGCCTTCGGCCATGCCGAGGCCGAGTTCGAGGCCGCCCTGGCCCGGCTCACGCTGGACCAGCTTTCGGACGGGCTGCGGGAACCGGCGGAGGGCATCGAGGCGGCTTGACGGCGCGGCGCTTGACGGCACGACTTGGGGCTGTCGGGATCGCACTATGCCGTCGCCAACCACCGCACCCACAGTCGAGGACATCGTCACCCTCGCGGACCGCGCGCTGGCCGAAATCCCGGCGCCGCTCGCCCGCCACGTGCGCGGCGTCGGCATCGTGGTCGAGGAGCTGCCGGACGACGACACGCTCGACGCGATGGGCATCGAGAGCCCGTTCGATCTCACCGGCCTCTACCACGGCGTGCCGATGCACCGGCAGAGCGTCTCCGACGTGCCGGCCGGGCCGGAGATGATCCTGCTCTACCGCCAGCCGATCCTGCTGGAATGGATCGAGACCGGGGAAGACCTCTATCGCCTGGTGCGCAACGTGCTGATCCACGAGGTCGCGCACCATTTCGGCTTCAGCGATGCGGAGATCGAGGCGTTGGAGCGGGACCCGAGATAGCGCCGAGCAGCGCGCGCACCCGCGCCTGCAGCTCGGGCAGCAACTCCTCGGCGAACCACGGATTGCGCCGCTCCCAGTTGCCGGTGCGCCAGGAGGGATGCGGCAGCGGCACGATGTGCGGCCGATAGCGGCGCCACTCGCGCACGCGGTCGGTCATGCGCCCCGGCCCCAGCGCGTCCGCCTGCGCGTAGCCGCCGACCAGCAGCGTGAGCTCCAGCGCCGGCATCAGCGCAAGCAGACGCGGACGCCAGCGCGGCGCGCATTCCGGCCGCGGGGGTGCGTCGCCGCCGTTTGGCAGCCGGCCGGGATAGCAGAGGCCCATTGGCACGATCGCGACCCGGGCTTCGTCGTAGAACTCCCCCGCCGTTACCCCGAGCCAGCTGCGCAGCCGGTCGCCGGACGCATCGGCGAACGGGCGGTCGCCCAGGTGCGCCTTGGTCCCGGGCGCCTGGCTCGCGATCAGCACCCGCGCCGTTGTCGAGACCCGGAACACGGGCCGCGGCCCGAGCGGCAGGTGTGCCGCGCAGAGCGTGCAGGCGCGGGCCTCGGCGGCGAGCGCGGCGAGGGCCGCTTCCAGCGTTCCGGTCATGCTCAGGTGCACGCCCGCCAGCCCTCGCCCGCGCGGGCGGCGCGGCCCTCGCGTTCGAGCTTGAGCAGGTGCGCGATCACGGTGCGCTCGGCCGCGCGCAGCAACGCCGGATCAGTGTCGCGGTAAACCGCCGCCACGAGCTGCGCGATGGCGGCCGGGCGCGGCCCGAGCGCCGCCACGATCGCCGCCTCGCGCGCCTCGCGGTGGCGCAGCAATTCGGCGACCAGATCGCGCGGCTCGGGCAAAGGCGGGCCGTGGCCGGGCAGATAGACGCGGTCGTCGCGCGCGAGCAGGCGGCGCAGGCTGGCGAAATAGGCTGTCATGTCGCCGTCCGGCGGGCTGACCACGCTGCTGCTCCAGCTCATCACGTGATCGGCAGAGAACAGCACGCCGTTCGCGGCGGCAAAGCAGAGATGATCGGAGGCATGGCCCGGCGTGTGCAGCGGCGTCAGCCCCGCGACCATTTCGCCGTCTTTCAGCTCCAGGTCCGGCGCGGCACGGCGATCGTAGGCGTGGACCGGCGCGCCGGTCGCGGCCCGCAGTGCCGCAACCGCCCCCGCATGATCGCGATGGGCGTGGCTGAGCAGGATACGCGCGATCGGGCCGGAAACGGCGGCGAGGATGGCGCGAACGTGCCCCGCATCGTCCGGTCCGGGGTCGAGCACGACGCAACCCTCCGGTGCCTCGATCAGATAGGTGTTGGTGCCGTGATAGGTCATCGGGCCGGGATTGGGAGCCACCACGCGGATGATGCCGGGTAGCACCGGCAGGGCGATGCCGCGCGCCGGCTCGGGCTCGGTGAGGAACGGCATGGGCGGGGTTCTACGCACGCAAGCCGGCCTGCGCTAGGTTGCCGGCATGGCCACGCCGCGCATCGCCACCATCGGCTACGAGGGTCTGCCGCCGGCGGACTTCCTGCACCTGCTGCGGGAGGCCGGCATCCGGCGCGTGGCCGACGTGCGGGCGATCGCCAATTCCCGCAAACCCGGATACGCCAAGCGCGCACTCTCGACGGCCCTGGAAGGGGCGGGGATCGAGTACGTCCACATCCCCACCCTGGGCACGCCGGCCGCCGGCCGGGCGGCGGTGCGAGCGGGACGGCCGCAGGAGATGCGGCGCATCTACCTGCCGCACCTGGCGCGGCCCGACGCGCAGGCGGCACTGGCCGATCTCGCGCAGACCTCGGCCAAGGTGCCCACCTGCCTGCTCTGCCTGGAGGCGGACCCGACCCATTGCCACCGCACCCTGGTCGCCGAGGCGATGCACGAGCGATGGGGCTTCGCGATCCACGCCCTCGCCGACCCGCGCGGCTGATGCGCGCGGCCCTTCTGGTCGTGCTCGGCCTGCTCGCGGCGGGGAGCGGGGCCCGGGCCGAGGGCTGGCGGCACTTCCGCATCATCCTGTGGCAGACGCCGACGCCCGCGCAGATTCCGGCGCTGAAGCGGCTCGGCGTGGACGCGACCAAGGTGATCGCCAACCGCAGCGGCGAAGGTGCCCTGGTCCATCGCGCGGAAATCGCCCCACTGCTTGCAGGCGGAATGCGGTGGTATGTGGAGAACATCGCCACCGACTTCTACGCCGCCTATCATCGCTGGCTGCCGCATTCGCCGGTCAACGCCGCCTTCCTCGCCGCCCAGCGCGCCCACCAGGCAGACCCGGCGAGTCTCGCACCCTTCATCCGCCGGCCGAGCCTCTCCGATCCGGCGGCACTGGCCGCGACCACGGCGCGGCTGCGGCGGACGGTGCGCGCCTGGGCGCCGTACCGGCCGCTGTACTACAGCCTGGGTGACGAGACCGGCATCGCCGATCTCGCGGCCAACTGGGATTTCGATTTTTCTCCGGTCTCGCTCGCCGGATTCCACGCCTGGCTGCACCGCCGCTACGCCAGCCTCGCGGCGCTGAATGCCGAATGGGAGACGCACTATGCAAACTGGGACGCGGTGACGCCGATCACCACCACCGCGGCGATGGCCCGCACGGACGATAACTTCGCGCCCTGGTCCGACTTCAAGGCCTGGATGGACACCGCCTTCGCCGGCGCGGTGCGCGCCGGCACCGATGCCGTCCACGCGGCGGACCCGCAGGCGCGCGCCGCCATCGAGGGTGCCCAGATCGCCGGCTGGGGCGGCTACGACTACGCGAAGCTCGCCGGCGCCGTCGATGTCATGGAGATTTACGATGCCGGCGCCAATCTTGCGATGGCGCGCAGCTTCAACCCGCAGCTTATTTTGCTCACGACCTCAGCCGAGAGCGGCCCGGTTGCGATCCGCGACATCTGGCAAGAGGCGCTGCGCGGCGCCCGCGGCCTGATCCTGTGGGACCCCGATGATGCGGTGGTGCGGCCCGACGGCGCGCTCGGCCCGCGCGGGCGGGAGCTGACCACGACCTTCGCGGCGCTGCGCGGGCGTGTCGGCGACCTGCTGCTGGGCACCTCGCTTATCGCGCAGCCGGTCGCGATCATGGCCTCGCAGGCGAGTTTTCGCGTGCGCTGGCTGCTCGCGCATCGGGCCGCCGGCGATGCGTGGTCGAAGCGCAGCGCCGCCGACGAATGGGATGACACGTCGCTGCGCGCCGGCACCGACCGTTTCGCCGCCGCGCTGCGCCGGATCGGGGTCGCACCGCGGTTCGTTTCCGACGCGCAGGTGGCGGGCGGCGCACTGGGAAAGCTGCGCGCGCTGATCCTGCCCGACGTGCTGGCCCTCTCGCCGGACGCCGCCGCGGCCGTCCGCGGCTTCGCGGCGAAAGGCGGCCTGGTGATCGCCGAGGGAGACGCAGGCCGTTTCGACGCCCACGGGCGTCGCCTGCCCCACCCCCTGCTCGCCGGGCTGCCTTCGCAGCGCCTCGCGGCATCGGACGTGACGCCCGGCCGGGTGCGCGCCCTGCTCGCAGCGGCAGGCGTGCAGCCGGGGTTTCGGCTGCTCGGGCCGGACGGTGCCACGGCGAGCGGCGTCGATGCCTACGCGCGCACCGAGGGCGGCCGGCTGATCCTGGCGTTGCAGAGCGCACAGGACAGCGGTCCGGCGGTGCTGACACTGCCGTATCCGCGCCACATCACGGACCTGCTCGCCGGGAAGGAGTTGGGCCGCACCGATCGGCTGTCAATCACGCTCGATCCCGCCGTGCCGACGCTGCTCGCGATCAGCCGGCCGGACCCGTAGGCAAGCGAGGAGGAAATCACCCTTCGCGTACCAGATCAGCGCCCTTCTCCCCGATCATGATCGCCGCGGCATTGGTGTTGCCCGACACCACCGCCGGCATGATCGAGGCGTCGATCACCCGCAGCCCCTCCATCCCGCGCACCCGCAGCCGATGATCCACCACCGCCCGCCCGTCCGGCCCCATCATGCAGGTGCTGGTCGGGTGGAACGTCGTGCCGCTGGTGCGGTGGACGTGATCGAGCCAGTCCTCGTCGCTCTCCGCCGCCGGCCCCGGCCATTCCTCCGCCGCCACCACGCGCTGCATCGCGCGCGTCTGGAACAGGTGCCGGCCGATGCGCAGGCCGGCCAGCATGGTCTCGCGGTCGGTCGCGGTCGCGAGATAGTTGGGCTGGATCGCCGGCGGCGCGGCGGGATCGGGCGTGCGGATGTGCAGCCACCCGCGGCTCTCCGGGCGGCACGGAATGCATACCAGCGTGCAGCCGGGGAAGTCGTGCATCGCCTCCCCCGCCTTCGGCGCGCTGCCGGCGAGGAACTGGTACTGCACGTCGGGCGAGGCGAGCCCGTCGCGCGTGCGCACGAACAGCCCGAGCGGTGCCGCCCCCATCATCAGCACGCCGCGCCGCAGCAGCAGGTATTCGAGCGCTACCCGCGCCTGCATCCGCCGGCTGCGCGAGACCTCGTTGATCGTGTTCGGGCGGCGGACCCGGTAGATGATCCGCGTATTGAGATGGTCTTGCAGGTTCTCGCCCACCGCCGGCAGGTCATGCACTACCGGGATGTCCAGCCCGCGCAGCAGCTTGGCCGGCCCCACGCCCGAGAGCTGCAGCAATTGCGGCGAGGCGATCGCACCACCGGCGAGCAGTACCTCGCGCGCCGCCCGCGCGGTTTTTCGCGCGCCCGCTCGATCGTACTCTACGCCGACCGCGCGCCGTCCCTCGAACAGCACACGCCGCACCTGCGCGTGCGTCTCGACCCGCAGATTGGGCCGCCGCCGCGCGGGACGCAGATAAGCGACCGCCGCGCTGCTCCGCCGCGCGCCGCGCACCGTGACCTGGTACGTGCCGGCGCCGTCCTGGCTCGCAGCGTTGAAGTCTCGGTTGACCGGGTAGCCGAGTTCCCGCGCGCCGGCCAGGAAGGCGTCGTGCAACTCGTGCGGCGCGCGCAGGTCGGAGACGCCGAGCGGGCCGCCGGTGCCGTGATATTCGTCCGCCCCCCGCTCCTGGTGCTCGGCACGGCGGAAGTAGGGCAGGACGTCGTCGAACCCCCAGCCGGTGTTGCCGAGCTGGCGCCAGTGGTCGAAATCCTCGCGCTGGCCGCGGATGTAGATCAGCCCGTTGATGGCACTCGAGCCGCCGAGCACGCGGCCGCGCGGCCAGGAGACGCGACGGCCGCCGAACTCGGGCACCGGCTCGGTCTCGAACTGCCAGGTGATGCGCGGGTTGTAGATGTTGCGGTAGAAGCCGGCCGGAATGTGGATCCAGAGATTGCGGTCCGGCCCACCCGCCTCCAGCAGCAGCACGCGTGTGCCCGAGTCGGCCGAGAGCCGGTTGGCCAGGACGCATCCCGCCGAGCCGGCGCCCACGATGATGAAATCGGCTTCCGCCGCAGGCTGCATCGGTGCCGGTTCCCCCCTGTCGTGTTGGGCTCGCGTTGGGTGGGGATGATCCGGCAGCGGCACGCGTGCCGCAAGCAGTGGCCGTCCTGCCCGCTTGCCCGTAGGTTGCACGGCGATCCGTGGGGGAACCCCGATGCCGGATGACCGCGTGCTCTCCGCCCCGCGCCGGGCCGCCGACCGCACGGAGGGTGCGATCGAGGCGCTGCTGCTGGGCGCGCGCTGGGCGTTGGTGCCGCTCTATCTCGGCATGGGCATTGCCTTGCTGGTGGTGGCGTTCAAGTTCCTCCAGAAGCTGGGCGTCGCCCTGCTCGCGGCGCCGGCTGCCAGCATCAGCGACCTGGTGATCGCGATGCTTTCCCTGGTCGATCTGTCGCTGGTCGCCAATCTGGTGCTGATGGTGATGCTGGCGGGATACGCGAATTTCGTGGCACCGTTCCCGAACGTGCCCGAGCGCTACCGGCCGCGCTGGCTCGACCAGACCGATTTCGCCGCACTCAAGCTCAAGCTGCTGTCAACAGTCGTCGCGATCGCGGCGGTGAGCCTGCTCGAGACATACGTGAAGGAGTCCGCGTTGCCCCGGCGCGAGGTGCTGCTGCACGTCGCGATGCTGCTCGGCTTCGGGTTGATTGCCGTACTGATGGCGATCATGGACCGGCTGGCCGACGGGCTGCACGGCCGGTCGCCGGATTAGGAAGTTGGGGCTCCGAGCTTCACGCCGGCGCCAGCGCCACCGCCACCCCGCGGATTTGCCGCGCCATCGCCGCCACCCCGTTGCCGCGATTGGTGGACAGCGCCCCGATCAGCCCGAGCCGTTGCAGGAACGCGGGGTCGGTCGCCTCGATCTCGGCCGGGGTGCGCCCCGAATAGACGCGCAGCAGCAAGGCGACCAGCCCGGAGACGATCGCCGCGTCCGACGCGCCGGCGAGCCGCACGCGGCCGTCGCGCAACTCCGCCTCCATCCACACCTTGCTCTGGCAGCCGGGCACGCGATGCGCATCGTCGGTCCATTCCTGCGGAAACGGCGGCAGCTTGCGGCCGAGTTCGATGATGAACTGGTAGCGGTCCATCCAGTCGTCGAAGGTCGAAAGCTCGTCCTCGATCGCGGCGATTGCGTCCGCGGCCGAGGATTCCTCGGGAATGACGAAGGGATCGGGCATGGTGCGGATGTGCGCAGGCGGCAGGGGCACGTCAAGCCGGCGCCGTGTGCTCGCGCACCCAGGGAGTGAACTCGGAGTCATCCAACTCGCCGGACGCCATCGCGAGCATCCCTACCACCGCCTCCGCGTCGGACGCGGTGAATCGCACGCCGTTCAACTCAAGGAACAACTCCAGCGCCACGTAGGCGGTGCGCTTGTTGCCTTCGACAAACGGATGATTGCGCGCGATCGCGAGTGCGTAGAGTGCAGCTGGTTCCACCACGTCGGGATCACCATAGCCTGCACGGTTCAGCAGCCGCGCCAGCGCGCTTTCCAGAAGGCCCTCGTCGCGGATGCCGCCGGCGCCACCGTGTTGGGCGAGTTGCAGGTCGTGGATGGCGAGGATGTCGTCGCGCGTCAGCCAGACCGTCACTTCGCCAGCTCGCGAAGCACCGCCCGGCGCCGGTGCATGATGTCGCGCGCTACCCGCATGTGCGCCTCAAACTCCGGCGCCGCAGCCGTCATCAGGCGCAACCCGTCCTCAGTCTCGATCGCTTGCAGCGTATCGCCCTTCTGCACGCCGAGACGGGCAAGAAGCTCCTTCGGCAGGATCACGCCAACCGAGTTGCCGATCGATACCAGCTTGAGGGCGCTCATGGCCCAGCCTCCGATGGCGTAGACCTACGCCAGCGGAGGTTGAATTGCAACATCCGTTCTAACGGACCTACAGGATGAACCGGCTCAGGTCGCCCTTCTGGGCCAGCGGCGCCACCTTCTCGTTCACGTAGGCCGCATCCACCACCACCGTCTCGCCGTGCCGGTCGGTAGCGCTGAAGCTGATCTCCTCCAGCAGCCGTTCCAGCACCGTCGCCAGCCGTCGCGCGCCGATGTTCTCGATCCGCTCGTTGATGTCGGCAGCGAGGTCGGCCAGCGCGTCGACCGCGTCGGGGGCGAACTCCAGTGCCACCCCCTCGGTGCTCAGCAGCGCCGCATACTGCTTCAGCAGCGAGTGCTCCGGCTCGGTCAGGATGCGGCGCAGATCGGCGCGCGACAGCGCCGCCAGCTCGACACGGATCGGCAGCCGCCCCTGCAACTCCGGCAGCAGGTCGGCGGGCTTGGCCAGGTGGAACGCACCCGAGGCGATGAACAGCACGTGGTCGGTCTTCACCGGCCCGTACTTGGTCGCAACCGTGGTGCCCTCGATCAGCGGCAGCAGGTCGCGCTGCACGCCCTCGCGCGAGACGTCCGCGCCGCGGAACCCGCCCTCGCTGCGCGCGCAGATCTTGTCGATCTCGTCGATGAACACGATGCCGTGGTCCTGCGCGTGCGCGACCGCGTCCTTGGTCAGGTTGTCGGTGTCGAGCAGCCGGTCTGCCTCCTCGCGCTGCAAGGCGGTGCGGGCGGCCGCGACGGTCATGCGCTTCTGCTGCTGCTGCTTGCCCATCATCCCCTTCATCATCTCGCCCAGATTGATCATCTGGCCGGGCGGCATTCCGGGGATGTCGAGCTGTCCGATCGCCGAGCCGGGGTCGGCGGCGAGCGTGATCTCGATCTCGTTGCCGTCGAGCTCGCCGCTGCGCAGCATCCGGCGGAACTTGCTGCGCGTGTCGGCCGCGGCCTTCTCGCCGACCAGGGCCGTGATCAGCCGCTCCTCGGCGGCGAGCTCGGCCTTCGCCTGCACGTCCTTGCGCGCGATCTCGCGCAGCATGTTGATGCTGGCATCCACCAGGTCGCGGACGATGCTTTCCACGTCGCGGCCGACATAGCCGACCTCGGTGAACTTGGTCGCCTCGACCTTGAGGAACGGCGATTGCGCGAGCTTCGCCAGCCGGCGCGCGATCTCGGTCTTGCCGCAGCCGGTGGGGCCGATCATCAGGATGTTCTTGGGCACCACCTCCTCGCGCATCTCTTCGGGAAGCTGCTGGCGGCGCCAGCGGTTGCGCATGGCGATGGCGACGGCGCGCTTGGCGTCGTTCTGGCCGACGATGAAGCGGTCGAGCTCGGAGACGATCTCGCGCGGGGTGTAGGTGGGGACTTCCATCTTACAGGGTCTCGATGATGATACGCTCGTTGGTATAGACGCAAATGTCGGCGGCGATGCGCATGGCGCGGCGCGCGATCTCCTCGGCCGACAATCCCTCGACGGTGATCAGGGCACGGGCGGCGGCGAGCGCGTAGTTGCCGCCCGAGCCGATCGCGATCACGCCGTCCTCCGGCTCCAGCACGTCGCCGGTACCGGTCAGCGTGTAGCCGTGGTCGCGGTCGGCGACCGCCATCATCGCCTCCAGCCGCCGCAGGTAGCGGTCGGTGCGCCAGTCCTTGGCCAGTTCGACGCAGGCGCGCTCGAGCTGGCCGGGAAACCGCTCGAGCTTCGCCTCCAGGCGCTCGAGCAGGGTGAAGGCGTCGGCGGTGGCGCCGGCGAAGCCCGCGAGCACGTCGCCGCCGCCGATGCGGCGCACCTTGCGCGCGTTGCCCTTCACCACCGTCTGGCCGAGCGTCACCTGGCCGTCGCCGGCCATCGCGACCTGGCCCGCATGGCGGACGCAGAGAATGGTGGTGCCGTGCCAGCCGGTCGGGTCGGCATCGGCGGGAGCTTGGTTTTGCATGATCGCCCTAGATGGTCGGCCAGCTCCCGTCCCACAAGGCGGCCGGCGGAGGGCGGTCCGGCACGCTGGCCAAACCTGCCCTGCGTTGGCACGATGATCGGGGACCCCGATTCGCGGGGCGGTTGCGGGGGGAGAGCAAATGGCAAGCACGGCGGAGGAAATCTCGGCGCGGCTCGATCGGCTGCCGCGGTCGCGGCATGTCTGGGGGCTGGTGCTGCTGCTCTCGCTCGGCGGCGTGTTCGAGTTCTACGACCTGTTCTTCACCGGCTACGTGGCCCCGGGGCTGTTCCGCAGCCACATCTTCACCGCGACGACCCAGGGCTTCTTCGGCATCAACGGCTTCGCGAGCTTCGTCGCGGCGTTCTTCCTCGGGCTGTTCATCGGCACCATCCTGTTCAGCTTCGTCGCCGACCGCTACGGGCGCCGCACGATCTTCACCTTCTCGCTGCTCTGGTACACGGTCTGCACCGTCGTCATGGCGTTCCAGTACAGCGCCGGCGGCATCAACCTGTGGCGCTTCCTCGCCGGGGTCGGCATCGGCGTCGAGCTGGTCACGATCGACACCTACATCGCCGAACTGATCCCCAAGGAGATGCGCGGCCGCGCCTTCGCGTTCAACCAGACCGTCCAGTTCAGCGTCGTGCCCGTGGTCGCGGCGCTCGCCTGGTGGCTGGTGCCGCTCTCGCCGCTCGGTTTCGACGGCTGGCGCTGGCTGGTGCTGATCGGTTCCATCGGCGCGGTCGTGGTGTGGTGGATCCGGCTCGGCGTGCCGGAGAGCCCGCGCTGGCTCGCCCAGCACGGCCGGCTCGACGCAGGCCGATCGGGTGATGACGGCGATGGAGGCGCGGGTTGCGGCCGAACTTGGCCGCGCGCTGCCGCCGCCGGCCGCGCCGGAGCCGGTCGTGCCGCGCGGCAGCTTCGCCGAGATCTGGCGGCCGCCCTACCTGTCGCGGACGATCATGCTGATCATCTTCAACATCTTCCAGACGGTCGGCTTCTACGGCTTCGCCAACTGGGTGCCGACGCTGCTGATCAAGCAGGGCATCCACGCCACCACCAGCCTGCAATACACGTTCATCATCGCGATCGCAGCACCGTTCGGGCCGCTGCTTGGCTACGCCTTCGCCGACCGCATCGAGCGCAAGTGGCTGGTGGTGTGGGCCGCCTTCGGCGTCGCGGTGTTCGGCCTGATATTTGGCCAGGTAACGGCGGCGGCGGAAGTGATCGTGCTCGGGCGTGCTGCTGACGCTCGCGAACAACATCATGTCGTTCTCGTTCCACGCCTACCAGAGCGAGCTCTACCCGACCCGCATCCGCGCCGTCGCGGTCGGCTTCGTCTATTCCTGGAGCCGGCTCAGCGTCGTGTTCGTGGCGTTCGTGATCGCCTTCTTCCTCGGCCGGTTCGGCGTGCCCGGGGTGTTCTTCCTGATCGCCGGCCAGCATGGGCGTGGTGATGCTGGTGATCGGCGGCCTCGGCCCGCTCACCCGCAACCGGGCGCTGGAGGCGATCTCGCGCTGAGCCACCCGACGCACCGGCCGTCAGGCCTCCCCTTGCGGCGGGGGCTGGGAGGTTCGCCGCGATTGACGCGATGTCTGGCGCGGCTTCAGCCTCGGGCGGGCGCCGATCGGGATTTCGCGCTGCTCGGTGCCGGGCTGCTCGCCCGAGCCGGGCGGCCGTCATCCGGTTCGTCCTCCGTCTCCATCCCCGGACCGCGCCGGCCGTTCGCGTGGTGGCCTGATAGCCGCCCTGATGGTTGCCGAGGCCGCGCCCGAACCGGATTGCCGCCCTGGCCGTAGCCCGCGGCGCGCCGCCCTGGCCGTTATAGGCCTGCGGCTGGTTCTGCTGGGCCGCCTGATTGATCGCGTTGAGGATGCGGAAATAGTGCTCGGCGTGCTGGAAGTAGCTCTCCGCCGTCACCCGATCGCCGCCGCTGGTCGCGTCGCGGCCGAGCTGGAGGTACTTCTCGAACAGTTGCTGGGCGGTGCCGCGCACCCGCACGTCGGGGCCGTTGCTGTCGAAGACGTGGTTGCGGTTGAGCGGGATATTGCCGCTGTGGTGCCGGATCGGGCCGCCGCCACCTCCGCCGCCACCGCCCCCGCGATGGTTGCGTCCGCGCATTCGTTTCATGTTCATGCGTCTGTCGCAGTGCTTTCCTGTTCGCGGTCCCTGCCCTTCGGCGCGCATTCGCGCCCCGCCCGCAGGCGAGCGGGTCCAGGACCATCGGCGTTGGCTTCCCGCGCGGCGCCCCGACCGATACCCACGCGGTGGCCGAGGCTTTCCGGCCCCCCGAAAGTCGCGGGCGGGCCAGCCGTGCGTCCTGCAAGCTAGACTTGCCATGGCCGCGCTGCCAAATGGTTTTTCAGCGGCGGCCAGCACCAGGGCGCGCGGGATGCCGGAAAGATCGGGACGCACCGCCGCCACCGCAAGACCTCGCCGCACCGGCCAACGCCACGACCGGCACTTCCTGGCCGGCGCCAAGCTCCAGCACCGCCCGCCCGCGGGGCGCGAGCAGGCCGGGCAGCGCCGGCAGAACGCGGCGATAGGCGTCGAGCCCGTCCCGGCCGCCGTCGAGCGCCGACGGCAGGCTCGAACCGCGCCACCTCCGGCATCAGCGAGACGAGTTCGCCGCGCGGAATGTAGGGCGGGTTGCAGAGCACGAGGTCGAAGCGGCCGGCCAGCGGCGCCGCCCAGTCCGCGGCGATCACGCTCGCCCTTCCGGCGAGGCCCAGCGCCGCGGCGTTGCCGGCCGCGAGTGCCGCCGCGGCGGCGCTCCGGTCCACGCCGACCCCGAACGCGGACGCGAACTCGGTCAGCGCCGCCAACAGCAGGCAGCCGGTGCCGGTGCCGAGATCCAGCACACGGCCCACGGCGGCGCGATCCGGCCAGATCGCGAGCGCTGCCTCGATCAAGGTCTCGCTTTCCGGGCGGGGGATCAGTGTCGCCGGGGAGACGGCAAAACCGAGGCTCCAGAATTCCCGCCGGCCAAGGATCAGCGCGAGCGGCTCCCGCGCCTCCCGCCGTGCCAGCACCGCCGCGAAGCCGCGCGCATCGACAATCGCAGCAGGATCGCGCAGCAGGCCTTCCTGGGTTGCGCCAAGCGCATGGCCGAGGAGCAGCCGCAACTCCAGCGCCGCCACCCCGATGCCGGCCGCGCGGAGCCGCGCGGTGCCGATGCGGAGCAATTCGCCGATCGGTGCCGGGGAACGGACCACGAACTCCGGCGTTTGCGTGCGCATGAGCACGAACTCCAAGACGCCAGCCGACCCCGACCTGCCGTCCAACGCCGAGAAGAACCCGGACGACTGGGTGACGGGTGATGAGCGCATGACCGGCGCGCAGGCGTCCTACCTGAAAACGCTGTGCGAGGAAGCCCACGAGCCGTTCGACGACACACTCACCAAGGCCGAGGCATCGAAACGGATCGACGCCTTGCAGGACCGGACGGGTCGCGGCAGGCCGGCGCACAAGTCGGATTGACGCGATGGGTCGGATTGACGCAGCGGGCGGCCGGGCCGAGAACCGGGGCGATGCGGGCGCTCGCACTGCTCCTGCCGGTGCTGCTCGCGCCGGTGCTGCTCACGACCGCGGCGATGTCGCCGGATCAGGTCTCGTTCCGTGTCATCGACCGGATGGGGCCCACCGAAGTATCGGAGAGCACCACGCTCTATGTCGGCATCGGCGCTCGCCGGGCATTTCCGGCTGGATGCGAAGCATCCGTTCGCGAGCCTGGCCGTGACGACGCCGCGCGCCGCGACGTATCGCTATTCGCTGTGCGGGCGGGTGGTGACGCAGGCGCCGGGCGCGCAGCCGGTCACGCACCGGGTGGACACGACCGGGACGCTCGCGCATGTCGATGGCCGCACCTTCGAGGCGCTGACGCAGAACTTCGTGCGCTTCTTCCTCGCCGACGAGACCCCGGGGCGGGCGCCGGTGCCGGTGCGGATCGAGCAAGGCCGCGGCTGCGCGCCCGAGATTTCGATGCGGTGATCGCAGCCGGGTGCGACCAACCTGTGCCGCCGGGGCTGCTCACCCATCACAGGATCTGACTTAGGAAGGCCCGCGTCCGCGGATCCTTTGGGTTGCCGAAGAACTCCGCCGGCGGTCCCTGCTCGACGATCACGCCGCGATCCGTGAAATAGATGTGGTTCGCTATCTCGCGCGCGAAGCCCATCTCGTGCGTCACCAGGACGCAGGTCATGCCTTCCTCGGCGAGCTGGCGGATCGCGAGCAGCACCTCCTTGACCGTTTCCGGGTCGAGTGCGGCCGTCACCTCGTCGAACAGCATCAGGTCGGGCTGCATCGCAAGCGAGCGGGCGATCGCGACGCGCTGCTGCTGGCCACCCGACATCTCGCCGGGATAGGCATGTTCCTTGCCGTCCAGCCGCACTTTCTTCAGCAGCGCATAGGCCTCCGCCTGCACCTCGGCGCGCGGGCGTTTCAGCACCTGGACGGGTGCCATCATCACGTTCTGCAGCGCGGTCCGGTGCGGGAAAAGATTATAGTTCTGGAACACCATTCCGACATGCTTGCGCAGCCGCAGCTTGTCCAGCTTCGGGTCGTTCACTTCGATGCCCATCACCCTGATCGAGCCCTTATGGAACGGCACCAGCGCGTTGACGCAGCGGATCAGCGTCGATTTGCCGGAGCCGGACGGGCCGATGATGCAGGCCACGTCGCCCTTGCGCACGGACAGGCTGACGCCCTTCAGCACCTCGATCTCGCCGAACGTCTTATGCACGTCGTCGATCGCGACCAGCGGCTGGTCCGCCGTCCAGCCGGTAGGGGGATCGAAGCCACGGGGCATGGCACTTTCCTCCGCCGGTCAGATGCGCACGGCGTAGCGGCGCTCCAGCCGCAGCGTCAGCCGCGCGATGGGATAGGAATAGATGAAGAACAGCAGCAGCACGTAGCCGTATAGCGGCGCCAGCAGGTCGGTGCGGCCGCCCTCGGCAGCCTCCACCTGGCCAGCCAGCGTGACAATCTCGTTGACGCCGACGATCGAGGCGAGCGTCGTCGCCATGGTCAGGATGGCGTACAGGTTCATCCACGGCGGGATCATCCGCTTCACGCATTGCGGCAGGATGATCTGCCAGAGCTGCTGAGTGCGGGTGAAGCCGAGCAATTCGGATGCCTCCCACTGGCCGGGCGGGATCGACTGCACGGCGCCGCGGACGATCTCCGCGACATTCGCCATCACCGGCAGGGCGAGTCCGATCACTGCCTTGAGCCAATCCGGCAGGCTGATCGAGAATGGCCCGATCCGCGCCTGGAACGGCAGCATGTAGATCATGAAGAACAGCAGCACCAGCCAGGGCGCGTTGCGGAAGAACTGCGTCAGCGCCCAGGCGGTCGCGCGCATCGGCCGGTCGAGCGAGACCAGACCGAGACCGAGAAACGCGCCCAGGATGGTGCCGATCGCCATCGCCATGAAGCTGATCAGGATGTTGAAGCCGAAGCCGCGCAGCAGCAGCGGCGACCAGCGCGCCAGCTCGGCCAGCACGCCGGCGCGCGGTGCGGGCCCGGTCGCGGCGCCGGCGGCCAACGCCGTCAACACGACGAAGGCGGCAAGTGCCACGCCGTGCCAGAGCGACAGACGAAGCGGCGGCAGCGCCTGCGCGTCGCGACGCTGCAGCACCGCGGGCAGCGGCAGCATCACCGGCAGCGCACCCCGCGCCCGCCCCGTCATGTGCCCAGCGCTCGTATACCCAGCGCTCATATACCCCGTGCTCATATACCAAGTCCGGGCCGCCGCATCGCCCGCTCCCATGCGTTCATTGCAAACACCAGCATCCCCACCAGCGCGATGTAGATGATGAACAGCACCACCATCATCACCGGCACGTTCACGCTATCCGACCAGATCTGGTTGGACACGTACAGCAGTTCCGGCACGGCGATGGCGTAGGCCAGCGTGGTGGTCTTGATGAGGTTCACCAGGTTGTTGGTCAGGGCCGGCAGGCAGACCCTTATCGCCAGCGGCAGCACCACGTGGATGTAGGTCTGCAGCCGCGTGTAGCCCAGCGCCTCGGCGGCCTCGGTGGTCGCCGTCGGGATCGCCTCGATGCCGGAGCGGAAGATCTCCACGTTGAAGGCGCCAGCGAAGAAGATCAGCGAGATGGACGCCCAGGCGAAGCCACCGATCACCGGCATCGGCATCCCGATGGCGTTCTTCGTCGTCGGCAGCAGCGCGCTGAGGCCGAAATAGAAGAAGAACATCTGCACCAGCGGCGGCGTGTTGCGGAATAGCTGGATGTAGCCCTGCACGAAGCGGCGGGTCCAGGTCAGCCGCGATCCCTGCAGCCAGGCGCCGATGATGCCGACCACGACCGAGCCCACGATGCTGATCCCGGACAGCTCCAGCGTGACCACAAGTCCGCTCAGGAACCGTGCCCGATCGAACTGATCGTAGGCGATCGTCAGATTGATGCCGGTGGTCTCGTGCAGATGACGAAACCATATGGCGATGGCGTGCATGAAGGTGGTCCGCGCGAAGCTTGGCGGCGCGCCACGAAGCGCGCCGCCAATTCCTCATTTGTATTTGGCGTGCATGTCTTCGGCGAATTTCGAGTGCGGGATGCCGTACTTGGTCTCCAGTTGCAGGATCAGGCCGGTCTTGTCCCAATCGGCAATGGTCTTGGCCATGAAGTCGTAGAAGGCCTTGTCACCCTTGCGGACTGCCAGTGCCCAGGGCTGCGCGTCCTGCGACGGCAGCGGCATTCCGTAGGTCTTCCACTCCGGGTCCAACAAGTGGCCTTCGATCGCGGTGTCGTCGTACAGAAAACCGATGCAGCGCCCCTGCTTCAGCGCGGTCAGCGCCTCGGCGACGCCGGTGAAGGCGATCACCTGGGCGCCGAACTTCTGAGTTACCTGCTTGTTGTAGAAAGAGCCCTGGATGGCGCAGACCGGCTTGCCCTTGATCTGATCCCAGGACGTGATCTTGATCGACTTCGGCAGCATCAGATTGTAGCCCGATGCGTAGTAGTCGGGCTTGACGATGCCGACGACCCGGGCCCGCTCGGGCGTGTCGCTCATGGTCGCGATCATCAGGTCGATCTTGCCCTGCTGGAGAAACTGCATTCGATTGGAGGCCACGACCGGCACGAGCTGCACCTTCACGCCCAGCCGCTTGGCGACATCACGGGCCAGATCCGGCTCGATGCCGACGATCTCGCCGTTCGGCGCACGATACCCGAAGGGGGGATAGTCGGCCTTTACGCCGACCACCAGCACGCCCTTGGATTTGATGTCCTGCAACTCGTCGGCGCGCGCCGGCCCGGCCCCGGCGGCGATCGCCATCCCGGCCAGCAGCACCAAGGCCACTCTCCTGCGCATCATGTTCGTCTCCGCCCCTGTGAACCGCGCCCGCTGTCGCCGACGCCCATCTTGGTCGCGTAGCAAGCAACGGCGCGCGCTGTAAAGCGCAGTTTTGGCCAGACATGGCCTTCGTCATCGCGAGCCGCCGCTTGGCGGCGTGGCGATCCAGGCGGCAGGCGCGGTGCGGCGGCCCTGGATTGCTTCGGCGCTTCGCTCCTCGCAATGACGGGGGTAAGGTGCGGCCTTGCCGACCTCCTACTCCTCGGCCGACAGCCGCGCCGCCTCGTCTTCGGCGGTCAGCGCATCGACGATCTCGTCGAGTTCTCCCGTCAGCACGCGGTCGAGCTTGTGCAGCGTTAGCCCGATCCGGTGATCGGAAACACGCCCTTGCGGGAAGTTGTAGGTGCGGATGCGCTCGGAGCGGTCGCCGGTGCCGACCTGGCTCTTGCGGTCGGCGGCACGCGTCGCGTGCAGCGTCGCGCGCTGCTGCTCATAGAGACGCGCGCGCAGAATCTTCATCGCCTTGGCGCGGTTCTTGTGCTGGCTCTTCTCCTCCTGCATCGCGACCGCGATGCCAGTGGGGAGGTGCGTGATCCGCACGGCACTTTCGGTCTTGTTCACGTGCTGGCCGCCGGCGCCCGATGCGCGATAGACGTCGATGCGCAGATCGGCATCGTTGATCTGCACATCGACCTCTTCGGCCTCCGGCAACACGGCGACGGTGACGGTCGAGGTGTGGATGCGGCCCTGGCTCTCGGTCGCCGGCACGCGCTGCACGCGATGCACGCCGCTCTCGTATTTCAGCCGCGCGAACACGCCGCGGCCGGTGATCTCGGCGATGCCCTCCTTGATCCCGCCGAGTTCGGAGGCGTCGTATTCCAAAATCTCGACGCGCCAGCGATGCCGTTCCGCATAGCGCTGGTACATGCCGAACAGCTCGGCCGCGAACAGCGCCGCCTCGTCGCCGCCCGCCGCCGGGCGCACTTCCAGGATGGCGCTGCGGGCATCCGCCTCGTCGCGCGGCAGCAGTGCTAACCGCAGCTCCTTGTGCAAGGCCGGCAGCCGCTCGCGCAAGGCCCCGAGCTCTGCCTCGGCAAGCTCGCGCATCTCGGGGTCGGCGAGCATCGCCTCGGCCTCCGCGGCTGCGCGCTCGGCGTCGCGCAGTTCGGTGATGCGCGCGACCAGCGGCTCGAGTTCGGCCAGTTCCTTGGATGCGCGCACGAACGCCTCGCCCGCGACGCCGCCCGCGAGCTCGGCGCGCAATTCCTCGGCACGCGCGGCAATGCGGTCGAGCTTCTGCGCGAGGCCGGACGAAACGGCGTTCATGCCGGGGTCATGCGAGCGGGGTCATGCGAGCCGGGTCATGCGAGCGGGGTCAGGCGAGCCGGGCCGCGAGGTCGGGGATCGTGACCTCCTCCTGCGCTCCGGTGCGCAGATCCTTGAGCTGCACCACGCCGCGCGCAGCCTCCTCCTCGCCCAGGATCACCGCGGCCTGCGCGCCGATCCGGTTGGCGCGCTCCAGCCGGCGCTTGAGGTTGCCGCGATAGGCGATCTCGGCGCGCAGGCCGGCGTGACGCAGCGTCTGCACCACATCGAGCGCGCGCGCCTCCGCCCCCTCCCCGACCGGAACGACCGCGATCGTGGCCGGCGGATCGGGGGGTGCGTCGAGCAGCATCGCGAGGCGCTCGACGCCGGCTGCCCAGCCGGTGCCCGGCACCGCCGGGCCCCCCATCTCGGCGACCAGGCCCTCGTAGCGGCCACCGCCCATTACCGTGCCCTGGGCGCCGAGCCGTTCGGTGACAAACTCGAAGGCGGTGTGGCTGTAGTAGTCGAGGCCGCGCACGATGCGCGGATTCTCGCGAAAGCCGATGCCGAGCCGGTCCAGCGCACGGCGCACCGCGTCGTAGAACGCCTGCGCGGCGGTGCTCAGGTGGTCGTGTACCGGTAGGTGCACCGGCGACGAGGCGACGGTCGCGCTCGTTCTTGCTGTCGAGGATGCGCAGCGGATTGCGCTCCAGCCGTTCGCGGCTCTCGGACGAGAGCGCCTCGGCGTGGCCGGCGAAATAGGCGACCAGGGCGGCGCGATACGCCGCGCGGCTCTCGCCGTCGCCGAGAGTGTTCAGCTCCAGCGTGACCTCGGCGCCGATGCCTAAGCCCGCGAGGATGTCGGCGCCGCAGGCGATCGCCTCGGCATCCGCGAGCGGCTCGGCCGAGCCGAGCGTCTCGATGTCGATCTGGTGGAACTGCCGGAAGCGGCCCTTCTGCGGCCGTTCATAGCGGAACATCGGCCCGGCGTAGAACACTTTCTGCGGCAGCGTCTGCGCGAGGCCATTGGAGACGAGCGCGCGGCACACCCCGGCCGTGGCCTCGGGGCGCAGCGTGATGCTCTCGCCGCCACGGTCAGTGAAGGTGTACATCTCCTTCGTCACCACGTCCGACATCTCGCCGAGGGTGCGGGCGAAGACGCGCGTGTCCTCGAAGATCGGCGTCGCCCATTCGTCGAAGCCGTAGGCGCTAGCGATGCGGCGCGCGGTCTCGATCACGTGGCGGTGCCGGCGCATCTCCTCGCCGATCAGGTCGTGGGTGCCGCGAGGGGGCTGCAATGCGCTCATGAGCCGGCCTTGTAGCCGAGCGGGCTCGGCGGCGCGAGGCGGCGCGCCTTAGGCCGTGCCGATCAGCGAGTTGCCGGCGACGAGGGCTATGAACGCGTGGCCCTGCGCGGTCGGATGCACCCCGTCGAAGAACAGGTGCTGGTTCTGCGCGGCACCAGTGGCGGTGAGCACCCCGCTGGAGGCATCGCTGTAGTTGCCGGTCCAGACCCGGTCGGTCGTGTCGGTCAGCCCGAATGCGGCCGGGTTGGAAACCGCGGCGTTGACGAGCTGGAAGGTGTTCACCAGGTCGATATTGAGGTGGTCGCTGGTCGCGAGGCTGGCGAGCGCGTTGGTGAGATCGACGTCGTACCACGCCGAGAGGTTCGAGGCGGAGATCGCATAGAGCGGGCCGTTGGCGATCTCCTCCGGGGTCTTGCCGAGATCCGGCACCATCAGCACGGAGAAGTCCGTCGCCCCAGTGGCCGCAAGGCCCGAGATGAAATTGACCTCGTTCGTCACCGCCTGCGGGATCGCGGCGAGGCCGGCGGCGGGGTTGCTGGCGAAGGTGCTGACCGCGTCCAGCACGTCGTTGGCGCCGATCGAGAGCGTGTAGAGCGCGTTCGACTGCGGAAACGGCGCCTGCAGCCTGTACTGGACGAGCTGGGACGGCAGGTCGAGCGGGGTCGCGCTATGCGCCGCGGTGCTGCCCGTCTCGGCATCGCCAAAGGCGAAGTCGGTGCCGCCGTGCAGGCTCGGCTTCACCAGCGGCTGGCCGAGCAGGGCCAGGTCCTCGACCCAGGTATAGCCGTTGCTGAAATGGCCGTCGAAATAGGGCGGCGAGACCGGGACGTTGCCCAGGGTGAGTGCGAAGTCGTTGCCGGCGTCCGAGAGGCTGTCGCCGAAGGCATAGATGGCGGCAAAGGGGGACACCGTGTTGCTCGCGGCGTTCGGGTCGCCGATGAAGCGGAAGGTATAGGGCACCCCGATCGTTGCGGCGTTGATCTGCGTCATAAGCGTCCCTCAGCGGAGCGGGCAGCGGGATTAGAGCGGAAGAGGCCAAGGTAGCGAGTGACGAAGGCGTGTGCACGGCGACCTCGCCCTTGGGGCTACGCGATTCGCACATGGTCCGCAACGATCTGGGCGGGTAGGAAAATGCGATCGCCTCGGATACCGCGATCGGATCGAGTTCGGGCAGATCGGGATCGGACGCTGTCGATCACGGCATTGTTAGATTTGCTTGAGGTCCCCGCGGTCGCGGTCGAAGCCAAGCGCCCGGGCCGGCTCGACCGCGCCTCGGCGCACCAAGCCCCGCGGTGCGGCAGGCTGAGCGAAGGTCCCTCACCCGCGCGCCGGGGCCTGCGGCAGGGATTCGGAGCATTTTCCCCTGTTCTGAGTTCGCCACCGGCGTTGCCGACCCGCTGGGCATGAAACCGTGGCATCGTCATGTAAAGGAGGTTTTGGCGGCGCTGGCGATTGGTCTGGAGCGGTCATGTATTCGGCCTGTTGCTGCGGTCGAATGCTGACCGCTGGCCCCGATGGGTTACGCGGGCCGGGTTCCAAGCATCGCGGCGCGCTGTGGGGCGCGATGACGAGACGGAGTGTCCCGGTCCAGGTCCTGACCATTTTGCCGTCGCTGCCTTCTGCTCCTTGCTGGGTCACTGGCTGCTCTTCAGGCGAGCGGCCAGAAAGGGGAAGGTTTCTTGGTTTGGCTGCTGCGGGGCGTTCCTTCGTCCCGGCCTTCGTCCCGGCCTGTGTGGTTGCGGGCGCCGCGCGCAGCGGCGGTCAAGGGGGGCCGGAGGCCCCCGCCGCAGGCGGCGCGCAGCGCCCTTGACGGCCGCGAGCACGGCACCACGCTGGAGTGGGCCGCAGCTGCGGCCATCATTGCGCCACCT
This sequence comes from uncultured Alphaproteobacteria bacterium, assembly GCA_963777265.1. Lineage (GTDB taxonomy): Bacteria > Pseudomonadota > Alphaproteobacteria > Acetobacterales > Acetobacteraceae > DATAYA01. The sequence goes on along the minus strand of CAVZPY010000019.1, from coordinate 129,322 downwards.
GTGCCGCGGGGCGGCGATAGGTCTCACCGGAGATCAGCATCGCCCAGGCGATGCGGGCGGTTTTCGCCGCCTGCGCCAAGACCACGACCTTCACCGGCCGGCGAGCCAGGATGCCGCGCTGCCAGGCGGTGGCGCGATCGGTGCGGCTGCGGGCATAGCGCATGATCGTGCTGGCGCCGAGGGCCAACAGCTTGCGCAGCCGGATGTCGCCCTGGCGGCTGATGCCGCTCGCGCGCCGCTTGCCCGCACTCGAATGCTCAAGCGGTGTCAGGCCGCACCAGGCGGCGAAGTCGCGGGCGCTGCGGAACTGCCGACCGTCGCCGATTGCGGTGACGATGGCGTGGGCGGTGATCGGGCCAACGCCGGGGATGGTGGCCAGCCGGCGCATCACCGGGTGCTCGCGGGCGGCCGCGACGATGCGTTCCTCCAGCGCCGCAATGTCGCGCTGCAACCTCTCGATGGTCTTCACCATGATGCGCAGCGGCACCCGAAGCGGCTCCGGGATCGCAACCTCCGCCGTGTCGTCGACCCGCCGCGCCAGCTCGGCAAAGCCCCGCCGGCCCTGGGCGGCGATGATGCCGAACTCGGCCAGCAGGCTGCGCGCGCAGTTCGTCAGCTGGGTCTGCTGCTTCAGCAGCAGATCGCGCGCGCGTTCCAGGCCACGCGCGGCCTGCTGCTCGATGCTCTTGATCGGCACGAAGCGCATGTTCGGCCGGCACACCGCCGCGCAGATGGCTTCGGCATCACGCGCGTCGTTCTTGTTGCGCCTGACGAAGGGCTTCACATAGGCGGCCGGGATCAGCCGCACCTCATGGCCGAGCGCCCGCAGCTGGCGCGCCCAGTAATGCGCGCTGCCGCAGGCCTCGATCCCCACCAGGGCGGGCGACTGCTTGGTGAAGAACGGCTCGACCTGGGTCCGGCGCAGCTTCTTCTGCTCGATCACCTTGCCGGTGCTGTCGGCCACACGCACCTGGAACACAGACTTGGCGATATCCAGGCCGATTATGGTAGCGTTCATGACGGACGGTCTCCGTTGCTGGTTGGTCAAACCCCAGCTTGGCACATAGATGCCGTCAGGGGGCCGTCCACCCAGCATCGCGAGGAGCGCTGCGCCGTGGCGATCCAGGCGGGCCGCTCCGTGCCTCCCGCCTGGATCGCCACGCCGCCCAGCGGCGGCTCGCGATGACAGCTGCGCCAGGCCGGTTTCTTTCCAGGCAAGGGCGCGGGCGCGCACGGGAGGCACCCGAAGCGAGCCCTGATCCATACCTGTTCTGAGTTCGCCACCGGCGTTGCCGACCCGCTGGGCATGAAACGGTGGCTCGTTGGTTGTATCATGCGTCAGCGTCGTCGGCAGCGAGATCGGTGTTTCCTTGGTGCGCGCGAGCCCGTTTCTGAGTTGGATCTGGGACGTCTGAGCACCCCTGATTGTGCCACGAGCCGGCGACGGCTCCGGAGCACGGCTTCTAGAGTTCGTCTGACGGACGTCCCACGCCGGCGGCGCGCCAGGAGGATGACATGGAAGTTCTCTACCCGCACTGCGCCGGCCTCGACATCCACAAGAGCCTGCCCCCGCGAAAGCGGGGGAGACGGTCGTCGCCTGTGTGCGCCACATGACGAACGGCACGGTCAAGCGCGAGGTCCGCACGTTCAAGACCACGACCACCGATCTGCTGGCCTTGTCGGAGTGGCTGGCATCGGGGCGTGCACCCATGTCGCGATGGAGGCGACCGGGGTTTACTGGAAGCCGGTCTGGCACATCCTGAGCGACGGCGACTTCGCGCTCACGCTGGCCAACGCGGCGCACGTCAAGGCCGTGCCAGGCCGCAAGACCGACATCAACGATGCGCATGGATCTGATCCGCGGCAGTTTCGTCCCCGACGCCGCGACGCAAGAGCAACGCGGCCTGCTGCGCACCCGCAAGCAACTGGTACGTGAGCGCGCCAGCCACGTCCAGCGGCTGCAGCGGACGCTGGAGGATGCCAACATCAAGCTCGACTCGGCGGTCTCCGACATCACCGGGCTGAGCGGGCGGGCCATGATCGAGGCCCTGATTGCCGGCGAGACCGATCCCGCCAGGCTGGCCGAGCTGGCCCATCGGCGGATCAAATCCTCGCCCGAGACCCTGCGCGAGGCGTTGCGGGGGCGGGTCACCGGCCACCACCGTTTCCTGCTCGCCCTCCACCTCAAGCAGATTGACGCCCTCGACGAGGCGATCCGGCATCGACGCGGAGGTCGACGCCCATGTCGAACCCTTTCGCACCGCGATCGCTCAGTTGAAGACCATTCCGGGCATCGGCGATCTCGGCGCCTGCGTGATCCTCGCCGAGATCGGCACCGACATGAGCCGCTTCCCGACCCAGGGGCACCTGATCTCCTGGGCCGGCCTGTGTCCGAAGAGCGACGAGAGTGCCGGCAAGCGCCGCTCCAGCCGGATGCGCAAGGGAGCCCCCCTGGTTAAAAACGACCCTGATCCAATGTGCCTGGGCGGCCGCGCGCAAGAAGGGCAGCTACCCTCAGGCCCAATTCCAGCGCCTGCGCGCCCGGCGCGGCGCCAAGAAAGCCATCGCCGCCGTGGCCGCCTCGATGCTGACCGCCGCCTACCACATGCTCAAGGACGGCACCTTCTACCAGGACCTCGGTGCCGATCACTTCGACCGCCGCTCCAAAGGCGCCGCCACCAAGCGCCTGATCGCGAGGCTCCAGCGCCTCGGCTATGAGGTCGCCCTCGCGCCCGTCGCCGCATGACTGAAGGAGTTTCTTTCTAGGCGGGGGGCGACCTGATCTAGCCCGACTTTCGCAACTCACCCCCGATTCGGGAAATTTTGGCGTGCTGCTGTGGTAACCGGGGCATAACCCCGGGCGGGCGTGGCGTCAGGCGGGCTAGCCGCGGCAGCGGATGAGTTCCGGGAGGGGCGGTATGGTGGGACCGCCGCAGACATCGAGCCTGGTGCCGAGGTAGTCCCAGAAAGCGATGCCGAGCTTTCTGCAGGTCTTGGCGAGACCGAGGAAAGCATCGCGGCAGTCGCGGCCGGTGTCGCTGTGGGTTCCGCCGCTGATCTTGCGTTTGCTGACGTGGCAGCGGATGTCGCGCTCCAAGCCGTTTGTGTGCAGTGGGGTCTCAGGGTGATCGAGCACCATCAGCAGCTCGACCTTATTGGCGTACAGGCACTGCAGCAGGCGGTCGAGGGTGGCGAAGCCGGTGCGCCGTTGAAAGATGCGATCGAAGCGCGCCCGCAATTCACGGCGTCGGCGCGGGGTCGGATCGAGCCGATAGGCCTTCAGGTCGGCATAAAACCACCAGATCAGCCCGCGGACATGCTGCTGGGCAGCACGCTGCTCGTCGGTGAACGTGTCCAGCTTATGCACCAGCCGCTCGGCATGGATCCAGCACAGCGCGTGCTGACCGACGTTGAACTGCCCGGCGTCGTCGCTGACCACGACCGCCTCGCACAGGAACCCGTGTGCGGCCACGGCGCCCCATAGCGCGCCCTCGGTGGCGACGCGCACCGGATCGGGCGTCACCTGCAGACCGGCGATGCCGAGCCGCTCAAGATGGTGCTGCCAGGCGGTCTGGTCGGCGAACCGCCGCTCTCGATGGTTGGCCAGTTGCCGGATCACCGGTCCGGCCAGCGCGTGCTCGCGCATGTAGTCCAGGGCCTCGTCGTTGATCACATAGTCGGTGTGGCCAGCACGTAGCAGGTCGAGGAAGTTCAGCCAACTCTTGCTGCCCGTCGTGGCGAACCAGGCGAATGTGTCATTGCCGATCTGCGTGCACACGGCGTTGCCACCGCGGTGGCGCGCGCCGGTGTCGTCCACGCTGACCCAATCCGCCGTCTCCAGCCCGGCGCGCAGCACCTCGCGGGTCTCTGCCAGGAAGTCGTCCTGCCCGTCGATCAGCAGGCGCATGACCTGGCGCTTGGAGATGCTGATGCCGGTCGCTTGCAACAGCGTGACCAGACGCTCGACCGTCACCTGACCCTGGTGATGCTGCATCAGCACGAAGCGGCGCAGCTCCGGACCAAAATGGCCGCGGATGCCGCAAGGCAGCGGCGCCACGATGGTCTCGCCCTGCGGTGTCAGCCAGCGCTCTCGGCGATAGCGCACCACCCGCGCGGTGAGCACCAGGGCCTGCACCTGGTACGGCTCGTAGCCTTTGAACTGCGAACCCGCCGGTGCCGCCACCCGAAGCACCTTGGTCTCGGGCATCACCCGCGGCGTCACCTTGCCGCGGCCCCGGCGTTTGGCCCGCTTGCCGCCCGGCTTCGGCTCGGTCGCGTTCTCCATCCCGCTCGGCTTGATCGAAGGGCGGCCCTTCAGGCCCTTCAGCCACGCAATCTCATCACGCTGCGCCGCCACGATCCGCTTCAGCTCCGCCACCTCGCCCAGCAGTTCCACGACGTGAGCTTCCAGCTCGGCACGCGGCAGACCGGACGGATCGGTGGGCGCGGGCATGCCGCGACCGAATTGGTACTCGCCCGCGTCGGGGCAAGCCCAAACATCAACGCCCGCCCGGGGTTATGCCCCGGTTACCTGCTGTGGTGGTAAGTTGCTGAAAAGCGCGGGAGCAAAGCGCGGGGATCTGCGGAAATCGCCTGCGGTGCCGACCAAGTGGCTTGCGAAACGGCCAGCGGCTGCGGAAGCCTGGCGGCATGTTTCTGCGCCACAAGATTCGCCGCAAGGACGGCAAGGAGCACCGCTATTGGAGCATCGTTGAAAACCGCCGCGTGGCCGGCGGTCGCACGGTGCAGCGGCATGTGCTGTATCTGGGAGAGATCAACGACAGCCAGCGAGCGGCATGGTGCCAGACGATCGAAGCGTTCGACGAGGGCGGCCGACACGCCAGACAGATCGCGCTGTTTCCCGAGGATCGTGCGGCGCCGGCGCTGGATTGCGATGTGGTGCATGTCCGGCTCAGCGGGCTGCGGCTACGCCGGCCGCGGCAATGGGGCGCGTGTTGGCTGGCATGCCATCTGTGGGATCAGCTGCGGCTGGATGATTTCTGGTCGGCGCGGCTGCCGGCCTCCCGGCAGGGGACACGCTGGCTGAACGTGCTGAAGACGCTGGTGGGCTATCGGCTGATCGACCCGGGCAGTGAATGGCGGCTGCACCGGCAATGGTATGAACAAAGTGCGATGGGCGATCTGCTGGGCGAGGATTTCGCGTCTGGTCGGCAAGGACAATCTGTATCGCTGCCTGGACAAGCTGCTGGCGCACAAGACCGAGCTGTTCAGCTTCCTGCAACATCGCTGGAAGACGCTGTTCCAGGCCGAATTCGAGGTCCTGCTGTATGATCTGACCAGCACGTATTTCGAATGCGACCCGCCGGCGAGCCGGCAAGCGGCGCTTCGGCTACAGCCGGGACAAGCGGTCCGATTGCGTTCAGGTGGTCATTGCCTTGATCGTGACGCCCGACGGCTTCCCGCTGGCCTACGAGGTGATGCCGGGCAACACCGCGGACAAGGCGACGCTGCGCGACTTCATCAAGCGGATCGAGACCCAGTATGGCAAGCTCGGACGCACCTGGGTGATGGACCGCGGCATTCCGACGGAAGATGTGCTGGCCGAGATGCGCGCATCCGAGACGCCCATGTATTATCTGGTGGGCACGCCGCGCGGACGGCTCAGCCGGCTGGAGCAGGAGCTTTCTGCCGCAGCCATGGACCGCAGTTCGTGACGCGGTTCAAGTGAAACTCGTCGAACAGGATGGCGAACTTTACATCCTGGCCCGCAGCGGCGCACGCCGCGACAAGGAACAGGCGATGCGGCGCCGTCGGCTGAAGAAGCTGGTCAAGCGCCTGCACGAGCTGCGCCAGCAGAAGCTGACCCGTGATCAACTGCTCATCAAGTTGGGAGCCGCCAGGAAAGAGGCCGGGCCGGCGGCTTACCGGATCGTCGACATCCAACTGCCCGACAAGGACCAGCCGGTCACGCCGGAGACGTTCCGCTTTCGCTTGAACTGGCAGAGACTGCGCGAGGCGCGCCGCCGGGAAGGCAGCTATCTGCTGCGATCGAACATGGCGGGGAGCGATCCGGCGCAGCTCTGGGCGTTCTACTTGCAGTTGGTCGAGGTGGAGCAGGCGTTCAAGGAACTCAAGGGCGATCTGGCGATCCGCCCGATCTACCACCAAACGGATGCGCGCATCGAGGCGCACATCTTCGTGGCGTTCTTCGCCTATTGCCTGCAGATCACGCTGAAGCAGCGGCTGCGATCCCTGGCGCCAGGACTGACCCCACGGTCGGTGCTGGACAAAGATGGCCGCGATCCAGATGGTCGATGTGCATCTGCCGACCACCGATGGTCGCGCCGTCGTCCTGTCGCGCTACACAGAACCGGAAGCGGATCAGGCAATCCTGCTCCAGCGCCTGAAGATTAGCTTGCCCGCTCAGCCGCCGCCCCGGATCACCTCGGTTGCTGTTGTTCATGCCGGTCATGACCGACCGTCTTGTGGTGCCGACCTTGGCCAGCCCACCCCCGGAAAATCAGCTGCCTGACGGATTCTCGCCCGCGAGTTGCGAAGGGCGGGTTAGGGAGGGTCTGATCAAGCCTATCGGAGCGCGCCCGAGGCAGCTCGTCGTTGGATCAGACCGGAATGGCGCCTCGAATGCCCGCGCCCTGGCGTTTTCGCCGTCTGCCGTGCTGTGCGCCCGTGTTTCGGACGCACTTCGCCTGTCAGGCACCTAACAATCGCTGCCGGCCGATGAACAGGTTGGCGAGCGCGCAGGTGACAAACAACCGGTGCGCGTTCTTGTCCAGCCCGCGATAGCGCACCTTCGCAAAGCCGAACACCCGCTTGACCACGCCGATGCTGTGCTCGACCTTCGCCCGCACCTTCGACTTGCTCCGGTTACGCGCCTTCTCCGCTTGATCGACCACACCGCGATGCCGACACCGGCGGTTGGTGAAGTCCTTGGCGTTCGGCGCATGATCGCGGATCACCTCGCCCTGCCCACGATAGGCTTGGTCGCCCCACACCCGATCGGACGCATGCGTCCGATCCTCGCCGTGCAGCAGGTCAGGCAGCACCGTCGCGTCGTGCACGTTGGCCGCCGTCGCGACCACCGAGTGGATCAGCTTGGTCTTGCTGTCCACCCCGACATGCGCCTTCATCCCGAAATACCACTGATTGCCCTTCTTCGTCTGGTGCATCTCAGGATCACGCGCTTTCGCCGCGTTCTTGGTCGAGCTCGGGGCACTGATGATCGTCGCATCGACGATCGTCCCCCGTGCTTACCTCTAGGCCGTGCGCCTCCAGGTGCTCATGCACCTGCTCGAAGATCCACCGGCCCAGATCATGCCGCTCCAGCAAGTGGCGGAACTTGCATACCGTGGTCTCGTCCGGCACCGGCTCGCGGCCCAGGTCAATCGCGGCAAACCGCCGCATCGACGCGGACTCATACAGCGCCGCCTCCACCGCCGGGTCTGACAGGTTGAACCAGTGCTGCAGGAAATAGATGCGCAGCATCCGCTCCAATCCGACCGCCGGACGACCGTTGCCCGGCTTGGGATACACCGGCTCGATCAGCGCGCAGAGATCTCGCCACGGCACCACTTGGTCCATCTCGGCCAGGAACGCCGCGCGGCGGGTGGTCTTGCCGTAGCGCTCGAACCCTGCGCTCGCCAGTGTCGGCTGCCGCATCTTGGTCCCTCCTGGTCGCTCCGAATCAGCTCTACACGCCGTTCCGTGACCGGGTCGAGAAGGACTTGATCAGAGATTCCTTAGTGAGGAGGCACGGATTGACAGAAAATCGCAGATCAAGGGCGACGCCCGAGTCCGTAGCAACAGCCGTGTGTCTGATTCAGCAATCGTCAAAGGACAGGCCATTCTCGACGGCGACGTTGTAGTGCGGGGGAAACTTAGGATTGATGGGTTTGCTGAACTTTATGACGGGAAATATTCCTCGGGACACATCTCAGCTCCGTCTCGCGCGGGTCTTCTTTCGGAAGCGGCTAATCAGTTTGTTCCATAGAGGACCACCCGAATCGCGCCGCCACCGCCGCTCAAATCCATCCTAATTTTCGGCGCGCAACGGCGTGCTCTTGTTGTCGGCACGGCTTTTCTGGAAATACCGGTGTCAGGAACGCGGCTATCCGAAGGCCACCGCCATCACCGCCCCGCCGTTGCCGGGCGCGACAGCAGCAGCGCCTCGCACAGCCGGCGGATGCCGTCGCGAACGTCGCCCCGCCGGCAGAGGGCGCGCGGCCCTCGGCAGCGAGCCGCAGCGCCGGGCTGGATCGCGGCAGCAGCGCCACCCTGCGCGCCAGGATCACGCGTGAACGGCGCCCGCCGCCTCGCTGCCGCGCAGTCCTGGTTCGACGCACTCGGCGGCCGGCGCGACGGCATGGTTGCGAAGCGGCTGGATCTTCAGTATTGCGCCGGCATACCGGGACGTGCTGGTGGGTGACGTTCCGCGGCGAGCCCGTCGGCAGGGCCGGGCGGTAGGCGTCGGCGGCCTTGCGGGATGGCGGTTCCGACCCGAATCGGGACGGCCGGTAGCCCCCGGGCTCCCTCTGGACAGGCCGCTCCGGCGACACGCATCATCTGTGAGTTTCGCGATAGAGTGTTACGACCTGCGAAGGACTTACCGCTGCGGCAGGGTGGGAGCGAATTTGGCGTGACTGGCTCGGCCAAGATCGTTCTGGTCGAAGACGAGGCATTCCAGCGGCAGTTCATCGCCGAATGCCTGGCACAGCACGGGCTGCGGCCGACCACGATTGCCTCCGGCGCCGAGCTGAAGCGCGTGGCCCAGCACGCCATGCCGGACCTTGCTCTGCTGGATGTGCATCTGAACGAACCGGAAGACGGCTTCGCCCTGGCGCGCTGGCTGCGCAGCCGGTCCGCTCGGATCGGCATCATCATGCTCTCAGTCGCTGGCGACACGATCGATCGCGTGGTCGGGCTGGAATCCGGTGCCGACGACTATGTCGCCAAACCGTTCGAGCCGCGCGAGCTGGTGGCGCGGGTGAGGGCGCTGCTGCGTCGCGCGCACGGGGCCGCACAGCCGCCACCACGGCTGACCGAAGTGCGGGTCGGCAGCGCGATGCTGGACCTGCAGCGTCACGCGCTCATCCTTGCCGACGGCACGGTATCCAGCCTGACCGCCAGCGAGTTCGATCTGCTCCGGCTGTTCGTGGAGAACCCCAATCGCCCGCTTACCCGCGACTGGCTGCTGGAAACTGTGGCGCATCGCGACGCAGAGGCGTTCGACCGGGCAATAGACAACCGTGTCATGCGCCTGCGTCGCAAGCTGGAACGGGACCCGGCCAAGCCCGAGGTGATCCGAAGCGTACGCGGCGTCGGATACATGTTCGTCCCCTCAGCCGAGTGAGCGCATAGCCCGCAACGTCTCGGCGAGCAGCCGATCCATCCCATCGGACGCGCGCCGTGCCGCCGCGAGATCGCCGGCTTTGGCGGCCACTTCCGCACTCACGGCCTGTTCAGCCAGGAGTTTTGCACCGGCCATGCGCGCAGCGCCATTTAGCCGATGTGCCGAGGCCGCCAACTGCTGCGTGTCCGGTGCCGCGCGCATCGCCGCTATGTCGCCCGCGGCGCAATCGGCGAAATCCTGCACCAGCGCAGCGAGCCGGACAGCATCGTCGCCGAACACGCCCAATAGTGCTTTCGGGTCGAACAGGGCCTCGGGCGCCGCCTCGGCGGGCGCCGCAGCCGGGCCAAGGTCCGGAATCCAGCGCCCGAGCGTGCGGGCCAATGCGTCCAGCGAAATCGGCTTGGCCAGAAACCCGTCCATGCCGGCGGCGAAGCAGCGCGTATCCTCGCCCTTCAATGCGTCGGCCGTGACCGCGATCAGCCCGCTGCGCCGCAGACCTCGTTTTGCTTCGTCGCACCGGATGGCCTCGGCCAAACCGAACCCGTCCAGCACCGGCATGTGCAGGTCGAGCAGCACGACCGCGTGATGGCTCTTCCGCCAAAGAGCCAGGGCGGCCGCACCGTCCTCGGCAATGTCGGCCGACAGGCCGAGCAGCTCGAGCTGGCGGAGCATCACCTCGAGATTGACCGGGTGATCGTCCGCGACCAGCAGCCGCGCCGCACCTGGCCGCGGTGTCGCCATGATCGCCGGATGTTGCCCGGTCGTCTCAACGCCAGTGGGAACCAGGCTGGCTTGCGCGAGTTTCAGGGTCACCGTGAAGCGGCTGCCGTCGCCCGGCGCGCTCTCCACCGCGACATCGCCTCCCATGAGCTGCGCCAGCCGGCGGACGATCGAGAGGCCGAGGCCAGTACCGCCGAAACGCCGTGTGGTCGAGCTGTCCGCCTGCCTGAATGGCTCGAACAATCGTGCCAGCGTCGTGTCGCTCATGCCGATGCCGCTGTCGGTCACGGTCAGGGTCACCAGCACGGTGCCGTCAGCCTCGGCCCGGCTGTTTGCGCTGATGCGGACGAAACCGCGATCGGTGAACTTGATGGCGTTGCCAACCAGGTTGAACAGGATCTGGCGCACCCGCACCGGATCGCCGGTGACACAATTGGGGCCGGCGCCCGGCGGATCGGCGAATAGCGCCAGATGTTTCTGCCGTGCCTGCGGCAGCATCGTCTCGACCGTGCCGGCCACCAGTTCGCCGAGGCTGAACGGCAGCGCCTCGATCTCCATTCGCCCGGCGTCGATCTTCGAGAAGTCCAGAACGTCGTCGATGATGCGCAGCAAGGCCTGGGCACTTTCGCGCATCACCGCGACGCTGCGCGCCTGTGCCTGGTCCAGCCTGGAGCGCTCCAGCACTTCCATCATGCCGAGCACGCCGTTCATCGGCGTGCGGATTTCATGGCTCATCGCGGCGAGAAACGTGGATTTCGCGCGAACCGCCGCCTCCGCCTCCGCCCGCGCGGCTTCGGCAACATCGCGCTCGTGCTCGGCGGCTTGGCGTGCCGATTGCAGCTCCTCGAACAGTCGCACATTCTCGATGGCAATCACGGCCTGGTCGGCGAAGGTCGAGACGAGTTCGACCTGCCGTTCGGTGTACGGTTCCACCTTGGCGCGCCCCAGACCGAAGACGCCGATCGGCACGCCTTCGCGCAGCAACGGCACGCCAAGCATACAGCGGACATTGCCAACCCGCGCGTCGTCCTTCTTGGCGTAGTCGGGGTCGTTCCATGCGTCCACGATCTGCACCGTCCGCCGTTCCAGCGCCGCGCGTCCAACCAGCGTTCCTCGGCCAGGCTGGATCGGCCCCGCTCGCTCCAGTCGTTCATACTCGGGCGAATTGCCATGGCCGATTGCAAAATGGTACGCGCCGTCCTGGTAGCGAAAGAGGACCGCCATCTCCGCCCGGCACAGTGCCTTCGCGCTGGTGACCACCGTCCGCAGCACGCTCGTGAGATCAAACGCTGAGCGGCTGATAACCCGCAGGATGTCGCTCGTCGCCGTCCGGTATTCGAGCGCCTCTTGCAGCTCTCGTATGAGGTCTGCTTCGCCCACCCATGCGGGCGAAGCAGCGTTGTCTGCGGCATCAACCGAGCCGGAGCTGCGAAGGTCCGTCACGTGATGGGTCCCTTGGAACGTGGCACTATACGCCATGGCAGAGTTTGGTCGCGCTTATTTCGCGCATGGCAGGCAGGTTTGTCGCGTCCGTCGCGCGGGCCGACGGCGCGTCAGGGCAAGCCGCTGACCGATCATCATTTCCGGTCCATCACCTGATGCGACAGATGCGACATTGATCCGCTGCCGGCGCGATCATGACGCGACACAGGTCGGGCAAAGTCTCGCGTCAACGGCAGCCAGCAGCGACCGATGCGCCGCAAGTGCGGAGGCCCACAAGGAAAATTGCCATGAAAGCGGCGATGATTGCCCTCGCCCTGGTCCTCGGCCTCGCGCTTGGCGGCGCCGCGCCGATGCTGAGCGGTTACGCCTATGCCGGAGTGTCCTGGGGTCAGTACCGACGACCGTGCGGACGGGCTGAGCTCGCGGTCACCGGCGCGGGTAGCGATGCTGAAGACTCTTGTGGTCGTCGGTGCCGCCCTGATCCTGGCGCTGCTGGGTAGTGCCCTGCTCGCACCGTTGTCCAACAATCTTGGGCAGCCCCTCGACAGTACCAAGCGGCAAAGTGGATGTCGGCGGATACGAGATTAGTTGAAAGCCGGTTCGAAGGCCGCTGCACGCTCGCGTGAGACCGGACTGCGCCTCGGGTCGACAATCGAGACGAATCAGAGTTCTGATGGAGGACGACAATGGTAGATGAGACCAAGCTTCACCAATTCATCGGCCGAATGCTCGGCGATCTCGGCGGCGCGCTGAGCGTGCCGCTGGTCCGCATCGGGGACCGGCTGGGCCTCTACAAGGCGCTGCACGCAAGCGGCCCGATGACGCCGGGCGAGCTGGCGACAAAGACGGATATCGCCGAACGCTATGCGCGGGAGTGGCTGTCGCATCAGGCAGCATCCGGTTACCTCACGTACGACGCCGGCACCGGCAGGTTTGGCTTGTCCCCTGAACAGGCGATGGTATTCGCCGAACCCGAAAGTCCGGTGTACATGCAAGGCGGGTTCGACCTCGCGATGGTGATGATGGAGAACCAAGCGCTGGTCGAGCCTGCGTTCCGCACTGGCGGCGGAGTTGGGTGGGGCGAGCAATCGCAGTGTCTGTTCTGCGCCGCCGGGCGCTTCTTTCGCCCAGGCTATCACAACAACCTCGTCGCATCCTGGCTGCCGGCGCTGGACGGCGTCGTGGCAAAGCTGGAGCGCGGCGCGACGGTAGCCGATGTCGGCTGCGGACACGGGTTCTCGACTGTAATGATGGCGAAGGCGTTCCCCAATTCGAGGTTCGTCGGCTACGACTTCCATCCCATCTCGATCGCGCAGGCCCAAACCCATGCCGAGCAGCATGGCGTGATGGGAAACACGCGGTTCGAAGTGGCCATGGCCAGTGACTTCCCTGCCAGAAACCTGGACCTGGTGACCTTCTTCGACTGCCTGCACGACATGGGCGATCCGGTCGGGGCGGCGCGGCACGTGCGGCAGGCGCTGAAGCCGGATGGAAGCTGGATGATCGTCGAGCCGGCAGCAAGCGATCGGCTGGAGGACAACCTCAATCCGGTCGGTCGGCTTTACTACGCGGCCTCGACCATGATCTGTGTTCCCACCTCGCTCGATCAGCCGGTCGGCGCTGCGCTCGGTGCGCAGGCCGGCCCCGCCAAGCTGTCGTCCGTGATCAGTGAAGGCGGATTCGCGCACGTGCGCAAGGCGACCGAGACGCCATTCAATATGATACTGGAGGCGCGACCCTGAGATCGATCAGGCAGCCGATTGCGTCCGATTGACCTGAAGGCCGTTGACGTCACCGGCCCGCCGTTGCCGGGCGTGACAGCAGCAGCGCCTCGCGCAACCGGCGGATGCCGTCGCGGACGTCGCCCCGCCCGCAGAGGGCGCGGCCCTCGGCAGCGAGGCGCGCCGCCTGCGTGCTGGGTTGCGGCGTCAACGCCATCCTCCGTGCCAAGTGCGCGCAATACCCGGCCGTGTCGGTGGTGACCTGGACCGGCACCTCGCCGGGGGTGGCGACCGAGACCGCAAGGCAGAAGCAGACGAAGAACAACCGCGCCAGCATGGGTCGAAGGTGGGCAGTGTCGCGCGTCCGGCGCATGGGCCGCGGGTGAAGAACCGGTCATCCGCGCAACGGCGGCTGCCGGTGTAACCAGATCGCCGCAGGTCGACGAGCGTTCGGCGGGGCAACCGCCTGCGCCGGCGCCCGTTGGCCCGCCCATGACACTGCCGCTCCAGCCGGATTTCCCGCCGATGGAAGCCCAATCCGTCGCCGCGATCCCGACGGGTGCCGCCTGGCAGTACGAGCCGAAATGGGACGGGTTCCGCTGCCTCGCTTTCCGCGACGGCAGCGTCATAGACCTGCGCTCGAAATCCGGCCAGCCGCTCGGCCGCTATTTTCCGGACCTGGTCGCGGCGCTGACCGAGACCGCCGTGCGCCGCGTCGTGCTCGACAGCGAGATCGTCATCCCCTGTGACGGCACGCTCTCCTTCGAGGAGTTGCAGCTCCGGTTGCATCCTGCCGCCAGCCGCGTCCGCCGCCTCGCCGAGGCGCACCCGGCGCGGATGATGCTGTTCGACCTGCTGGTGGACGAAGCCGGCCACGACCTCACCGAGCGACCACTCTCGGCACGGCGCGCGGCGCTGGAGGCGCTGATGCCGCTTCTCGCCTCGCCGGCGCTGGCGCTCTCGCCCGCGAGCCGAAACCTCGCCGAGGCGCAGTCCTGGCTCGACGCACTCGGCAGCGGGCGCGACGGGGTGGTGGCGAAGCGGCTCGATCTTCCCTATCGCGCCGGGCAGCGGGACGGGATGGTGAAGGTCAAGCGGCTCCGCAGCGCCGATTGCGTGGTCGGCGGTTTTCGCTACCTGGCGGCGCGGCGGCAGGTCGGCTCGCTGCTGCTCGGCCTCTACGATCACGCGGGGCTGCTCGACCATGTCGGCTTCACCAGCACGATCGCGGCACCCGAACGAGCGGCACTGACCACGCGGCTGGAGCGGCTGGTCGCACCACCCGGCTTCACCGGCCGCGCCCCCGGCGGCCCGAGCCGCTGGAGCCGCACCGGGCGCGCCGCCGACTGGCAGCCCTTGCGGCCGGAGCTGGTGGTCGAAGTGCGCTACGATCACGTCTCGGGCGGGCGCTTCCGCCACGGCACGACCTTGCTGCGGTGGCGCCCCGACAAGGCGCCGGCGCAGTGCCGCATGGAGCAGATCGCAATCTGAGTACTTTCAAAGTCGTTACGTTGCGATCTTGACCGGCAGCCATGATGCCGATACGGTCGGATATCGTCGGCATCAGGTGAACCAAAAAGATGAACAAGACCTTGCCCGCGCTGGCAGCCATGCTGCTGCTGTCGGCCTGCGCGCAGACCCCGCTCGGCCCGACCGTCCAGGTGATCCCCGGTCAGGGCAAGTCGTTCGAGGCGTTCCAGATCGACCAGTCGGGGTGCATGCAGTATGCCTCCCAGATGGTGGCCGGCCAGGCGGAGCGGGCGAACACCTATGGTGTCGGCGCGGCGGTGCTCGGCACCGCGCTCGGCGCCGGGTTGGGCGCGGCAGCGGGAGGCGGCTACGGCGCCGGCGTGGGGGCCGCGAGCGGT
Source organism: uncultured Alphaproteobacteria bacterium (assembly GCA_963777265.1). Lineage (GTDB taxonomy): Bacteria > Pseudomonadota > Alphaproteobacteria > Acetobacterales > Acetobacteraceae > DATAYA01. The sequence continues at coordinate 114,242 of CAVZPY010000019.1, read as the reverse complement.
GCCGCTCTCGGCACCGGCCTCGGCGCTGCCGGCTCGGCGAGCGCGCAGGCCGGCATTCAGGGCCAATATGACAACGCCTATGTCGGCTGCATGACCGCCAAGGGCAACCAGTACAACCCGCCGCAGCCGATCGTGGTGCAGCCCGCGCCCTATGTCGTGCAACCCGCCCCGTACGTGGGGCCGTACCCCTATCCCTACCGCTACCCCTACTACGCGCCTCCGTACTGACGCTACTCGCCACTGACGCTATTCGCCGCGCAGCAGCGGCAGAAGTGAGGCGACCAGAAGGGCGGCCATGGCGAGATTGAACCGGCGCAGCGCGCGTTCGGTGCGCAGCATCCGGGCGGCGCCCACTCCCACAAGCGTCCAAAGTGCGATCGTCGGCAGAATGATGACAAGGAAGATGGCGGCAAGCACCACGGCCTGCACCAGCAGCGCGCCGCCGCTGCTGGTGGTGTAGGTGACGACGGCGCCCGCGGCGATCACCCAGGCTTTGGGGTTCATCCACTGGAACAAGGCGGCCCGCACGAACCCGAGCGGGCGTCCCCCAACCTCGGCCGGACCGGCCGGCGCCTTGGATGTGCAACCGCGATGTGCCAGGCGAGCCAGAGCAGATAGGCCGCGCCGATCCAGCGCAGGGCCTCATGTGCCCAGGGCCGCGTCCGCATCAGCTCCCCGGCACCGAGTGCCACCGCGACCAGCATCACCGGGAATCCCACCGAGATCCCGAGCATGTGCGGCAGCGTGCGCCAAAAACCCCAGGTGGCGCCCGAGGCGGCGACCATCGCATTGTTCGGGCCCGGCGTCGCCGCCATGGCGACGGCGAAAGCCAGGGCCGAGGCAAACCAGGCAAGCTCTCCGGCGGCCACCACTCGCGCCACTCCCCTATCGCCGAGCAGGCTGCCAAACCTGCGGCGCTGCCGGCAACGCGCGCCGGGGCGGGGGAGACACGAGTGCCGCGCATGACGATCGCGCCGGCGGCTTGCGAAAAGACCGCCGCAGGGGGCAATGACCGCGCATGACCGTTCGCGTCCGCTTTGCCCCCAGCCCGACCGGGCTGCTGCACATCGGCAGCGCGCGCACCGCGCTGTTCAACTTCCTGTTCGCCCGCCATCACGGCGGCGCCTTCCTGCTGCGCATCGAGGATACCGACCGCGCCCGTAGCACCCCCGAGGCGACGCGGGTGATCCTGGATGGGCTGGCCTGGCTCGGCCTGGACCCCGATGAGCCACCGCTGTTCCAATCCAGCCGCGAGGCGCGTCATCGCGAGGTCGCCGAGCGCCTGCTTGCCGCCGGCCGCGCCTATCGGGCCTGGGACACGCCTGCGGAACTCGCGGCGATGCGCGAGCGCGCCCGCGCCGAGGGCCGCCCGCCGCGCTATCACGGCAACTGGCGCGACCGCGACCCGGCCGAAGCGCCGGCCGGCGTGCCCGCCGCGATCCGGCTGCGGGCCCCGCGCGAGGGCGAGACCGTGCTGCGCGATCGGGTGCAGGGCGAGGTGCGCGTCGCCAATGTCGAGCTCGACGACATGATCCTGTTGCGCTCGGACGGCACCCCCACCTTCCAGCACGCGGTGGTGGTCGATGACCACGACATGGCGATCAGCCACGTGATCCGCGGCGACGACCATTTCACCAACACCTTCCGCCAGATCGCGCTGTATCGGGCGCTGGACTGGGCGCTGCCGGAATTCGCGCATATCCCGCTGATCCACGGTGCGGACGGCGCAAAACTCTCCAAGCGGCACGGCGCGGTCAGCGTGCTCGAGTTCCGCGAGCAGGGGTTCCTGCCCGAGGCGTTGTGCAACTACCTGCTGCGGCTCGGCTGGGGGCACGGCGACGAGGAGGTGATCTCGCGCGCGGCGGCGATCCGCCTGTTCGATCTGGACGGCGTCGGCCGCGCGCCGAGCCGGATGGACTACGCCAAGCTCACGCATCTCAACGGCGTCTGGCTGCGCGCCGCCGACGATGACCGCCTGACCACCGATGTAGTGGCGCGGCTCGGCGCCGCAACAGACCCCGTGGCGGTGGCGCGCATCCGGGCGCTGATGCCGGGGCTGAAGGAGCGGGCGCGGACCTTGGTGGAGCTCGCAGAGTCCGCCGCCTTCCTGCTGCCTGGCCCGCCGCCGGCGGCTGACGCGAAGGCCGCGGCGCTGCTGACCGCCGACGCGCGGGCGATGCTGCGCGATCTCGCCCCTACCCTCGCCACAACGGATTTCTCCGCGCCCGCGCTCGATGCCGCGCTGCGCGATTTCGCGACGCGATCCGGCAGAAAGCTCGGCCAGGTCGCGCAGCCGCTGCGCGCGGTGCTGACCGGCCGCACCGCAAGTCCGGGGATCGACGCGACGCTCGCGGCCCTCGGACGCGAGGAATCGCTCTCGCGCATATCGGCGGCGGGCGGGTAGCGAAGCCGCCCCGCAGGCGCCACATTGCGCCCAATCAGAGAGTGAGGAACCGAGCATGAGCGAGACGAAGCCGGCGCGGCTCGACGTCTTCTCCGACGTGATCTGCCCATGGTGCTACATCGGCAAGCGCCGGCTCGACGGCGCGCGGGAGATTCTGGCGCGCGAGGGGCTGGACTTCTGGGTTATCTGGCGGCCATTCCAGCTTAACCCCGACATACCGCCCGAGGGTGTCGCGCGCGACGCCTACCGTGCCGCCAAGTTCGGCAGCCTCGCCCGCTCGCGGGAGCTTGACGCGCAGGTGGCGGAAGCCGCCGAAAAAGCTGGGGTCACGATCCGCCACGACCGCATGACGCGCACGCCCAACACGCTCGCCGCGCACCGGCTGATCTGGTACGCAGCATGCGAGGGGCAGCAAGAGGTAGTCGTCGAGGCGCTGTTCGCGGCCTATTTCGCCGAAGGCCGCGACATCGGCAATCCTGCCGTGCTGGCGGAGATCGGCGCCGCGTACGGGATCGCCGACGCGGCCGCCGTCCTCGCCTCCGATGAGGGCCGCGCCGAAGTGCTAGCCGAGGACCGCGACGCACGTGCGGCCGGGCTTTCGGGCGTGCCGACCTTCGCGCTCGAGCGGCACGTGCTGTTCTCCGGTGCCGTGCCCGCCGAGACGATGGCCGAGGCGCTGCGCGAGGCGCACCGCATCCTGTGCGGCCCCGCCCGGGCCGCGTAGTCGCAGCGGCGCCGCGCCGGGCACTGCTGCTCGGCGCGGGGATGGTGCTGATCGCGTTCAACCTGCGCCTCGCGGTGACCAGTGTGGCACCCGTGCTGCACCCGATCATGGCCGCAACCGGCCTGAGCCCGGAGGGTGCCAGCGTGCTCGCGACGCTGCCCTCGCTTTGCTTCGGGCTGTTCGCGCCCTTGGCCCCGGTGCTGGTGCGCCGGCTCGGGGCCGAGCGCGCGCTGCTGGCGGCGACGGCGGCGATCGCGCTTGGCAGCGCGCTACGCGGCATCCCCGCACTGGCCGCGCTGTTCGCGGGTACCGTGCTAGCGTCGGCCGCGATCGGTGTTGGCAACGCGCTGCTGCCGGCCGCGGTCAGACGCGACTTCCCCGACCGAGTGGAGCTGCTGACCGGCCTCTACAGCGCGGCGCTTTGCGTTGGGGCGGCGGTGGCGGCCGGGGCGACGGTACCGCTCGCCCTCGCCTTCGGCGCATGGTCGCCGGCGTTGGCGTTCTGGGCGTTGCCCGGGGTCGCGGCACTCGTGCTGTGAACGCCGCAGATGCCGCCGCGCGAAGCGCGGCCGCTGCCGACGGCGATACGCGGCGCGCGGCTCTGGCGCGATCGGCTGGCGTGGCAGCTCACGCTGTTCATGGGGCTGCAATCGGCGCTCGCCCACATCGTGTTCGGCTGGCTCGCGCCGATGCTGCAGGATCGCGGCATGGCGGCCGCGGGGGCGGGACTCGCGGTGTCGGTCTGCGTCGTCGCCTCGGCGTTTGCGTGCATCCCGGCGCCCGGGCTGGCGACGCGCGGGCGCGACCAGCGGGCGGCCAATGCGGGCGGGGTCGTCGTCGCCGTGATCGGGCTGCTGGGCTGCGTATTCGCGCCGCTCTGGGCGGTGTGGGGGTTCGCGGTGCTGCTCGGCCTGAGCCAGGGCTGGCTGCTCGCGGTCGCGCTGACGATAATCGTGCTGCGTGCGCCGGATGCGCGCAGCACGGCCGCGCTGTCGGGGATGGCGCAGAGCGCCGGCTATCTGATCGCCTCGGCCGGGCCGCTGCTGGCTGGACTACTGCACGACTGGACCGGAAGCTGGGCCTCGCTCGGCGCGCTGACGGTGGCGCTGGGTGCCGCGGCAGCCTGGACCGGCATCGGCGCGGGACGCGACCGGCTGGTGGGCGGCTGACCGGCGCGCTCAAGGGGCAATCATTGCCGACCCCCTCCGCCCGCTGGTAGACTGGTACCCGGTACTGGCGGAACATCCAAGAGGGCCGGGCGGTCGGGTATCGTCGGATCGCCGGTAAAGCGGGCACCTGGATCGCCCGCCATTACGACCCGGCGGCGGGCCGGTCCTATCAGTCCCTCGGCTGCGCCGATGACATGCTCGACGCGAGCAGGCGGCCCCCGGCATGATGCCGGAAGGCCTCGCCAGCCGGGAGAGGATGCCCGTTATGGCGCGGCAGGGTGGGGGGAGGGGTCGGGATGGAAGCTGACGTTGCGCGGAACCCCATGCCGCCCGCCCCGCTCCCGGTATCCGAACCTAACTAACCGGCAATCCCAATGCGGCGCCGCGATGCGGCGCACGGACGCGGCAAGGCGGACCGTGCCATCAGCCTGCCATGCCGAACGGGAAATGCCGGCTTCACGGTGGCAAAAGCACCGGCCCTCGCACAGCCGAAGGGCTGGCACGGCTGCGTGCCGCCAGGACCAAGCATGGTGCCTATAGCGCCGAGGCGAAGAGGGTGCGTGGGCTGGTGCGGGAGCTGAAGGCCCTCACAAAGACCTTGCGGGAAGTAACATGAGCAGTGTGTGGTCGGCTCGATAAGCACCCTGCCGGGCCCGGACTCTATTTCTGAAAGGCGCGTTATGTATGGCCGAAAGCAGCCCGTACCGCCTCAGTAACCTGCACTAGGGCGTGGACTCATCGGAGCCAATGGGTGACGAGGACGGCGAGGCAGAGGCCGGCGAGGAAATTGCGGGCGGTCTTGTCGTAGCGGGTTGCGATGCGGCGGCCAGTCCTTGAGCTTGCAGAAGGCGCGCTCGACGAGATTGCGCATGCGATAGGCAACGGGATCGAACAACAGTGGCGTGAGCCGCCCGGGCATCGGCGAGATGACGGCTTCGGTGCCCTGGGCGGCGAGGAAATCGCGCAGGTCGTTCGCGTCGTAGGCTTTGTCGGCGATGAACTGGCGCATCGCGGGGACGCCTCCGTGGCCACGATGAACGAAGTCAGATCGAGCGACGCCGTTCAGCTTCTGGAACTGACGCCGCCTGTCGGTGTTGCCCAGGTTCCGAGAGGTCGGGGACATTGAGCGTCTCAGGGTGGCAACAGGTCGGGCTGCCCGGCAGCCCGCGGAGCAGACCTACGCCGGTGCTTTCCTGCCGCGGCGGCCCATCGCGGTAATGCCCCACAAACCCGCAAGTCCAAAGCCGAACACCCCCAGCGTGCCTGGTTCCGGCACCGTACTCAAGGTGAGGAGCGTCAAGGTGTCCACCCCGCTTTCGACCTCGAACTTATCCCCGGTGGGGACGCCGAAGAAGTTGCAAGTGAAGACGCCCTCCGCGCAATTGTCGACGCTTGGCGCAACATTAAGGCCTTCGAGTGCGTCGAAGAACGTAAATGTCTCGCCCTTAGTCGGCTGGAAGCTGAATACGAAGTCCAACGCGGTGCCGGCGCCAAACGCGCCCGTTCCGGACGCGTTCAGCACGCCGAACGCGCTCGGGCCATTGAGGTCTGTGGTCAGCGTGCCGGGAATCGACTGCACGTAGGACGCAGTGTCGGTTAGGCCGCCTGGCGCCAGCACCACTGTGCCGCCGTTGTTGGTGATTTGGCCAGAAATGCCCTTGCGTCCTTTCAGAGTACTGCCTTTGTTAACCGTGACTGGCGCGCTTACCTTGCCGTTATTGGAAATCGTCAGATTGCCGATCGTGCCAGCTAGCCCGAGGACAACGTCCTTGGCCGTCAGCACCGAACCCTTGCCGTTCACGGTGCCTGTCGCACCCGCGGCAGTCCCCAGCAGCACACTGCCCGTCGTGGTAAGCGTAGCGCCGCCCAAAACATTGAGAGTCGGCTTGCCACTCGGGGTGATGATGTTGCCGCCGGCGGTGATCGACGAGCCAGGTCCGTCAACTGTGACGCTACTGGTGCCCAGCAGCTGGCCACCTCCGCTAAAAATAGCGGTGCTCTTGCCGGTCACCAGAAACTTGCCGGGGCCATTGGTTACAAAATCCCCGGCGAACAGCTTCGAGTTGACCTGGACCGTCGTGTCAGCTGTGGAGCCGGTGCCGCCGACGAACACCGTCCCCTTGACCATAACGTTGCTGCGTATCGCATCAATGCTGCCCGTGGTCCCCGTACCGAGGCCCACGAACAGCGACCCCTTGGTTAGGCCCAGTGTGCCGCCGTCCAGTTTGAGCGTCCCGTTGCCGGGCTGGTTCTTCGCAGGCAAACTTCCGACGAAGGCGTCGCCACCGACGGTGACCTTGCCGCCTGAGCGGATCGTGAGCACGCCCGTTTCACCCGTACCAACCTTGAGGTCGCCGCCGACGCTCAGCAATGTGCCCGTGCCGCTGACAGTGCCCGTGCCGGTGCGGCCAGCGCCGCCGCCTGGCAAACGTCGTCCAAAGAAGGCATTCCGGGTCACGATGGCGGACGCACCGCTCGAGAGCCGAAGGGTACCGTTGCCGGTGTTCGAGCCGACTGCCAGATCGCGGCCGGCCTTCAACATTGAAGATTTGCCCGAGACGACCAACTCGCCCGTGCCACTGGCTAGGGCCGAGGAATCCCCGATGATGATGTCCCTGTCCGAAGATATCGCGCCGCTGTCTCTTACAGCGACGTCGCCTGCGCCTTGGAAGCCGATGTCGATATCGTCCTTGCTCGTCAGCAGCGACCCCTTGCCGGCAATTGTACCAGCGCCCGTAACGCCCGCCGTATCACCGAAGATGGTGCCGCCGGGAGTGACGGACAGTGTGCTGGCGGCATTGATATCAAGCGAGCCGTCCTTGTTGGTGCCGATCACCAGGGCCGCGACCGTCTTGTTGCCGGCAACGGTGAAGGGCGGAGGCGTGACGCCATCTGTCGTCATGATCGTAGCGAGCGCGGATTCGCTGAGGAAGATCGCCCCCAGCGCGACGGGAACGATCGTGAAAACGCCCGGCTTCATCCTCGTTTCTCCCAGCGGAGACGATGATTTAACTTCAAAATCGGCCATCGCACTGGGGTTCTGTCGATCCGGTCCCCGTCAGCAACCGGCGGCCTGAATACCGTGAGACAGGAATATACTGTGGCATGCTGGTCGGAGCTATGTCAATAACAATAGTTAAACTTCTATTTTAACATCCGGACGCTGACACACGTCGAACAACGCCAGCTAGGCCGCCCGCCAGGACTAGCCGCCGCCGCCGTCGCATTGCTTGCTCAAGGGGAAATACAAGCGGGATCATGTGCGTGTCGCGAAAGTCTGCTTTACCGATGGTCGTCCCTGTAGCGTTTCGGCAACCAACGTCCCGTGCCATGCCCGCTGGCGTCGTCCCCGCGAGAGAATGGCGCTGTTGCCAATTGAGAACAAGGCGGCTGAATGTGACGCCACACGCGCAGGGCGCGAGTGAGGCAAGCCCGCGCGCGCAGGGGCGAGGCATTCAGGTGCCTTGGTCTCCACCTGCGTCCCGCCCCCCGCGCGCGGCCTCAATCTATGGCCTGCGCCGGACGGGTTCCGCTCGCAACGGCGCCGCCTGACGCCTATATTCCTGCCATGTCCAGCGCATCGCATCCCACCATCCCGCCTGGCGGCCTCGCGGTTCTGGCGCATTGGGATGCCGAGGCGGGCGTCTGGTGGGCGGAGAGCGCCGATCTGCCCAGCCTGGTGGCGGAAGCCGACACGATCGAGGCGCTGATCGCCGACCTTCGCGCCATCGTTCCCGACTTGTTGGAACTGAATGCCGTGCCGCATCAGCCCACCATTAGGCCGTGTGGACGGATAGCGGGAAGTCGCATTTAGGGGGTTCCCGAATTGGGTTTTCATCGAATTCAATGGGTGACCGGCAAGAGGGAGCCGGTCCATGCTGACGGGAATGAGCGAGGGCGATTGGGAGATTGTGCTGGAAGTGTTCGAGGCGGCCCAGTCGCGCCGGGGAGAGCCTGGGCATGACGACCGCAAGTTCCTGGAAGCGCTGCACTTCTTCACGGTCCACAACATCACCTGGCGGGCGCTGCCGGCAGAGTTCGGCAACTGGAACAGCGTCTGGAAGCGGTTCTGGCGGCTCAGCCGCTCCGGCGTGTTCGAGGCGTTCTTCCAGCTCCTCGCCGAGACCAGCAAGACCGCGCATCTGGTGCAGATGTTCGACAGCACCGTGGTGCGCGCGCATGTCTCGGCCGCCGGCGCAAAAGGGGGCAGCAAAATCAGGCGCTCGGGCGCTCGCGGGGTTCTAGACCAAGATCCACCTCAAGGCGGATTTCGACGGCCTGCCCATCGCCTTCCATCTGACCGGTGGGAGGCGAGCGATTGCACCCAGCTCGAAACCTCGCTCGACATCGGGCCGGACATCACGCCGCGCGCGGCCCTGACCGACAAAGGCTACGATTCGGCGGCCAATCGCGCGGCCTGCCGGCGGCGGGGTATCGTCCCCGTCATCCCGCACCGCGCCAACGCCAAGGCCAGACCAGCCTTCTTTCCAAAAATACTCTACCGAGCCCGCGCCCGCATCGAGCAGACCGTCGGCAAACTGAAGCGCTTCAAGCGCGTCGCCCTACGCTGCGAGAAGACTGCCGACAGCTACGGCGCCCTCGTCGCTTTTGCTTGCGGGCTGATCTTGATCAAATCCGTCCACACGTCCTAGGATCACGCTGATCGCGGACAGGACCGAGGCGATCGAGCTGGCGGCCTGAATGCCGGCCGATTTCGACCGGCGGCTGCGCGAGCTATTGGAACGCGCGGGCTGCCGCTTCGTCCGGGCCGGCCGCCACCCGATTTGGTTCAGCCCCATCTCGGGCCGGAACTTCGCGGTCCCGACCGGCATCAAGAGCCGACACACTGCGAACGGTCCCGCGCCATTCCGGCCGGTTCCGCACCACCCATGCCAGATAATTGCCGTATGGCGTCGCCGCGCGCCGCGCAAAACCGAGGAAAACGCAGCCACATCAGTGGCGTCCCGTAGGGGATTCGAACCCCTGTTGCCGCCGTGAGAGGGCGGCGTCCTGGGCCTCTAGACGAACGGGACCACGATCGGACCCGCTACCTACGGAACAACGCCACCCGGTTCAAGCCCGGCTTCATCGTGCCAGCCCAACCCGGAACGTGGCGCGGCCCGTTGCCGGATCGATCACCACCACCCGGTCCGGCCCGCCCCCGTGCAGCGCCAGCACCAGCCGATCCCCCAGCGCCGCGACCTCCGCGATCCGCGTGCCCGCCGGCTCGTCGAGCGTGACCGCAGCCGGAACCGGCGACGCGGCGCCGGCGCCGGCGGACCCGGCGGGGTGTCCCGGCACATGGAACCGCATCACCAGTGTGGCCACCAAAACCCCCGTGGCGCCCACGATCAGCACGCCCATCACCACCACCGCCGCCACCAGCCAGCGCATCGCGCCCTCCCCGCCCCGCGCCGAACGCGCTATCGCGCTCCCCATGTCCGATCGCGCGGCACCGGTCCAGCGTCTCGAGATCCTCGCCGAGCCGGAGGCGGCGGGCGAGCGGGCGGACCGCTTCCTCGCCGCGGCGAGCGGCGGGCTGTCGCGGGCGCGGGTCAAGGCGCTGATCGAGGCGGGGCACGCGCGCCGCGACGGCGCCGTGCTGCGCGCCCCGGCCGAAGTCGTGCGGGCAGGCGCGCGCTATCTGCTCGACATCCCGCCCGCGATCCCCGACGACCCGCCCGCGCAGGCGATCCCGCTCGCGATCCTGTTCGAGGATGCCGACCTGATCGTGATCGACAAGCCGGCCGGGCTGGTGGTCCACCCGGCACCGGGGCATCAGGACGGCACCTTGGTCAACGCGCTGCTCGCCCATTGCGGCGCCGCGGGGCTGCCCGGGATCGGCGGCGTGCAGCGGCCGGGGATCGTGCATCGGCTCGACAAGGACACCTCGGGCGTGATGGTGGTTGCCAAGACCGAGGCGGCGATGACGGGGCTCGCGGCCGCGTTCGCCACGCGCGATCTCGCCCGCACCTATCTCGCACTGTGCTGGGGCGTGCCGGCATCCGCCGCCGGCACGATCACGGGTGCGATCGGCCGCGATCCGCGCGATCGCAAGCGCATGGCGGTGGTGGAGCGCGGCGGCCGCGCCGCGACCACGCATTACCGGCTGCTGCGCGCCTGGGCAGCAGCGGCGGCGCTGCTGGAGTGCCGGCTGGACACCGGGCGGACGCACCAGATCCGGGTGCATCTCGCGGCGCACGGCCACCCGCTGCTGGGCGACCCGGTCTATCTGCGCCGCATCCCCCGCGCCGCCCGCGGTCTGCCCCCGGCCGCGCGGCAGGCGGCGCTCGACTTCCCGCGCCAGGCGCTGCACGCGGCGCGGCTCCGCTTCCGCCATCCGGTAACCGGAGCGGTCCTCGCCTTGGAGGCGCCCCCGCCGTCCGACATGGCGGCGCTGATCGCGAGCCTTGACGCGGCGGCAGGGCAGGTCTGACGGCGAAACCGGACCCCATGGGTCCTGTTTATTGACCGGGCCGGGGCGTTCCTGTATAACCACCCTCGCTAGGGGAAGCGGGCGCGCACCCCTGGCGGCCGGTCCGGGCGGATGCTGCCGGAGACCTTAGCAGGCCAGAGACCCTGCAGGTCGGGGCGATGCCCGGGACGTGATGGTCTTCCCCCGCGCCTACCTGCGAGCAATCGCAACCGGTGACTGTCCTGCGCCGTATTGTGGGCAGGACCGTGACCGTGGCAGACGAAAGGAGCCTTCCGTGGCCTCTGCCGTCATCAACATGGCGCCTGAGGGCAATCTCTCGCGCTATCTCCAGGATATCCGCAAGTTCCCGATGCTCTCCCCCGAGGAGGAGCTGCGCCTGTCGCACGCCTGGCGCGACAACGAGGATATGGAGGCGGCGCACAAGCTTGTCACCTCGCACCTGCGTCTCGTCGCCAAGATCGCGATGGGCTATCGCGGCTACGGCCTGCCGCTCGGCGAGCTGATCAGCGAGGGCAATGTCGGCATGATGCAGGCGGTGAAGCGGTTCGACCCGGACCGCGGCTTCCGCCTCGCCACCTACGCGATGTGGTGGATCCGTGCCGCGATCCAGGAATACATCCTGCACAGCTGGTCGCTGGTGAAGATGGGCACCACGGCGGCGCAGAAGAAGCTGTTCTTCAACCTGCGCCGGCTGAAGGGCCAGATGCAGGCGATCGATGAAGGCGACCTCAAGCCCGAGCAGGTCGCCAAGATCGCCCACGCGCTCGACGTCCCCGAGCAGGACGTGGTGAACATGAACCGCCGGCTCTCGGCACCCGACCACAGCCTGAACGCGCCGCTGCGCGCCGACAGCGAGGGCGAGTGGCAGGACTGGCTGGTGGACGAGAGCGAGACACAGGAGAACGCGCTCGCCGAGCAGGAGGAGCTGACCGGCCGTCGCGCGCTGCTGTCGGGGGCCTTGAAGACGCTGAATGAGCGCGAGCGGCACATCCTGATCGAGCGCCGCCTGAAGGACAACCCGACTACGCTCGAGGAACTGAGCCAGCAGTACAACATCTCCCGCGAGCGGGTGCGCCAGATCGAGGTGCGTGCGTTCGAGAAGCTGCAGAAGGCGATGAAGGCGCAGGTGGCGGAACGCCGCCTCGCCGCGGCGCCGATGGCGGCGTAGATCAGGGCGGGGCTCCGCCCCACACCCCGCTGGGGCCCCTGGCCCCAGACCCCATTTCGCAGAACGTCGCGACCACGGAGAGGAAACTCTCCGGGTCGTCGGCGTGTACCCAGTGCCCTGCGTTCTTCAGCACCACCATGCGCGCCGCCGGGAACAGCGACCGGATCAGCGGACGCGCATCGGCGGGCAGGTAGGGGGAAAGCGCGCCGGCGATGAACAGCGTCGGACCCCCATAGCGGGCGCCTTCGGGTGGGTCCCAGCCCTCGATCGCCGGCAGGGCGACGGCGATTTCGTCAAGGCCGATCCGCCAGCGGGGTCGCGCACCGAGCCGCAGGTTCTGGAGCAGGAAGCCGCGCACCCGCGCGTCCGGCACGGCCGGCGCGAGCAGCGCGTCCGCCTCCCGGCGCGCGAGATCGGGGCGCAGCGGCATCGCCTGCATGGCGGCCGCGATGTCGCGGAAGCCGGGCGGATTGGGCCGCGGTGCGATATCGACCACGACCAGCCGCGCCACGACGTCGGGCGCGGTGAGCGCTGCCATCATCGCTGTCTTGCCGCCCATCGAGTGCCCGACCAGCATCGCCGGCAACGCGTCGCGCGCGGCGAGCGTCTCGATCACGTCGCCGGCCATCGTCCGGTACTCCATGCCGGGTGCGTGCGGGCTGGCGCCGTGGTTGCGCAGGTCGAGGGCAAGGGTGCGGAACCGCTCGGCGAGGCGGCGCTGGATGCGGCCGAAATTCTCCGACGCGCCGAACAGCCCATGCAACAGCACCAGCGTCGGGCCGCCTCCGGCCTCGTGCGCGGCGAGGATCATGCCCGAGCGCGCAGGAGGCCGCGACACGCCGGGGCGCCGACCCCGCCCAGGATCAGCACCGCGCCCAGCACCAGGTCCGGCCCCAGTCCCTCGTCGAGCCAGACCGTCGAGAGCAGCAGCCCGGCAGCCGGGGTGGCGAGAAAGCCGACCGAGGTCACCATCACCGGCAATTTGGCAGTCGCCTCCATCACGCACCAGGTGCCGAACGGGCCGGCGAACAGGCCGATATACAGGAGGCCGGCCCCGGCGGCGAGCAGCAGCACGGCCAGTGAGGCACGAGAACGCCGCCCGCCCCTCGGCGACCCACAGCGGCGCCGCACCGTGTTCGACCAGCGTAGGATGGGGCCCTTCAGGCCGCCCTCGTGATCCCCCGGCAAATCGTCAGCTCACCCGAGTACCGACAGGGCATAATGGTAGTTCGCCATCGCCGCCTTAAATCGCCGGACGCACTCGGTACCGTGCAGCTCGATTGCCATGTTAGAGACGCGAGAAAGCCATCGGTCGGCGCCGTCGGCGAACAGGTCTGCCTCGCTGCCCTCAATATCGATTTTCAGGATATCGATCCGATTCAGGCCGAGGCTGGGAAGGTCGACCGCCTCGATGCCGCCGATCTCTCCTGGCCGGGCCGCCCGGACGTGAACGCCCCACTCATTTCCACCGGCATGGTCCAGCACAAGTCGGGTGGAATGGCTCCAGACCGCCGCCTCGATCACCGTTGCCCGGCTGCCATAGGGAGCGAGGTTCCGCCGGCACATCTCGGCATTGGCAGGAAAAGGTTCGATTGCCACCACCCGCGCTTCCGGGAAACGGCTCAGCAGATACGCGCTGGTATAGCCAACATTGGCACCGCAATCGACGATGACCTCGGCGTCCTCATTGGCCACTGCAGCGTACTCTTCCTCGACCAGAACCTGTCGATAAACATCTGCATCCGTTGAGTTGATGCGAAGCAGGACCGGATGGAGCAGGTTTGGCGGGCGCAGCCGCACCGACACGCCGTCGTGCAACCCCACCCGCGTGGCCAGCATCGCACTGCGATACCGGAGCGCGTACCGCCAACCCAGCAATCGCGTCAGCCTGGCTTGGAAGGTGGCCTGCCGACCGATCTCTGCGATTATCGCCATGCCTTGCCTTGTCTTATGGCCGCCCGATTAGTTGGGCGAAGTCTCTTTTCATCCCCAGACATTCGTCAGTCCTCGATCATACCTTCTCCTTCCGTCCCTCGTCAGCCTGCAATTCGGATGCCGGAGTAGTTCGTCCTTTGCCCACTGCATGGTCGGCCAGTTGCAAACTGACCCACAACAAGGAGCGGCCCGATGCCGACCATCCGCGATGCGGGCGAGGTTGATGCCCAGGGGATTTTGACGATTCTGAATGACACCATCCTGACCACGACGACGTGCAACGCGTGCTGGGGCCGAGCGGCTTAGTCGGCGACCCGCAGCACGATCTTGCCGATATGCGCGCTGCTCTCCATCAGCGCATGGGCCTGCGCCGCCTCCGCGAGCGGAAAGGTCGCGTGGATGACCGGCGCGCACTTGCCGCCGTCCAGCAGCGGCCAGACCCGCTCGCGCAGCGCCGTCGCGATCGCCGCCTTCTGCGCCGTCGTGCGCGGTCGCATCGTCGAGCCGGTGACGGTGAGCCGCCGCGTCATGATCGCGGTGAGATCGAGCGCCTCCACCTTCGCCCCGCCGAGGAACGCGATCAGCACCAGCCGCCCGTCGGTCGCGAGGCTGCGCAGATTGCGCGCGAGATAGGGGCCGCCCACCATGTCGAGAATTGCATCGACCCCGCGCCGGTTCGTGAGTTCCTTGATGCGCGCGGCAAAATCCTCGTCGCGATAGTTGATCGCCGCCGCGGCACCCAGCCGCACGCAGGCCGCACATTTCTCCGACGAGCCGGCGGTCGCGTAGATGGTAGCGCCGAACGCGACGGCAAGCTGGATCGCGGTGACGCCGATGCCGCTGCTGCCGCCATGCACCAACGCGGTCTCGCCCGCGCGCAGCCGGCCCAACTCGAACAGATTGGCCCAGACGGTGAAGAACGTCTCGGGCAGAGCGGCCGCACGCACCGCGTCGTAACCGGCGGGCCAGGGCAGGCACTGGCTCGCCGGCACCGCGCAGAACTCGGCGTAGCCGCCGCCGTTCGCGAGTGCCGCGACGCGCTCACCCGTGCGCCAGCCGGCGGCCTCGGCGCCCACGACCGCGACCTCGCCTGCGACTTCCAGGCCGAGGATCGGGCTGGCGCCGGGCGGCGGCGGATAGGCGCCCAGGCGCTGCTGCACATCGGGGCGGTTGACGCCGGCGGCATGCACGCGGATCAGCACCTCGTCGGGCTTCGGTACCGGCACCGGCGCCTGCGCCGTGCGCAGCACCTCCGGACCACCCGGCTGCGCCGCCTCGATGATGGTCATTGTCTGTGGCAGGGTCATTTCAACCGGCATATCCACGGCTAAGTTCGTTGGAATCCGCGAGCAGATCAAGGACCGTCTGTTGCACGCCGGCAAGGGCGACGTCCCATGTGCCCGGAAGATTGAGTGGCGCGATGGGATCGCGGCCCGTCGCAATGCGCTCCGCCGCCGCGGCCAGACCCGCCGCGAAACCTTCGACCGTTGCGTCGACGGCCAGAATATTGGGCGATAGCGCTCGTAACTGCATGGGCGTTTTGGTGGCAAAGCTGTTGGTGACGGCGACGCCGCCGCACGCGGCCATTTCAAGGACCGGGTAACCCGTGTGGGGCGACAGCATCGGCGACAGCAGAATGTCGGAAGCCTGCAGCAGTGCTGCGTAGCCGGCCAGGTCCCGCCAGGGTGCTTCCTGCAGAACCCGCCCACTGCCGAGCGGAATGGGCGGCAAGCCGCCGCGGGCGCCGATTGCCAGAAACTCCCAGTCTCCGGCAAAGCCGGGGCCGGCAGCAGCCAGTTTCAACGCGGCAACCGCCAGGCCCAGCAGGTTGCGCGGGTTCGTGGGGCGGGCATACACCAGCAGACGCTTGGGTCGCGCGGCGTTGGCGGGGACCGGTTTGTATAGCTGCCGGTCAATCGCGGGCTCAAACACCGTGCAGGACGAGCGGAACTCAGCATCGGCGAACCGCCCGACTCGGGATTCAAACAAGAAGTCGGCCAACGTGGCCTCGTTGATGACGGCGTGAAACGGCAGGTCCAGGCTCGCCAGAGCCAGGGCGTACTGGCTCGACCAAGCATAGAAGCCGGGCTCGAAGTCCTGGATCAGGTAGATGAACCGGGTCCGGCGCGTCCGCGGCAACACGGCCGCCGCCTGGTGCGCGGTGGTCCAGAAGCTGGCCAGGAACAAATCGTCTGCTCCAATCCGCAGCGGCGCGGCGCAGGCATCGTCCAGTGTCGCCCTAGCGGGCCGACCCAGGATGCCCGTGATCTGTGCCAGATGCACCCAGAACCAGTCCGTATCGGACGTGAGCGGCACGTCGCAGGACACGAAGCGCACGGGGATGCCGGCATGGGCGAGGCGGGCGCCGATCATCAACACCGTATTCGGCCCGCCGGTCATGCCAAGCCGCCCGATGGACGGCAGCAGAACGTTGAGTGTCGCGTTCCCGCGGCTCACGACCTCGACACGAAGCGGCGGGATATCCGGCATGTCCAGCAGCCGAGCGAGAAAAGCCGCAGGATCGGTGAACTGCCGGATGTTGCGCAGGAACTCTTCAGGATCGCGGCGTAGCAGGCGAAGCTGCGCCACGCTCTTGCCGGCCAGCTTGCCCAGTGAGGCGGCGGTCAGCGAGGCGGCGGTCAGCGGCCGCACGGGAATTTGGCCATCACTGCTCCATCGCGGCGAGGAAACGGTCCGAGAGCGCTTCGTAGATCGGCCGCGCGCAGATCAGACGGGAGACGGCGAAGCCGATCACCGCCGTTGCCATCAGCGGAATCGTCATCTGCTGGTTGTCGGTCATCTCCATCACGATCACGAACGAGGTGATCGGCGCTTGCACCACGCCGGAAAAGTATCCCACCATGCCGAGCAGCACCACCGCCTGTGCCGGCGCCTCTGGGATCAGGCCTGAAAGCAATTGCCCGAGCCCGGCGCCGACCGCGAGCGTCGGGGCAAAAATGCCGCCCGGCATCCCGCTGAGATAGGATGCGATGTTGGCGGCAAACTTGAGCAGAAAGAACGAGCCCGCCAGGTGGCTGGTGCCCTCGACGACGCCGCGCGCCTGCTGATAGCCGGTGCCGTAGGTCGCCCCCCCGGCGGCGAGACCGATCAGCGCCACCACCAGCCCGCAGCCGGCGGCGAAGGCGATCGGATGGCGCGCGAGCCACCGGGCCGGTCCGCCGCGCAGGCGCCCCGGCACCGAGAGCAGCACGAAGCTGAACAGGCCCCCGGCGATGCCGCCGCACACGCCGCACAGCAGCACGGCAAGGATCCAGCCCTCGCCGATCTGCAATTGCCCGGAGTTCACGCCGAAATAGGTGTAGTTGCCGGCGAGTGCCAGCGTGGTGATGCCGGCGATGATCACGGCGGTCAGCGTATTGCCGGAGGTGCGCGCCTCGAAACTGTGGCTGAGTTCCTCGATCGCGAACACGATGCCGGCGAGCGGCGTGTTGAAGGCCGCCGCGATCCCGGCGGCACCACCGGCCAGGATCACCGCGCGCACCACTTCGACATTGGGCAGCCGCACCAACCGGCCCAGCCCGTGCATGATCGCCGCCCCGATCTGCACGGTCGGCCCTTCGCGCCCGATCGAGGCGCCGCACACGAGCCCGAGCAAGGTCAGCACCACCTTGCCGACCGCGATGCGCACGGCGAGCACGACGTTGACGTTCTCGATCCGGGTCATCCGCAGCGCCGCGATGGTCTGCGGGATGCCGCTGCCCTGCGCCCCGGGAAAGACGCGCTGCGTCAGTAGCACCGAGAACGCGAACCCGGCCGGCGGCAGCAGCAGCGCCAGCCACAGACGCCCGATCATCAGCCGATCGCCGAGCGCCACCGCCGCATTGGCCAGGTTGGCGAAGGCGATCGCGACGCCGGCGACCAGCACGGCGCCGCCCCAGAATACCAGCCGCCGCAGCCAGAGTCGCGGCGAGAGCAGCGGCAGGCGTCGCAACCGCCACAGCCGTGCCGCCCGTATCCGCGCGGCGCGCCCGGCATCGTCGGTCAGGCGCTGCATGAGCCGGCGCGCCAATCGGCTGCGGTATCGATGTCGCGCAATCGCCGCAGCAGGGCCACCTGCCTGCCGGCGAAATTGGCGCGCGTGTCGGCGAGCGCGTCGGCACTCGACCACCGCACGTGCGCGAACGGGCGGGCCGGGCGGCGCGGGCCGAGGGCGACCAGCCAATAGCCGCCGTCCTCGGCGGGACCGAAGGCGGCGTCGGCCGAACCGAGTGCCTGGAAGGCGCGCTTCAGGTCGGCCGGCCCGGCCTCGGGGATGTCGGCGCCGATCAGCGCCACCCGTTGGCGGGGAAAGCGGCGGAAGGCACGATCCATGCGGCGGCCGAGATCGCCGCCGCCTTGCGCGATGCAGGGCATCGGCGCCGCGAGGTGCGCGCGGTCGGGTGTCACGGCGACGACGGTGCGGAACCGGCGGTCCCGGGCGAGCGCGCGCAGCAGCCGCGATAGCGTCGCGCGATGGAAGCGGAGGGCCGCGCGGGCACCGATCTCGCGGCCGAGGCGGCGTTTCACCGCGCCAAGGCGCGGCGCGCGGGCAAATACGATCACGGTGTCCTTCACGCGTAGAGCCGGGCGATGATCCGAGGCGGAATTCCGGCATACCACAATCCGAGGCAGGCGAGATTGCGCGCCGAACGCCGCCGCCAGCCGTCCGACTGCCAGCGCGCGGCGGAGGTCGCCGCATCGGCCGGGAGTGCCGCAAGACGCGCGCGGCCGAGGCGGCGAGCGAGGTCCACATCCTCCATCAGCGGCAGCGGGCGCATCCCGCCCACGGCGTCGAGCAGCGCGCGCGGGATCAGCAGGCCCTGATCGCCGTAGGGCAGGCCAAGCCGGGCGCAGCGCCACGCGACCAGGCGCTCCAGCCGGCGGGCGCGAGGGTCAGTGCTGTCGAGTGCCAAGCGGAAATAGAAGGCGGTCATGGGCGGGCCGGCCATCGCGCGCACGGCGTCTTGCCGCCAGCCGGGTGCCAGCCGGGTGTCGGCGTGCAGCAGCAGCAGCCACTCGGCGCGCGCGGCGGCGATGCCGGCCGCGAGCTGCGGCCCCCGCCCGCGCGGCGCCGCGAGCAGCCGGGCACCGGCCGCGGTCGCGATCCGGGCGGTCTCGTCGCTGCTGCCGCCATCGACGACGATGATCTCGACAGCAGGAGGGCCGGCGACCGCGTCCAGACAGGCAGGCAGCACGGCGGCGGCGTTCAGGGCCGGGATGACGACCGAAAGGCTCACGTTTTCTCGTGTTCCTTTTCTGTTCTTGACCCGCCGTGGCGTGGCTGGCATCGTTGGCCGCATCGTCGGCCTGGAACGGAGAGTGAACGGCATGATGCGCGCGTTATCCGAACCCGCCAACCCCTCCCCTTTCCCGGCGCCTTCGCTGGCGCGGCGCGGCCGTGGTGCCACGCTCAATCCGCCGAACCGCTTCGAGCACCACCCGGCGGCCCCGTTCGACGACGGCTGGAGCACGCTCGACGAGACATTCGCAGCCCTGCCGCCGCTGCCGACGACCTTGACGCCCGACAGCAGCCGCAGCGCGATCGCCTGGAACGACAGCCCCGACCTCGGCTTCGATCGTGCCGTGAACCCGTATCGCGGCTGCGAGCACGGCTGCATCTACTGCTATGCGCGGCCGAGCCATGCCTATCTCGGCTACTCGCCCGGACTGGACTTCGAGACGCGGCTGACCTTCAAGCCGGAGGTTGCGGGCCTGCTCGAGCGCGAACTGCGCAAGCCGGACTATATCGCGCGCACCCTCGCGCTGGGCTCGAACACCGATTGCTACCAGCCGGTCGAGCGCACGCTGAAGCTCACGCGGGCGGTACTGGAGGTGCTGGAGGCGTACGGTCATCCGGTCAGCATCGTCACCAAATCGGCCGGCGTGCTGCGCGACCTCGACATCCTGGCACGGATGGCGCGCCGCGGTCTGGCGCGGGTCTGGGTGTCGGTGACGACGCTCGATCCGGCGCTGGCGCGACGGATGGAGCCGCGAGCGGCGACGCCCTCGCGGCGGCTGGCAGCACTCGCGGCGCTGGCCGAGGCCGGCGTGCCGGCGGGGGTGATGGCGGCGCCGATGATCCCGGGGCTGAACGATCCCGAGATGGAACACATCCTGGAGGCGGCGGCGAAATCGGGCGCGCGGCACGCGAGCTGGGTTCTGCTGCGCCTGCCGCACGAGTTGCGGGAGATGATGGAGGCGTGGCTCGCCGAGCATTTCCCCGAGCGCGCGGCGCACGTGCTGAGCCTGATCCGGCAGACGCGGGCGGGCCGGCTGAACGACAGCCGCTTCGGCCACCGCTTCGCGGGCAGCGGCCCGTACGCCGATCTGCTGCGGCGGCGCTTCGAGCGCGCGGCGCGGGCCTGCGGGTTCGGCGAGGCGGTGCCGCTCGACGGGCGGCAGTTCGCGGTTCCGGCGGAGCGGCGCGGCTTCGCGGAAGCGCAGATGTCGCTGTTCTGAGCGCTGATGCCGTGGCACCGGCCTGAGAACAGGGTTGGATCAGGGTAGACAGAAACCACCTCCGCGGGGCAGCCGCGGCGATCTGGCAACGGGGTTCCCGCTGCGCGCGGCGACGGTTAACTCCCTCTCCGCCCTCGGGGGCGGAGAGGGCCGGGGTGAGGTGGGGGAAACTCCGGCGCGGCGTGAACACTCTGCATCCCGTCTACCGCTTTGTTCCATCCCGGCTACCCCCACCTCACCCCGACCCTCTCCGCCCCGAGGGGCGGAGAGGGAGCAATCGGCCGGCGACCGCCAGGTCCTGCCACAAGTTTCATCCACGGCGGATCGGACGTTCCGGTGCGGAACTCATAGGAGGCGCCGAAAGTGTTGACCCCTCCCTCGTGCGGACGAACCGCCGCGACGAGTAGATATGTTCGGCCGCTGGTCTCACCTCAGAACAGGGGCGGATCCGGGGTTCCCCTCAGAACAGGTGTTGGGCGGGGCCGCTCCGAGCGGTCGCCGGGCCGCCGGGCGCAGCGGCCAGTCCATCCCGAACCGCCACGGTCCGCCTCCTGCGACGTGCGATGGCGCCGGTTCGTCGTGCCGTGGCGCCTCTTCGTCGTCCGGCCGGGCTGGCGTCTCCAGCCCCTCGTCGCTCGCCATGGCCGGGTCCGGCCCGGTCTCTGCGCCGGCCTCGACCGGCTCGGCCTCGGACTCGCCGTCCGCCTCGGACTCGCCGTCCGCCTCGGACTCGCCGTCCGGCGCCGCGCCGCCCGCCGAGGTGTCATCGGCTGGGGCGTCATCGCCCGCCGGCTCGGCCGGCAGCGCCTCCTGCTGCTCCTCCTGCTGCTCCTCCGGCGGGTCCATCGGCAACCGGCCGCTGAGCTGCAGTCCCGACGACCACGCCAACTCCCGCCTCGGCCGCCCATAGCGACGGTCGAGCAGCGCCGTCATTGCCGCGATCCGCACCCTTCCCGGCTGCTGCCGGTCGCGCGCGATCTCCACCAGCTCCGCGATCAGCTCCGGCGCGATCGCCTCGATCATGTCGCGCACTTCCCGCACCACCCGCGGCCGCCCGCCGGGGTTGCCGCTGGCGCCGGCCACAAACTGCCCGTGCCCGTTTCTCATCAGCGAATCCCTTTGCTCGCACCGCCGCCGCTTCGAGGCACTTGCCGTTGAACCCGACGGCGATAACCTTTGCGGCAGTTGTTCTAACATTCTGTTGGCACATTGTCAAGTATACTGTTGCCCGGAGCGCCGCCGCAGCCGACCGCTCGCACCGCCTGCCACTTCCATCTCCCCCCGACTCCGCCGCCGGTGCTACCAAGGGGGCGATGCCGCATTTCCGCCTCGAACGCTCGCATGGTGGCCGCGTCGCCGGCGTCGATGAGGTCGGCCGCGGCCCGCTCGCCGGCCCGGTGTTCGCCGCCGCCGTGGTGTTTCCCCAGGGCGTGCCACGCCGCCTCGGCCGCCTGATCGACGACAGCAAGCGCCTCTCCCCCGAGCAGCGCGATGCGGCCTACGCCGCCCTGCTTGCCTCGGGCGCCGCCGAGATCGGCGTCGGCGCCGCCTCCGTGGCCGAGATCGCGCGGCTCAATATCCTGCACGCCGCCCTGCTGGCGATGTGCCGGGCCGTGGCGCGGCTCCGGGCCGCCCCAGATCTGGTGCTGGTCGACGGCGACCGGCCGCCGCCGATGCCGCACCGGATGGTCTGCGTCATCGGCGGCGACGGGCTGTCGCTCTCGATCGCGGCCGCCTCGATTGTCGCCAAGGTGCTGCGCGACCGCGCGATGGTGCGCCTCGCAGCCCGCTGCCCCGGCTACGGCTGGGAGACCAACGCCGGCTACGCGACCGAGGCGCACCGCGACGCGCTGATCCGCCTCGGCCCCACCCGCCATCACCGCGCCGGCTTCGCACCGGTGCGCGAGCGGCTGCTGGACCTCGACTTCCCGGCCGCCCTCGGTGATGCGTAGGGGCGGTGATGCGAAAGGCGGTCAGGCCGGAGGGCGGCGCGCGGCGGCGCGGGCGTTGCGCGCGCGGATCGCCTCCCGGGTCGCGGCGCCGAGGGCGGCGAGCGCTTCCGACGCACGGGCCGCGAACGGACCGCCGCCTCGCTGCGCCGCCGCGATCGCCGCATCGAGCCGCACCCGGTTGACCGCGTTGCTGAACTCATCCTCGAACACGCGGCGCAGCCGATCGCGATCCGGCGGCAGCGGCCCGGTGCTCAGCTTCTCTCGCAAGCAGGCTTCCAGCCCGCCCGGTCCGAGCCTCTGGATGGTGCCGCGCGCGTGCAGGTCGCGCAGCGGCGGCACATCGGCGGCAAGCACCGGGATGCCGTGCTGCAAGGCGTCGCTCAGCCGCGCCGGAATCTGCGTCTGCGACACGGCCGCATCCGGGTCTTGCAGGATCGGCACGAGGTCCGCCGCGGCAAGATATCGGCCGATCTCCGCGATGCCGACCTCATCGACGACGCGAAGCTGATCGGGTCCGATCCGGCGCAGCCGCTCGCGCGTCGCCTTGTCGGTGACCATGCCCGCGAACAGCAGCTTGATCCGCTTGTCGCCGATCGCCGCGATCGCCGCCAGCACGCGATCCAGCCCCTTATGCGCACGCGCGGTGCCGATGAAGGCGATCACCAGATCGTCGTCGGCGAAGCCGAGCCGCCGGCGCGCCGGCGCGCGTTGGCTGAGCGGGCTTTGCTCGTCGCGGGCATGGCGCACGATCCGACCGCCGAAGCGGTCTTGCAGCACCGGGTTGGACACCGTGACAGCGTCCGCCAGCGGCCAGTATCGCATCGCGAGCCTGGTGCCATACTCGCCGAACGGCTCCGCGAGCAGGGCCTGCGCGGGCGGCGCGCCGGCGGGGCGGGTCTCGAATGCCCGCTCGTCCTCGTCGATGTCGAGGATCACCGGGCAACGGCTCTGCTCGGCGAGCAGCAGGCCAAGCAACATGGCGGGCAGGCGGCCCTTGCAGATCACGACCAGATCGAAGCGGCCGGCGCGTGCCATCGCGCCGCCATGCGTCCACACGTCAACGAGGTCGGCGGCCGCGAAGCTCTGCACCGAGAGGCCTTCGTTGCGGATTGGCTGCCAGAGTTCGTGGCCGAAGCGCAGCCACATCGGGCCGATCAGCTCGACGTTCCATCGCGCTTCGAGCAGCCGGTAGAGCACATAGGCCCGGCCGACCGGGTTGTGCGCCAAATCCCACGTCACCACGGCGGCCCTGGCGCGCGCGGAATTCTGCACGTCTCCTTCGGGCTGCTCGGCAATCGCTTGCAGCGCTGTGATCGGTGCGTGACGGCCATTCTCCCTCTCCGCCCGCGCTTGCGGGGGGGAGGGCCAGGGAGAGGTGGGCCTGGCGGCCCGCTCGGTTCACCGATTTTGGCCACGCCACCCACCTCACCCAGCCTCTCCCCCCGCAAGCGCGGGCGGAGAGGGGCAGTTGGCCTCGTTCCTACCATTCAAGCGATTGCCCTGCTTCGGGCTGCGGGCACGATTGCCTGCAACCGCCATGATCCGATCCCCTGGCACGGCCCGGAGCCCGTCTCCCACCAGGCGCTGGAAACCGCGGGTGAGCAAGGTGCCGAGCCGGCTCTTCGAGAAACCCGAACAGTTGCGCGGGTTCGAGCCCGCACCACAAGGCAGGGAAGCAAGAAGATGGCACAGATGGCCCCGAGCGTGGAAGTTGAGCGTTTCCAAGGACCGGCTGGATGTCGCGCCGCACATCCGGACGGCGCGCAGTTCAGCGTCGGCAATGATGCCACGGGCTGGCGCGAGCTGTGCCGGCGGCTGCGGCCGCTCGGCGTGCGCGCGATCGGCATCGAGGCGAGCGGCGGCTACGAATGCGGTGTGATCGGCGCCTTGCTGGACGCCGGCTTGCCGGTGCGCTCGTCAATCCGTGGAACTTGCGCCAGTTCGCCAAGGCGGCGGGGATGTTGGCGAAAAACGACCGGCTGGATGCGCGGGCCATCGCTCTGTTCGTCGCCACGCTGGCGCGCCGCGCGGTGCAACGCGACCCGGCCCGCGAACATCTGGCCGAGCTGGTCAACGCGCGCCGCCAGATGGTGGATTTCAAGCAGCAGTGCGACAATCAGCTCGAGCACCTGCGGGATGCCGCGCTGCGCCGGATGCAGCAGCACCACATCCGTCAGATCGATGCCGACGTGGCGCGACTCGATCGGCGCATCGTCGCGGCGATCGCCGCGGTTCCGGCGTTCGCCGCGCGTGACAAGCTGCTCCGCTCGATGCCGGGGGTCGGCCCGGTGCTCGCCGCCACCTTGCTGGCGTTGCTGCCCGAGCCGGGCCGCATCAGCAACCGCCAGATCGGCGCCCTGGTCGGGGTCGTGCCCTACGCCTTCGACAGTGGCAGGACGAAAGGCCTGCGCTGCATCTTCGGCGGCCGCGCCAGAGTTCGCCGGGCTCCTGTTCATGGCGGCCCAGGCGGCCGCCCTCTTCGGAACCCGGTCATGAAGGCCTTCAAGCAACGCCTGCTGGCCGCCGGCAAGACGCCCAAGCTCGCCATCGTCGCGGTCATGCGCAAGCTGCTGACCACTTTGAACGCCATGCTGCGCGATGGCCAGACCTGGCACCAGCCAGCCGCCGTATGAGAGCGTTTCTTGGTTCGGCTGAGCGCCGTTTCTTCGTCCCGGCCTGCGATCCCCCAAGGCCCCGCGCACAGGGGCGGTCAATGATGGCCGAAGGCCACCGCCGCAGGCGGCGCGCAGCGTCATTGACGGCCCCGAGCACGGGGCCAGCCTCGCCTCAGGCGGGCGCAACAGCGGAACGAAAAAGACAGTTGCTCACCCAAACCCGCTCCGGGCGGAGAGGGCTTGAGCCGCTCGCCGATCCTGCTGTCACCGCGGACAGATCCCTAGCCCCCGGACAGAGGGAGTTGAGCGTTCCCGTTCGTCCGAGGGAATCACCCCGGCGCCCATCCCCGTACCCGAGCCGGCTTCGATGGCGATCCTCGGCGCGGGACTGCTCGGCCTCGGTCTGACCTTCCGCCGCAAGCGGCGCTAAGCCAGACCGTCAGAGCATCACCTTACAGGGCGGCACCCAGGTGCCGCCCTATCTTTGTACGGTCCCGGGGTTCCGGCGGGATCATCATACCAGGCTCTCTCGTCATGGTCGGCGAAGGCCGACCATCCACGCCTTCCTGTGTGGCACGACAGAGAAGACGTGGATGGTCGGCCTTCGCCGACCATGACGGTAAGGACGAACCCTCGGCGATAAGTCGATACGTCCGGCGGCTCAGAACGATTTCGCTTCCGTTCCTGATCGCAATGCGCTAATATCTAACTCGGCTGTTCGCCTTGGACGTGTAAAAACGCCCCAAAGCCAACGCCTTGGTTCTGAGAACCGTGGTCGCAGTGCCATGGGTCTGAACAATAAGGTTGCTTGCCCGGAAAGGGTCTGATGCAGCCAACGCTGACCGCGGCCATCACGGTCAGAACTGACTGTTCATGGAGCGCAGCCTGGTCTAGCGTCTCGGTGTCACCTGCCCGCAGCGACAACATCGCCGCGATCACACCGACCGCACGAACCTACGGCTGCTATCTCTGTAGCGGTCTACAACCTGCCTGATCCAGGCCAAACAATCAATGTCATATCAAGGTAGGCGCGATCGATTTTTCGTGAGCGGGCCAACCAGGAGGGGGATGACAGATGGCTGGTTCAACTCTGCTCGCGTCACTTCGTACGACCTACCGCATCGAGGTCGCCGACACCCCGGCCCTGGTGCGGGAGGCCCAGCGCCTCCGCTACCAGGTCTTCGTGCGCGAACGGGCCATCTTCAAACCGTCATCGCGAGGACCTGCTCGAAACCGACGAATTCGATCGCTTGGTCCCACCATCTGCTGATCCGCCGTCGCGACGATCGCGAGGCGATCGGCACCGCGCGGCTGGTGCCGTCCTGCGCGGATCGCCCCGTCAGCCTGCCGATCCAGCGCGTCTGCAGCCCGGAGCATCTCGGCGCCATACCGCTCGGGGCCGCCGGTGAAATCTCCCGCTTCGCGATCTCCAAGCCCCGGCGCGGCGGCGGCGACCCGCGCATGAACTCGCTGCTGCTGCTGACGCTCGTGGAAGGGGTGCTGCACCTCAGCCTCGAGCCTGGCCTCACCCACTGGTGCGCGGTCATGGAACGCAGCCTCATGCGGCTGCTGCGCAGTATCGGCATCCACTTCGTCGCCGCTTGGGCCGCTCGTCGACCTATTACGGCCAGCGACAACCGGCCCTCGCAAAAATCGCCTCCGTTCTGGAGGAGGGCGAACAACAGTGCCCCACTCTACCACGAGTTCGTCACCCGCGCCCGCCACGCGGCCCGCACCGGCCCTCATGCAACTTCGCGCCTGAACACCCTCAACTCTGCCCGCGCCAAACTCTGCCTACGCCGGAACGTCGAGCGGCCAGCCAGGTTCCCAGACCCGGCTGGCCGCCTCGCCCCGACATCACTTCCGTCCCAGCGCCGCCGCGATCTCGTCCAGCGCCGCCGGGTCCTCGATCGTCGCCGGCACCGGCCCGGCCTCGCCGTCCGCGAGCCGCCGGATCGCATTGCGCAGGATTTTGCCCGATCGCGTCTTGGGCAGGCGCTTGACCACGCGCGCGTCGCGGAACGCCGCGACGGGGCCGATCCGCTCGCGCACCAGGGCAACCAGCTCCGCCGCGATCTCCGCCTCCGGCCGGCTTACCCCGGCCTTCAGCACCACCAGGCCCAGCGGCACCTGGCCCTTGAGCGCGTCCGCGATCCCGACCACCGCGCACTCCGCGACATCCGGATGCGCCGCCAGCACTCCCTCCATCGCCCCGGTCGAAAGCCGATGGCCGGCGACGTTGATGACGTCGTCGGTGCGGCCCATGACCGACACGTCGCCTTCGGCGTCGATCACGCCGGCATCGCCGGTGCGATACCAGCCGGGGAAGTCGGCGAGGTAGCTGGATCGGAAGCCCTCGGCGTTCTGCCACAGCGTCGGCGCGCAGCCCGGCGGCAGCGGCAGGCGCACCGCGAGATTGCCGGTCTGCCCCCGTGGCAGCACCGCGCCCTGATCGTCGAGCACCTGGAGGTCGTAGCCCGGAGCCGGCCGGCCGGTGGTGCCCGGCTTGAACGGAAACAGGCCCAGCCCGGCAAAGCCCGCCGTGATCGGCCACCCGGTCTCGGTCTGCCACCAGTGATCGACCACGGGCTTGCCGAGCTTCTCGGCGATCCAGATCGCGGTCGGCGGATCGCAGCGCTCCCCGGCCAGGAACAGCGTGTCGAGCCGGGAGAGATCGTGGCGTGCGATCTGCGCCCCCTCGGGGTCCTGCTGCTTGACCGCGCGCAGGCCGGTGGGCGCGGTGAAGAAGCGCGCGCACGCCGTGCTGCGCGCAGACCCGCCAGTAGGCGCCGGCATCGGGCGTGCCGACCGGCTTGCCCTCGTAGAGGATCGAGGTGCAGCCCGCGAGCAGCGGGCCATAGACGATGTAGCTATGCCCGACCACCCAGCCGATGTCGGAGGCCGCCCAGAACGGGTCGCCGGCGCCCACGCCAAAGATCATCCGCATCGAATTGGCGAGGGCAACCGCGTGCCCGCCATTGTCGCGCACGATCCCCTTCGGCCGCCCGGTCGTGCCCGAGGTGTAGATGACATAGAGCGGATCGGTCGCCGCCACCGGCACGCAATCGTGCGGCGCGCCCGCGGCTTCGGCCTCGGCGAAGTCCTCGTCGCGTCCGGGCAGCAGCTCCGCCCGCAGCGCCGCCCGCTGCTCGATGAGGCAGAACTCGGGCTTGTGCGGGCTGAGCGCGATCGCGGCGTCGAGCAGCGGCTTGTAGGCGACGACGCGGCCCGGCTCCAGCCCGCAGGAGGCCGAGAGGATCGCGCGCGGCTTGGCGTCGGCGATCCGGCTCGCCAGCTCCGCCGCCGCGAAGCCGCCGAACACGACCGAGTGGATGGCGCCGAGCCGCGCGCAGGCCAGCATGGCGACGACCGAAGCGGGGATCATCGGCATGTAGATCACCACCCGGTCGCCGCGCCCGATCCCGCGCGCCGCGAGCGCCCCGGCCAGCCGCGCCACCCGGTCCCGGAGCGCGCGATAGCTGATCGGCACGACGCGATTTTCCATCGCGCTGTCCCAGATCAGGGCCGCCTGCTCGCCGCGTCCGGCGGCGATGTGGCGGTCGAGGCAGTTGTGGCAGGTGTTGAGCACCCCGCCCGCGAACCACTCGCCCCAGACCCCGAGGGCGGGATCGAAGGCGCGGTCCCAGCGCCGCTCCCAGTCGATCTGCCCGGCGGCCTGCTCCCACCACCCTTCCGGGTCGCGCCGCCAGGCGGCATAGGCCGCGTCGTAGCCGGTGTCGGTCATCGCCTCGCCTCCAAGACAGAACTCTGAATTCATAGATAGCCCGCGCCCATCGTGAGGCCCGTCATCGCGAGCCGGCCGCTTAGCCGGCGTGGCGATCCAGGGCCCGCGGCACTGTGCGTCGGGCCAGCGACTCGCTTCGTCGCTTTGCTCCTCGCAGTGACTGGGGCAGCACTGGACCAGCCGCGCGCCGCGTGGCAAACGCCCGCGATCCGCGAAGGCGAGGGCCGCGCCGCGGGACAATGGCGGCCGCCCTGCCCGCACGCCATCTGAAAGCGATGCCAGACGGAATGGACGCCCCCTCGCCCGTGCCTGCGCAGGAAGACCTCGCCCACCGCGACGGGCTGATCCGGCTCGACCGGCGCTTCCTCGCGGCACTCGCCGCCGAGGATGGCAGCCTGCACGCACGCCTGCTCGCCGCCCGCGCGGCCCCGGAGGCACTGGAGCAGAAGGACGAGGCCGCATTGCTGCTCGCCCTCGGCCCGCATCTGGAGGAGTTCGTCGCCCGCCTGTTCGGCATCGAGGCGGAGGTGGCGGCGATCGCGGCCGAAACCCATGCGCTCGATCCGATCCACGCCTGCAAGCGGCTGTTCGTGCAGCGCCAGGCCGTCAAGACCTATCCCGACCCGTCCGGCTTCGACGGCGCGGCACTCCGCGCCGCGATCGAGGAACGCCTCGCCGCCCCGCTGACCGAGCTCGGCTTCGCGCAGGCCACCCTACGCTGGCAATCCGACCCCGCGGCGATCGACCTGGCGATGCGCTACGCCGCCTGGGCGACGCTGACCGAGGCCGGGCGTGCCGCCCACGCCGGCGGCACGCTGTTCCATGTGCCGCACCGCACCGACCCGCAGCACCTGGTGCCGGTCGAGACGATCGAGCGGGACGGGGTCGCCATGCTGCGCCTGCCGCCGCGCAAGTGGCGCGCGCGCGACGGCTTTTCGCTCACCGATCCGGGCATGACCGGGCAGCAGGCGCTCGATCAGATGAATTACTGCATCTGGTGCCATCACCAGGCGAAGGATTCCTGCTCGAAGGGATTGCGCGACCGCAAGACCGGCGCGTTCCAGAAGTCGGCGTTCGGTGTCACCTTGGCCGGCTGCCCGCTCGAGGAGCGCATCTCGGAGATGCACGAGCTGCGCGCGCAGGGCTTTTCTCTCGCGGCGTTCGCGACCATCGCGATCGACAACCCGATGATGGCGGCGACCGGGCACCGCATCTGCAACGACTGCATGAAGGCCTGCATCTATCAGAAGCAGGAGCCGGTCGACATTCCGCAGGCCGAGACCGCGATCCTGCGCGACGTGCTGGGGCTGCCCTGGGGCTTCGAGATCTACGCGCTGCTGACGCGCTGGAACCCGCTCGACATCCGCCGCCCGCTGCCGCGCCCGCCTTCGGGGCGCAGCGTGCTGGTGGTCGGCCTCGGCCCGGCCGGCTTCACGCTTGCGCACCATCTGCTGAATGACGGGCATAGCGTGGTCGCGATCGACGGGCTGAAGATCGAGCCGCTGGGCTTCGATCCGCGCGTCCCGGTGCGCGACGTTTCGACCCTCTATGAGAATCTCGACGACCGCACGATGGCGGGCTTCGGCGGCGTTGCCGAGTACGGCATCACGGTGCGCTGGAACAAGAACTACCTCAAGCTCGTGCGGCTGCTGCTGGAGCGGCGCGAGCGCTTCGCCGCGTTCGGCGGCGTGCGCTTCGGCGGCGGTGCCACGGTCACGATCGACGACGCGCTGGCGATGGGCTTCGACCATGTGGCGCTGTGCCTGGGCGCCGGCCGGCCGACCGTGCTCGACATCCCCGGCGGGCTTGCCCGCGGCGTGCGCATGGCCTCCGACTTCCTGATGGCGCTGCAACTGACGGGTGCCGCCAAGCGCAGCAGCGTCGCCAATCTGCAACTGCGCCTGCCGGTGGTGATCATCGGCGGCGGGCTGACCGCGATCGACACCGCGACCGAGAGCCTCGCCTACTACGTCCGCCAGGTCGAGACCTTTGCCGCCCGCCACCGCACGCTCATCGCCGAGCGCGGCGAGCACGCGGTCAGCCTCGGCTGGACCGAGGAGGAACGCGAGATCGCCGGCGAGTTCCTCGCCCATGCCGCCGCGATCGCGGCCGAGCGCGAAGCCGCCGCCGCCGAGGGCCGCGCGCCACGCCTGGCCTCGCTTCTGGATCGCTGGGGCGGGGCCACGATCGCCTATCGCCGCCGGCTGCTCGACAGCCCCTCCTACACGCTCAACCACGAGGAAGTCGCGAAGGCGCTGGAGGAGGGCGTGCGCTTCGCCGAGGGTCTCGCCCCGCTCGCGGTCGAATTGGACGCGCACGGCCACGCCGTGGGCCTGCGCCTCTCCCGCGCCGACGGGTCGGAGGTGGTGCTGCCGGCGCGCGCGGTGCTGGTCGCGGCCGGCACGCAGCCCAACACGGTGCTGGCGCGCGAGGACGGAAGGATTGCGCTCGACGGCCGCTACTTCCAGGCGATCGACGAGGACGGGCAGCCGGTGCATCCGGTGCGCGGGCTCGCCAAGCCGGAGCACGCCGAAATGCTGATGCACCGCCTCCCGGACGGACGCTTCCTGAGCTTCTTCGGCGACCTGCACCCGAGCTTCTTCGGCAACGTCGTCAAGGCGATGGCGAGTGCCCGGCGCGGCTATCCGATCGTCTCGCGCGCGCTCGCGGCCCGGCCGCCGGCGACCCAATCCGACCTGATCGCCGCCTGCCGCGACGCGCTCTCGGCGCGCGTTCATGCGGTGCGACGCCTGACGCCGAACATCGTCGAGGTGGTGATCGCAGCGCCGGCCGCGGCGCGCGCCTTCCGCCCCGGCCAGTTCTTCCGCTTGCAGAACTACGAGGCGCACGCGCAGCACCTGCGCGACGGTGCCGAGGACACCGTTCTGACGATGGAGGGGCTGGCGATGACCGGCGCCTGGACCGATCCGGCACGCGGCCTGGTGTCGGTGATCGTGCTCGAGATGGGCGGCAGTTCCGATCTCGCGGCATTGCTGCGGCCGGGCGAGAGGGTTGTGCTGATGGGGCCGACCGGCACGCCCACGCACATCGCGCGCGACAGCACGGTGGCGCTGGTGGGCGGCGGCCTGGGCAACGCGGTGCTGTTCTCGATCGGTGCGGCGCTGCGCGCGGCGGGGTCGCGCGTGCTCTACTTCGCCGGCTACCGGAAGATGATCGACCGCTACAAGGTCGAGGAGATCGAGCGCGCGGCCGATGCGATCGTGTGGTGCTGCGACGAGGCACCCGGCTTCACGCCCGACCGCGAGCAGGACCGCAGCTTCGTCGGCAACATCGTCGCCGGCATGGCCGCGTACGCCGAGGGCCGGCTCGGCCCGCAGCCGGTGCCGCTCGGAGAGGCCGAGCACCTGATCGCGATCGGCTCGGACCGCATGATGCAGGCGGTGGCGGCGGCACGGCACACGCTGCTGGCGTCGCACTTGAAGGTCGGGCACACGGCACTCGGCTCGATCAACTCGCCGATGCAGTGCATGATGAAAGAGGTGTGCGCGCAGTGCCTGCAACCACAGATTGATCCCGCGACCGGCGAGCGGCGGGTGGTGTTCTCCTGCTTCAACCAGGACCAGGCGCTCGACTGGGTGGATTTTTCCGCTCTCCACGAGCGGCTGGAGCAGAACAGCCTGGCCGAGAAGCTGACCGCGCAATGGGTCGATCGGGCGCTGCGCCGGCTCCAGGCGCGGCCGGCGCTGGCGGCGGAGTAGCGCACACCGTTGGAACAATCTCTTGAAACAGGGGGCGATCCGCCCGATCCTCCTGGCATGGACGCGGTCCGGCAGCGGCTGGCGCAGCACGACGCGCAGATCGATGCGCTGCAGCAGCTTGGCCGAACGATCAACGAGAAGCTCGACACGCTGATCCGCACCGTGCCGACCCGCGCCGGACTCTGGGGCATGGTCGCGATGGTGATCGCGATCGCAGTGGTCGCGCTGTTCGTAGGCGTGCTGACCTATCTCCAGGCCTTTCACCCGGCCGCATCACCCTCGCCCGCGCCGATCGTGATACAGGTTCCCGCCTCGCCCTCCCCTGCAACGCCTCCCCTCAAGCCGCACCCATAGGCCCGCTATGTACTGGCATCACACGATGTACCTGGCACCCGTTCTGGCATCCCTTCTGGCACCCGTTCAGTCTGTTCGGGTTGGTGGCGGCCTTCGGGCAGTCCTTCCTGATCGCGACCGCGATCGGGGTGGCACTCTACTTCCTGCCGACCATCATCGCGCGCACGCGCGACATGGCGAGCGGCGGCGGGCTGTTCTGGGTCAACCTGCTGTTCGGCTGGACCATGATCGGCTGGGTGCTGTGCCTGTTCTGGGCACTGCTCGGGCAGACGCGGGCGCAGATTGCCTATCGGGGGTATGCCGCATATCCGCCGCCGCCGTACCGGCGCGGGTGGTTCTGAAGGACAGGTTGGGGCTCCGCCCCAAACCCCGCCAAGGGCGGTCGCCCTTGGAACCCTTGACTTGGGACGACGCGCACTGGCCCGAGCCATGATTGATCTGAGCAATCGCGTGGCACTGGTCACGGGTGGATCGCGTGGCATCGGCCGGGCGATTGCCTTGGTCCTCGCCAGGACCGGAGCGGCCGTCGCCGTGAATTATCGCGAGCGCGATCAGCAAGCGGCCGCCGTGGTTGCGACGATCCAGGGAACCGGCCAACGGGCCATTGCCGTCGGCGCCGACGTGTCCACACGGGGCGCGGTTGAAGGAATGGTCCGGCAGGTCGAAGCGGAGCTGGGATCGGTCGATGTCCTGGTCAACAATGCCGGCATCGCGACCATCCGCGGGATCGACGACCTGGACGAGGAGGAATTCGACCGCACGATCGCGGTGAATCTCAAGTCCGCCTTCCTCTGCACCAACGCGGTACTGCCGGGAATGCGGGCGCGGCATTGGGGACGGATCGTCAATATGTCCTCGGTGGCGGCACGCGGCGCCGGTGCGGTCGGCGCACACTACAACGCCGCCAAGGCCGGCCTGGAAGGCCTGACGCGCGGCTACGCCGCACGCCTCGCGCCGGAGGGCATCACCGTCAACGCAGTCGCGCCAGGGCTGATCGACACCGACATGGCGGAACCGCTGAAGCGGAGCGGCCAGGCGGCCAGGATCCCGGTCGGCCGCTTCGGCGCGACCGATGAGGTCGCGCAAGCGGTCCTGATGGTGGTCGGGAACGCGTTCATGACCGGACAAACCATCCCGGTGAACGGGGGCGTGCACTTCATCTAACCCGAGTTTCGCAACTCGCGATCGGGCATCCTCTAAGTGGCGGATTTTCCGCGGGTGAGCTGGCCAAGGTCGGCACCACGAGTATCGCTATGATACCAGCGGCACAATGCGCTGACCGCTTTCCGTCATCGTCATTGCGAGCGGAGCGAAGCAATCCAGGCGGTCCGTTCTTTGCTGCACGCCTGGATCGCCACGCCGCCAAGCGGCGGCTCGCGATGACGAACGAGTTGGAGCATCGAGCGATTGGTATGAGATGCCGCCGTCGCGACAATTGCGCAGCCGGGGCACTGTCGCTGCTGGCCTACATCCTGATGGCCTGGAACACCTACGACGGAGGGGACACGGGACGGCGGCGGAGGCGATGACGACCGCGACAGTTATCGGGCCACCACGACCCCGGGAAAATGGCAGGCCACGCGATGGCCCGAGGCGGCCTCAGACAGGACCGGTGTCTCGGCCGCGCAACGCGGTGCCGCTGCCGGGCAGCGCGTGCGGAAATGGCAGCCGGAGGGTGGGTTGAGCGGGCTCGGCACCTCGCCGCTCAGGACAATACGTTGCTTCGACCCGGTCGCGTCCAGTGTTGGCACGGCGGAGATCAGGCTTGCGGTGTAGGGGTGCAGCGGCCGGCGGAACAATTCGGCCGCTGACGCGCTCTCCACCACGCGACCCAGATACAGCACCACGATGCGGTCGGAGATGTGGCGCACCACCGCCAGGTCGTGCGCAATGAACAAGTAGGTCAGGCGCAGTCGTTCCTGCAGCCCGATCATCAGGTTGATGATCTGCGCCTGAATGTTCACGTCCAGCGCCGAGATCGGCTCGTCGCCAATCACGAACACCGGCTCCACCGCCAGCGCGCGGGCGATCGAGACGCGCTGGCGTTGTCCGCCGGAGAATTCGTGCGGAAACCGCGACACCGAATTGGGCGGGAGGCCAACCAGATTTAGCAATACGCCGACACGGTCGCGTACCTCGGCGGCGCCGCTGGCGAGCCCGTGCAGCCGCAGCGGGCCGGCCAGGATGTCGCCCACCGTCATGCGCGGATTGAGCGAGGCATACGGGTCCTGAAAGATCATCTGCATCCGTCGGCGCAGCGGTCGGATGGCAGACTGCGAGGCGTGCGTAATATCCTGGCGGTCGAACACGATACGGCCCGCCGTCGGCTCCTCCAGTCGCATCACCAGCCGTGCCAGCGTGGATTTGCCGCAGCCGGACTCACCGACCAGGCCGACGGTCTCGCCGCGGAACACCTGCAAATCCACGCCATCCACCGCACGCAGCACGCGGCGCTGTTCCAGGAAGTTGTCGCGCGGCAGCTCGAAGTGCTTTGTCAGCCCCCGGATTTCGAGCAGCGGCGCCGGCGCGAAGTCCTGTTGCGTCACGGCAACGCCGGCAGCGTGACGCGGCGACGGCGGAACCAGCCGCGCGCCGCCCTGCGTCACCCAGCAACGGCTGCTGCGATCGGCCCCGATCGGCAGCAGCTCCGGATGCTGCGCACAGGCGCCGATTGCAAACGGGCAGCGGGCGCGGAAGCGGCAGCCCTCGGGCCAGGCGCGGGCGTCGGGCGGCTGACCCTCGATGGTTGCCAGCCGCCGGGCGCCGGCCACCGCGCCATCCAGGCGCGGCGCCGCGTGCAGCAACGCCCAGGTGTAGGGATGGCGCGGATCGGTCAGCAGATCTTCCGGGCGGCCCTGCTCGACCACCTCGCCAGCGTACATGACCAGCACGCGCGAGCAGATCGTGGCGATCACGCCAAGGTCGTGGCTGATCAGGATGACCGCGGTGCCGAGATCCCCGTTCAGTGCGCGAAGCAGGTCCAGGATCTGCGCCTGGATCGTCACGTCCAGCGCCGTGGTCGGCTCGTCGGCCAGGATCAGGGAGGGTTCGTTGGCGAAGCCCATCGCGAGCATCACCCGCTGGCGCATCCCGCCGGAGAACTGGTGCGGCCAGGAATCCAGCACGCGATCCGGGCCGGCGATGCCCATCCGACCCAGCAGCGAAGCCGCGCGGATGCGTGCCGCTCCCGATGTGAAGCGTCCATGCGCCGTCATTGTCTCGATCAACTGGCGCGAGATGCGCAGCACCGGGTTGAGCGAGGTCATCGGATCCTGAAAGACCATCGCAATCTCGGCGCCGCGGATTTCGCGCAGCTCTGCTTCGGACAGCGCGGTGATCTCCTTGCCGCGGAACCGGATCGATCCGGCGACGATGCGTGCCGGCTCCTCCAGCAGGTTCATGATCGACTTTGCCGCGACGCTCTTGCCGGAGCCGGATTTGCCGACGATGCCCAAGGTCTCGCCGCGGTGCAGCGTGAAGCTGACGCCGTCTACCGCCCGCACCACGCCGGCGTCGGTGAAGAACCAGGTGCGCAGGTCGCAGACCTGCAGCAGCGGGTCAGCGTCGTCTGGCATGCGGGTCGAGCCAGTCGCGCAGGCCGTCGCCCATGAAGTTGAAGCCGATCACCACGGTCAGGATCGCCAGGCCGGGGAACGTCGCCACCCACCATTGCGAGACCAGTTCGCGGCCCTCGGAGACCATGGAACCCCATTCCGGCGTCGGCGGCACCACGCCGAGGCCGAGGAAGGACAAGCCGGCGAACACCAGGATGGCGTTACCGAGATCGAGCGTGATCAGCACGACAAGCGGACCGACCGCGTTGGGCAGGATCTGGCGGAACAGGATGTGGGTGGGCGGAAAGCCGATCGTGCGCGCGGCCGCGACGTATTCCAGGGAGCGTTGGCCGAGCACCAGGCTGCGTGCGAGGCGGGCGAATTTCGGCCACCATACCACCAGCATGGCGATCACCGTATTGCGCGTGCCGATGCCCAGTGCCGCGGCGATCGCCATCGCCAGGATGATCGGCGGAAAGCAGAACATCAAGTCGGTGGCGCGCATCAGGGTTTCCTCGACCCAGCCGCGCGCGTAGGCGGCGACGGCGCCGATCAGCGTACCGGCCGCGCCGCCGATCAGCACCACGGTAAAACCGACGGCGAGCGAAGTGCGGGCGCCGTAGATGATGCGCGTGAGTACGTCGCGGCCGAGCTCGTCGGTGCCGAGCCAGTGCGCCAGCGATGGGGCAGCGAGGCGCCCGGCCACGTTCACCGTGTCGGGTGCATAGGGTGTAAGCCAGGGCGCCAGCACGGCTGCCAGCGCCCACGCCACGATCACCGCGCCGCCGATCGCGGGCAACAGATAGCGGCGCAGCCAGCGCCGACGCCGTCCCGCGGCGGACCCGATGGCGGCCCCCGCCAGAGCGCCCGCGGCCGCCTCGGTCAGGGCCGCGCCGGCTGCGGGCGGTGTCATCGACGCATCACGCGCGGATCGAGCAGCGCATAGGACACGTCAACGATCAGATTGACGATCACGTAGACGACCGCCACCACGAAGGTGATGCCCATGATCGCCGGGAAATCGAGGATCACGGCGCTCTGGAACGTGTAGCGGCCGAGGCCGGGCCAGGAGAAGATGGTCTCGGTCAGCACCGTGCCAGTCAGCAATTGCGCGTAGGCCAGGCCACCCAGTGTCACCAGCGGCAGCAGGGCGTTCGGCAGCGCGTGGCGTAGCATGATGACGCGCCGCAGCAGGCCCTTGGCGCGGGCGACGCGGATGTAGTCCTGCGACAGCACTTCCAGCATCGCGGCGCGGGTGGTGCGAGTGATCAGGCCGATGGTCGCCGAAGCCAGCACGATCGACGGCAGCACCAGATGCGCGAGCGCGTCCCGGAACGTGCTCCATTGGCCAGCCAGCGGAGCGTCGATCAGCATGAAGCCGGTGACGTCCGGCGGCGGGAACTGGTCGCTGCCGATCTGCCCGGGCCCCGGTGCCCAGCCCAGCCAGCCGTAGAATACCGCCAGCATGATGAAGGCGAGCCAGAAGGTCGGCGCAGAAACGCCGATCAGGGAGACCGCGCGGGCGACGTGGTCGATCCAGGAATTGCGTTTCATCGCGGCGAGCACGCCAAGCGGCAGACCGAACAGGAGTGAGAGCAGGAAGGCCGCGGTAGAGAGCTCGACCGTGGCGGGCGCGTATTGCGCGATGTCGTCGATCACCGGGCGCTGCGAGGAGATGGAGAGGCCAAGGTCGCCGTGCATCAGGCCGCGCAGGAAGATCCAATAGCGGTCCCACATTGGCAGATCGAGGCCCCATTTGTGCCGGTACGCCTCGACGATCGCCGGGTTGTTGGCCGCAATGTCCCCAAGCTGCGTCAGCACCGGATCGCCCGGTACGGTGTTGGCGATCAGGAAGATGATCAGCGTGGCCAGCAGCACCATCCCCGCGGCAATCACGGTCCGCGAGGCGATGTAGCGCAGCACCCGATCGTTTCCCCTTTGCTGCCGCATACCCCATGGACCGATAGGCGGCAAGCGTTGGTGGGGCCGGACTTGGCCCCGGTGGTGATCCGCCAGACCGGCCTCGCCAATTCCCTCCGCGGCAGTGGCACGGCCGTCCGAGGCAGCACTTTGTCTTTCTCGGCGGGGCCGGTATGATCACGCCTAATATGACCAAGATAACGGAGGGGAACGTGCGGGAGATTGGCTGGATTGGCCGACGCGATGTGGTGCGCCTGTTGGGGATCGGCGGCGCGGCGCTGGCAGCGGGGCTGCCGGACAAAGTACATGCGGCGAGCAGCGGCGGCACGCTGGTGCTCGGCATCGACATCAGTGACTCGATCACCTTCGACCCGGCGCGCGAGGCGCAATACACCGCGCCGCTGAGCCTGCGGGCGGCCTATGAGTTGTTGGTGACCATGTCGCCCGGTGACTACCTGAACGTCAAGCCGGCGCTGGCGAAGTCATGGACGCGGACCACAGATGGCAAGGGCTGGCGGTTCAACTTGACTGAGGCGAAATTCAACAGCGGCAACCCGGTCACCGCCGACGACGTGAAATGGACCTTTGATCGGCTGATCAACCTGAAGGATCAGCCAGCGCAATATATAACGAACATTTATTCTGTCACTGCGATAGATCCGAAGACGGTCGATATCATGCTGGTTGACCCGACGCAGCCGATCCTTGCGATCCTGTCAGGGCCAAATTTCGGAATAATGGAACGCAAGGCGGTGGAGGCGCAGGGCGGCACTGCCGCCAAGGATGCCAACACCGCCGACAAGGCGACGCAATGGCTGAACCAGCACTCGGCCGGTGCCGGCCCGTTCACCATGGTGGGCTGGACCCGCGGCGCGCAGATCCTGCTGACTCGCAATGCGCACTACTTCCGCGGGCCGGCGCATTTCGAGCATGTGATCGTGCGTCACATGGGCGACAGCGCGACGCAGCTTCTGGCGATCAAGCGCGGCGACATCGGCGTGGCGTTCAACCTTATCCCGGAACAGATCGCCACGCTGAAGGATGACAAGCAGGTGCGCGTGGAGGGGCTGCGGAGCCTGGATTACGTCTACATGGCGCTGACCAATGAGCCGACGTTCAACAGGGCCCTCGCCGTGAAGGAGGCACGCCAGGCGATCGCCAGCGCGATCGACTACGACGGCATCATCAACAGCTTGCTGGGTGGCCAGGCGATGCGGTGCGCGTCGTTCATCCCGATCGGGCTGTACGGCTCGACCGAGACGACGACAAAAACAATTGGCTGGCACCAGGATCTAGATCGGGCGAAGCAACTGCTGCAGAAGGCAGGACTGACAGGCGGGTTCGAGTTCAAGCTGAGCTATGGTGACGCGGCGGTCTCCGGCCTGTCCTATGCAGTGCTCGCGCAGAAGCTGCAGTCGGACCTGGCGCGCGTCGGCATCAAGGTGGTGCTGGATCCGATCGATCAGGTGAACCTGCGGACGCAGTACACCACCGGCAAGTCGACCGCGGTGCTGACCTTCTGGAACCCGTCCGGCGTGGAAACCGACCAGTGGGCCGAGGCCAGCGTGCGTCGCGTGGCCAAGCGCATTCATTGGTCGCCCGATCCGGCGCTGATCAAGACGGTTGAAGAGGCGGCGGCGGAGCGGGACGCGAAGAAGCGATCTGCGTTGTATGTGGAGTATGAGAAGGCGCTGATCGACCAGGCGAGCCTGCTGATTTTGTTCCAGCCGATCTACCAGTTCGCGGTCCGTAGCACGCTGCGGACGTTCCCGCTAACTGCGGCCGGCTGGGAGGCGGAGCTGTATCAGGCAACGACGTAGCGAAAGCCCGGAGAGGAATACTCCGCCGCGCGAGCGCGAACAATCCTGATCGACGGAGCAACGCCGCCGCCGCCGTCCGTTCACGCCACTTGTGCGCCCGGGCTTCCCCGCTCGCTTGGGCGACGACCGGCATCTACCCGCCTCCACATCACGACCACGTGATCCTAGCCCGCTATGGAACTCAACAAGAATGCGGCGGCATGGGGGCGGGCCGCTACACCTCGCTGCGCCTCAGCAAGTAATCCAGCCCGCCGACCCGATACCAGCGGTAGCCGTACGGCTCCAGCAGGATACGGTGCTTGCCGGTCTTCGCGGCCCGACTGTGGTCGCCGGAGAGCAAGCTGATCAGCAGCCTGCCGTCCTCGCCGGCGACCCCCGATTGCAGCTCGATCTCGCGCGGGGCCGGCCCCAGGTTGTGCACGAACAGCACCGAGTTGTTGCGCCAGTCGTAGCGCATCGCCAGTGCCGCCGGCGTGCCGGTGCGCAGGATCGCGAAATCACCCCAGCCAATCTCCGGCACTTCCTTGCGCATCCGCACCACGCGCTCGGTCCAGTTCAGCAGCGAGTTCGGGTCGCGGCGCTGCTCGGCCACGTTGACGTGCTCGAAGCCGTAGGGGCCGGCCGCTATGACCGGCAGCACCGGGCGCGCGCTCTTGCTGAAGCCACCCTGTGGCTCGGTTGACCACTGCATTGGCGTGCGCGCGCAATTGCGCTCTGCCAGGCTCAGATCATCGCCCATCCCGATCTCGTCGCCGTAGCGGATTACCGGCGTCCCCGGCAGCGTCATCAGCAGGCTGTACGCAAGCTCCAGCCGGCGCCGGTCGCCTTGCAGCATCGGCGCCAGCCGGCGGCGGATGCCGCGGCTGTAGAGCTGCATCTCCGGCTCTGGCCCGAACGCTTCGAACACGCGCTGGCGCTGCTCGTCCGTCAGCCGGCCGAGATCGAGCTCGTCGTGGTTGCGCAGGAACTGTCCCCATTGCGCCGTCGCGGGGCGCGGCTTGGTCTGCTGCAATGCCTTGGCGAGCGGGCGCGCATCCGCCACCGCCAGCGCGTAGAACAGGTGCTGGTTGACCAGGAAATTGAACATCATCTCCAGCCGATCTCCATCGGCGCCGAAGTACCGCATGTCGGTATTTGGCAACACGTTGGCCTCGGCCAGGATGATCGCGTCTCCTTCCCGCCATTGCAGGAACTCGCGGAAGCTGCGGAGCATGTCGTATTGCTGGGTCGGCTGGCGCACGTGCGGGCCTTTGGTCGCGATCACGAACGGCACCGCGTCCATGCGGAATCCGGACACGCCGAGCTGGATCCAAAACCCCATGATCTTCAGGATCTCGGCCTGCACATGCGGGTTGGACGTATTGAGGTCTGGCTGGAACTCGTAGAAGCGATGGAAGTACCACGCCTTTGCCACCGCGTCGTAGCTCCAAGTCGATTTCTGCACGCCCGGAAACACGACGCCTTCTTTGGCATGCGACGGCCTGCGGTTGGACCAGATGTACCAGTCGCGATACTTCGAGTCCGGGTCGCGCCGCGCCTCCTGGAACCACGGATGCTGGTCTGAGGTGTGGTTCACCACCAAATCGATGAGCACGCGCATCCCGCGCTGTCGGCAGCCGTGGGTGAACTCGACGAAATCCCCGAGCGTGCCGTAGCGGCGGTCGACGCCATAGTAGTCGGCGACGTCGTAGCCGTCGTCCCGCCCCGGCGAGGGCTGGAACGGCATCAGCCAGATCGCGGTCACGCCAAGGCCCTGCAGGTAGTCAAGCCGCCTCATCAGGCCCTGAAAGTCGCCGACGCCATCACCGTTGGCATCCATGTAGGTGGCAACCGAGAGGCAGTAGATGATGGCGTTCTTGTACCAGAGATCGTTGATCACCGCCGTGCTCCCCGCCGCCGTTCTTCCAATGAACGTCCGGTGCATTGCCGGCGTTCAGGGATCATACGCGGTCCTTGGAGATGCTGGATGGTCGAGGCGCTCTGGTGGCAGCGGGACGTGATCTACCAGATCTACCCGCGCTCGTATCAGGACAGTGACGGAGACGGGATCGGCGACCTGCCCGGCATCGCGCGCCGCCTCGATTACCTCGCGGAGCTCGGCGTCGGCGCGCTGTGGCTGTCGCCGATCTATCCGTCGCCGATGGCGGATTTCGGCTACGACGTCGCGGAGTATTGCGGCATCGACCCAGTGTTCGGCACACTCGCGGATTTCGATCAGCTGGTCGCCGCGGCGCATCGTCGCGGCCTGAAGCTGATCCTCGATCTGGTGCCGAACCACACCTCCGACCAGCATCCGTGGTTCCGCGAGAGCCGGGCGTCGCGCGACAGCCCGAAGCGGGACTTCTATCTCTGGCGCGATCCGGCGCCGGATGGCGGCCCGCCGAACAACTGGCTCAGCCATTTCGGCGGCGGGGCGTGGGCGTGGGACGCGGCGACCGGCCAGTACTACTACCATTCCTTCCTCAAGCAGCAGCCCGACCTCAACTGGCGCAATCCGTCGGTGCGGACGGCGATCTACGACGTGATGCGGTTCTGGCTCGACCGCGGCGTGGATGGCTTTCGCGTCGACGTGCTCTGGCTGCTGATCAAGGACGACCAGTTCCGCGACAATCCGCCAAACCCCAGCTACCGGCGCGGCGCGCGTTCTCACGATAGCCTGCTGCCGCTCTACACCGCCGACCGGCCCGAAGTGCATGAGATCGTCGCCGAAATGCGGTCACTGATGGACCACTACCCCGAGCGGGTGCTGATCGGTGAGATCTATCTGCCGATCGAGCGTCTGGTGACCTATTACGGCCGCGATCTTACCGGCGCCCACCTGCCATTCAATTTCCAGCTGCTGCTGACCGAGTGGCGGCCCGCTGCGATCGCCCGGATCATCGCCGAGTACGAGGCGGCGTTGCCGGCGGGGGCTTGGCCGAACTGGGTGCTCGGCAATCACGACCGGCCGCGCGTGGCGTCGCGGGTTGGGCCGGCACAGGCGCGGGTCGCAGCCATGCTGCTGCTGACGCTGCGGGGCACGCCCACGATCTACTACGGCGAGGAGCTCGGCATGACCGATGTGCCGATCCCGGCCGGCCGCGTGCAGGACCCGGCGGAGCGGAACGAGCCCGGGATCGGCCTCGGGCGCGATCCGGTCCGCACGCCGATGCCGTGGGATGCGTCGTCCGGGGGCGGGTTCACGGCGGCCCGGGCCTGGCTGCCGCTGGGGCCGGACCATGCGATGCGCAATGTCGAGACCTTGTCGTCCGATCGCGCCTCGATCCTGAGCCTCTACCGCCGGCTGATCGCGCTGCGCCGGGAACGGCCGTCGCTGGTCGGCGGCGGCATCGACGCCGTCGCCGTGACCGGCGACGCGTTGATCTACGACCGCCAGGCGGCGCAGGAGCGGCTGCGCATCGCGCTTAACATGAGCGGCCAACTGCAGTGCGTGGACAGGATGGGGGGCCGGGTCGTGCTCTCGACGCATCTCGACCGGGCGGGCGAGACGGTCGCAGGCGCCGTGAGGCTGCGCCCGGATGAGGGGCTGATCCTGGCGCCGTGACGCGCTTCAGCGGCAGCCGCTCCCGGCTACGATATCTCGTTGATCAGCGCCTTTGCCTCTTTGAGATCGGCCGTCGCGAGGCCCTCGGTAAACCGATCGTACACCGACGCCAAAAGCTCACGTGCCTCTTCACTGCGCGCCTGGTCGCGCCACAGCCGGGCGAGGCTGGTGGCGCAGCGCAGTTCCCACGACAAGCTTCCTTGGCGGCGCGCGCAGTCGAGCCCTTGTTGGTAATGATCCTCTGAAACAACCGCCGCCTCTTGCCCGCCTTTCAGCAGGAGAAGCGCGCCTCTGATGCGCAGCAACTCGGCCATGTTCCAGCGTTCATCGGTGCGTTCGCATTGCGCGAGTGCCTCGTCGATCGCCAGAAGGCCCTCCGTTACTTGCCCCGCACCGGCCAGGCCTTCCGCCAGTGCGCCGAGAAGTGCCGGCGAACGCAGAACGTACCTCGCCTCGCGGAGCTCGTCGATGCCGGCACGCAGGCATTGTACCCCGGTGACGACATCGCCGCGCTTGATCAATAGCTGGCCCTCGTAGCTATGGCCCAAGGCCCGCCAGAAATCCAACCCATACTTCGCCGAATTTTCGAGCAGCATCGCAACTGAGCGTTCCACTGTTTCCAGATCGCCGACGGCGAGTGCAACCATACACGCAGCGTCCAGCGCCCAATATAGCGAAATCGAAATCACTTGGTCGATAGCGCGCGCATCCTCAACATTGTCTTGGGCCATGCGCATGGCGCGATCCGGAAATCCCTGCAGCCAGAGGATCCGTTCGAGAGAGCCACGCGCGGCCACGGGTAGGTCGAATTGAAAGCGGATGATATGCGACCGGCGTAGCGGAGCCGTACAGTGACTGAGCATATGTTCGAGATGACGCCGCGCAGTGCTCAGCTCGCCCACGTAGTACAGCGACGTCCCGAGCATGCGCTCGCCGACGAGAAGATCGGCCGGGCCAGCCTGGTTCGGCGTAAGGGTGTAGAA
This sequence comes from uncultured Alphaproteobacteria bacterium, assembly GCA_963777265.1. Classification (GTDB taxonomy): domain Bacteria; phylum Pseudomonadota; class Alphaproteobacteria; order Acetobacterales; family Acetobacteraceae; genus DATAYA01. Next base: position 69,741 of record CAVZPY010000019.1, on the reverse strand, counting down.
CTTTTGCGCGAGCGTGACCGCGGCCTGACACTCGGCGTTGCTAAGTCGATCGTACCATAGGCCCCAGAGCGCGCGCAAGCGATACTCGGTGTCGTCAAGCTCCTCGGCAATCGCATGAACATCTGTCCATGCCGCACAAGCCTCGGGACCCGGGCCTTTCGTATAGAACAGTGCTGCGGCAAGTATCGCGTACAGTTGCATCTTGCGGCGCGCGCCGCCGCTTACGTCCTCTCGTATGCTGGAGAGAGCGCATTCGACACGCCGGCGACATTCGTCCATCAGCGACAGCCCGAACCACAGGGGCTCCGAAGCGACCGTCAGCGCCACGCCGACCGTCGTGTCGCCACCCGGTGAAAAGGCCCAATCCAGCGCCGCCCGCACGTCGTCGATTTCGCGCCCATAGGCGGTGAGCCATTCAGCGATAGAACGTGTCCATCGTTTGGACTCGGCCCGCTCAAGGAGGTCCCGGAGGTATTCGGCGTGGCGCCGCGCGGTTATTTCCAGCTCGCCGCTTTCGGTGAGCTTCTCCCGTGCATAAGCACGCGTCGTGTCGAGCAGCCGGTAGCGTACAGGTCCGTTGCTGATATCCCTCGCGACGAGCGACTTCGCGGCGAGGTTAGCTAGCCCATCGACGACATCCGGCGCTTCGCCGTCGGTGGTCGCCATTATTGCTTTCGCTGCTTCCAGCTCGAAGCCGCCGGGAAAGATCGCGAGACGACGCAGCACCGCGCGCTCGGCCTCGAGAAGCAACTCGAAGCTCCAGTCGAGCGTCGCCCGCAAGGTCCGGTGACGCGGCAACGCCGTCCGTCGCCCGCCGGTCAGCAATCGAAAGCGATCGTTCAGGCCGGCGGCGACGCCCTGCATGCCCAGCACCGCGGCGCGCGCGGCCGCCAGCTCGATCGCCAATGGAATGCCATCGAGCCGCCGGCAAATGTCGCTGACCGTCGTGACGAGGTCATCATCCACCTGCAGCCGCGCATCGGCCAGGCGGGCACGCGCGACGAACAGACGTACCGCGCCATGACGGAGCTGTGCATCGGCGTCGATGATCTCGTCGCCGGGCACGGCCAAAGCCGGAACGCGATAGACGCACTCGCCTTCGGCACGCAGTGGTTCGCGGCTGGTGGCCAGGATCTGCACGCGCGATGCGCCACGCAGCAGCGCCTCGGCGATGCGCGCGATCGGCTCGATCACGTGCTCGCAGTTGTCGAGCACCAGCAGAAGCTGCCGCGCGTCCAGCGCCGCAGCAACATGTTCCGGCCGCAGCGGCGACGGCAATTGCCGCAAATCAAGCGCCGCGGCAATTGCGGACAAGGTCAGGCTCGGATCGGCCAGCGTCGCCAGATCCGCGAGCCGCACGCCGTCGGGATAGTGATCGACGAAGCGCCATGCCGCGGCGAGGGCCAGGCTGGTCTTGCCGATCCCTCCAGGTCCGGTGAGTGTCAGCAAGCGATACGCGGTCTGCAGCTCGAGCACGTCCCGCAAATCGGCCTCGCGCCCGATCAGCTCGCCAACCGGGATCGGCAGATTGCTGGCAGACGACCCATTGGTCCCAGGATCGACATGAGCCGCCGGACCTGGCCGGCTCGCCGCAGTGACCTGGCCGGTGAAACGGTAACCGTGCCGGGGCACCGTCCTGATCAGGTTACGATCGGCGCCGAGCGCACGGCGCAGGGCGAACATCTGCACGTGCAGATTGTTTTCCTCGACGATCGCATCGGACCAGACCCTGCTCAGCAGTTCGTCCTTGGTCACCATCTTCCCGCCGGCATCGATCAACGCCAGCAGCATGTCGAAGGCCCTGGCGCCGAGGTCCCGTTTCAGGCCATCGGCCAGCAGGGTCCGGTCGCTTCGGTGCAATCGGAACCGGCCAAACTCGATGATGTCCCCGTCCGCCGACACGGGCGCGCATTCCCCGATTAAGAGTTTTAAGGGCTTTAAGATCGCACAGGAACGAGCGGCTGACCGGACCGCGAACAGAACAAGGGGCTACACGATCTCGTGGGCGTCCGCCGACCGACATGCCTCGCGTAGTGGTGCAGCGCAGCAAATTGCGTCACTCGCGATCGCGGGCCGACGCCGCGACCCGGGAACGTTCCTCATGCGACCGCCGTGCAAGCGGATTTAAGGGTCCGCCTAATTTCTTTCAGAACGAATTGTGCCATCACGCCGTGCAGGTTCAGCACCGGAGGAAACGTCGCATGGCCGCAACCTTCCACGACGCCATCAAGCAAGAAGAGGGATCATACCTGCGGCGCGCGCATCAGTTCCCGATGCTGTCGGCCGAAGAGGAGCGCGCACTTTGGCGTCGGTGGCACGATAACCGCGATGCCGCCGCGGCGGATCGCCTTGTCATGTCGCATCTGCGCTTGGTCACCAGCATCGCGCGCGGACTCCGCGGCTATCGCCTGCCGGCGGCGGACCTGATCGGCGAGGGCAATGTGGGCTTGATCCAGGCCTTGAACCGGTTCGACCCGGAGCGTGGCTTCCGCTTCGCCACCTACGCGTTGTGGTGGATTCGTGCGGCGATGAACGAATACGTCCTGCAGAATTGGTCTCTGGTCAAAGTGGGCACCACGAGCTCTCAGAGGCGGCTGTTCTTCAACCTGCGCCGTTTGAAGGCGCAGACGGACGTGGTCGGCAACGGCGACCTGTCGCCTGAGCAGGCCCAGCGCATCGCCGAGGCTCTGGACGTTCCCGAGCAGGGCGTGATCAGCATGGATCGCCGGCTCGCCGGCGCCGATCACAGTCTGAATGTACCGCTCGGGCCGGATGCGGACGGCGAGTGGCAGGATTTTCTGGTGGACCCGGCCGACAGTCAGGAGACGGCACTTGCCGCGCGCGAAGAACTGGCCGCGCGCCGAACCCGGCTTCCCATCGCCATGCAGACGCTGAACCCGCGCGAACGGCACATCATCGTCGAACGCCGGCTCAAGGACCCGCCTGCCACGCTCGGAGCGTTGGCACCGCATTACCGGGTTTCCCCCGAACGGATCCGTCAGATCGAAATTCGGGCGATGGCCAAGTTGCGCAGAGCGATGCGAGAGCCCGGAACCGCGACGACGTGTGATCTCCGGAAAGCGGCGTAACCGCTCAGGAGCGGTATTCGCAAGTTCCCTATCAATGCGCATCCGCCGCCGGTGCCTTCGGCGAGACGATCTTGCGCAGCAATGGCCCCAGTGCGTGCGACATTCGCCGGGAGAACGGAGATGGCAATGATGATCGAAGGAATCGGTGTGCCTGACAGCAAGCTTGCGCACGAGGTCACGGAGCTGGTCCGGGACACGGAATCGCCGCTGCTGTTTCACCATTCCAGCCGCGTCTTCTACTGGGGCGCGCTGACCGGGGCGCGGCGCGGCCTGACGTTCGATGCCGAGCTGCTCTATGCGGGCGCCATGTTTCACGACATGGGGCTGACGCATCGGCACAGCAGCCCCGATGAGCGTTTCGAGGTGGACGGCGCGAACGTCGCGCGCGACTTCCTGCGCGGCCACGGAATATCGCAGCAGGATATCGACACGGTGTGGACCGCGATTGCGCTGCATACCACGCCGGGCATTCCACAGCACATGCATCCCGTGATTGCGCTTTTGACGGCGGGCGTCGAGATGGACGTGCTCGGCATCGCCTACTCCGATTTCTCCGACGCAGAGCGCGAGGCGGTGGTGCAGGCGCATCCGCGCAGCGGCCGCTTCAAGGAAGACATCATCCAGGCGTTCTACGACGGCATCAAGCACAAGCCGCAGACGACCTTCGGCAACGTCAAGGCCGACGTGCTCGCCGACAAGGACCCGCACTTCACGCCTGCCAATTTCTGCAGCGTGATCCGCGCCTCCGCCTGGCGCGCGTAATCGATCCTCAACCCCGACGGCAACTCAGGAGTTCACCATGCCCTCATCGAAGGTCTTCACCAACGCGACCGGCGCGCCGGTGGCCGACAACACCAACATCATGACCGCGGGTCCGCGCGGCCCAGCACTGCTGCAGGACATCTGGCTGATCGAGAAGATGGCGCAGTTTGACCGCGAGGTGATCCCGGAGCGGCGGATGCATGCGAAGGGCTGGGGCGCCTATGGCACTTTCACGGTGACGCAGGACATCACACGCTTCACGCGGGCGAAGATCTTCAGCGCGGTCGGCAAGCAGACGCCGATGTTCGTGCGCTTCTCCACCGTCGCCGGTGAGCGCGGCGCCGCCGATGCGGAGCGCGACATACGCGGCACCGCGCTGAAGTTCTACACCGAAGAAGGCAATTGGGACATCGTCGGCAACAATACGCCGGTGTTCTTCTTCCGCGACCCGCTGCGCTTCCCGGACCTCAACCACGCGATCAAGCGCGACCCGCGCACCGGGCTGCGCAGCGCCGACAACAACTGGGATTTCTGGACTCTGCTGCCCGAGGCGCTGCACCAGGTAACGATCGTGATGTCCGACCGCGGCATCCCGAGAAGCTTCCGCCACATGCACTTGTTCGGCAGCCACACCTTCTCGATGATCAACGCGGCCAATGAGCGGGTCTGGGTCAAGTTCCACTTCCGCACCCAGCAAGGCATCGAGAACCTGACCGACCCCGAGGCGGCGGCAGTCGTGGCGAACGACCGCGAGAGCAATGGCCGCGACCTGCTGACCGCGATCGACGGCGGCAATTTCCCGCGCTGGACCCTGTTCATCCAGGTCATGACCGAGGCCCAGGCGCGCACCCACAAGCACAACCCCTTCGATCTCACCAAGGTCTGGCCGAAGCAGGACTATCCGCTGATCGAGGCCGGCGTGATGGAGCTGAACCGCTATCCGGACAATTACTTCGCGGAGGTCGAGCAGGCGGCCTTCTCGCCGGCCAACGTGGTGCCGGGCATCGGCTTCTCGCCCGACAAGATGCTGCAGGCGCGGCTGTTCTCCTACGGGGACACGCAGCGCTACCGGCTCGGCGTCAACTTCAACCATATTCCGGTGAACGCGCCGAAATGCCCGTATCACAGCTATCATCGCGACGGAAAGATGCGCACGGACGGCAATCTGGGCGGCACGGTCAGCTTCCATCCCAACAGCGCCGACATATGGGCGAACCAGCCCGATTTCGCCGAGCCGCCGATGCCGGTGGACGGCGACGGGGCGCATTGGGACCATCGCGTGGACGACGACCATTGGGAACAGCCGGGTAACCTGTTCCGGATGATGCGCCCGGCGCAGCGGCAGGCGTTGTTCGACAATACCGCGCGCGCGATGGGCGATGCCGGGTTGCCGATCAAGCAGCGTCACGTCGCGAACTGTCTGCGGGCGGACGCGGCGTATGGCGCCGGGGTTGCGAAGGCCCTCGGACTGCAACGCCCGATGCCGCGGGACTAGGCGTCCCGCTTCGCCCGCCAGGGCGGCTCGGTTCGACATCGCCCGGAGGCGGCCCCGGCCGCCTCCCTTGACCCAAGAGGTGCTCCCATGAACAGGCTGTCGAAGTCACTGATCGCTGAATTCATCGGCACGTTCGCGCTGATCTTCATCGGCGCCGGGGCCGCCGCGATCCTCGGCCCGGACCAGATGGCCGGCGTTGCCCTGGCGCATGGCTTCACCATCATGATCTTCGTCTGCGCCTTCGGCGAAGTCAGCGGTGGCCACATCAACCCCGCCGTCACGATCGGTCTTGCCGCCGGCGGCAGGTTCGCCGCGCGCGACGTGATACCCTATGTCGCGGCACAGCTTGCCGGCGCCATCCTGGCAGCATTCGCCTTGCTCGCCGTGCTCGGAGCGCCGGTCAACCATCTCGGCGCCACGACCTTCGATCTGCACCGGACGACCGTGCTCGGCGGAATGCTGGCCGAGGGCATCGGCACGTTCTTCCTGGTGAACACGGTCGCGACGACGACGGGCGCCGGTGCGGTCTCGCGCCTCGCACCGTTCGCGATCGGCATGACCGTTTCCGTCTGCATCCTCGGCTTCGGCGCACTAACCGGCGGCAGCGTCAATCCCGCGCGAACGATTGGGCCTGCTATCGCGTCCGGCGTCACCCGGGACGTCGGATACTACCTCGTCGCGCAGCTGCTGGGCGGGATCGCGGCCGGGCTGCTCTATCGCTTCCTGTGGGCGGTGCCCGCTGCGGTGCCGCGCGGCGCGGTGCGCCACGAAGCCGTCGCCAGTACCCGGCCGGTGATGCGGCACGGCGGACACCCCCAGCAACAACAATTCTGTTCGACGGAGATCAACCATGGACACCATGATCGGACTTGCGAATGGCCTGAAAACTGCGCCGCTCGGGCACACGGGGATGCAGATCAGCCGTGTCGGCTTCGACGCCTGGGCGCTTGGCGGCGGCGATTGGGCGGTCGGTTGGGGTCAGCAGGACGACGCCAGCTCGATCGCCGCAATCCGGCACGCCGTCGGCCAGGGCATCAACTGGATCGACACCGCTGCCGTCTATGGCCTCGGCCGCTCCGAGCGAGTGGTCGGCACGGCGGTGCGGTCGATCGCCCCAAGTGAGCGGCCTTTTGTGTTCACGAAATGCGGCCTCGTGTGGGATGACGCGCGGCCGCACGAAGCACCCCGGCAGGCCGCAAACCCGCGCAGCATCCGGCGCGAGGTCGAGGCGTCGCTGCAGCGGCTCGGCGTCGAGCACATCGATCTCTACCAAGTGCACTGGCCTTCCCAGGACGGCACACCGCTGGAGGAATACTGGCAGGCCATGCTCGACCTGAAGCGCGAGGGGAAGGTCCGTGCGGTCGGGCTGTCGAACCATGATGCGGGGCAGCTCGCCCGCGTGGAGGCTCTCGGCCATGTCGATACGCTGCAGCCGCCGTTCTCGGCCATCCGTCGTGCTGCCGCCGCTGCCGAGTTGCCCTGGTGCAAGGGGCATGACACCGGCGTGATCGTCTACAGCCCGATGCAGTCGGGCCTCCTGTCGGGCGCGTTCAGCCGCGAACGCGCGCAGCGGCTGCCGGCCGACGACTGGCGATCGCGGTCGGCGGACTTCACCGGTCATGGGCTCGATCGCAACCTGGCGCTTGCCGAGGGGATCGGGCGAGTGGCGCGACGGCACGGCGTGTCCACGGCGGCCGTTGCGATCGCCTGGACGCTGGCCTGGCCAGGCGTCACCGCGGCCATCGTCGGGGCGCGGAGTCCGGCGCAGGTGGACGGATGGCTGCGTGCGCCGGACGTGGCGCTGTCGGATGCGGAGCTGGACGAGATTGCACAGACGATCGCCCCTACTGGCGCGGGTTCCGGTCCGGTCCGGCCGGAGCGCTGAACATGCCAAGTCCCGGCAGCATCCGCATCGTCCATCCGGACGAATTCGATGGCGCGACCGCGCAGACCGCCGGCTCCGAGCGCCTCGCCGCGATTGCCCATTCGAGAGGGATCGAGACCGGCCTGTGGGCGGGTCTCTTCTCGATTGCGCCAGGCACTCGGATCGACGTCCACCACCATGGTCGGCAGGAAACGATCGCATTCGTTCTGGAGGGCACCAGTCACCTGCGCTGGGGAGAACGCGGCGAGTTCTCGGGCATCGCGCGGGCCGGCGACTTCCTGCACATCCCGCCGTGGCTGCGGCACATGGAGAGCAATCGGTCGCTCGATACGGCGCTCCGCTGGGTCGTCGTGCGCAGCACGCCCGAGCCGATCGTGGTCAACCTGCCCGCGGACGTCTGGGACAGCCGGTCAGTCGCTCCGCCACATCTGGGCTGAGGAGGATGTGGTCGAGCCGCAGGCCTGCGTCACGGGCCCAGCGATCACGCTTGTGGTCGTCCCAGAATGTGTCGATACGTGCTGCTGATAGCGCGTGCGGATCGCGTCGATCCAACTCTGCTCGACCGGCTCTCCGGCTGCAACAGCGCGTCCTTCGCCCAGCATCTCGAGGGATAGATGTCGGCGTCGGTCGGCACGACATTGTAGTCGCCGGCCAGGACCACGGGGAGACCGCTGGCCCGCAGCTCGGCCGCGTGCGCGATCAGTCGTTCGAACCACCCCAGCTTGTAGACGAATTTAGGACCGGGTTGCGGATTGCCGTTTGGCAGGGTTGTCAATCGGCACGCAAAAGGGACCCCACGTCGGCGTTCAACGAGCTCGCTCGTTCAAGCGGTCGTCAGCCTCGGCAGCCTCGGCCGCCAGCACATGTTCCACACCGGCCAGTTTCCGCCATCAGCACACCGGCTGAAAAGGTGCTGAGCAGCGCACGCTTACGGTTCGGTAAAGGTGGTTGCGGGGACAGGATTTGAACCTGTGACCTTCAGGTTATGAGCCTGACGAGCTACCGGGCTGCTCCACCCCGCGTCAAAAATGGCCCGCGTCACGAGGGCAACGGGCGGGCTGGAAGACCTGGCAGCGACCGATTTTCCCGCGTCTTGAGACGCAGTATCATGGGCGCTGGGAGTTTTCACGGCCGAGTTCGAGATGGGATCGGGTGCAGGCCTCCCGCAATAGCCACCAGGTCGTCCAGCCCGCCCGATCGGAACGCACCGATCGAGTCATGGCGTCAGGTTCTGGTGCGTGAGCGTGTGCGCGTCGGGCACGGCGGCACAGCGTGGATGATTGCTGCGCATGGCGGCGGCGGGGCGCGGTTCGCGACCCATCCGGCGATCTCGAGCCTGTCGGGCGATTAGGACCGGTTAGCTCAATGCGTTACCGCACGTACACACCCGGCCTATCAACGTGATGGTCTATCACGGCCCTCGGGGAGACCTCGTTTCGAGGTGGGTTTCCCGCTTAGATGCTTTCAGCGGTTATCCCGTCCGCACATAGCTACCCGGCCGTGCCGCTGGCGCGACAACCGGTGCACCAGAGGTGCGTCCATCCCGGTCCTCTCGTACTAGGGACAGATCCTCTCAAGTCTCCAACACCCACGGCAGATAGGGACCGAACTGTCTCACGACGTTCTAAACCCAGCTCACGTACCACTTTAATCGGCGAACAGCCGAACCCTTGGGACCTGCTCCAGCCCCAGGATGTGATGAGCCGACATCGAGGTGCCAAACCTCCCCGTCGATGTGGACTCTTGGGGGAGATCAGCCTGTTATCCCTAGAGTACCTTTTATCCGTTGAGCGATGGCCCTTCCACGCGGGACCACCGGATCACTATGGCCGACTTTCGTCTCTGATCGAGCTGTCGCTCTCACAGTCAGGCGGGCTTATGCCATTGCACTCAACAGCCGATGTCCGACCGGCCTGAGCCCACCATCGCGCGCCTCCGTTACTGTTTGGGAGGCGACCGCCCCAGTCAAACTGCCCGCCATGCAGGGTCCCGGACCGGGCTGACCGGTCGCGGTTAGACATCAGAAGCGCCCAGGGTGGTATTTCAAGGTTGGCTCCACCGAAGCTAGCGCCCCGGCTTCAATGCCTCCCACCTATCCTACACAGTGCTCTCCTAATGCCACTGCAAAGCTGCAGTAAAGGTTCATAGGGTCTTTCCGTCTGACCGCGGGTACCCCGCATCTTCACGGGGAATTCAATTTCGCTGAGCCGATGCCGGAGACAGTGGGGAAGTCGTTACGCCATTCGTGCAGGTCGGAACTTACCCGACAAGGAATTTCGCTACCTTAGGACCGTTATAGTTACGGCCGCCGTTTACCGGGGCTTCGGTTCAAGGCTTGCACCTCTCCCCTTAACCTTCCGGCACCGGGCAGGCGTCAGGCCGTATACGTCGTCTTTCGACTTCGCACAGCCCTGTGTTTTTACTAAACAGTCGCTACCCCCTGCTCTGTGCCACCCGCCCATGGTTGCCCACGAACGGGTCCCGCTTATTCCGAAGTTACGCGGGCAATT
>CAVZPY010000019.1:0-55000 GCA_963777265.1 uncultured Alphaproteobacteria bacterium | reverse complement strand
CCTGTGCCGCGAGGTGGATGATGCGGGTGATCCCCGGCTCGGCCGCGACCAGCGCTGCGAGCGCCGCGCGGTCGGCGACACTCGCGCGCAGGAAGCGGAACCGCGCCTCGGCCTGCAATTGCGCGAGCCGCGCCTCCTTCAAGCGCACATCGTAATACTCGTTGAGGCTGTCGAGGCCCACCACATGCTCGCCGCGCGCGAGCAGCGCCCGTGCCACGTGAAAGCCGATGAACCCCGCCGCCCCCGTGACCAGCACCGTCATCACGCACCCTCGCGGGCGTGCTCTATCCGTCCGCCCACGCGGCGACAAGGACGCTCTGCCCGCCATTGACGTCCAAGGGAAATTTGTGTACACAAATTGTGTTCACATCTGAGGGTGCCATGCCTGAATCCGAGTCAGACAAGACGGCGCCGCAGCCGCAACGGGTCGGCGTGCGTGAGCTTCGGGGGAAGCTGACGGGGTTTTTGCGCCAGGCCCGTCAGGGCACCTCGTTCTTGATCATGTCGCACGATCAAGTGCTTGCCGAGATCCGTCCGCCGGCGAAAGCGGAGCGGCCCCCTCGGCGGCCAGGTGCTCTGCGAGGCAAGATCCGGATGGCGCCCGACTTCGACATGCTTCCGCCGGACGTGCTGGCGGCCATGGAAGGCGCGGAGGAGTGAGGCTCCTCCTGGACACCCACGCTCTCCTTTGGTGGCTGGCTGACGATGACCAACTTGGACCGCAGGCGCGGGAACTGATCGAGGACCCCGACAACGACGTCCTGATCAGCGTGGTGTCGCTGTGGGAGATTGTCGTGAAGGTCCGCCTCGGAAAGCTGGAGGCCGACATCAAGGAGATCGCGGAGGCCGCGCAGCGTGAGGGATTCGCTCTCCTCAACATCAGCACAGCACATCTCCTGGCCCTTGCAGGGTTGCCGACGCATGACCGCGACCCTTTCGATCACCTGCTCATTGCGCAGGCAATCGCGGAGGACGCCACCTTCATCTCCGAGGACCGGAATACCCCCCGATACATGGTCCGATTCGTCACCTGCTCGGATGCGCCGTCACCGCCAATCCTGGGGTAGTTGTGGCTCTCGACAACCGGGCACTTGCGGTGCAGCAGCATCGGACGGCCACAGGAAGACGCGATGCCACGGATCGGATCGGTTGCGGTGTTTTGCGGCGGCCAGCAGGGCCACGACCCTCGGCCGCTTGCAGCGGCGGCGGCGCTGGGCCGGGGCCTCGCCGAGGCCGGGCGGCGGCTGGTCTATGGCGGCGGCCGGATAGGGCTGATGGGTGCCCTCGCCGACGCGGCGCTCGGTGCCGGCGGCGAGGTGGTGGGCGTGATCCCCGAGTTCCTCACCCGTCGCGAGCAAGCGCATTCAGGCCTTACCCACCTGATCGTCACCGAGAGCATGCACGCTCGCAAGCAGCGCATGTTTGCGCTCGCCGACGCCTTCGTGATGCTGCCCGGCGGCCTCGGTACGCTCGATGAGACGGTGGAGATCATTACCTGGCGCCAGCTCGGCCTGTCCGAAAAGCCGGTGCTGCTGTGCGCCGTGGCGGGCTCCGCGACCCCGCTGCTCGGCGCCATCGACGCGATGATCGCGGCCGGGTTCGCGAATGCCTCGGTGCGCGGGCTGTTTGAGGTCGCCGACGGGGTCGCCGCGGTGCTGGAACGGCTCGACCAGCTCACCCCTGCGGCATCGGCCGTTGAGGCCGGCGACGCGGCGGCGCGGCTCTAGACTGAACTTACCACCGTTTGAGCACCAGCCACTGATATGGAGCGCTTTGTTCCTGGCTGCCTGGCTATGCGGTGATGGTCACGCCGCCGAACAGCATCAAGAAGCGTCGGTCGCAATGAAACCAGCTCGGGTGCATCAGCCGTCCGCCTGGAATTGAGCTACGTCTGCGGCCGAGATGCCCTCTAGCGCCAGCCCGTAACCGACGCTTTCATCGATCAGGCGGCGCAGTGGTTGGGTGATTGCCACGCGCGTATAGCTGGCTGTTAATGGCGGCAGCTTCGCGATTCCGGCGGCAATTTCCCGCGCCCGGGGCAGCAGACGCTCACGGGTGACGATCTCGTTGACCACGCCCAGCGCCTTGGCTTCCTCGGCATTCAGCGTCTGTTGCGTCAGCACAAGTAGCGACCGCGGATCGAGCCGATCGCGTGCGGCCAGAGCGAGTGGATGCCATCGCCCGGCACGATTCCGAAGCCGAAATGCGGCTTGTCCTGGAATACTGTGTCCGGCGTGGCGATCACGATATCACACAGCAGCACGTATTCGGAATGTACCGTGGTCGGGCCGTTCAGCGCCGCGATCACCGGCACGGGAATGTCGAGCAGATTGGCAAGAACCTTCTTGCCTTCGCGGTAGATTTTATCATAGCCGCGCGGGGTGAAGAAGTCGAAACCCGCCGGGTCGATGCGGTCGATGAAGGCCTCCCCTGCGCCCGTCAGGATTACGACGCGATTCTCCGCATCCTGGCCGATCTGGTGGAATAGGTCTACGAACTCCTCGTGCGTGTGCCCGTCGAACACCAGCGGGTCGCCGTCTGTGTGCAGCATTGTTTCCAGCACGCCGGCGGCGGAGCGAGCAAGTCTGGCGTGCGGAAAGGCGTTCCTGTAGGTCTCGAACCTGGACATGATCGGGGCTCCTGCGTGTGCGGCGGAGATGGTGCGCCCGTCGCTGCGCGCTGAGCTAAGTCTCGCGGGCACGGCGTCGGCAGATCGCCTGAGGGCACATGTCTCATTCCGGCGCGGAATACGGCTGCTGCAATTCCGCTTCGACGAAAGCCGCGAAGGCGCGAGCCTTGGCGCTGGGCATCCGCCCGGTTGGGTAGACGGCCCAGAGATTAATCGGTGGCAGCGACCAGTCCGCCAGGACCCTCTGTACTGCCCCCGAGGCGAGCTCCGGGGTGAACATCCACGCTGAAGTAATCGCCAACCCCATGCCGGCAAGAACACCAGCCCGCACGCCTTCTGCCGCACTGATCCGGAGTGGGCCCGACACGCTGACCGACACCTCCGTCGCGCCCTGCCGGAAGCTCCAACTTTCGCCCCGGCCGTCCCGGGTATAGATCACCGCCGAATGTCCGCTGAGCTCGGCTGGCGTGGAGGGTACACCTGATCGCGCGAAATAGGCTGGGGTTCCCAAGACGTGGCGCGCGCTAGAGGCGAGCTTTCGCACCGTCAACGACGAGTCTCGCAGCGTACCCATGCGCAGCGCGACATCCACGCCCTCCTCGACCAGGTCAATCACCCGGTCATCAAGCATTACGTCCATCGTCAGGTCAGGATGAGCTTTTAGGAATTTCGGCAAACGCGGGATCACGTGTAGCCGGGCGAAGGTCACAGCGGCGCAGATCCGTAGCCGACCCGTAAGACCTGCGCCGGCGCCACGGGCGGCCAGGTCCGCGTCGTCGGCTTCCGCGATGGCGCGCTTGGCGCGGTCGTAGAAATTCTGCCCGGCCTCGGTTGGCGACAGGCCACGCGTGGAGCGGATCAGCAGGCGCACGCCGAGCCGGTCTTCCAGCTGCGCCACGGTCTTGGACACCGCAGGCTGGCCAACATTCAGCACCCGCGCCGCTGCCGAGAACGACCCCGTCTCGACAACACGGACAAAGATTTCCATCGCCGCCAGCCGGTCCATCTCCATTCCTCCCGGGAATAGAGCTTATCGCCACACGGGGCCTGCCACGCCAACCCGGCCTGGGTCACCTTCCTCCCGCACGGCTTTCCGCCGCCCACGAACGTTCTGGAGGACCCCATTGGCGCTGCAGGCCAAGCTGGACGCTTTCAAGGCCGATTTCGAGGCGGGGAAACCGCCCTACAGCGTGCCCCGCTCGGTGATCGACACGATGCACCGGGCCACCGAAGAGCTGATCGCCTCAGGCGCGGCGGTAAAGGCGGTGAAGGCTGGGAATGTCGCACCGTTATTCGCGCTCAAGGGCCCGGATGGCAGACCCGTTTCGTCGGCCGAGCTGCTCGCGCAGGGGCCGCTCGTGGTCAGCTTCTATCGCGGGATCTGGTGCCCCTACTGCAACATGGAGCTGCAGGCGCTGCAGGAAGCGCTCCCAGGCTTCCGCGAGCTGGGCGCGAACCTCGTGGCGATCTCGCCGCAGAACCCGGTGAACAGCCGGAAATCAGTACGCACCAACAAGCTGGAGTTTCCGATCCTGTCCGATCCGGGCAATCAGACAGCCGCCGCTTTCGGTCTGTGTTTCGCGCTTCCGGATTACCTGATCGAGCTGTATAAAAGCCGGAAGAACGATCTGCCTGCCTTCAACGGCGATACGAGTTGGACACTGCCGATGCCGGGGCGGTTCGTGATCGGCCGGGACCGGGTGATCCGCTACGCGGAGGTCAACCCGGACTATACGCACCGGCCCGAGCCCGCCGACATGCTGCCCGCCTTGCGCAGCCAGGCCGCGCACGCGGCATAGGCGCACGGACGGTCAGAACGGAAGCCGTGCCGTGGTTTCGCGGCCAGGAAAGCCGGATCTATGGAGGGAGCTCATGTCTCAACCAGAGCAGTTTGACGTTCTGATTCTGGGCAGTGGCCAAGGCGGCAAGCTGCTGGCCTGGCATATGGCGCGATCGGGGCGGCGCACGGCCGTGGTAGAGCGGCAATGGGTGGGCGGATCGTGCCCGGCCGTCGCCTGCATGCCTAGTAAGAACGAGATCTGGGGCGCAAGGGTCGCCCATCTGGCGCAAACCGCTGACCAGTTCGGAACAGTAACCGGCCCGGTCAGAACCGATATGGCCAAAGTTCGCAGCCGCAAGCAGGGCATGATCGAACGGGAGATCGCCTTTCATCTGAACGCCTACAAAAGCTCCGGCGCCGAGCTGATCATGGGAAGCGCGCACTTCGTGGCGCCCAAAACAATCGCGGTGCGGCTGAACGACGGAGGAACGCGCCTGCTGCAGGGCGATCAGATGTTCGTCAATATCGGCTCACACGCGGCAATACCAAACGTGCCCGGCCTGGAAGCGGTCCGGCCACTCACGCATATTGAAGCGCTGGAGCTCGATTCCCTGCCCCAGCACCTGATCGTGCTCGGGGGTGGGTATACCGGCCTGGAGATGGCGCAGGCGTACCGTCGCTTTGGCAGTCAGGTCACGATCATCGAACCCGGTCCGCAACTGATGAGCCGCGAAGATCCCGACGTAGCGGCGGAAATGCAGCGGATCCTGAGCGGCGAAGGGATCGAGGCTCTGGTGAGTGCGACACCCACTCGCGTCGATGGCCGATCCGGAGAGGAAGTCGCCGTTACCGTCCGCACGCCATCCCGGGAGCGGAAGGTTGAAGGCAGCGACATTCTGGTGGCAACGGGGCGCATCCCCAATACCGCCAAGATCGGGCTTGAGAAGGCTGGCATCGAGCTGGATGCGCGCGGCTATATCCGTGTCAATGACCGGCTCGAAACGACGGCGCCCGGCGTCTGGGCGATCGGGGAATGCGCCGGCAGTCCGCAATTCACGCACGTATCCGTCGATGATTTCAGGATCGTCAGGGACAATCTCGCCGGCGGCAGCCGCAGCACAAAAGCTCGGCTGATCCCATACTGCGTGTTCACCGATCCGCCGCTCGCTCATGTAGGGCTGAGCGAAGTTGAAGCGCAGAGTCAAGGGATCCCGGTGCGTGTCACGAAACTGCCGATGAACAACGTGCTGCGGACAGAGGCAACGGACGAAACGCAGGGCTTCATGAAGGCTCTGGTGAGCGAGAGCGATGACCGCATCCTCGGCTTCACCATGATCGGTTCCGAGGCCGGCGAGGTGATGGCCGCGGTGCAAACGGCAATGCTGGCGAACCTACCGTATTCGACGCTCCGTGACGCCGTCATCACGCATCTGACAGTCGCGGAGGGTCTTGGCCCGCTGCTTGCTAATGTAGCGCCGCGGCGCGCGCAGGAAGTTTTGTCGGAAGAAAGCGCCGCGTCGCCGGCGTTCTGATCTCCAGGACCTCCACCTCGCTGGTGGACGACCCTTATACCAAGCCTGATGGTCGCGAACTCATTGGGGATTCCCCGACGCGGCGGCGATCTGCTTGAAGGCTGGCGAACGGGGGGAGTTTCGCCATGCCGATCCCGCTGCGGGCCGATTTTGACGCGGCCGGCGTGCGCCGGGCGGCGCGCGCGAGCCGCGATGCCAAGCAGGTGCGCCGCCTGCTGGCGCTGGCCGCGATCTATGACGGGGCCACGCGCAGCGAGGCGGCGGCGATCGGCGGCGTGACCCTGCAAATCGTGCGCGACTGGGTGCTGCGGTTCAACGCGTACGGTCCGCAAGGGCTGATCGACCGCAAAGCCCCCGGTCAGCCGTCCCGTCTGGACGCCGCGCACCGGGCGGCACTGGCGGCGGTGATCGAAAGCGGGCCGATCCCGGCGGTACATGGTGTGGTCCGGTGGCGGATCATCGATTTGTGCCAATGGGTCTGGGACGAATTCCACATCAGCATCTCCAAGCAGACGCTGAGCCGCGAGCTGCGGGCGATGGGATACCGCAAGCTGTCGGCACGGCCGCACCATCATGCCCAGGCCGCAGGTGCGGTCGAGGACTTTAAAAAAAAGACCTTCCCGCCGCGCTGGCAGCGATCGCGCGCGAGCGGGGGATCGATCCTGCCGATATAGAGGTCTGGTTCGGCGACGAGGCCAGAGTGGGCCAGAAGAACAAGATCACCCGCCGCTGGTCGCTGCGCGGCACCCGGCCCTCGGCGCCCCACGACCAGCGCACCGCTTCCACCTACATCTTCGGCGCCATCTGCCCGAAAGAGGGCAAAGCGGCGGGCCTGATCCTGCCCTGGTGCAACATCGAGGCCATGAACCTGCAACTGGCCGCCATCTCGGGCGAGGTCGCCCCCGGTCGGCACGCCGCGCTGCTGCTCGATCAGGCGGGATGGCACCTTTCGCCACGGCTCGCCGTGCCCGACAACATCACCATCGTCCCGCTGCCAGCCAAGTGCCCCGAGCTGAACCCGCAGGAGAACATTTGGCAGTTCATGCGCGACAACTGGCTCTCCAACCGCATCTTCACCGGATACGACAATCTGGTCGATCACTGCTGCAGCGCCTGGAACAAGCTGGTGGCGCAGCCATGGACAATCATGTCCATCGGCCTGCGCGATTGGGCTCATGGGTTCTGATCAGAGAGTCTTGGTATTAATCGTACTTGCCGCCTGAGGAGTTGGAACATGAGCGAGACGAATAGAAGCGCGTTCGGCGGCACCGGCGGAGCCGTACAAGGTACAGAACGCAGGCCGGTGAGTATAACGATCAATGGTCAAAGCCGCAGGTTCATGGCCGAACCGCGCACGACGTTGCTTGATGCGTTGCGTGAAGAATTAGCGCTCACGGGCACGAAAAAGAGCTGCGATCGGGGTGAATGCGGAGCATGCACCGTGCATATCGACGGACGACGCGTTCTCTCCTGCATGACCCTGGCAGTGATGCAGGGGGGCAAGCTGATCACTACCATCGAAGGGTTGCAACGCGAGGGAACGCTCCACCCGCTCCAGGCAGCGTTTATCGAGCACGACAGCTTTCAGTGCGGCTTCTGCACGTCGGGGCAGATCATGTCCGGCGTGGCCGTGATTGAAGAGGCGAAAGCTGGCTGGCCGAGCGCAGCAACGGCCGACGTCAGGAGGCCGTTCACCATGTCGGACCTTTCGGACGCGGAGGTTCGTGAGCGGATGAGCGGCAATCTTTGCCGCTGCGCTTGCTACCCCAACATTGCAGACGCCGTCGCCGAGGTAGCCAGGAGGAGCTGAGCCATGCATCCTTTTGCGCTTTTGAGAGTTGATGATCCGGCGAAAGCTATCGCGGCTCACGCCGAGGACGCACAACTCGCCTTTATTGCAGGAGGCACCGATCTTAGTCTGACTCAATCGCCGTCGGAACGCGAGTATATTGACTTAATGGGGAAATTTGGCCCACCACAGCGGCTCAAGCGGCTGCCAGCCGTCGCATCATGAGCTTGACACTGGTGATGTAAAGCCAAGTCACCGCGCTTTGGGTTGTCGCCTCGAAGTCTTTGGCCAGGCGACGGTTGCGGTTGAGCCAGGCAAAGGTGCGTTCGACGACCCATCGCCGGGGCAGCAGGACGAAGCCCTTGGCGGCGTCTGACCGCTTGACGATCTCGATGGTCCAGTCGCCGAGGTTTTCGAGGACGCCCTTCAGCTTGTCACCGGCATAGCCCCCGTCGGCGAAGACATGGCGCAACCAGGGGAAGGCGCTGCGGATGCTCGCCAGCAGGCCTGGCGCCCCATCGCGATCTTGCACGTCGGCGGGGTGAACGATCATCCCGACCGGCAGGCCGATCGTGTCGGTGAGAATATGGCGCTTTCGGCCTTTGATCATCTTCTCGGCCGCATAGCCGCGCGGACCGCCAAACTCCGTGGTCTTGACCGACTGGCTGTCGATCACGCCCGCGCTCGGACTTGCCTCGCGGCCGGCGGCCTCGCGCACCGACATCAGCAGTGCATGATTGATGGTCTGCCACGTCCCGTTGTCCCGCCACGCGTAGAAGTACCGCTGCACCGTCGTGAACGGGGGAAACTCCTTCGGCAGCAGCCGCCACTGGCAGCCCGACTGCGCGATATAGAAGATCGCATCGACGACATCTCGCAGGCCGGTCTCGCGCGTCCGCCCGCAGCTTGCCGCCGCGGGGAGGTGCGGTTCGATCACGCCCCACTCCTCGTTGGTGGTATCGCTTGCATAGCGCAGTCCATCGCGCCGATACTTGGCGCGCGTGATTTCAGTCCAGGCCATCGGGTCCCTCTTTCGTGTCGTCGCAACCACGAGAGAACCCAAGCCGCTGAAATCACGCAACCCCGTAGGATTCCTGCAGACCGCAAGGTGACCCACCCATCGCCCATTTCCTTGAAATGAACTCGCTAAACTATTCCGGGACCATTCCGGGTCAGCCTCTTATCGGTCTGATAAAAGACCGCGCGCTCCTTCCCGAGCGTCTGTTGGACATCAATGGCTTGCCTGAGATGGCACGGATCGAGGCGTTGCCGGACGATGGCATACGCATCGGTGCATTGGCCCGAATGAGCGAAGTCGCAGCGGACGCGGAGGTACGCGGGCGCTTTCCCGTTATCGCCGAGGCATTGCTATTCGCCGCATCCGGGCAGCTCCGAAACATGGCGTCAATCGGTGGCAACATTATGCAGCGCACGCGCTGTGCCTATTTCCGTGACGAGGACGGCCCACCCTGCAACAAACGGCGGCCAGGCTCCGGCTGCTCGGCGCTCCGCGGCGTCAATCGCAATCATGCCATCTTCGGATGGTCCGATGCCTGTGTCGCCACGAATCCCTCCGACTTGGCGGTGGCATTGGCGGCCCTGGATGCAAATGTCATCGTGCATGGGCTTGCAGGAGAACGATCGATCCCGGTCGCGGACTTCCATCGCCTGCCAGGCAGCGCACCGGAGCGTGACAATGTGCTCAATCGCGACGAGCTGATCGTCGCGATCGAAGTGCCCGCGAGGGTTGAGGGGCGTGCCTCATATTACCTCAAGGTCCGCGATCGCCAGTCCTACGAGTTCGCGCTCGTCTCCGCGGCGGCTGCGGTCGCGACCGACGGCCAGCGCCTCCGCTCGGTGCGTCTCGCCTTGGGCGGCGTAGCGCACAAGCCCTGGCGCCTCGCAGCGGCCGAAAAGGCACTAAGGGGAGCTTCGCTCAAGGACGTCGACACCCTCAAGTTGGCGATCGCCGAGTCCTTCGCCGATGCCCGCCCACTCGTTCATAACGCTTTCAAGGTTGAACTTGCTCAGCGCGTTGCGCTGCGGGCACTGCAGACCGCGGGAGAACGTTCATGAACGCCGTCGGACTACCGCTCTCACGCATCGAGGGACGGCTCAAGGTGACCGGCAATGCGCGGTACACGGCGGACCTTTCGCTCGCAGGCGCGGTCCACGCCGCAATCGTCCATAGCACAATCGCAAGTGGCCAGATGGTGTCACTCGATACCACTGCCGCCGAGAAGGCGCCGGGCGTATTGGCGGTATTTACCCATCGTAACCTGCCGCGCATGAAGCCGACGCCAAAGCCATGGAGTCACCTCCATCCGCACGGACAAGGCTACCTGCCGCTGCAGGATGCCAAGATTCACTACGCCGGCCAGCCGATCGCCCTTGTCGTTGCCTCGACCCTCGACCAGGCAACTTATGCCGGGACATTGATTGCCGTCGAGTACCGAGGCCCGCCAGCCGGTCGTATTCGGCCCGCAGACGGCGAAGGACGCTGTCGATCCGCCGCAATTCCTCTGGCCCGTCGCGTCGTCGGTCGGTGACGCGGACAAGGGAATTGCAGCCGGCAATGTCAGGATCGAGCAAACCTACACCACGTCCGATCGTCACCACAACCAGATGGAGCCACACGCGACGACGGCAATCTGGGACACAGATGGCACACTGACCCTATATGAAACGACCCAGCACATCTTCGGAGCCAAAGAACTGGTGTCGATTGTGCTCGACGTAGTGCCGGTAAAGATCAATGTGGTGTCTCACTTCCTTGGTGGGGGCTTCGGCGGCAAGGCCTATGTTTGGCCGCATACCTTGCTGGCGGCGCTGGCCGCGAAAGTTCTGAGCCGGCCGGTGCGCGTGCAGCTTACCCGCGCACAGATGTATTCGATGGTAGGCCACCAGCCGGCAACCATCCAGAAGATTGCGCTGGGCGCAGACAAGGACGGCAAGCTGACTGGAATTCGCCACGAGAGCATCTCGCCAACCCCGATATTCGATAATTGCGTAGAATATGCAGCGCTGGCGTCGCGCTCGCTGTGGGCCGCCAGCGGTGGAATCGCGACGAACCATAAAGTTGTCCACGTGAACCGCAATACGCCAACGGCGATGCGCTCTCCCCACGAGGCGCTGGGGCACTTCGCGCTCGAAAGCGCAATGGACGAGCTCGCTTATGCGACAGGCGTTGACCCGGTTGCGCTGCGCCTGCTCAACGACACCGACTTCGACCCGCATAGTGGCCGCCCCTTCTCCACACGCGCTATGCGCAAGTGCCTGGCGGAGGGAGCTGCGCGGTTCGGCTGGGACAAACGAACCTCTGCGCCAGGCTCAATGCGCGATGGCCGCTACCTGGTTGGCCAGGGAATGGCGGGGGCGATTTATACGCATTGGCGCTGGCCGGCAGAGGCGCGGGTCACCCTGAACAGGGATGGCTCGGCGGTCGTTGAAACCGGGACCCACGATATCGGCACTGGCACGTACACCGTCATGCAGCAGGTGGCTGCCGACGTGCTCGGTCTGGCGCCGGAGAAGGTGACTGTGCAGCTCGGCGACACGAGGTTGCCTGCGTCTCACGCGTCCATCGGTTCGGCCACAATGGCTAACGCCGGCGCTTCAGTTATGCTCGCTGCCAGGGCTGCCCGCGAGAAGGCGATCGACCTGGCTCTTCATGGCCGGGACGCTCCCTTTGCCGGTGCGGTTGCCGGCGACGTAATGGTTGCCGACGGAAGGCTAGCGCTGGCGGAGCGAAATCTGAATGTTGCCTATGCCGAGTTGCTGGAGCGCAATGGGCTGTCTAGGCTTGTGGCCGACGCGAATTACCAGCCCGTCCCGGAGGCGGACGGTCCGAAGGCGATCTTCAGTTTTTCCGCAGTGTTTGCTGAAGTCCGAGTCGACCCAGATCTTGGACTGGTACGCTTGAACCGCTTCGTCGGAGCCTACGACGCCGGCCGGATCATCAATCCCAAGACAGCCCGTAGTCAGGCGATCGGCGGTGTCATCTGGGGTGTGGGTCAAGCGCTGCTCGAGCAGTCCGAAACCGATCCGGCAACAGCCCGGTTCATCAATCGCAATTACTCCGGCTACCTCGTGCCGACCAACGCCGATATTCCGGACCTGGACATCGTGTTCGTCGGTGAATTCGACGAAGAAGCGAGCCCGCTCGGTGCAAAGGGCCTCGGAGAGCTGACTGCTGTTTCGGTCGCGCCAGCGATTGCCAATGCGGTTTATCACGCGACCGGCAAGCGGGTGCGCGACTTGCCGATCACCGTAGAAAGTCTGCTGTAGAGGCTACACCCTCGCGGTGGTGACTGGGCAGTGCGTCGGCTCCCGTCGCTTTTGGCCTGGGTCGAGCAATTCCTGGCACCGACACTGGCGCCGGGCGACATCGTGATGGCCGACAATCTCAGCAGCCATAAAATCGCCGGCGCACGCCACGTCGCGGTCGAAGATGTTGAGGCCAAGCAGCACGTTGTGGAGCTCGCTCGCCACGCTCGCCGCCAGCTTGGCCAGCCGTTGCGTGGTGATCACCGGACTGATCCCTCTTTTCCTTCCGCGGGCGCAGAGGTCGGTCATGGTGGCCACCCCGAGCCGGCGCGTCTGCGCGTCGCGCGCCGAGGCTGCCACGTGCGGCGCCAGAAGGTGCGCTCCATCGATCGCCGCGATCGTGCCCGGCCCCATGCCGCCGCCGGTGGCGACGTACGCCGTGTCGGCACGAATGCCCTTCGACGCGGCGAGGCTGAGCGCGTCGATCGGCGCCTCGGTGACAATGAGGCGCGTCGGGTGCGGGCTGCCGGGCAGACGGAACAACGTCTTGCTGCCGCCCCGGACCGAGCCTTTGAAATCCGGCCCACTGGCTGCCCCGCATTCACGGCTCGCGGGATCAGTGGTGGGCATCTGATATGAGGTCTTGCGCCCCGGCAGTCTGGGTCAACGCCAGCCCGGCAAGTCCGCATAACGAGTGTGCTGTTCGCAAGGCGAGGTCCTCCCTGGTGATCTGCGGAAGACCCTATCGAGTGCTTTCGCGAACGCCGCCGCGGTGATCGGCCGCCTTCCTGGAGAGCATCCGGAGCCGTGGGACGTCCGCCCTGCCCGAAGCGTCGTCGGGCGCCCCCTGACGAGGCCGGCATACTGCGCTTGCACCGCCCCGGACCCAGCGCCCGACACTTCTGCATGCTCTCTTGATCAGAAAGGCGTCGCGCCTCGTCAAACTCCTATGGGACTCGACGAGGCTGCCCCGAGGCGGCCATCACGGGACCCGTCCGGCCCCGATCGCTCATCCCTGATTGATTGATCCGGGCAGACAAATGGTGGAAGCAGACAGCCGAATGCCCGATGGCCCGCAGGGCCAGCAGTTTGCTCCGCGGCAGACTGATGACTTCAATGGCCCGAAAGCAATGCAAGGAACCGCGACCATCGCTGCCGACCTCTTCACCGATGCTGCCGTTCGCCCGGCCTCCGCCCCGCTCACGGTGTTCCGCTCCGAGCTGATTGCGCAGGAGCAGACCAGTTGGGAGGCGCTCTTCGAGGGCTTCACCGCCCTGAAGGGCATAACCTTCTCCAGCAGCATCGAATTCCTCATGCGGCTGGCCGATCGCCTGGAGGATGTCGAGATCGTGTTCGGCGCCGAGGGCATCCTCTCGCGCGAGCATCTCGCACTGCTGCAGGCGAGCCAAAGCGTGCAGGCCTACGGCTTCGCGGACGCGTTGGCGGACCAGAAGGCGCTGGTTGAAGCTCTTGCCCGCCTGCTCGGCCGCAGTGGCCGCACTCTGATCGAGCGGGTTGCCGCGGGCACGCTCCGGTTCCGGCTGCTGCGCGGGCGCCCCAGCCACGAGAAACTCTACCTGCTCTCCGGCGCCGCCGGGTACCGCGTTGTCACCGGCTCGGCCAATCTGAGCCTGGCGGCCTTCGAGGGGCGCCAGCACGAGATCTACGTGGCCTTCGAGGGCAAGCCCGCCTGGGACTTATTCGAGGGCTACTACCGGCGCGACTGGCGCGACAGCGTGCCGGTCGCATCGGATGCCCTGGTCAGCACCCGCGCCGACGGTGAGCTCGTGGCCCGCGAGACGCCGCTGGCGCTCGAGGAAGTGCCGATCGTGCGCGTGCTGAACGCGGGCTTGGCGCTGGTCGATCAGCCAGCGCGGCCGATGCCGGCGGGGTTTGCGGGCGATGCCTTGCGTACCGCGGCCGCGCTCGGCGCCGAACTCAAGGATCTGGCATTGCCGAAAGACAAGGCCGGCCGCACCGTGGTCAATGCCGCCAGTGTGCTGCGGGTGATCCGCAGCCATCAGGCACGGCCGGTCGGCGAGGCCAGCGAGGGCCGCATCCCGCGCGCGGACATCGATTTCGCCAACGGTCTGGTGCTGCTGGATGGGCAGCCCTGGCTGCGTGTGGAGGAGTCGGTCCCGGCCGACGCTATCGCCCGGGATGCACGCGTCCTGGTGGACTATCTCCAAAGCTTCCTTGCATTCTTCGGCAATGCGCCGGGGGCCGTCGAGGTCTACTGGGCCTTCCTGGTCTGGCTCTATGCCGCGCCGACAGCGCCCTATCTGCGTCAGGCGGCGGTGCCGGTTGGCATCGATCCCTGGGTCTACCCGGTCTATGCGGTGCTGTTCGGGCGCTCAAGCGGCGGCAAGACGCTGTTCACGCGGATCGCCGCGCGCTCGATGTTCGGCTTCGAGAAGATGATCCGCAGCGGCCAGTTCACCGCCAACCGGGCGCTCGGCCTGCGCGACCGCCTTGGCGCCATCCCGCTGCTGATCGATGATGTCAGCCGCGACAAGTTCTCGAGCCACGTGCCCGACCTGGTGCGCACCGACCAGGAGATGGCCAGCCAGTATGCGCCGGTGGTGCTGACCACCAACCGCGACGTCAGCACGATCCCGCCAGACCTGACGAAGCGCATGGTCACGTGCCACATCGACGCCGCTATCCCCGAGAACCGCTCGGTCACCGAGCGCATCGCCCGGCGGGCCCAGCGAGAAATCGGCACCGCGCTCTACCGATCCTATCTGCAGCGCCTCATTCCGGATGTACGCACCATGCGTGCGGAGATCGATGCCGAGGCAGAGCGGTTTCCCGATCTTCTGGCGCGCTCGTCCGAACTGCTGCGGCAAGTGCTCGGCGAGGCGCTGGGTGAGCCGCCCGGATGGGCCCGGCCGCTTGGGTTCGCTGATTATTTCGGCATTCGCCACCGCCGCTTCCGTGATCAACTCGCCGGCATGCTGGCGGACGCCGAGGACCGGGTGACGGTGAACCGCCGGAGCGGGGAGCTGACCATCAGCTTCGGCGGCGACACCAATCAGGCCGCGCAGTTCGCCCGCAGCGTGCCGGATTTCGTGCTCAAGGGCCGCTTCGCCGACGTGGTGCGCTTGGACCTGCAGGCGTTGGAACAGGAGATGGGCTTCGCGACCGGAGCCAGGCGCGCGTGGTGGCGACGCCTGCTCCCGCGATGAGCGACTCGGACCGCGGCGGTGACGTCGGTACTGCCGCCGCCTCGGATTGCGTCACCGGCTGGTATGGGGATCCTGGTGTGATGTCAGGTCGGCAGCTTGATCTCTTTTCTGCTGCCGGCTTTGGCTCGGCGCACACGGCCGCGACAATCGTCGAACGTCCTCGTCTGGCGCCGGCCGAGCTCGACGACGACGCCCTGGCCGCCGCCATTTCCGGAGCCTCGCTTGCCGACTGCCATCCCCTGGCGGCGGAAGCCGGGCGACGGCGGCTTGTGCGCGTCGTTCCGGCGCTGGAGGCGCTCTGCCGTCGGTTCAAGGGCTTCGGGGTGGAACACGCGATCCCGGAGCAGACGGCGGCGCTTGAGGGGCTCGCTGCAATCGGCGGCCACGAGGCGGCACAAGCCGTGGCGCGGATCGTCCTCGATCAGGTCGTGCAGGAACCCGGCCTGAGCGGTGCCGTCGATGTCGCTGCGCGGATCGGCTCGGCGCTCCCGCCGGTCGCCGTTGCATCGCTTCTCCGACATTCCGCGCCGGCGATTCGGGCCTGTGCCTGTCGCTGCGCGCGCCCCTGGCCGGACGTGATCCTTCTGATGATCGAACTGCTCGACGATCTCAACGGCTTCGTTGCAACAGCAGCGGCGTGCTCTCTCGGCCGCATGGGCATGATCGAGGCGCGCCCCGCCCTCGTGCGGCTGTTGCGTCAGGATCCTTCGATCGAGGTGATCGATGCCGCATCCGCGGTTGCCGACGAGGAATGCCTCATTCTTCTCGGGCGTATCGCGCGGGCGAGGCCGGGGTTGGCCGAATCCGTGCTCGCGGCTCTGGAAAACATCGAGGAGCCGCGCGCTGAGATCATCGCGGCGGCTGTCCGGCGAACCACGCCCGCGTAAGGTGGTTTGCCCCGATTCGAGATTGCTGTCGCCCCATCCGCAAGCTTCACAGGAAGATACAGAAATCGCCTCTGCAAGCGCACGACAAAGGCGCCAGCCCGCGATTGCCCCTCATCGCCCCGCGCACGGTCGCGGCATCGGTGCCGCGAACCCATCCCTTGGGTCCGAAAATGGTCGTCCCGGTGCGCCAGCCCGCTATAGCACAAAGCCGAACGAGGGCCGCTGTCGGCAACCGACTGTAGTCCGGTATTGATCAGGAAACAGCCCTCTCGGTAGAATCACGCGATCACACAACCCCCGCCAAAGCCACATTGCGACCGGCGATCAGAACAATCCCATCCAGAAGGACCATAGCTGTAGCAGCGCGCAAGGATGAACGGTCCGACGCGCAATCAAGGCCGGTTTCCGCCGCGCATTGGCATCGTTATATACCCCTCCTCTCACGGAGCTTGGGGGTTCGATGCGCCAATGAAGTGAAATGCGCCAGTGATCAATGAGGCGATCTCGCTTCGATAACTGGCGATATTGTCGAAGAACCCGTCGATCGCGGCCTTGAAGTCGGTGAGGCAAGGATAGTGCTGATTGTACAGCACAGCCTTCTTCAGCAACCACCACAGTCGCTCGATCAGGTTGAGGGTCGGCGCATAGGCCGGCAGGTAGACCAGCTCGATGCGGCAACCGTCCTCCGACAGATAGGCCTTGATCTCGGCCGAGTGGTTGTAGCGGGCGTTGTCCAGCACGACGCGGATCGCGGTCGCCGTCGGATGCCGCACCCCCAGCTCCTGGAACAGCGCGATCATCTCGGCGCTGGTGATCTTGCCCGCCTCGCGGTACACCACCGTGCGGTCGGGCCAACGCAGCGCGCCGTTGATGTTGACGTTCACCCGCCCATGGTTGCTCTTCAGCTCCCGCGTCCGGCCCTTGCGGATCCAGCCATGGCTCGGATGCGCCGTGTACGACGGGTGCGTGGCATCGACGAAATACAGCGGATGCTCGGCATCCGCTTCGGCCATCAAAGGGGCGAGCGTCTGTTCCACGAACCGCTGCTGCGCCGCGGCATCCGCTTTCGCCGGGACGCTCTTCGGCATCTTGTAGACGAACCCGATCCGCTTCAGCAGCTTGGTCATGGCGTTCGGCGTGTATTCCACCTCGAATGTCCGCCGGACGAAGTCGCACACCGCCTTCGCCGTCATATAAAGGCGGCGCTCCAACTCCGTCGTCAGCGCATCAAGCTGCTCCGGGCTCAGCGCCGGCTCACTGCCCTCGTAGTTCAACCGCTCGATCCCCACCACACCGGACGCCGCGTACAGCCGGCGGTGCTCGCGCACCGTCTCGGCGTCGATGAACAGCACCTCCGCCACCCGCTCCGCCGCCCAGACGTCGTCCAGCAACAGCAACGCGTTCATCCGCCGGTGCACCGTGCTCGGCGTCTGGCGGCGCATCATCCGCAGCAGATGCGCCCGATCCAATGGGGTCAGAACCAATCCTGCCATGCCGCCAGCGAATCCGACCGCGTCGCGTCGGCGCAAGTTAATTCCGCCGGGCTCTCGTGGATTCGGGGTATACCAAGACTCTCTGGTCAGAACCCATGCGCCCAATCGCGCAGGCCGATGGACATGATGGTCCAGGGCTGCGCCACGAGCTTGTTCCAGGCCTCGCAGCAGTGATCGACCAGCTTCTCGTAGCCGGTGAAGATGCGGTTGGAGAGCCAATTGTCGCGCATGAACTGCCAGATGTTCTCCTGCGGGTTCAACTCGGGGCACTTGGCTGGCAGCGGGACGATAGTGATGTTGTCGGGCACGGCGAGCCGCGCCGAGAGGTGCCATCCGGCCTGATCGAGCAGGAGCGCTGCCTGCCGACCCGGCGCGACCTCGGCCGAGATGACGGAAAGGTGCAGGTTCATCGCCTCGGTGTTGCACCACGGCAGGATCAGGCCGGCCGCCTTGCCCTCGCTGGGGCAGATGGCGCCGAAGATGTAGGTCGAGGCGGTCCGCTGATCGTGCGGCGCCGAGGGCCGGGTGGGCGCCGACCGCACCAACAGGCCGGACACATGGACGCAAGCGACCCGACCCAAAAATCCGCCCACACCCTTGCAAGCAGGGGGCCGTCCACACATGGATTGCTTCGTCGCTGCGCTCCTCGCAATGACCAGGAACTGCGGAATCGGGACAGCAGAGCCGTCAAGCCAAGCGCTTTTCCATGAAGACAGAAAGCGGATCGGAGCGATAGTTGCCGAATGGGCCGCGTTCACGATACCCGAATCGACGATAGAGGCCCAATGCTTCCGTGGATTTCACGCCGGTTTCCAATTGCAGAATTTCGATGCCTTCGTGACGGGCGGACTCTTCTACAGCTTGTAATATTGCGCGGCCAAAGCCTTGCCCTCGTATGGCGTTTGTCGTAAACATGCGCTTCAATTCGGCACTTCGGTTTGCGCCAGGAAGGTTTGCGCCAGGAAGGTAGCCGCCGCAACCAATCGCGCGCCCGTCCAGGCGGGCCACGAAGAAACGCACACCTTGCCTCTCCAACTCAGCCGCATTCAGCCCGTGCCGGCTTTCTGCCGGATAGAGCGACGCCAACCCGCTTTCCGCCTCTTCCAACAGCTGCACCACGTCATCTTGCTGCGGCGCCTCCGGCGTGATCGACAGCATCGTGCATCCCCCTACAACAGCACGAGATCGTCGCGGTGGATCAGCTCGTCGCGGCCGCGCCAGCCGAGAATCGCCTCGATCTCCTCCGAGCGATGGCCGGCGATGCGGCCGGCATCCTCGGCGCCGTAGGCCGAGAGGCCGCGCGCGAGCGGCGCGCCGTCCGGGCCGCGCACCAGCACCGCGTCGCCGCGCTCGAACTTGCCCCCGACCGCGCGCACCCCGGCCGGCAGCAGCGAGCCGCCGGCGGCGAGCGCGCGGGCCGCACCCGTGTCGATCGCAACCCAGCCGGCGGGCTGCAGGCTGCCGGCGATCCAGCGTTTTCGCGCCGAGCGGCCCTCGGGCGCGGCGAGAAACCAGGTACAGCGCGCGTCCTCCGCCAGCGCGCGCAGCGGGTGCGCGATATGGCCGAGTGCCACCGCCATCGCACAGCCGGCCTGGGTCGCGATCCGCGCGGCGGCGAGCTTGGTGCGCATCCCGCCCGAGGAATAGCCGGGGGGCGGATCGCCGCCCATCGCCTCGATCTCGGGCGTGAGGGCGGCAACGAGGGGGATATGCGCGGCGTCCGGATCGCGCTTCGGATCGGCGGTGTAGAGGCCGTCGATATCGGAGAGCAGCAGGAGCTGGTCGGCCTGCACCATCTCGGCGACGCGGGCGGCGAGGCGGTCGTTGTCGCCGAAGCGGATTTCGGTCGTCGCCACCGTGTCGTTCTCGTTGATGACGGGGATGCAGCCGAGCCCGAGCAGGGTCGCGAGGGTCGCGCGCGCGTTGAGATAGCGGCGCCGGTCCTCGGTATCGGCGAGGGTGAGCAGCAATTGCGCCGCGGTCTGGCCGTGCGCGGCCAATGCCGCGGTCCAGGCCTGGGCGAGACGGATCTGGCCGACCGCGGCGGCGGCCTGCTGCTCCTCGAGTCGCAGGCGGGCGCGGGTGAGGCCGAGAGCGGGGCGGCCCAGCGCGATCGCGCCGGAGGAGACGACGATCACCTGCGCGCCGCGTCCGGCCAGCGCGGCGATGTCGGCGGCGAGCCCGTCGAGCCACTCGGCGCGCGGCGTATCGGCGGCCGGATCGACCAGCAGCGCGCTGCCGACCTTGACCACCAGCAGGCGGGCGTCGGCGAGGCGCGGCGTAACTCCCTCTCGGCCCCCGGGGGCGGAGAGGGCCGGGGTGAGGTGGGGGAAGCTCTCCCGCGGCGCCCGTGAGGCCATCGCGGCTGGCCCCCACCTCACCCAACCCTCTCCGCCCCCAAGGGCGGAGAGGGCTCGGACCGGTCGGAGGGAGGGGGCGAGTGCGACCGATCGCGGCCGCCAGGCGCCCGGCGCGCGGCGGCGATGGCGTCGGCGGCGGCACGGAGCAAGGCGGGCACGCCCTCGCCGGTCGCCCCCGAGGCCACCAGCGGCTCCCGGCCGCAAGCGCGGGCGAGTGCCGTCCGGCGCGCGGCCAGCTCGCGCGGGGCGATCGCGTCGGCCTTATTCAGCACCACGATTTCGGGGCGGGTCGCGAGCCCGGCGCCGTAGGCGGCAAGCTCCGCGCGAACCGTCCGCCATGCCTGCACCACGTGGCCGGCAGCGCCGTCGATCAGATGCAGCAGCACCGCACAGCGCTCGACGTGGCCCAGGAAGCGGTCGCCCAGCCCCGCGCCCGCGTGCGCGCCTTCGATCAGGCCGGGGATGTCGGCGAGCACGAATTCTTCCGTCGCCGATAGCCGGACCACGCCGAGCTGCGGATGCAGCGTGGTGAACGGGTAGTCGGCGATCTTCGGCCGGGCGGCGGAGACGGCGGCGAGCAGCGTTGACTTCCCCGCGTTGGGCAGACCGATCAGACCGGCATCGGCGATCAGCTTGAGGCGCAGCCAGACCCAGCGCTCCTCGCCCGGGAACCCGCGATCGGCCCGGCGCGGGGCGCGGTTGGTGCTGGATTTGTAGTGCGCATTGCCGAAACCGCCGTCGCCGCCGCGGGCCAGCACCACGCGCGCACCGGGCCGATCGAGATCGGCGAGCCGCGTCTGGCGATCGTCGGCGAGCAGTTCGGTGCCGATCGGGACATGGATCACGACGGACGGGGCGGCGGCACCGGTGCGGTCGCTGCCGGCGCCGTTGCCGCCCTTCCTGGCGCGGAAATGCTGCGTGTAGCGGAAGTCGATCAGGGTGTTGAGGTTGGGTACCGCCTCGAACACGACATCGCCGCCGCGGCCGCCGTCGCCGCCGTCGGGCCCGCCGAATTCGAGGTATTTCTCGCGCCGGAACGCAACCACGCCGTCGCCGCCGTCGCCGGAGCGGATGTAGATCTTGGCCTGGTCGAGGAATTTCATGCGCGACCCTTCCCTCTCCGCCCCCGGACCCGTTGCGGGAGGGGGCCGGGGGGAGGGGTCGAGAGGTCAATGTGTTGGGCAATCGGTATCAGTCGCCAAACCACCGAGGCGGCCGGGGCGATGCCGGACGCGAACTCAGTCAGAACGGAATCTCGTCGTCCAGATCGTTCCCGCTCTTCCCCGAATCCCACGACGGTCCCTCGGCCGCCGCCGGCCGCGTCCGCGGCGCCGTGGTGCGGGTCGCCGAATACCCGCCCCCCTCGCCCGCCTCGTCCCGCTGACTGTCCAGCAGCGTCAGCTCGCCCCGGAAGCGGCCGATCACCACCTCGGTCGTGTATTTCTCCGCCCCGTCCTTGTCGGTCCATTTCCGCGTCTGCAACGCGCCCTCGACATAGACCTTACGGCCCTTGCGCAGGAACCGCTCGGCGATGTCGCCAAGGCGCTCGTTGAAAATGACCACCCGGTGCCACTCCGTGCGCTCGCGGCGCTCGCCCGAGGCCTTGTCGTTCCAGTTCTCGCTGGTGGCCAGATTGAGCTGCACGATCTTCTGCCCGTCCTGGGTGTTCCGCACCTCGGGGTCGCGCCCGAGATTGCCGACCAGGATCACCTTGTTGACGCTGCCCGCCATCGCACCATGTCTTCCCTGCTACCCGCGGCCGGAGCATAACGGCCGCACCGAGTCCCGGCCAGTTCGCCCTTCCCCTTCACCCTAGGCTCTGCCATACCGGCGAACAAGACCGGAACACGCCCGAGTCCCATGACCCACTCTATCGCCCACCCGATCACCCACCCGGGGAGCCTGATCCGCATGGCCGGCGCCATCCGCGTGCGCGGCGCGCGCGAGCACAACCTCAAGAACATCGACGTGGAAATCCCACGCGACAGCCTGACGGTCCTCACCGGCCTCTCCGGCTCCGGAAAATCCTCGCTCGCCTTCGACACAATCTATGCCGAGGGCCAGCGCCGCTACGTCGAGAGCCTCTCCTCCTACGCGCGCCAGTTCCTCGAACTCGCCGGCAAGCCCGACGTGGACGCGATCGAGGGCCTCTCGCCCGCAATCTCGATCGAGCAGAAAACCACCAGCCGCAACCCGCGCTCGACCGTCGGCACCGTCACCGAAATCCACGACTACATGCGCCTGCTGTGGGCGCGCGCGGGCGTGCCCTACTCGCCCGCGACCGGCCTGCCGATCGAGGCGCAGACCGTCAGCCAGATGGTCGATCGCGTCGCCGCGATGGCGGAGGGGACGCGGCTGCTGCTGCTCGCCCCCGTTGTGCGCGACCGCAAGGGCGAGTACCGCAAGGAATTGGCGGAATTGCAGCGCCGCGGCTTCACCCGCGCCAAGGTGGACGGGACGCTGTATGAGATCGGCGACGTCCCGGCGCTCAACCGCAAGGTCAAGCACGAGATCGAGGCGGTGGCGGACCGGCTCGTGGTCCGCCCGGACATGCAGACCCGGCTCGCCGACAGTTTCGAAACCGCACTCGGCCTCTCCGACGGCGTCGCCTATGCCGAGAACGCCGACACCGGCGAGCGCACCGTGTTCTCCAGCCGCTTCGCCTGCCCGGTCTCGGGCTTCACGATCGAGGAGATCGAGCCGCGGCTGTTCAGCTTCAACTCGCCGCACGGCGCCTGCCCGGCCTGCGACGGCTTGGGCGTGGAGACGTTCTTCGATCCGGCCCTGGTGGTGCCCGACGAGCTCGTGTCCCTCGCCAACGGCGCCGTCGCCCCCTGGAGCGGCGCGCACAGCCCCTATTACGACCAGACGCTTTCCAGTATCGCCAAGCACTTCCGGGTTAGCACGCGCACGCCGTGGCACGCGCTCCCCGAGCGTGTGCGCGACGCGATCCTGAACGGCACCACGGCCGAGATCGCCTTCGCCTACAAGGACGGGGTGCGCGCCTACACGGTGAAGAAGCCGTTCGAGGGCGTGCTGCACAATCTCCAGCGCCGCTGGCAGGAGACCGACAGCGCCTGGGTGCGCGAGGAGATGGCGCGCTACCAGGCCGAGAAACCGTGTGCCGTGTGCCACGGCGCGCGCCTCAAGCCGGAGGCGCTGGCGGTGCGCGTCGCCGGGAAGAACATCGCCCAAGCCTCTGATCTTTCGATCCGCGCGGCGCTCGACTGGTTTCGCGGCGTGGAGGAGACGCTGACCCCGCAACGTCGGGAAATCGCGCGCCGCATCCTGCGCGAGATCATCGAGCGGCTGCAATTCCTGGTCGATGTCGGGCTGGACTACCTGACCCTGGCGCGCGGCTCCGCCACGCTCTCCGGCGGCGAGAGCCAGCGCATCCGGCTCGCGAGCCAGATCGGTTCGGGCCTGACGGGCGTGCTCTACGTGCTCGACGAGCCCTCGATCGGGCTGCACCAGCGCGACAACGAGCGGCTGCTGGGCACGCTGCGGCGGCTCAAGGCGCTCGGCAACACGGTGCTGGTGGTTGAGCACGACGAGGACGCGATCCGCGCCGCCGACCACGTGATCGACATGGGGCCGGCGGCGGGCATCGCCGGCGGGCACGTGGTCGCTGAGGGCACGCCCGACGAAGTGGCGGAAAACCCCGCCTCGCTCACCGGCGACTATCTCTCGGGCCGGCGCCGGATCGCGGTGCCGGAGCGGCGGCGGCCGGTCGATCCCCGGCGGGTGGTGCGCGTGGTCGGCGCGCGAGCCAACAATCTCAAAGACATCACGGCCGGCTTTCCGCTCGGCACGCTCACTTGCGTCACCGGCGTTTCGGGCGGCGGCAAATCGACCCTGGTGGTCGATACGCTGTACAAGGCGGCGTCGCGCCGGCTGATGGGATCGGGCGAGGTGCCGTTGGCTCACGATCGCATCGAGGGGCTGGAACTGCTCGACAAGATCATCGACATCGACCAGTCGCCGATCGGCCGCACGCCGCGCAGCAACCCGGCCACCTACACCGACCTGTTTGCGCCGATCCGCGACTGGTTCGCCGAGCTGCCCGAGGCCCGGGCGCGCGGCTACAAGCCGGGGCGGTTTTCCTTCAACGTCAAGGGCGGGCGCTGCGAGGCGTGCCAGGGCGACGGCGTCATCAAGATCGAGATGCACTTCCTGCCCGACGTCTATGTGACTTGCGACGTCTGCAAGGGTGCCCGCTACAACCGCGAGACGCTGGAGGTGAAGTTCCGCGGCCGGTCGATCGCGGAAGTGCTGGCCATGACGGTGGACGAGGCGGTGCCGCTGTTCTCGGCGCAGACCCGCATCCGCGACCGGCTGACCATCTTGCAGAAGGTGGGGCTGGGCTACATCAAGCTCGGCCAGCAGGCGACCACGCTCTCGGGGGGCGAGGCGCAGCGGATCAAGCTCGCGAAGGAGCTGGCGCGGCGCGCGACCGGACGGACGCTCTATATCCTCGACGAGCCGACGACGGGGCTGCATTTCGAGGACGTGCGCAAGCTGCTGGACGTGCTGCACGCGCTGGTCGATGCCGGCAACACGGTGATCGTGATCGAGCACAATCTGGAGGTCATCAAGACCGCCGACTGGGTGATCGATCTCGGCCCGGAGGGCGGCGACGGCGGCGGCCGGATCGTGGCCGAGGGCACGCCGGAGGCGGTGGCCGCGACGCCAGGAAGCTACACCGGGCATTTCCTGGCGGCTCTGCTGCCGGCACCGGCAATGGCGCGGCGCCGGGCGTAAGGATTGGGGGCGAAAGCGCCGCTTCAGGCGCTTACGATAGGGGTCGGGAAGGGCGATCGCCCTCCCCGCCCTCCGAACCGTGCGTGCGATTTTCCCGCACACGGCTCTCCAGTTGCTGGTTTCCTCATCGTGAGTGCCTCGCGTTGCCGAAGGCCGCTTGTAGGGTGAACAGCCCTTGAGCCGCGAAGAAGGCATTGGTCCAGCGCCGGTGGTCGGCTTCGCTGCGCCCCATCGAGGGACGCTTCTCCTGCTTGCGCAGGATGGCGCGCAGCCGCCGTCGGATAAAGCCGTCGAGCTTGCGGAACAGGCGCGGCCTGGCATGCATGAAGTAGCCAAACCACCCGCGCAGCAGCGGATTGAGGTCAGCGATGATCCGCCCCAGGCTGTCACCTCGGCTGCGGATCGTCCTGGCTCTCACCCTGTCCCGGAAGGCCTTCAAACTCTTGGTGCGCACGTACCCGCCGACCGGCCTCGAACCGGTAGCCAAGGAACTCAAATCCCTGGCCCGGTTGTCGGCTGTCGGTGATCCGTGTCTTGTCCGGGTGCAGCGTCAGGCCGTTGGCAGTCACCCACGCCGTCACCTGGCGCAGGGCTGCCGTCGCCTCCGCTTCCGACGCGCAGAGGATCACAAAGTCGTCGGCGTAGCGCACCATCCGATCGCCGCTCCGCTCCATCAGTCGGTCGAGCGCGTGCAGGTACAGGTTGGCCAGCAGCGGCGACAGCACCGCCCCTTGGGGCGTTCCCGTCGTCGGCTGCCAGTGCGCCATCTCCGTCATGATCTCCTGGCGCAGGAAGCCCTCGATCAACGCCAGCACACGGCCATCGCTGATCGAGCCTGCCACCATCGCCAGCAGCCGGTCGTGCGGGATGGTATCGAAGTAGCTCTTCAGGTCGGCATCCACCACGAAGGTGCGGCCTTCCTTCAGCAGCCGGTCGACTTCCCGCAGAGCGTCCTTGCAGCCGCGTCCCGGACGGAAGCCGTAGCTTCCGGGCCGGAATTGCACTTCAAAGATCGGCTCGATGACCAGCTTCAGGGCGGTTTGGACAATCCGGTCCTTGACCGTCGGAATCCCCAGCGGGCGAGTCTTGCCGTCCGCCTTGGGTATCTTCACCCGTTTGACCGGGCTCGGCCGGTAGCTGCCGTCTTCCAGGCTCTCCCGGAGTTCCCGCAGATACCGCCCCGACTGCCCAGCGAACCGTTCGACACTTTGCCCATCCACACCGGCCGCCCCCTTGTTGCGGGCAACACGCTGCCACGCCAGTTCAAGGGTTGCCGGTCGGGTGACCTTGTCGATCAGACTGAACCACTTGCCTCCTTTGACGCCGTTACCAAGCGCCGACACCATGCGATCCGTCCAGATCGAAGCTTCCGTCCACCACAGTTCGCGGGGTTTCCCGACGATGGCATCTGTCCCTTGCTTAGCCTTGGCGGCACTGCCGGGACTTTCCTGCTCCATGCTCGACCTCTCGCATCCAGCTCCCTGCCTCCCTTCCCTTGGGTCGGTTTTGCTGCCCGTCCCTCTCGTGGCTCGCGCCACCGCGGTACTATGAAGGCTCTTGACTCCTGGCGGTCTCACCCGAACCGCCAGGTCTCTCCGTTTCAGCCGCCTTGCCGTCCCGGCATTCCGCCCTCAACCACGTGATCCGCCCGCCGGTCGCTTTGTCAGTCGCCTCAGCGCCGGCGGTTGTTCCAGGCTTCGCCATTCATGAGCAGGCTCGCCACCAGACCCCGCCGAAACAGGTTCGTCATCCTACGGACTGCCGGTTCACCTCCGGTTGCTCCCCACCCCGCCTCTCGGCGACGCAGTTACCTTCGATTACTGGGCTGCGACCAACCCAGGCACGGACTTGCACCGTGCAGACAAAGCGTCCTCGCGGACGCACTCATGCTCGGCGAAGGCCGACCATCTACGTCTTTCTGTCGTGCCACAAGTGAAGGCGTGGATGGTCGGCCTTCGCCGACCATGACGGTGGGAATGATTATGCCAGCGCCGGCCCACTGCCGACCAGCGCGATCAGGCGCTGCGCATCCAGCGGCGCCTCGCGCTTGTCGGTATTGTCGAAATAGACGAACGCGTCGCGCGCCGGTGGCCCGCGACGCCACGCATCGACGCGCGCGGCCCATTCGGCGAGTTCGTCATCGCTGTAGCGGCTCTGATACAGCGTCGCGTTGCCGTGCAGGCGGGCATAGGCGAAACCCGCAGTGAGGTCGGTGAAACGCGGCCAGTCGGGAGCGTCGGAGCACACCAGGGCGACATCGTGCCGGCGCAGCAGGTCGAGGAAGGCGGGGTCGGCGAAGCTCTCGTGGCGGATCTCGACCGCGTGGCGCAGCGTGCGGGGCGCGTCGGTGCGGGTCCAGGCGCGGCCGGCGAGGCGGGCGTCGTGGCGCGCGGCCATCACCGCGGCGGCCTCGGTGTCGTGCGGCAGCAGCGCGAGAAACGCGGCGAAATCATCGGCGACGAAGCGATGCCGTGACGGAAACTGCCACAGCAGCGGCCCGAGCTTCGCCCCGAGCAGCAGCACGCCGGAGGCGAGGAAGTTCGCAATCGGTGTCGCCGCCTCGCGCCCGCGCAGGAAATGCGTGATGTAGCGCGGCGCTTTGACCGAGAAGAGAAAATCGTCCGGTGTCTCGGCGGCCCAGCGCCGGAAGGAGTCCGGTCGTTGCAGGCCGTAGAACGTGCCGTTGATCTCGATCGAGGTGAGGTGCTGCGCGGCATGGGCCAACTCGCGCCGGTGCGGCAAGCCCGGCGGGTAGAATGCGCCGCGCCAGGGCGCGTAGGTCCAGCCGGAGACGCCGATCCGTGCCTGTCCGATCATCGGAGATGCCAAGCGAACCAAAGCTGATAACGTTCCGCGCGCTTGACGCACTGCCGGCTGCTCCCGAGACTTGGCGCAATTCTGGTGTTTTCAGGAACCGATCGATGCTCACCCGCCGCGCCGCCCTGCTCGCCTCGCTCGCCCTGCCGGCCGCCGCCCGTGCCGCGACGGCACCCAATGAGCCGATCCGTCTCGGCACCCTCACCCCGCTCACCGGTGCGGGCGGCACCTATGGCCCGGCGATGGTCAAGGTCGCGCGTGCAGCAGCCGACGACATCAACACGGCCGGCGGCGTGCTCGGCCGCAAGCTCACGCTCATCTCCGAGGATAGCGAAACCAATCCCGATGCCGGAGTGCGCGGCGCGCGCAAGCTGATCGACGTCAACAAGGTCTGCGCCATCCTCGGCACCTGGGCCTCCGCCGTGACCACCGCGGTCGCGCCCCTGTGCTGGCAGAGCAAGACGATGCTGTTCACCGTCTCGGGGGCGGACTCGATCACCAAGCTGCCGCATCACGGCTACATCATCCGCACCCAGCCCAACACCTACCTGCAAGGCGGCCGCGCCGGGCAATTCCTGCTCGCGCAGGGCACGAAGCGGATGTTCGCGCTCTCGGTGCAGGCGCCGTTCGCGGTGGACAGCTATCACCGCGTTGCCGAAGTGCTGAAGCAGGGCGGCGCCACCGCGCTCGGCGACATCATCTACGATCCCTCCAAGACGTCGTTCCGATCAGAGATCGACCAAGCGTTGCGCGGCAAGCCGGACACGTTGTTCCTCAACAGCTACGAGCCCGACCTCGCGGTGCTGCTGCGCGAGCTCTATCAGGCGGGCTTCGACGGGCGGCGGCTCACGCTCGGCTACGCCGCCAACGAGAAGCTGGTCAAGGCGCTGCCGGTGCAGGTGACGAACGGGCTGCTGAGCTACGCGCCTTCGCCCGACATCGCGAGCCCCGCCTATGCGCGGGTGCAGCAGATTCTTGGCACGAAGAACCCCGATCCCTATTCCTGCCAGATCTACGACCATGTTTCGCTGGCGGCCCTCGCGATCGCAAAAGCCGGCGCCGCGTCCGGGGTTGCGATCCACGACAATGTCCGCGCGATCAGCCAGGGTTCCGGCCAGCACGTCAGCAGCGCGGTCGAGGGGATCAAGCTGCTGGCGGCGGGCCGCGCGGTGAACTACGACGGCGCGTCCGGCCCGTGCGATTTCCTGCCCTCGGGCGACATCGCATCCTCGAAATTCCGCTTCGATCGCATCGAGGGCGGGCACGACACGCTGCTGTCGGTCTCTTGATCGCGGAGCTGGCGCAGCTCGTCCTCAACGGGCTGATGTCGGGGGCGATGCTGGCGGTGCCGGCGCTCGGCTTCAACGCGATCTATGCGGTGCTGCGCTTTCCCAATTTCGCGGTCGGCGGCCTCGCGACTATCGGCGCCTATGCCGGCTTCATCGCCAATGTCTGGCTGGGCGCGCCGGTGCTGCCGGCGCTGCTCGCCGCGTTCGTGGCGGGTGGCGTGGTCGGCGTCGCTTGCGACGAGGCGGCGCTGCGCCGGCTACGGCCGGCCGGCGCGCTGCCGGCGGCGATCGCGTCGGTCGCGCTGAACATCGTGCTCGAAAACGTCGTGCGTTTCGTGTTCGGCAACGATCTGCGCAGCTACGATCTGCCGATCTTCCGCGACTGGCGATTGGGCGCCCTGCGGCTCGGGCCGCAGCAGGTGGCGAACGCGGCGATTGCGGTCGCGATCATGGCGGCGCTGTTCGCCTTCCTGCGGCTCACGCGCACCGGCAAGACGATGCGCGCGGTCGCCGACAACGCCCCGCTCGCGGGCCTGAAGGGCATCAACGCCGCCGCCGTCGCGCGCACCGCGACCTTCATCGGCATGGGGCTGGCGGGACTGGGCGGGATGCTGATCGCGCTCGATACCTCGGTCGGCCCGCTCAGCGGGTTCGACGTGATGCTCGCGGTGTTCGCCGCCTGCGTGGTCGGCGGCCTCGGCAGCATCCCCGGCGCGGTCGCAGGCGCGTTCGTCGTCGGCCTCGGCGAAGAACTCTCGCTGCTCGTCCTGCCGCCCTCCTACCGCTCCGCGATCGGCTTCCTCGCCATCCTCATCGTGCTGTCGCTGCGCCCGAGCGGCCTGCTCGGCGAGCGCGCCGCCTGATGGCGAGCTATCTGCTGGCACTCGCGACCTATGCCGGCCTGACCGGGCTGCTGGCGCTCGGCCTCAACCTGATTTGGGGGCTGGGCGGGATGATCAATCTCGGCCTCGCCGGCTTCTACGCGGTCGGCGCCTACGCGACGGCGCTGCTGAGCGCGCGCTTCGGCTGGCCGCTCGGTGCGGCCCTTGCGATCGGGACCGCAGGCGCCGCGGCCCTCGGCGCCGGGGTCGCCCTGCTCACCGCGCGGTTGCGCGGCGACTATCTCGCGATCGTGACGCTCGGCTTCGCCGAGGTGCTGCGCCTCGCGGCCACCAACGAGATGTGGCTGACCGGCGGCAGCGACGGGATCAGCAACATCCCCGCCGCCGGCCGCGGCGCGCTCTCGCCGATCGGCTTCGAGCTGCTTTTTCTGGCCCTTGTCTGGGGCGCGGTGCTGCTGGTCGGGCTCGGCTTCTTTCGTCTTTCCGTAGCGCCCTTCGGCCGCGTTCTGCGTGCGATCCGGGAAGACGAGGTGGTGGCGCAGGTCGCCGGCAAGCGCACGCTGCGCTTCAAGGTGCAGGCCTTCACGCTCGGCGCCGGCGCGAGCGGGCTGGCCGGTGCGCTCTACGCGCAGTTCAACGCCTATGTCGCCCC
The DNA here is from genome assembly GCA_963777265.1 of uncultured Alphaproteobacteria bacterium. Lineage (GTDB taxonomy): Bacteria > Pseudomonadota > Alphaproteobacteria > Acetobacterales > Acetobacteraceae > DATAYA01. Next base: position 24,715 of record CAVZPY010000019.1, on the reverse strand, counting down.
CGACGCGTTCCAGCCCTTGCTCACGATCTACGTCGTGCTCGCAGTCGTTGCCGGCGGCACCGGGCGGATGACGGGCGCGGTGCTGGGCGCGGTCCTGGTCACGGCGCTGACCGAGGGCACGCGCTTCCTCGGCGCCGTGTTGCCGTCCTTGCATCCGGTGCAGGTCGCGGCGGTGCGCGAGGGCGTGATCGGGGCGGCACTGATCGCGCTGCTGCATCTGCGGCCCGAGGGGGTGCTTCCCGAGCGGGTTCGGCTACACTCCCGGCCATGAGCGATTTCGACTCGGTCATCCGCGCCCACGCCGAGAGGGATCAGCCCGACGCGACCTTCCGCGCGCTCGACGCGGCGCTGGCGCTGGATCCCGGGCACCTCCTGTTCACGGTGCTGATCCATCATCCGGCACTGCGCCAATCGGAACGCTTTTATACCAACAACCCGCAAAAATATCCGTTGGGCGGCCGCAAGCCGGTGACCGACAGCGCCTGGATGCAGCGCGTGATCGGCCGTGGCGAGCCCTATATCGGCCGCACCGCCGATGATATCCGCGCGGTGTTCTTCGATCACGCGCTGATCCTCTCGCTCGGCTGCGAGAGCGTGCTGAACATGCCGGTGCGCTGGGCCGGCCAGACGATCGGCACGCTCAACCTGCTCGCCGGTGCCGGGCACTACGACGAGAGCGACCTCGACCTGGTGCGCACGTTCGCGCATCTCGCCCTGCCCGCCATGTTGATGATCTCCCGCACCTGAGAGAGGAGCCTGCGATGGCGTTCCTTGGGCCTGCCGTTCGCGACTATCGCCTCGGGCTGATGCGCGCGCTGATGGACCGCGCGCAGCTCGACGCGCTCGCCTTCACCTCGGCGGATTTCTTCCAGTTCGCGACCAATTTCTCGACCGACGTGCAGATTTGGGAGCGCCCGATCGTCTGCATCGTGCCGCGCGAGGGCGAACCTTTCGCGGTGCTCAACGAACTCTCGACCAACCACTGGCGCTACGCGGCCGAGGACCGCCGCCTGTGGCTGCACGACGCCCGCTTCTACGCCGAGCATCCGCGCGTAGCCGCCCGCCTGCCGCTGCTTGCGCAATGGCCGGAGATGGTCGCGGACCGGCTGCGCGAGGCGGGGCTTTCGCGCGCGCGCATCGGCGCCGAGAGCGCGGGCGGCCCGCTCGGCCGCGCCATCGCCTTGCTGCCGCACGCCCGCATCGAACCGGTGCTCGCCGAGATGCGTGCGCTGCGCTGGGTCAAGCACGAACAGGAAATCGCGCTGCTGCGCGAGATCGCCGCACTCACCGACTGGGTGCAGGCGCAGTACCGCGAGGCGATCCGTCCCGGCCGGCTGGTGCAGGAGATGGACATGGCGATGGCCGCACTCGCCTGCGAGGAAGGCGGCCGCCGTTTCCCGGCGCAGCACCTGGAAATCATGCGCTGCTGGACGCTCTCCGGCCCGGCTTCGGCAGCACCCCACGGCGACGGCCGGCAGGCCGGTGCGCGCATCGAGCGCGGGCACGGGCTGGTCAACATCGTCGTGCTGCGTGTCAACGGCCTGGTGGTGGAGAACGAGCGCACCTGGTTCTGCGGCCCGCCCACCGCGCAGCAGCGCGCGCTGTTCGAGGCGGCGACCGCGGCCAACGAGGCCGCCGCAGCCGCGGCGATCACCGGCGCACCCGTCAGCGGCATCGACGCCGCCGCGCAGGCGGTGATCGAGCGCGCCGGCTTCGCCGCGCACATCCTGCACCGCACCGGTCACGGCATGGGCACGCTCGGCCACGAGTTCCCCGAGGACATGGCGTTCAACCACCGCAAGCTGCTGGAGCGCGAGGTCTATTCCGCCGAACCCGGGCTTTACGTATTCGGCCTCGGCGGCTTCCGCCACGACGACACGGTGGTGGTGGGCAGCCCGCCCGAGGTGCTGACGCGCGCACCCCGCGATCTCGCCAGCCAGACCGTCGGCTGAACCCGATGCCCGACGACGCCGGCCAGATCGACGACACCAAGCTCGCCGACGCGCTGTCGGAACGCTACCTCGTCTATGCGCTCTCCACCATCATGTCGCGCTCGCTGCCGGACGTGCGCGACGGGTTGAAGCCCGTGCATCGCCGGCTGATCTTCGCCATGCATCTGCTTCGCCTCGATCCCGCCGCCGGCTTCAAGAAATGCGCCCGCGTGGTCGGTGACGTGATCGGCAAGTTCCATCCGCACGGCGAGATCGCGGTGTATGACGCGCTGGTGCGGCTCGCGCAGGATTTCGCCGCCCGCTATCCGCTGGTGGAGGGCCAGGGCAATTTCGGCAACATCGACGGCGACAACGCCGCCGCGATGCGCTACACCGAAGCGCGGCTCACCGAGGTCGCGCGCGCGCTGCTCGCCGGCATCGACGACGACGCGGTTGATTTCCGCGCGACCTACGACGGCGAGGAGCACGAGCCGCTGGTGCTTCCCGGCGCCTTTCCCAATCTGCTTGCCAATGGCGCGGCGGGCATCGCGGTCGGCATGGCGACCAGCATCCCGCCGCACAATGCGGGCGAGGTCTGCGCCGCTGCGATCCACCTCGTCCGCAACCCCGATGCCACGCACCGCCGACCTGCTTGCGCACGTGCCGGGCCCCGACTTCCCCACCGGCGGCGTGCTGGCGGAGGATGCGGCGAGCCTGCGCGCCGCCTACGAGACCGGCCGCGGCGGCTTCCGCCTGCGCGCGAAATGGGAGGTCGAGCGCGGCAAGCACGGCACCTGGACCGTGATCGTCACCGAAATCCCCTATCAGGTTCCGAAGTCCCGCCTGATCGAGCAGATCGCGGCGCTGCTGGAGGCAAAGAAATTGCCGCTGCTCGCCGATATTCGCGACGAGAGCGATGCCGCCGTCCGCATCGTGCTGGAGCCGAAATCGCGCAGCGTCGAACCCGCGACGCTGATGGAGACGCTGTTCCGCGCGACGCCGCTGGAGAGCCGCTTTCCGCTCAACATGAACGTGCTGACCGCCGACCGCACGCCAGTCGTGCTCGGCCTGCGCGACGTGCTGCGCCACTGGCTCGATCATCGCCACGAAGTGCTGGAACGCCGCTCGCGCCACCGGCTCGCCGCGATCGAGCGCCGGCTGGAAGTGCTCGCCGGCTTTCTTTCCGTGTTCCTCAACCTCGACGAGGTGATCCGCATCATCCGCGCCGAGGACGAACCGAAGCCGCCGCTGATCGCGGCGTTCAAGCTGTCCGACGCACAGGCCGAGGCGATCCTCAACATGCGCCTGCGCAGCCTGCGACGGCTGGAGGAACTAGAGATTCGGCGCGAGCACGCGGCGCTGACCAAGGAGCGGCGCGGCCTCAACACGCTGCTTGGCGACCCGGCCCTGCGCTGGACGCGGATTGCCGAGGAACTCGAGCAGACGCGCCAAAAGTTCGGCGCCGGCCCGCTCGGCGCGCGACGCACCGCGATCGGCACGCCGCCGCCGGAGATCGCCGTCTCCGCCGATGCATTCGTCGAGCGCGAGCCGATCACCGTCATCCTCTCCGAGAAGGGCTGGGCGCGCGCGGTGCGCGGCCATCTCGCCGATGGCGGCGAACTCCGGTTCAAGGAGGGCGACCGCCTGCGGCTGCTGGTGCCGTGCGAGACCACCGACCGGCTGTGCGTGTTCGGCACCAATGGCCGCGCCTATATCCTGCGCGCGGGCGATCTGCCGCGAGGCCGTGGCGACGGGCAGCCGATCCGGGTGCTCGCCGAACTCTCCAACGAGGACGATTTGGCGGCCCTGTTCGTCTGGCGCGAGGGCACCCGCCATCTGGTTGCGACCCAGAAGGGGCGCGGCTTCGTGGTACGCGCCGATGATTTGCTCACCGACCGCCACGCCGGCAAGCAGGTGCTCAACCTCAAATCCGGCGAGGAGGCGCTGCTCTGCATCCCCGCCGAGGGCGATCACGTCGCGGTGGTGGGCGAGAACCGCAAGCTGCTGATCTTTCCGCTGGAGCAGGTGCCGGAGCTGCCGCGCGGCTCGGGCGTGATCCTGCAACGCTATCAACGAGGCGGCCTGCGCGACGCGCGCGTGTTCACGCTTGCGCAAGGCCTGAGCTGGAGGCTTGGCGATCGCGTGCGCACCGAGACCGATTTGCGCCCCTGGCTCGGCGAGCGCGCGCAGGCCGGCAAGCTGCCGCCGAACGGGTTCCCCAAATCGGGCCGGTTCGGGGCCGGATGATGAAAGCGCGCGTCGACGTGACAAACGACCCGCTGCCTTTCGACCCGCACCGCTTCCGCACCGCCGCGGCGCATTACCGCGCCGGCCGCACCGCGTACCCGCCGTTGCTGATCCGTCGCGTCGCCGAGCGCGTGGGCGTCGGCCCCGAACATCGTGTGCTCGATCTCGGCTGCGGACCCGGCCCGCTCGCGATCGGCTTCTCGTATTTCGCGGGCGAGGTGGTGGCGATTGATCCGGAACCGGCGATGCTGCGCGAAGCCGAAGCGGCCGCCGCCGGGCTCGCCCCGCAGATCGTGTTTCGCGAGGGCAGTTCCTACGATCTCTCGCCGGCGTTCGGCCGCTTTCGCCTGGTGGTCATGGGCCGCGCCTTCCACTGGATGGATCGCGCCGAGACGCTGCGCCGGCTGGATGCGATGATCGAGCCGGGCGGTGCGGTGGCACTGTTCGACGACAGCCATCCCGATGTGCCGCAGAACGCATGGCGCGAGCGCTGGCGCGCGCTCACCGATCCGCTATGCGCAGGGCGATCCGGTCCACGAGCGGCGCCGCGTGAAAGGCGCCTGGGTTCGCCACCCGCCGTTTCTGCTCGCCTCGGCCTTCAGCCGGATCGAACGTGTCTCCGTGCTCGGCCGCCACATGGCGACAACGGAGAGCCTGATCGATCGCGCGCTGTCGATGTCCAGCATTTCGCGCGCGCGGCTCGGCGACGAGCGGGCCGCGGCGCTGGTCGCGGAGTTGCGGGCGCTGTTCGCCGAGTTGGCACCCGCGGGGACGCTGGAGGAGGTGCTCGAATGGAGTGCCCTGATCGCCACAAGGCCGCCGGAGTGATCTGCAATGGATGAGCGCTTCGGCCGCTACACCCGCCTGCACTTCGACCGCCCGCACCCGCGCGTGCTGCGCATCCGCATGGCGAACGGCAAGCTGAACGCCGCCGATCGCGCCATGCATGCGGAGCTTGCCGGCATCTGGCCCGAGATCGATGCCGACGACAGCATCAACGCCGCCATCATCACCGGGCAGGGCGCGCATTTCTCCGCCGGCGGCGATTTCGCCATGATCGACGAGATCATTGCCGATTTCGACACCCGCGCCCGCGTCTGGAAGGAGGCGCGCGCGATCGTCCACGGCATCATCGACTGCTCCAAGCCGATCGTGAGTGCGATGCGCGGCGTCGCCGTCGGTGCCGGCCTCGTGTGCGGACTGCTGGCCGACGTGTCGATCGCCGCCGAGGATTGCCGCATCATCGACGGCCACACCAGGCTCGGCGTCGCCGCCGGCGATCACGCCACGATCATCTGGCCGCTGCTCTGCGGATTGGCCAAGGCGAAATACCATTTGCTCACCTGCGAGCCGCTTTCCGGCATCGAGGCCGAGCGGATTGGCCTGGTGTCGCTCGCGGTGCCCGACCCGGAGCTCGACGCGCGTGCGGTCGCGGTCGCCACGCGGCTTGCCGAGGGCGCGCCCACCGCGATCCGCTGGACCAAGCACGCGCTCAACAACTGGCTGCGCCAGGCGGGGCCGGCCTTCGATGCCTCGCTGGCGCTTGAGTTCCTGGGCTTCACCGGGCCGGAGGCGATGGAGGGTCTGGCGTCGCACCGCGAGAAGCGTCCGCCCGCTTTTCCCGGCACGCGCTGACGGTTCTCCCGCCCGCGTCCGCACTGGTGCCTCAGAACAGGACGGATCAGGGGCCGCTCCGGGTGCCTCCGCCCGCGCCCGCGCCGGTGCCTCAGAACAGGACGGATCACGGCCCGCTCCGGGCGCCTCCGCTCGCGCCCGGGCTGGTGCCTCAGAACAGGGCGGATCAGGGCTCGCACCGGGCGCCTCCGCTCGCGCCCGCGCTGGTGCCTCAGAACAGGACGGATCAGGGCCCGCTCCGGGTGCCTCCGCCGCGTCCGCGCTGGGCGCCTCAGAACAGGGCGGATCAGGGCCCGCCTCCGGGTGCCTCCGCTCGCGCCCGCGCTGGCGCCTCAGAACAGGACGGATCAGGGCTCGCCCGGGTGCCTCCGCCGCGTCCGCGCTGGCGCCTCAGAACAGGACGGATCAGGGCTCACTCCGGGTGCCTCCGCCCGCGCCCCGCGCTGGCGCCTCAGAACAGGACGGATCAGGGGCCGCTCCGGATGCCTCCGCCCGCGTCCGCGCTGGCGCCTCAGGACAGGGCGGATCAGGGCTCGCTCCGGGTGCCTCCGCCGGCGCCCACGCTGGTGCCTCAGAACAGGACGGATCAGGGCCGGCTCCGGGTGCCTCCGCCCGCGCCCCGCGCCGGTGCCTCAGAACAGGACGGATCAGGGCCCGCACCGGGTGCCTCTGCCCGCGCCCCGTGCTGGTGCCTCAGAACAGGACGGATCAGAGGCCGCTCCGGGTGCCTCCGCCCGCGCCCCGCGCCGGTGCCTCAGAACAGGACAGATCAGGGCCCGCTCCGGGTGCCTCCGCCGCGTCCGCGCTGGGCGCCTCAGAACAGGACGGATCAGGGCCCGCCTCCGGGTGCCTCCGCCGCGTCCGCGCTGGCGCCTCAGAACAGGGCGGATCAGGGCCCGCACTGGGCGCCTCCGCTCGCGTCCGCGCTGGCGCCTCAGAACAGGGCGGATCAGGGGCCGCTCCGGGTGCCTTCGCCCGCGCCCGCAGCTAGTGAAAACCAGCCGCGACATCTCGCGCCGCAGCGCGGTCGAGCATGTCAGGGGCACCTAACTCAACTTTTGGCTGCGAACTCGGCTGCGGTGAACATGTTTTTGACAGTGTCTCTAATACACCTTAGGAGTTTTGTCAAGCTCTGATAACAATACCGTGACCGAGCGCCCGCCCGCCTTTCCCGGCACGCGCTGACGGGCGGCGAGAACGAGTGGCTCAATGGGAGAACCCCTCGATAATCAGGAGTTCGTTGCCCTCAAGGCTGGTGCGGAGCACTTCGCCCGCGAGCCGGATTCTCGGGTTGCCCGCGCGCCATTTGAGGCCGTTCTTCATTGCACGCACGTATCGCGGCCAGTTTTCGTGCACCATGGTGCGGGCCTGCTTGGCGTCGGTGGCCATGGCGATGGGTTCACCCAGGCAGAACGAATGGTTCACGAACTCGGGTTTCAGATTGCCGCTGTTGGCGAGATCCGTTCGGATCGCCGCGAACACGTTATCTGAGGCTCGATAGCTGATAGTCAGCAGCTTCGGGGTGCCGCGACTGCCTAACTCGTGTGGCAGTTGCACCAGCACATCCTTCCTTGCGTTGCCCATGGTCGCACTGAAACTGGAAAGGATCAGCGCGGTCTCCGCAGCGTTCGAAAGCGCCAGCGCCATCAGCTCGACTTTCGGCGCAGCATCGTTGGGGCCATGCACCTCGATCTTCAGAACGAACGCGCTGCGGCCCAGATAGCGGTCCAACACCAATCGAAGAAAGCCGCTTCCGTTAAGGAAGTGCAGCGTGCCCATGCTCACGAAGCCGCCCCAATGAAATACCCGGCGCGGCTTGATCGTCTGCCAGAGGCCAATCAGGGTTTGGAACTCCCAATTGGCCCCGACGGCGGCAGGGTCGCTGCCCCCCGTTTCGCCGAATGGCTGGAACAACAACCCGAATTGATGGATTTCCGGGATGACGCCCGGAATTCTTGCGTACGACATGACCGCCCTGCGGACAGCTTCGGAGGGCCAGCACTGACGCGCGTTCAGAAGAGAGTGCAGGCTGCGCGGTACATAGCTCACGGTAACGTGGCTTCTGCGTGCAAAGTCCAGGAACTCTTTGGTGTCGTAAACACAGTTGGGTTGACCGGAACCGCAGGTTCCCACTCCCGTGAACTCTCCTGGGCTAAACACCGGGTTGGGAATGACCGCGCGCAACCCATTGAATGTCGCCGTATAATATCGGTAGAAGTCGGTCGGAGACCCATCGAAACTCACCCGCTCGTCGTATTCGACCCCCGTTTCGAACCCCACCGATGCCGACTCTGGACCGAGATAACTCTCCAAATCGCGAGCGAAGCGGCTGATAATTGCGGTCCAGCCTCGCAGATCGGCGGGCGGGCTCTTCTGACCCCAAGGTCCTTCGTCCAGATGCGGCGGCTGCGCGGCAGCAACATCCCACGGGACATTCTCCAGAGCCAGCGTCATATCTGCCGGTCGGTATCCGGCATCCAGGTAGGGCGCGAGGTGCTCGCGAATCAATTCGGGTCGGAATGCAAGAGCGCCGCTCCCGGTCCTCACGACGTAGTCGAGAGAGCGGCGTCCAAGGCGTCCCGTCCAATGGCCTGACCGCTTCAGCCGGTCTTCTCGTTGTCCACCGAGGAACCGGTTGATGGTGAAGGTATCGGCGAAAGGAATTTCCCTCACGAAGCCGGGTTTGCGCACGTACCTGAGACCGACGTCCTGCCCTAGCAAATAGTCGGGGATTTCGAGCAGACCCATCCCCGGAAATAAGCCCTGAAGCTGGGTGCAACGATAGAAGGGAACAAGGTTCCCCAAAGCAGCCGGATATTGCGAGCCCGGTGCGCCCATGGAAGCGACGGATCCCGCGAGCAGCGCCTTGAGGCCGTTACGCCGCGTGATCATGCGTGTCTGCAGTCTGGGCGTGCCGCACGGTGCCGCGAGCCTGGATCGTCACCAGGTCGTTGAACAGGGCCGGATCAGGGTCGCCGCAGCCCGAGAACAGGGATGAATCAGGGTCGTCGCCGACCTGAGAACAGGGCTGGATCAGGGCGCCGCCTCCTGAGAACAGGGATAAAATCAGGGTCGCCCACCCCCGCGGGCGCGGCCAGCGAGCCGGATTGCCACTCACCCCAGCCACAAACCACCCGTGCTCGTCCCTCATGGCTCAGTCCCATTGCTCGCACCACTGCCGCCGCAGCATCAGCGCGGGATGCCCAACCGCCTGACACCCGCCCTGCTACTGCTGTCCATCACGTCCAGGCATTTGGCCATGAACCGCGGTGAGTTGTTTGATATTGCTACTAATATCCCCCCGCGGGTTTCGCAACGGCCCCCAGGGAGCCCAGTGCCTCCGCAGTCCGCAGTGGGGCGAGGAAGCGCGCCGCACCCTCCCTGCTCGGGCCGCTGATTCATTCGGGCCCGAGCGGAGGCAGAATTGCCAATATGCAATTGTAATCCGGGTTGCCGGCTCGCCATCCAAGGCTACGCATAATTCGGATAGATTTCGGAGAATGTGATGAGAATGTCTCCTCCGTGATGATATTTACATGAGCTGGGATCGGATTGACCTCAGCGTACGGAGCGTAGAGGATGGCGTAGCGCTTTGTTATGCGCCTAATCTGTGAAATAAATTCTTCTAAGTTGTTGTTTACATGCTCTATGACGTGACTGCACGTGACGATATCATAAGAACCGGGAGCTAATTGGAATATGTCTCCCACAAGGTAATTGAAATCTCTGTAGTTATTTCGCGATAGCAGCACTGTCCTGTCGGTAAGATCAATAGCGTCGACCTCGATCCTGCGCCATAGGATATGACTCGAAAACAGCTCTCCCAGCAGAGACGGTCCGGCTCCTGTCGCAGCACCTACGTCCAATAACCTGATTGTGTCGCTACGTTTGAACGTCGACAGAAGAAGCCCCTGTAGCTCCTCGAACATGTCCACAACAAAGCATCTGGACTGTGCCGGCCAGTCCTTCGTCATGAACTCTATATCGCGGCCGGGCCCGGGCGATACGGCCTCGTTGAGAACGTCGGTCACAAGCCACTTGGCCTCGATCAAATCTTCAAGATCAGTGCGGTTTGCTGACTGAAGCCGGCCCGCAATTTGACGCATCTTTGTCGATAGCTCGGCTATCTCCTGATGTAGTGAGCGCCCAGCATTCTCGTTTTCGGAGCGCGCAAGCTCAGCACCGCGGTCTGGCATGTCTCCACCTGACAATTGAATTCCTACTGCTTAACCACGCGATGTTGCGTGCGACCGTTTCACCCGCTTTCAACCCCAGTTCGTTTCCACTATCTAGACGTAGCCGTACCTGCCTGCAATTTCCCCAGTCTGCGCGAAAATCAGCGCGCCGTGTTCGCGGCAGAACGCCTCCTTGGAGATCACCACCGTGTCACCTGCCGGCTCGCCGGAAGGCCCGGCTTGGGAGGACCGGTCAAAGCTGCTGTTGACCGTCTTTGTCGCGAGAAACCGCGCGATGTAATCCGGTGCCTGCAAGCCGAGCCTTGCAGCCAGTTTCGCCGCGACCGCGTTCGGCTCGCCCAGCATCTCCTCCTGCCGGATTTCTGTTACGCGATCAGGACAGGCATCGGCCAGGGCCGCGCCCGCTTTCACGTAGTGGTGCCAGGTTTGGATGGCGGCTTTCAGATCCCTCGCCCACTCCGGCGGGAAACCCGAGCTAAGCGTGGAGCGGCAAACCGCGCGCGGATCTCTGACCACATGGATGATCTGAGCGCGAGGGAACATCTGCAAAAGCTGCTCGCCCACCAGGATGTTCTCCGGCGAGCCATCGATCCATCGGAGACCGTTGGACCTTGAGGTCATCAGCCGGTCCAGCCCCGTCCCAAGATGTTCCAGGAACTCCCCGAACGACACGCCATGTCGCTCCAGCCAGGACCCGGGCGAACTGCTGCGCTCGAAGCACCCAGAGGCGGATGCCGGGCTTTTCGCCAGCAGGTAATAAAAGTAATGCGTCTCCGCTGATGTCCAGAGTCCGGGATTGTTGGCGAGCGCCCAACTCATGGCACTCGTGCCCGATCGCGGGCAACCAGCAACAAATATTGGGCCGGCCTGATCGGGCATGCGCCCCTCCCTCCCGACGCTACCCTATATTAGGTGACGCACCATCTGCGTCGGACACCGCCACGGAGAAACCCCTGTCATCCGAGAACGTGACTCCGGTCCATCGCAAGCACGCCGCACCTACTTTGCTTGGCGGATTCCGAAAGCCCGCGTCAACCACCGCAATGCGCGCTGGGTTCGGAGGTGCCGCGCCTCCTTCAGAACTGGACGTGCCTCGCGCGCCGCCTCTGGTGCCGTGACGGGGCGCTCTCCCAAAAGGGAACCAAGTTGCCTTAGCGCAGCAGCGTGGCCCGCGCTGCTACCGTCGGGATCGTCAGCCGCCAGGCGCCTCCACTGATCGGCCGCCTCTTTGGCAACGACGATCGCCTCGCCGGCCTCACCTAATTCTACGAGGCGATTCACAAACCTGTCGAGGTCTTTCGCGAAGGCCTTGTTAGCCTGGCCGCCGCCGCCGAGCAGCTCGCGCTTAATTGCGATCGCTTCTCGCTCCGAGGTCAGGGACTGGCGCCACATCTTGTTTTGATTATAGCGTGTCGATAGCTGTTGCAGAGCCGCCGCTAGTTGAACCCGCCTGCTTGAATCAACAGTGGAAGCCTTCCGCCAAAACCGCACGGCATCTTCGGCCATCGAACGCGCCAGCTCCACGTTCCCCAGCTTGGCCAAATAGACAGAAACGGCGAACAGGATGTTGCCGAGCTGTGGTTCAAATGACGGGCTGGCTTCGTTAAGGCGCTGCCAAAGGTCCAACGCTTCCCGGCCGGTTGCAAGCGCGCCAACCGCATCACCGCTTACCGCTTGCGAATGCGCGTAAGCGGCGAGGCTGGTTGCAAGTTGGCGATCAAACTGACCTGGATGCTCACGCGAGAGCGCGCGCCAATGCGCGACCGCTTCTGCCGGTCCGGCGGGTGGTGCTCTGCTGCTTTCCACTCGCAACATATCCGTCATGGTCGGGTCGAGTGCTCGACAGGCCGGGCGATCGTCTCGCTCGTCCCGCGTGCTCCCAAGTTGCTGGGGGCGGTCGGAAACCCTTCAAGAACCTCGGCAATGCGCCGGCCCGCATGGCCGTCCCCATAGGGCGAGACGCCCCGCGCCATCGCCGCGTAGGCCGCGGGATCGTCGAGCAGTTCCTGGACCGCGGCGACGACCTTGTCTGTCTCCGTCCCAACCAGACGGGCCACACCGGCCTCGACCGCTTCCGGACGTTCTGTTGCCCGACGTGCGACGAGAACCGGCCGCCCGAGAGCAGGTGCCTCCTCCTGGATTCCGCCGGAATCGGTGAGCACGATATCCGCCCGCTGCATCGCGGCCACGATCCCGGCGTAATCGAATGGCGCGCAGAGATGCACCCGTTCTACCCCGCCCAGCACCTCCCACGCCGGTTCACTGACACGGGGGTTGGGGTGCACCGGATAGATCACCTCCAGGTCGGGGTTCCGGAACACCAGCACGCGCAGCGCAAAAAATACGTCTCGCAGCGGCTCGCCGAAATTCTCGCGCCGGTGCAAGGTGACCAGCAGGACGCGGCGGCCGGGCGGTATCGGAACTCCCAGCCGGGGCTTGCGCGCGGCAGTCCAGTGCAGCGCGTCGATGACGGTATTGCCGGTAAGATAGATCGTATTCTCCGAAATCCCCTCCCGAAGCAGGTTGCCGCGCGCTTTGGCGGTCGGAGCAAAATGCAGACATGCCGCCCTGGTTGCCACGACGCGATTGAACTCCTCCGGGAATGGCTGGCGGAGATCGCCGGTGCGCAGTCCGGCCTCGACATGCGCGAACGGAATGGCATTGTAGAAACAGGCGACCGCGGTGGCCATCACGGTATTGGTGTCGCCCTGCGCCACCACGATCTTCGGCGACAGCCTGGTGAGCGTCTCTCCGAGTGCTCGCGATCAGGCGTCCACTGAGCGCGCTCAGACTCTGACCCGCGGTCATCACATTGAGATCGTGATCGATCGTGATGCCGAAGAAAGCGACAAGCTCGTCCAGCAACTCCCGGTGCTGCGCAGTCGATAGTACAAAAACGGCAAGCTGCCTTCGTTGTAGTTCAACAATGACCGGAGCCATCTTTATGACTTCCGGCCTGGTGCCGATGACGCAGACGATCCGCGCATTCTGCTCGCGCCAGGAGCGTTGTGCCTGCCTCAGCTCGTCGGGCATTGTCAGGCAACGCCCAATGGAGACAGCCCACTTACGATCTGTCTGGCTCTGTCCGCCGATTGTCCGAACCGCAACAGATGGCGAGCAAACAATATCGCAGAGGCCTCGTCGTGCGGCTCGCCAAGGAATTCAAAAAGCTCGGAGAAGCAGCGCTCCGGCGCGCCGAGCAGTTCGGCCTCCTCGATGAGCATAACCCGCTCCGGTGCCAAGTCGAACGCGCGCCGGAGCGCGCTGCAATAATGCGCCGTCATCTCGACGATGTCCGCCAATCGGGACTGCCCCGCCGCGCCGGGGCCGTTCTCCCCGAATTCCAGATACACTGCCGTCTCCGGTGCCTGGAGCAGTCCGACAATGCAGCAGTCGGGAAACATCGCCAGCAGATCGTCCGTGATCAGGCTGTTCTCGGGGGAATTGTCCACCCAGCGGCGGCCGCCGGCCCGACTGTCGAACAGCGCGGCAATACCGGCGCCGACGGCGCCGGCAAACTCCAAATAGCTCACCCGGTTCACCTCCAGCCACGCGCCGCTGTCCGCGCAGGTCAGGAAGGTATCGTATAGGCACGGCCTCGTGCCGCCGCGATTGCCGAACATGCGAAACAGGAAGCGGCTCTCCGACGACGTCCAGAACGACGGATGCGCGGCGAGCGACCAGGCAACGGTGCTCACTTCCGTGTACGGGGAGCCGCATACGAACACGCCACCCGCACCTTTTGCGGCCCCGCTATTCTCCAAAGCCAGCCTCCTCGCGGTACCTGTGGGGATGCCAGGTTCCCCACTTCGCCTCAAAGATCGCTTTGCCTTCGAGCATCATCTTGCTCTTGGCCGTCCCGCCAAGCTGGTCAAACGAGGCAGAGAGGTGATGGTGGACAAAGACGCCGTCGCAGACGACAAGCTTGTAGCCGGCGGCTTGCACGCGGCGGCAATAGTCATCATCTTCGAAGAAGCCAAGCCTGAACGCCTCATCCAGCAACCCGACCTTTTCGATGACGTCCGCCCTGATAGCAACGCAGAAGAATGCAAGATTGTCGGTGGCAAAAATGCTCCGCCGCCGCGAGCTCGTGAAGTCCGCACTCGCTCTGCCCATCTCCTCCATGTCGTGATAGGCGATCCGGATTTTCTGTTCGTTGCCGATCATGTTGGTCAGCGGACCGGTCATCCCGACATCCGGATCGTTCTGCAAGGGCCGAATGAGATCGGTGATCCATCCCCGTGTCACATAGGTGTCGTTGTTCAGCAGGATCCGAATCTCGCCGCTCGGCGGCCTGCAGACCGACGTTGTTGCCGCGCGCAAATCCCAAATTGCTTTCGTTGCGAATGCAGCGGAGGTTCGGGTGATTGTCCTGCATCCGGGATAGCCACGCCTCGGTCCCATCGGTCGAAGCGTTGTCCACGCAAATCACCTCAAGGGCCGGGTAGTCGGAGAACCTCAAGACACTGTCAAGGCAGGCGCGCGTGAAATCCAGGTTATTGTAGCACAGAATGACAATGCTGACTTTTGGAAAGCGTCGTTCGACGGCATTGGTAAACTTCTGGGCGCGAACCTTCCACGACTGCCGCGCCGCCCATGACCGGCGCTTCGTCGCCGCACTTTCATCTTGCTCCAGGAGGCAGAGTCCGATCTCCCGCTCGAATTCCTCCGGCGTGGCGGCGGTGCGAACGAGGGCCTCCGGAACCGCCATCAGCTCCGGCATCGGGGTTGCGACGACCGGCTTGCCCGAGCAAAGATACTCGTAGAGCTTCACCGGATTGGTCGCTTTGATCAAGTCGGTGAGCTGAAACGGGATAATGCAGACATCAAACGCGTAGAGATATGAGGTGAGCTCGTCGTACGGTTTCTCGCCCAGGAACTCGACATTCGGCAGCGCGCGAAGTGGAGCGGTGTCGCAGCCGTCGGTTGCCCCGATCAGGATGAAGTGCCATTCTTGATGCCTCGCCGCGCAATGGACGACCAGGCCGACATCGAACCAATCCGCTATCGCGCCATAATATCCGATCACCGGCCGGTTGCGCGGAACATGGATGGCCGGCGGCGGTCTAAGGAACATCTCGAGATCGGCCCCGTTGCGAACAAGACTGACCTCGCTACGCGAATTTGCCGCCATATCAGCCAGGAATTGCGAGCTGACGATGACCGTATCGGCCCGCTCCATCAGCTTCTGCTCGAGCGCCACGATTCGCGGCGAGACGTTGCTGAACCCGGCCAGGTGATCCAGGCAATCATGCACGATGACCGCCCCGGGCAGCGTTTCGGCGACCGGATACCAGCTCGGATAGTGCAAGATGGCGACCGGGGACCGAAGCTCGACGACTTCCGCAAGACGACGGACCGCGCCGGAAAGCTGCGCCACCTGTTCGTCATGCTCGAATCCTCCGTACACGTCGGGTACGGGTGCCGGGCATTCCAGCGCGACCTCGAACACGCCCTCGGTCGGTTGCGACTTCAACACGAAGTCAGGACCGCGAGCGCCCGCCGCCTTCTAGTTTGACGCTGATATAGAACACCCGATGGCCGCGGCTCGCGAGCTGGCGCGCAATCTGCTGTGGCCGCTGGATCCGGAAATGCCAGTCGATGATCGCAAACACCAGATAGTCGTGCTCGCCGTGGAAACTGGCGAGTGCCGCCGCAAGCAGCGGCCCGTAATGCTGTTCGGGCGTAACCGGGGCGACCAGTGCCACAACGCCCGCCGCCGTCCCCCCGCCGGTCCGTTCGACCAGCAATGCCAGCGCCCGCGACTGCGCCAGCAGAGTCTCCGCGACGGCGTTGAGCGTGTTCAACACCGTGAACTGAAAGTCGGAAAGCGTCGGACTGTATGCCAGCGTCGATGTGGTGGAGCGGTAGGCGAGGCTCGGGGTCAATGCCTGTGTTGTCAGCGTCTTCGGGCTGCCGTCCAGCACGGCGGCAGCGCCCTCGATCCGGGCTGATATCTGGTGGGTTCCGCCGTCGAACAGTTCGAGCGGCAGCGAAAACCGAAAGCCGTACCAGCCGTCCCCTTTCGCGCGCTTCTGCAGATCCTCCCGCAGCAGCGATGCTGTCGTGCGGCCAGCTCGCGCTCGCCTTCGTAGATGCAGACCGTCAGGCGTTCTAAGGGTCGGTCGGGATCGAAGGCCCAGCCATCGACAATGCGCCCATTGATCCCGTCCAGCCAGCCGAGCGCGCGGCCTGGGTTGCCTTGCGGGCTTGTGCTCGCCGATACCAATCGCGCCGGCAGACCTGATATGGGGAGGTCATCTTCCGGCGGAACGTCATTTACGGGACTCGCCGCCTGTTCCTCGGCAAAGGCGGCCAGACCGGGCAGTTGCGCATCGACCGATGCGGGTCGTGGGAGCGCATCGGTGCTCAGCGTCTTCGGGCTGCCGGGCAGTTCGGCATCCGACCCGGCCACGCGCGCGGATATTTGGTAGGTCGCGCCGTCGAACAATTCGAGCGGCAGCGAAAACCGGAAGCCATGCCAGCCGTCTCCCTTGCCGCGCTTCTGCAAATCTTCCCGCAGCAGCGACGCTGTCGTGCGGCCGAGCTCGCGCGCGCCTTCGTAGATGCAGACCGTCAGGCGCTCCGACGGTTGCTCGGGATCGAGGGCCCAGCCGCCGACGATGCGGCCGTTGATGCCGTCCAGACAGCCGAGCGGACGCTCTGATTTTTCCTGCGGCGGTGCGGCCGACGGCGCGGCATCCAAGGGCGGCCCGAATTCCAGTAGATCAGCGTCGAGTCCGGTATCGTCCCTTGGATTCACCACCCCCTCCCGCCAACACGAGGGCGGTGGTACGGGCTTGCACCCGTCGAATCAACTCCATAATTCGATACAGGAAGATTAAATCTCTAATTCCGGCGCTTGTCACGCGATTGATCAGAATGGCATTGGCGGATGACGGCGATGTCACGTTGATATGCGCGCACTGCGATCTCGCGAACCCGGCAGCAGGCGTCGGCGCGACCGCCTACAAGGTGGCAGCGACCGCCTCGACCGCTCCTTTCGTTGCCGCGACGACAATGTCGGCCTCGTTGCGCGTGAGGCAGAGCGGCGGCGCGAAGCCAAGAATGTCGCCCTGCGGCATCGCGCGCGCGATGACGCCGCGCTCCAGCAACGCCGCAGTTACGTGGAGCACGGGCCGCACCATTCCGCCCAGAAGTTGACGACCACGGGCAGCGTGTGGGAACGGTCGAGAACCGCGGTTGGAAGCTGGCCTCGTAAACGTCCATGCCTCGATGGTAGCGGGGGTTTGGGACCGCTAATCTCACGCGCACGTCAACTTCAGCGGAACACCAGAGGGTGGTTCCGGACAGCGGTGATGTGCGCCTGTCGCTGACCGACTCCGGCCACGGCGCGCCGGTGGTCCTCCTGCACGGCCTGACCGCGACGCGGCGCTACGTGGTGATGGGCTCCAAGGCGCTCGAGCGCTCTGGGCACCGGGTCATCGCCTACGACGCCCGGGGTCACGGGCGTTCGTCTCGCGTGCGAGCGAGCCCCATGCGTATGGCTACGACGAGCTGGGACGCGACCTGGAGGCGGTGCTCGACTCGCTGCGAGGTGGAGCGTGCGGTGCTCGCCGGGGCGTCGATGGGCGCGCACACGATTCTCTGGCTGGCCTTGCGAGCGCCCGAGCGGGTGGGGGGGCTGGTTCTGCTTCATAACGCCCGGGTATGACCCGGAGGCTCAGGACGATCCAGCGCGGCTGGCCCGGTGGGACGCGCTGGCCGATGGTCTCGAGCGAGGCGGTATCGACGGCTTCATCGAGGCCCAGGGCGAGCTTCAGGTACCGGAGCGCTGGCGGGAGGTGGCGAACACTGTGGCGCGCCAGCGCCTCGCGCAGCACGAGCACCCCGAGGCCGTGGCCCAGGCGCTACGAGTCGTGCCGCGGTCGCGGCCTTTCGGAGAGTTGGCGGAGCTAGGGGAGATCGCTGGTCTGCCCGTGACGGTCGTCGCCTCTGGGGACGAGGCAGATCCGGGCCATCCGCAGGCGCTCGCCGAGGCCTATGCAGGCGCGATTCCCGGGGCGCGGCTTCTGCTGGATGACCCCGGGTCCTCGCCGCGGGCCTGGCAGGGAAGCCAGCTGTCGCGGGTTATCGCCGAGGTGGCGGGGGAAGCGGGTTAGCGTAAGCGCGGCCTTGCGCGGAGCCGCGGTGGAGTGACCCCGAAGGGAGCGTGATGGATTTGGGTCGCTATAGGCACCCTTTTCCATCACGCTCAGCCTCAGCCCAGGGTGACGTGCTCGTATGGCGCCCGGCTCGTGGCCAGGTAAGGCGTCGAGATGTAGCGCACGACGACATGCAGGTGCACGGGCGCCCGGAATGGGCCGGGAGGTGCCCGAACACCGTCTGCGCCCCGAACGTGCAGTTCGGCTGGACGCTGGCGATCGTGGAGCCGACCTGCTTCAGGCCGCGGAAGAACCGGATCGTCACGTTGCCCTGGCAGCCCCACTGGGCCGGAATCGACGCGGTGCCGATCGATCCGGTGGTGCTCAGCACGTAGGGCCGGCGACGCGCCGTCCCGGCCGGGTCCTGGCATGCACCTGCGCGAAGGGCCGATGCGAGGGATAGGTCATGAACACACTGTCGGCGCCTACGGTGGTAGCGGTGGGGCCGCCGTGGCTGGCCACCAGCTGGAAGTGGTAGATGGTTCCAGGCGCCAGCAGGCCCTGGAGCGAGGCGGCGACCGCCTCCTCCGGCGTCGTCGAGCTAGCGACTTGGTGCGTCGTCTGCTCGCCGTAGCTGGTCGTGGTGCCCCAGTTGAACCACCAGGTGGTGCTCGCGCCCGAGGGATAGACGGCGCCGGTCAGACTCGCGCCGTTGCTGGCGAGGTCGATCGCGGGTCCGGTCACGACACCGGGCGGCGGGTGGCCGGTGGTCTTGAACGTCCGATCGCGCCCGGCACTGGTGCCGAACTGGTTCGTCGCGACAAGGCGGTAGTGGTACGTGGTACCGGGGGTCAGGCCCGCTGCGGTCGTCTTGACCGCAACGGCCGTCGTGCCGTGGCCGGCCGAGGCAGGCTTGCTCGTGACGCCGTACCCGGTGGTGAGTCCCCACTGGAAGTAGTAAGTCGTACTGCTGCCGTTCGGGTTCACCGTGCCGTTCAGTACGGCGCTCGTGTTCGTACGGCTCGACGTCCCGCCGGTCACCACGGCGGGCGAGCTCGCCGCACCGGCCGCGCCGGCCAGTACCGCCGATCCCGTCAGGACCGCCGCCAGCACCTGAATCTTCCGCCTCATCAACGCCTCCTCGTTCGGTCTGCCCCTTTATCCCGAGTTGACGGCGGAAGTTGCGGAAAGTGAGGCGTTGTCGCGCGTTTTGCGGCGCGAGGGGGGCGTTGCTGCGAGGCCTCTTCAATGCTCGATAACCGTCCTTATGTGAACCAGCCTGAGAAAACGGATACCGGGATCAAGCCGCGGCCGGACTGCGCCGAGGTTTCCTGGAGATGGGCAGACCCCGCAGGCCTTTCTGGCCGCTTTGCATTCTCGTAATGACGACGCTGGCAATCGCACTCGGCGCTCCGCCTGAAGCGCTGGCGTCCGGCAGCCCGGAGCCGGTGTCGGGCGGTGCGGCCATCGCGCCGCCGCCGGTCGTCAAGTCGAAGGTCTCGGCCGCAACCACGGCGGCTCCGCCCACCGCGAGCACCCATGGCACCTGGCTCTCCTCGGTCACGGTCAGCGAGTACTGGCCGGTCCCTGAGTCGTGGTTCAAGGGGGCCCTCGTCACGGCGCCGGGCCTACCCGGAAAGCATCGGATCGACTGGCTCTACTCAGCTGAGGGCGTGTCGATGAACGGCCAGGGCATCGGCCTCGACGGCCGGATGTACCACATCGCGGACATGGGCTCAGGCGGCTGGGTGACCGCGGCAGGCAAGCTCACCGATGCGGCCGCGGGCTGGCTGGGTGGACCGCCGTTCTGGCGGGCAGGCGGCTACTGGCGAAACGGCTCGGGCGGCGTCACGTTTCCGCTTCAGGCTGGTGGCTGGTATGCCGGCAGTGGCAAGAGTTATGTCCCCTTGATGGGGGTGCGGTTTGCTCCCGGGCCGGCGCTGGCGATCAAGCCCTATCAGTCGATCGCCGTTGACCCCCGAGTCATCCCGCTGGGCAGTCGCGTCTACATCCCGGCATACCGCAACGACGGCTACGGCGGGTGGTTCGTCGCCCAGGACACGGGCGGAGCGATCGTCGGGCACCGGATCGACGTCTACCGCACGCCCCCCGTCACCGCGAGCACGGGCGGGCAATATCTGGTCGGACAGCGCGTTTTTGTAGTCAGGCCGTCGAGCTAGACTGCGCCAACAGATGCCCAAGCAGCAGCGCATGATGCGCGTCGAGCAGCGCAGCCAGCTCGCCGCGATCCAGCAGCTCGAGAATCGCTCCGACGAAGAGCTCGAGTCCGAGACCCGCTATAAGGCGGCCGCTCAGGCCATCCTGGGCGCCCGGGCCGCCGAGCGCTATGACGCCAAGGCCGCCCGCGCCCATTTCCAGCGCGCCATGGCGGCAGCTCGGCCCCAGGAGCGGATGCAGCTCCGGCGGATGGCCGATGCCTCGCTGGCTCTGGCGGAGCGGCGGCCCGACGACCTCAAGCGCGCCACCCAGCGCCTGGGCGTCGAGGCGCCGAGCACGCGCCAGCTCAGAGGCCTGCAGTTGCTCGGGCTGATCGCCCCGCCCGCCAGCGCCGGAATCCTCCTGCGCATCCGGGGCATCTTCTTGGCCGTGATCCTGATCGTGGTTGTCCTCGCGGCCGCGTTCGGAATCGTCTACGGCATCGGGAGCGCGGCGGGAGGCATCTCCGTCGACGTCTCGATCTTCTACGGCTTCGTGCTCCTGCTGCTCGTCTTCGCCGGCCTCGTGATCTGGGGACGAAGGCGCCAGAAACGGGCCAGAGCCGAGCGCGCCGGACAGGCGCCCGCTCGCTAGCGCCGATCGCTCCCCGTGTGCGGTCGCTACACGCTGGCTGCGCCTGACCCGGCGCAGGTTCGCGCACGCTTTCCCATCGGTGAGAGCGTCGAAGTCCGCCGGCGCTTCAACGTGGCGCCGGGTGACGAGATCCTGGCCGTGACCACCGACCGGGCCGGCGCGCCCCGCGGCGAGCTCCTGAGCTGGGGCCTGGTCCCGCACTGGGCCAAGGCTCCCATCTCCCCGGTCAAGATGATCAACGCACGAGCGGAGACCCTGGAGGAGAAACCGGCCTACCGGGATGCCTTCGGCCGCTTCCGCTGCCTCATCCTGGCCGATGGGTTCTATGAGTGGTCGACTGGCGCCGGCCTGGCCGGACACTCCCGTAAGCAGGCGTTTCACATCACCCGTCACGACGGCCAGCCGTTCGCCTTCGCCGGCCTGTGGTCGATCTGGCGCAGCGAAGACAGGGAGCTTCGGTCCTGCACGATCATCACCACGGCCGCCAACTCAGCCGTCGCCCCGCTGCACGACCGAATGCCTGTGATCCTCGAGCCCCAGGCCGAGGGCCCATGGCTCGATCCAGCCGCGCCGAAAGCGCAGCTGGCCGAGCTCCTGAGGCCGCTCCCGGTGGCTGAGACGTCGATTCGCCCGGTCGGACCGGCGGTCAACGACGCCCGCTACGACGGACCCGAGTGCCTGACCGAGCCGGTCCTCCCGCCGGAACCCTCGCCGCCGGGCCCTGCCCTCGGCGAGGCCCAGGCGACGCTCTTCTAGCGGATGCCCCTCTCCCCTCTTCTGGCGGCGTACGACAGCGTCGTCCTCGATCTCGACGGGTGCGTCTGGGTCGGCGAGGCCCCGACCCCGGGAGCCGCCGAAGCTGTCGCCGAGCTCAGAGCCGCGGGTAAGCAGATCATCTTCCTGACCAACGACGGCCGCCGCTCGCCCGAGGAGTACGTGCGCAAGCTGTGGTCGCTCGGGGTCCAGGCATCGATGGAGGAGGTGGTGACGGTTGGGGCGGCGGTCCAGTATCTGCTCGCAGGACGGGAGCGGACGACTGTCTACGTGATTGGCTCGCCGGCCCTCTTCAAACACGTGGCCGAGGCCGGTCACCGCATCGCCAACGGCACGAGCCAGGCCACCGAGGCCGCGCTGGTCGTGGTGGCCAGCCACGACGAGTTCGACTACCGGGAGCTCACACACGCCACGCAGGCGCTCCTGGCCGGGGCGGAGCTGATCGCGGCCAATCGCGACCGCACGTTTCCCCGGGAGGACGGCCTCTGGCCCGGCACCGGCGCGATCGTGGCTGCCCTTGAGTACGCCACCGGAACCAGAGCCCGCGCGGTGGGGAAGCCGGAGCCGCAGATCTTCCGCGCCGCGCTCGATCGCCTCGGCGACGGGCGCACCCTCGTCGTTGGCGACCGCCTCGACGCCGACCTGGCCGGAGCGTCCGCGGCTGGTCTCGACGGGGCGATCGTCCTGACCGGCGTCGCCTCACGCGAAGAGGCCGAGGCGGCGAGCGATCCGGCCCCCGTCGCCATCGCCTCCGACCTGCATACGCTGGTTTTGGGATGACCAGCCCGATCTCACTGATCGTCAATCCCTCCGCTGGCGGCGGACGGGCGGGGCGTCTGCTGGGCGAGGTCGAAGCCACGCTGACCCAGCTGGGACTGACCCACCGGGTCGAGCGCACACGCAGCCTGGAGCACGCGACCGAGCTCGGCGCCGCCGCCGCGGCCGCAGGCGAGACGGCGGTGGCGTTCGGCGGCGACGGGCTGATCGCTGCTGTGGCGGCGGGGCTCCGTGGCACGGAGGGTGTCCTCGGGATGCTGCCGGGGGGCCGCGGAAACGACCTGGCCCGCGTGCTCGGGATCGCCCGTGACCCGGCCGAGGCCTGCCGAGTTCTCATCACCGGCGAGGTCAGGCGTCTCGACCTGGGCTTGGCCGGCGACCGGACCTTCGTCGGCATCGCGAGCTGCGGGTTCGACTCCGACGCCAACCGGATCGCCAACCAGACGCAACTCATCAAGGGAAATCTCGTCTACGCCTACGGGGCGATCCGTGCCCTGGTGGGCTGGCGGCCGGCCGGGTTCGAGCTCACGCTCGACGGCGACCGCGTGCACGTCCTTACCGGCTATAGCGTCGGTGCCGCGAACAGCAAGGCCTACGGCGGGGGTATGTACGCGGCTCCCGGCGCCGAGCTCGACGACGGCCAGCTTGACATCGTCACCTGCTCGGATATGCCGAAGTGGCGGTTCCTCGCCCTGCTGCCCAAGGTGTTCAAGGGCAAGCACGTGGACGAACCAGAGGTGACGGTGCTGCGGGCCTCGGAGGTCACGATCACCGCCGATCGTCCCTTCACCCTCTACGCCGATGGCGACCCGATCGCTGAGCTGCCGGTTACCGTCCGCGTCCTGCCGGGGGCGATCCGGGTGTTGGTGCCACGGTGAACCTGCTGCTCAACAGCAAGATCTCGCTCGCGCGCGTGGCGGGGGCGGTGAGTCGCCGGGTCGGGCGGGCGGCACCAGCCTGCCGGGCAAGCTGCTGATCGCGCTCCAGCCGGACGCCATCGCGCGTCTCTCGGGGCGCCTCGGCCGTGGCTCGGTGATCGTCTCAGCCACCAACGGCAAAACGACAACGGCCGCGATGGTCGCCGCCGTGCTTGACCGGGCCGGCCTGCCGCTCGTCCACAACCGCGCCGGGGCCAACATGGCCGGAGGGATCGCCTCGGCGCTGCTCGCGTTCGCCCGGGACGGCGACCCAGAGAACGAGCTGGGCCTGTTCGAGGTTGACGAGTTCTGGCTTGCGCAGATCGCGCCGCAGGTGCATCCGCGCGTGCTCCTCTTGGGAAACCTTTTCCGGGATCAGCTCGACCGCTACGGCGAACTCGAGACGATCGCCGATCGCTGGGCCACGGTCGTGGCGACGCTTGGAGACAGCTCCGGCCTGATCCTCAATGCCGATGACCCGCTGATCGCCGACCTCGGCCGCCACAGCGAGAACGTGAGCTACTTCGGGATCGAGGACGAGGCGGTGGCCATCCCGGAGATGCAGCACGCCTCTGACTCCAAGCACTGCCGGCGCTGCGGCGCGGCCTATGCCTATGACGCCATCTACCTCGGCCACCTGGGGCGCTACCACTGTCCGAACTGCGGGCAGGAACGCCCGGTCCCGGCGGTGGCCGCCGAAGCCATCACCCTCGATGGGACCCGCGGCGCCTCCTTCCGGCTCCGCTGTCCGACGGGCGAGGCTCAAGTCAGGCTGCCCCTCCCCGGCCTCTACAACATCTACAACGCGCTCGGTGCCGCCGCTCTGTGCCTTCGGCTCTCGGTCGATCTCGACACCGTGGTCGCGGGGCTCCAGGAGGTCCAGCCCGCGTTCGGGCGCGCCGCCAGTGTTCGTATCGGTCAGGCCGAGCTCAAGCTGCTCCTGGTCAAGAACCCGGCCGGAGCAAACGAGATCATCCTGACCCTGGCCCTGGAGCCCGGTGAGCTCGACGTGCTCGCCGTGCTCAACGACCGCACCGCCGACGGCCGCGACATCTCGTGGGTCTGGGATGCCGATTCGAACTCCTCGTCGGCCATCTGCGCCGTGTGACCTGTGCGGGCACCCGGGCGGCTGAGCTGGCGGTTCGTCTCAAGTACGCCGGTGTGCCTGTGCAGCGTTTGCACGTGGAACCCAACCTCGCCCCCGCCCTGGATCAGGCGGTCGGAGCCGCGGGGGGAGGACCGCTCTTCGTCCTTCCCACCTATACCGCCCTGCTGGAGCTCCAGGCGCTACTGGCCTCAGAGGGCCACGCTCGTCCTTTCTG
>CAVZPY010000018.1:0-41012 GCA_963777265.1 uncultured Alphaproteobacteria bacterium | reverse complement strand
CGGGTGCTTTACGCCGCCCGCCGCGCGCGGGAGACTGCCGCCTCCTCCACGCCACTCGGGACGTCAGATGGAAATCCGCAACCTTGGCCGCTCCGGCCTGCGCGTCTCCGCGATCGGGCTTGGCTGCAACAATTTCGGTGGCCGGATCGACCTCGAAGCGACCCGCGCCGTGATCCACAAGGCGTTCGACCTCGGCATCACCCTGTTCGACACCGCCGACATCTATGGCGAGCGCGGCGGGTCGGAGACCTGCATGGGCCAGGTTCTCGGCGAGCCGCGCAAAGACATCGTGCTCGCCACCAAGTTCGGCATGCCGATGGACGATGCGCGGCCAAGCAGGGCGGCTCGCGGCCCTAGATCATGCGGCGGTGGAAGACAGCCTGAGGCGCCTGCGCACCGACTGGATCGACCTCTACCAGTTCCATTTCCCCGATCCGCCCACGCCGATCGAGGAGACCCTGCGCGCGCTCGACGATCTCGTGCGGCAGGGCAAGGTGCGCTACATCGGCTGCTCCAACTTGCCGGCTGGCAACTCGCGGAGCGCGCTGGACCGCGCGCACGAAGCCTGACCCCGTTCGTCTCCCGCCAGGACGAGTATTCGCTGCTTTCGCGCGAGGTCGAGGCGATCTGATCCCGGCGGCCGGCATCGGCATGGGGCTGCTGCCCTACTTCCCGCTGGCGAGCGGGCTGCTGACCGGCAAGTATCGCCGCAACGCGCCGCTTCCCGAGGGCGCCCGGCTGACGAAAACCCAGCGGCTCGCCGGCCTGTTTCTGACCGACCGGAACTGGGCGATCGTCGAGCAGCTGGACGCGTTCGCGCGCGCGCGCGGACTGACCCTGCTTCAACTCGCGTTCCGCTGGCTTCTGTCGCGGCGCCGGTCCGAGCGTCATCGCCGGAGCCACCCGCCCCGAGCAGATCGAACAGAACGTCAGCGCCGGCGCCTGGACGTTGTCGGCCGACGAGTTCGCCGAGATCGACCGCATCACTGCCGGCTGAGCCGGATCAGCGGTGCAGACGCGACTGCATCGCCGCGAGCGCGCCGCGGCAGGTCTGGAGAGGCGGTCGCTGTTCGATTGCAGGCAGGCGAGCGCGCGACCGCCGCCGGGCGGGATACCGCGGCAGTAGCGCCGGTAGTCGGGCCCGCACGCCTGCCGCATATCGGGCGTGGGCGGCGGGGCGAGCTCGCTCATGGCGGGCTGCCGCGGTCGTGGCGCCGCCGGCGCCGGGGCGGCGCCCGTCCCGCCTTGCACGGCGTTCAGCGCCTGCTGACACCCGGGCGAGACTGGCGCGTTCTGCATCAGGCATTGCAGGGCGGCCGAGCCGCCGGTCGGCACGTTCGCGCAATGCGACTGGTAGTCGGCGCGGCACGCCGAGCGGATCGCCGCCGCCTGCGCGGAACTCGGCTGCTGGGCCGACGCGGCACCGGCCAGCGTCGCCACCAGCAGCGCGGATACCGCGCCGATTCTGTACCCGGTTGCCTTCATAGCCCCCTCCCCGTTCAGTCGAGTGCAGCCTTATCGCAGCGGCCACGAACCGACAACGCATCAAATAATCAGCCGGACACCCGTAGCCGGGCGCTTGCAGGCGGAAAGCCGGAGACAGTCAAGGTAGTCGGCGCCGCCGCCCTCCTTGCCCTGGAAATTCATGCAGGCGAGGCTCGCGGCCGGGCTGGGCGTACCGCCCCGGTGCAGGCGGACAGCGGCCCGACCCCGCCCGCCAGCGCGAGAAGCGCGACACCGAGTGACGGCTCGCGGGAGAAACCGTGGAGCCTGCCGATTCTCTCGACCCCTCCCCCGACCACCCTCCCGCAAGGGGAGGGGGCTTTCCGTGCGCGCTGCCAAAGCCCCCTCCCCTTGCGGGCTTGGGCCGCAAGCGGACCAAGTCGGGGGGAGGGGTGTCACCACGCACCGAAACAGGTGTCAAGCCCGCCGCACGCCCCAGAACACGATCTGCGCATTCTTGACGAACCCGGTCAGGTCGGTCCGGTGCGCAACCGGATAGAACCATTGCCCCGCCGGCATGAACGGGATCACCTCGAACGCGCGGGCCTGGATCTGCTCGCAGATCTTCTTCTGGCCGGCGAGATCCGAGTGTCGAACCATTGCTGCCGCAGCGCCTCGATCTTCGCGTCGGTCGGCCAGCCGAACCAGCCCTTCTTGCCGTTGCAGCGCAGCGGATACGAGCTGCCGGGGTTCGACACCGCCAGTCCGCCCCAGGTCGTGCAGAACACGTTCCACCCCCCCTTGTCCGGCGGGTTCATCAGCGCGCGGCGCGAGACCAGCGTGCCCCAGTCCATGCTCTGATAATCGACGTTGATGCCGACCTTCTCGAAGATGCTCCGCGTCACCTGGCACATCGCCAGCAACGACGGCCTGATCCGACGGCGACATCAGGACCACCTTCTCGCCCCTTTTATCCCGCTTCCTGCAGCAGCTTCTTCGCGTGGGCCGGATCACGCGGGCTGGTGAACGCATCAAGCCCGACCGTGTTCGCCATCGGCGCGCCGGCGGTGAAGAACCCCACCGGGTACTTGCCGAGGCTCGGCCTGCTCGCCGACCCAGGCGGTGACGTATTCCTTCTGGTCGATCGCCGGCAGCAGCGCCTCGAGCACCTTGGGATTATCGAACGGCGGATAGAGATGGTTGAACGCGACGATCGCGAGCGCGCCCAGCGGATCGAAGGTCTCGACCGCACAGCCGCGCGCCTTGCGCAGCGTCGGCAGCAGGTCGATCAGCGGGAACTCGACGAAATCCACCTCGCCGGTCTGCAACGCCGCCGCCGCCGGTCGCCGGATCGGGCTCGACCACCCATTCCACGCGCTCGAAATGCACCACCTTGCCGCCCGAGAGGTATTCCGGCTTCTCCTGGCGCGGCACGTACTTGTCGAACTTCTTGTAGGCGGATTTGGCGCCCGACACCCATTCCTTGGCCAGGAACACGAACGGCCCGCTGCCGATATATTCCTTGATCTGCGTCGTCGCCGGCGTCTTCGCCACGCGCTCCGGCATGATGAAGCATTGCTGCGCGCCGATCGCATAGAGCATCTGCCGGAAACGCTTCTTGAGCCTGATCTCGAAGCGCTTGTCGTCCAGCGCCTTCATCTCCTCGGTCAGCGAGGCGAGCTGCTGGCCGAACGGGTTTTTCGCCGACCAGCGGTGGATCGAGGTGATGCAGTCGATCGGGCGGACCGGCGTGTTGTCGTGCCACAGCAGCCCGTCGCGGAGCGTGAAAGTCCAGGTCAGTTCGTCGGACGACAGCTCGTGTCCGGCGCACATCTGCGGCTTCGAGACCAGGGCGTTGTCGATGCCATAGAGCGTGTCATAGACCATGTAGCCGTGATTGATGGCGACCGTGGCCGTCGTCCAGATCGGGTCCACGGTTGGCCAATGCCGCCTGCGGCACGAAACGCAGCGTCGTCTTGCTCGCCGCCGCGATCGCCGGCCGCGGCAGGCCGGCCGCCGCCAAGCTCGCCGCCGCACCGCCCGCCACCAGCACCTGCCTGCGCTTGATCATGGACCATGCTCCCTGGTTCGGCTTCAGCCGCCGTGCCCGTGGCGCGAAAGCTAGGGCGCAGGTGGCCTTCGCGCCAAGCGGAAAATCGCAACTGCCGCCACCAACGGGGGTCGTCCGAGGGCCGCCGCTGCATCGCCCGCACCGTCATTGCGAGTGAAGCGAAGCAATCCAGCCGCCTCGCCCGCGGCACCGTTCTGGATTGCTTCGTCACTTCGCTCCTCGCCATGACGGGGAGCTTCGGAACCGGGACGCTATGCGTCGTGCTCCATGCCCCAGATCAGTGACAGCACCTGCTCCCGCATCTTGACGAAGTCCGGGCTTGACTTGACGCTGCGGATGTCGCGCTCGCCGGCCTGGCGGGCGAACGGCGCGGGGATGCGTTGCACGATGCGGCCCGGACGCGGCGACATCACCACCACCTCGGTGCCGAGATAGACCGCCTCCTCGACACTGTGCGTGATGAACATGATCGTCATGCCGGTGCGCCGCCACACCGCGTGCAGCTCCTCCTGCATCTTCTCCCGCGTCAGCGCGTCCAGCGCGCCGAACGGCTCGTCCATCAGCAGGACCGCCGGATGATTGACCAGGGCACGGACGATCGCCAGGCGCTGCTGCATCCCTCCCGACAGCTCGTACGGATAGCGCGCGCGAAATTCCCAGAGGCCGGTGACGCGCAGATACTGCTCCACGGTCTGCGCCGCTTCGGCTCTCGGCACGCCGCGCACCTGCGGACCGAACGCGGCATTGCCCTGTCACCGTCATCCACGGATACAGGCCCGGCTGCTGGAACACCACGCCGCGATCGGGTCCCGGTCCGGTGATCGGCTTGCCTTGCAGGGTCACGTCGCCCGAGGAGGGGTGCAGGAATCCCGCGAGCGTTTGCAGCATCGTTGTCTTGCCGCAACCCGAGGGTCCGACGATGCAGACGAAGTCCCCCTTCCGGAAGTTCAGCGAGACGTGGTCGAGCGCGCGAACCACCGCCGGTCCGGTGCCGAATTCCATCACCACATCGGAGAGCAGAACGAAATCCCGCTCCGCCACGCCCGCCATTGCGGTGTCCATTGTGGTATCCATGATGGTCAGCCGACGGCCTTCGCCAGCGGCCCGGAATCGATGCCCTTCTCGAACACCGACAGTGCCGGGACCCGTGGGATGCTCCTCTGCGAGTGCAGGAATTCCGCCGTGCGGCGCAGCACGCTTGCCAGCCTGCCGGGGTGGCCGGGCGGCCCCAGCCAATCCGGCGAGAGCGACTGCTTGAGCGAGATGAACTCGTATTCCTTCATGTCGGTCAGGGCGTCGGCAGCACTCAGCCCGGTTTCCTTGCCGACCATCGCGGACGCCTTCTGCGGGTCCTGCTGCGACAGGTCGTAAGCCTTGCCATAGGCCTGCAGCAGCGTCACCACCGTCGCGGGATATTTCTGCAGCATCGAATTGGTCACCGAAATCAGGTCGCCGATGATGTAGCCTTGGCTGTCGAGCTTTTTGTAGGTCGGATACACCGCGCCTCCGTTACTGAGCAGGGTGTCCTTTGCCGGCGGCCAGACATAGCCGGCGTCGATCTCGCCGCGCTTCCACGCCGCGACCATCTCGGTCGGCGACATGTACACGAGCTTCACCTTGCCAAGCAGATGGTTGAGGGCGAGGAACCCGGCCAATC
The DNA here is from genome assembly GCA_963777265.1 of uncultured Alphaproteobacteria bacterium. GTDB lineage: Bacteria > Pseudomonadota > Alphaproteobacteria > Acetobacterales > Acetobacteraceae > DATAYA01. Next base: position 35,841 of record CAVZPY010000018.1, on the reverse strand, counting down.
TGAAGTTCGACGTGGAGCCGAACGGCACCGCCACGGTCTTGCCCGCGAAGTCCTGCGGCTTGCTGATGTTGGCCGCCTTGCGCACCGTCATCTCCTCGGCGCCGGCGATGTTGTCGCACATCGCCACGATCTTGTAGGGAATCCCGACCGCGAGCCCGGCCGCGACCGGCGAGGTCCCGTGCCCCAGACCGACGTCGATGCCGCCCGCCGCGGCCAGTGTGTTGAACGCCCCGCCGCTGCCGACATTGGACCACTGCACCTTCGCCTTGGTCGCCTGTTCGAGCCAGCCCGAGGCTTGCAGGATCGCGGTAGGGTTGGTTTCCTCGAAGGTGCCGATGCGCAGCACCTTGGGTTCCGCCGCCTGCGGCCGCCCCATTCCCACGCCGAGCGCGGTTCCGGCAAAACCGGCCGAAAGCAGCAGACCCCGGCGGCCGATGCGGGCCGGGTTGCCCACAGTGCAATCAGACATTTCTCTCTCCCCCTCGTTGCGGTTCGGTCAACGCCCCGCCCAGTGGACGATGCGGCGTTCCGCCGCGACCAGCGTCCAGTCGAGCCCAAGCCCCATCAATCCGATGATCACCACGCCGACAAACACATAGTCGGCGCGCAGAAAGCTGCCGGCGTTGAACACCATCCAGCCGATGCCATCGCTGCCCGCGACCATCTCGGCGGCAATCAGCGTGGCATAGACGAGCCCGATCGCGAGGCGCATGCCGACGAAGATCTCGGGCAGCGCGCCCGGCAGGATCACCCGCAGCAGGATCTGCCGGGAACTCGCCCCCAGGGCGCGCGCCGCCTGGATGCGCTGCAACGGCGCACTGCGCACGCCGTCCCGTGCCGCCACCGCCGCCACCGGCAAGGCGGTGAGAAACAGCAGCATGATCTTCGACAGCTCGCCGATCCCGAACCAGATGATCAGCAGCACCAGATAGCCGAGCTGCGGCAGCGGTCGCAGAAACTCGACATAGGGCTCGACCACCGCATCGAAGGAGCGCCACAGCCCCATCGACAGCCCCAGCAGCGTGCCGGCTGCGGCGCCGGCGCCGAATCCGATCAGCACGCGCATCAGGCTGACGCCGATGTCCCACCCCAGCGACGTGCCGTTGTAGCCTCCACCAGCCAAGTCCAGGAAGCCTTCCCAGACCCCCACGGGCGTGGGCAGAAACAGCGGCGAGACCAGCCCGCCCCAGGTCGCCACGACCCACAACCCGATCAGGGCCGCGGCACTGACCAGCGCGTACGGCCAGGCCATGTCGGATGTGCGTGTCATCGGTTTTCCTATCCGGCCCGGCGCCAGTGGATGAAGCGCCGGTCCAACAGATCCAGAATCTTGGCGAGCAGCATCCCAAGGATGCCGAGCAGGACGATCCCCATCATCACCGTGGAGTTCTGCAGGAACTTGTTCGCCGACAGCACCATCCAGCCAAGCCCGTCATTGGCGGCGATGAACTCGGCCGCCACCACCGTGGAAAACGCTGCCGCAAGCGCGATCTTGAGGCCGGTGAAGATCATCGGCAGCGCGCTCGGCAGGATCACGTGGCGGAAGATCTGGCGCGCGTTCGCACCGAGCATCAGCGCCGCCTGCACGCGCAGGCGCGGCACGCTGCGAACCCCCGCCATCGACGCGCTGATGACGATCGGCAACGCCGTCAAGAACAGCAGGATCACCTTGGAGCCGTTGCCGGTTCCGAACCAGAGGATCAGCAGCACCATGTAGGAGAGCGGCGGCAACGGTCGCAGAAACTGGACAAAGTAGTTGAAGAAGGCGGCGACCTTGCGGTTCATGCCCATCAGCAGTCCCAACGGAACCCCGATCGCGACCGCACACACGAAGCCGCCAAGACACCGCCCCAGCGTCGCCGCCGCATCCTCACCGAGCGTGGTTCCGCGATAGCCCTGCGCCGCCACGTGCCAGAAGGCGGCCACGACGGCGATCGGGCCAGGAAGCAGATCGGACGGGACGACATTGGTCCAGCTCGCGAGCTGCCAGGCGACGATAAACGCAATGACCGATATGGCGCTCAGCGATGCGCCGTGCGCCGTCAGCCGGCTGGACCATGCCACGCGGCGCCACGCCAGCCGGTATCGCGGGGTCGATGCGAGGCTTGCCGCCGGCAATCCCTGGTCAGTCATGACCCGGTCCTTTCACCGCATTTCCAGTATCGGCGTCTTTGACCACTCTGGCAATGTATTGCCTTTCGGTTACAGCTTCTCGTCGCGCAAGTAGTACCAATGATACAGCAGCCGCTGCCCGAGCCGGCGGAACGGGGCGAGCGCGTGGCCCGGCAGCGGGGAGGCATAGATCGGCAGGTCCGGCCCGGCCGCGACGCCTGCGATCCGCTCGGCCAGCCGCCGGCCGGCCTGGGCCGAGTACATGACGCCGTTGCCGCCATAGCCGAGCGCGTAGAACACCGATTGCGCCGGATCGGGCTGAAACACGCGCGGCATCATGTCGTGGCTCAAATCCACCCAACCCCACCAGGAGTAGTCGATGCCGATGCCTTGCAGGGCCGGGAATTTGCGGTGCAGGCCGTCCACCAGCAGCTTCAGGTGCCGCGGGTTCTCGGCGTCGCGGCCGGTGATGGCACTGCGGCTGCCGATCTGCACGCGGTCATCGGGCAGCTTGCGGTAGTAGAAACGCAGCGTCCGCGTGTCGGTGATGACCTCGGTGGTCAGGAAGTTGCAGGCCGCCTTCTCCGCCGCGGTCATCGGGCGGGTCACGATTGAGTTGGACAGCACCGGGAAGGAGCGGTTGCGCAGGCTTGGGTGCAGGCCCGGGCCGGTGTAGCCGCCGGTCGCGATGCCGACCCGGCGCGCGCGCACGGTGCCGCCCGGCGTGCGCAGGTGATGGACGCCGCCGTGCGTCTCCCAGCCCTCGACCGGGCTCGCGGGATGGATCGTGGCCCCAAGGGCGCGGGCCATGCGCTGATAGCCGAAGGCGAGCTTGGCGGCGTGGATGCCGGTGCCGTCCGGCTCGTGCATCGCACCGGCCGCCTCGGCATCATTCACGTAGCGGCTTTTGACGGTGGTCGCGTCGAGCAGTTCGACCGGGTAATTGAACACGCCGCGCAGCACCTCTGCCTCGGCTTGCAGCTTACGCATCATCGCCGGGCGGTGGGCGATGTAGAGATGCCCGCCCGGCTGCGGGTCGCAGTCGATGTTGCCGGAGCGGATGAGATGGCGAAAGGTCGCAAAGCCGTCGAGGATCTCGGCGTGCATGGCGCGCGCCGTCGCAACTCCCCAGCGCTTGATCCATTGCGAGCGGCTCAGCCGGCCCGAGGCGGCCTGCGCCTGGCCGCCGTTGCGGGTGCTGCAGCCCCAGGCGACGCCGTTCGCCTCCAGCACGGTCGCCTTGATGCCGTGCTCCTGGGCGAGGAAGATCGCGCAGGCCAGTCCGGTGTAGCCGGAGCCGATGATGGCGACGTCGGCATCAACGTCCGCCGCGATGGGGCCGTCATCGGGCGGCGGCGGCCCGGCGGTCGCGATCCAGTAGGTCGGCGCGTACTGCCGGCCGCGCCCGGGACCGGGCGAGGTCAGCGGGTCGTAGCGGGGATCGAACGGAGCGCTCGGCGCCGTCGCATCCGTTGCCGTGTCGAGGACCGGTGTATCCATCTCTAGTACCCTCTGTCCAATCGGTTGTCGCCGCGTCAGTCGAGGGTGCGCGCCGGATCGATGCGCAGCGAGAGCAGGACGCCGATGAACAGCAGCACGACCGAGGTGATGAACGGCACCTGCCAGTTGCCGCTGATTTGCAGCAGCAGGCCGAATACCGCGGGAGAGAGCACGCCGGCGACGCCGAAGCCGGTGTTCATGATGCCCCCGGCGATGCCGGCGTAGCGCGGCGCCATGTCCATCGGTATCGACCAGAGCACGGCGTTGGTCAGCTCCAGGAAGAAGAACGCGAGGCTGAGCAGCACCGCGACGGTCATCAGGTCATGCACGAACAGGCAGGGCAGAAGGAAGACGAACGACCCGAGCAGCCCGACGATGAGGTTGAAGCGTCGGGCGATCCTGATGTTGCCGGTGCGGCTCAGGATGGTGTCGGAGACGACGCCGCCCACCGTGTCGCCGATGACGCCGGCGAACAGGATGAAGGCCGAGAACCACGCGAACTCTTTGATCGGCAGATGGTAGCTCTTGGCCAGAAAGGAGGGCAGCCAGGTGAGGTACACCCAGAGCGTCCAGCCGTAGCAGAAATCCACGATCGAGACCGGCAGGATCAGCGGCACCAGCTTCCCCCAGGGCACCGGGTCCCGGACCGCCCCGGCGGCCGCCATGGGCAGGGCGGTGGTGTCGCAGGCGGCCATGGTGCGGTGCCGGCGCGGGTCATCGCGGAAGTAGCCGAACCACCACACGACCCAGATCAGGCTGATGCCGCCAAGCACATAGAACGGCACGCGCCAGCCCGCCGCCAGAATGAGGTAGCCCACGATCGGCGGCGCGATCGCGTTGCCGAGACGCGCGAAGGAGTGGGGGAGGCCCTGGGCGAGGCCACGCCGGTCGGCGGGCAGCCAGCTCGCCATCGCCTTGGTCGCGGTGGGAAAAGTGGCGCCCTCGCCGAGGCCGAGGCCAAGGCGTGCCCAGATGAGAGAGACGAGCCCGGTCGCAAGCCCGGTGCAGGCGGTCGCCGCCGACCAGAGCGCGCCGGCGAGAAACAGCACCCAGCGCGGCCCGTAGCGGTCGCCAAGGAAGCCGCCGAGCGGTTGCAGGAAACCGTAGGGGATGGCGAAGGCGGAGAAGACGAGACCCAGTTCGACGGCGGAGAGGCCGAGATCCTTCTGGATGAAGGGCGCCGCCGTCGAGATATTGACCCGGTCGATATAGGTGATCATGTACATGATGCAGAGGCCGCCCAGCATGATCTTCTGGGGCGAGGCGAGGCGCGTGCGCCGGCGTGGTACGGCGGTCGCGGATTGGGTCAGTTCCGTTTCTCTGGCCGACTGCATCATGCTTCCTCCCGTGTCGTCGCCCGGTTCGCTTGCCGTTTCTATCGTTGCCTGCGGGCGGCGAGTGCCCGGCCGATGCCGTTCGCCGTGTCGGTGACGACAATCCCCGCCGCCTCCAGCGCGCGCCGCTTGGCGGCGTAGCCGCCGCGCCCGCCGGTCACGATCGCGCCGGCGTGGCCCATCTTCTTGTCGGGCGGCGAGGCCCTGCCGGCGATGAAGGCGACCACCGGCTTTCGCATTCCGGCGGCGTACTCGGCCGCCTCCTCCTCCATGCTGCCGCCGATCTCGCCGACGATCACCACGGCGCCGGTGCGCTCGTCCTGATCCAGTGCCTCCAGCGCGTCGCGCGTCGTCGTGCCGAGCATCGGGTCGCCGCCGATGCCGATGAACGCCGATTGCCCGAACCCCGCGCGCACCAGGTCGAGACACACCAGCGTCCCGAGGCTGCCGCTGCGCGAGATCACGCCGACGTCGCCGGGCTGGAACACGCGCGCATTGAACCCCGGCATGATGCCGACGAACGCCTCGCCCGGCGTCACCAGCCCGGCGGTGTTCGGCCCGACGATGCGCGTCCCCGTCCGCCGGGCCGTGGCGTGCATGCGCGCGACGTCGAGGCCCGGGATGTGCTCGGTCAGCACGACCAGCAGCCGCACGCCGGTCTCGCAGGCCGCCGTCGCCGCCGCGAGCGCGCCCGCGGGCGGGACGAACAGCACGGCGACGTCGAATCCCACGCGGCGCATCGCCGCGTCCGCACTCGCGAACACGGGCACGCCGCAATGCGTGGTGCCGCCCTTCGACGGGCTGACCCCGGCGACGACGCGCGTGCCGCATTCCTGCATCCGCTCGGTCCAGAACGTGCCCTGCCGCCCGGTGATGCCCTGGACGAGGACGCGGTCGGTGCTGCGCACGATCATCTGGCAGCCTCCACCGCGGCGCGCACCGCGTCGTCCATGACGTCGAACGGCCGGATGGAAAGCTCCCGCTCGACCAGGGCGACGGCTTCGTCCTCGCCGGTGCCGTGGATCGAGAAGAACACCGGGATTTTCGGCTGCAATTTCTGCCAGGCGGCGGCGACCCCTGCGGCCATGACATCGGTGCGCGCGTAGGCGCCGCAGAAATTGACGATCAGGCTGCGCACGCGCGGATTGTCGAGCACGAGCGCGAGCGCGGGTTCGGCCTTCGTGTAGGCGTCGCCGCCGATCTCCAGAAAATTCGCGGGCCGGCCACCGAAATGCCGGATCGCATCCATCGTCGCCATCGTCAGCCCGGCGCCGTTCGCGAGCACGCCCACCGCGCCGTCGAGTTCGATGTATTTGAGGCCCAGCTCGCGCCCGCGCCGCTCCAGCGGCGTCATCCGCTCCTCGGCGCCGATGGACGCAAGCCGTTCCTGACGGAATGCCGCCGCATCGTCGAGCACCAGCTTGCAGTCGAGCGCCCGCACCGTGCCGTCGGCCAGGATCGCCAGCGGATTTATTTCCAGCAGCTCGGCGTCGTGCGCGACGAAGCAGGCGTAGAGTTGCGCGAGGACGGCGGCGACGGCCGGTTCGGCCGCACCGAGGCCGATCCCCGCGACGAGATGTTGCGCATCCGCGAGGCTGAAGCCCGCCAGCGGGTCGATCGCATGGCGGCGCAGCGCCGCGGGCTTGGCGGCGGCGACCTCCTCGATGTCCATGCCGCCCTCGGTCGAGAGCAGGACCATCGGGCCGCCGCTCGCCGCGTCCATCAGCACGGCGGCGTAGAGCTCGCGGGCGATGCTGGCGCGCTGCTCGACCAGCACGGAGGCGACGGGATGGCCCGCGATCTCCATGCCGAGGATGGCGCGCGCCGCATCTTCTGCCTGCGCTTCTGTATCGGCCACGCGAATGCCGCCCGATTTGCCGCGCTTGCCGGCGGGGATTTGCGCCTTGACGACCACGCCGCCGAGTGCGGCCGCCGCTGCCGCCGCCTCGTCGGCCGTGCCGCAGAGGCGGCCGTCGGGGATCGGGATGCCGGCCGGGCGCAGCACCGCCGCCTTGGCGACACCTTCCAGCACGTTCATCGCGTCGTCCCGCGCCCGTAGCGCGCGAGATAGGGGCCGAACAGCGCCTCCTCGCTCGGCTCATCGGGCGGAATCGTCGTGACCAGGTGGGTGATGTTGAGGAAATGCCGGTAATTAAGATTCTCCGAGATGCTGTTGCGGCCCCAGGTACCGCAGCCCATGCTGAGCGTGAAATTCAGCCCGTTGTCGAAGCCGCCGCCGTTGCCGAAGGTGTGCGCCTGGTTGACCAGCACGCGCACGACGTCCAGCTCCTCGGCAAGCCGCCGCGCGTGCGCGGGGTCGCTGGTGTGGATGCCGCAGGAGTGGCCGGCGCCCTGCCAGGCCAGGATTTCGCGCACGCGGCGCACCGCCGCGTCGAAATCCGCAGCGCGGTAGATGGTCAGCACCAGCGACAGTTTTTCGCCCGAGAACGGGAAGCCGGGACCGACGCCTTGCTCCTCCACCATGATGAAGCGGCAGCCTTCCGCCCCGTCGAGGCCGAACGCGCGGGCGAGCACGTCGGCGTCGCGCGCGATCAGCGTGCGGCTGAGCCTGCCGTCCGGCCAGAGGCGGTCCTGGATCACCGCCTTCTGCGCCGCGTTCGCCAGATAGCCGCCGGCGCGGCGCAACGCCGCGATCGCCTGGTCATAGACCGCGTCGAGGATCACGAGCGAATTTTCGGACGAGCAGGAGGTCGCGTTGTCGAAGGTTTTTGAAGCAGCAATCAGCGCCGCCGCGCGGTCGAGATCGGCGCTCGCGTCCACGATCACCGGCACGTTGCCGGCGCCGACGCCGATCGCGGGTGTGCCGCTCGCGTACGCCCGGCGCACGTTGTCCTGCGAGCCGGTGACGACGACCAGATCGACCTGCTCCATCAGCGCCTGGGTCAGCCCCTTCGTCACCGGCGCGGGCAAGACCTGCACCAGATCCTCGGGCAGGCCGATGCGCGCCAGCTCGGCGCGCATGTATTCCACCACCCGCGCCGTGGTGGTCCAGCCGGCGGGCGAGGGCGCGATGATGATGGCGTTGCGGCCCTTGATCGCCATCATGCTCTTGTTGACCGGCGTGGCGCCGGGATTGGTGGACGGCGTGACCGCGCCGACGATGCCCACCGGCTTGGCGAACTTGACCAGGCCGCGCGCGGGGTCCTCCTCGATCACGCCGACCGAGCGCACGCGCAGCAGGTCGCGCAGCGTGCCGAAGGTCTTGCGCTGCTTCTTGACGATCTTGTCGGCGACATTGCCAAGCCCGGTATCCGCCACCGCCAGCTCGGCCAGCTCGCGCGCGCGGCCCGGCTCGTAGAGCGCCCAGGCGAGGCCGGTCACGGCCTCGTCCACGCGCGCCTGGTCCGCATCCGCGAACCGCGCCTGCGCCGCACGCGCGCGGGCGACGATCGCGGCGACGGTCGCGCGTTCGTCCGCTGCGGGCGCCGACGGCCGCCGAAGCGTCTGGGTGTCTGCCTGGTCCATTGCTCCTTCCCCTTGCGGGCCGGCTTCGCGGCCCCCGCTGCGTGTGGCTATGACTGGATGGCTGCGAGCCTCGCCAATGCGGCCGAGACCAGCCGCGCCTCCGGCGGATCGGCGCGCGAGGTCAGCATGATCGGCACCGCCGCGCCGAGCACGATGCCGGCCGCGGTCGCCCCCTGGAAGTGGACCAGCGCCTTGAACAGCACGTTGCCGGTCTCGATGTTCGGCACCACGAGCACCTCCGCGCGTCCGGCCACGGGGCCGCCCAGGCGCTTGATGCGCGCCGCCTCCGGCGAGACCGCGCAGTCGATGCCGAGCGGCCCGGCGATCTCGGCCCGCGTCTCGGCTGCCAGCTCCGCCGCCAGTTCAGCCGCGGCGATTGACGAAGGGACGCTGCTGGTCGGCGCCTCGGTCGCCGACAGCAGGGCGACACGCGGCACGCCGTCGCCGAGGGCGCGCGCCAGGTCGATCGCGTTCAGCACGATGTCGCGCATCGTCGCCCGATCGGGTGCCACGTTCACCGCGGCGTCGGTGATCAGCATCGGCGGGAAGCGGCCGCCCAGCGACATGTGGAACACGTGCGTGAGGCGTCGGCCGCAGCGCAGCCCGGTCTCGCGATCGACCACCGCGCGCAGCAGGGTGTCGGTGTGCAGGTGGCCCTTCATCAGCGCCTGCGCCTCGCCGCCGCGCACCAGCGCGACCGCGGCGGCCGCGGCGGCAGCCTCGTTCGCGGCGGGGACGACGCGCAGCCCCGCGATCTCCCAGCGCACCGCGCGCGCGGCGTCCGCGATCGCGTCGGGGTCGCCGACCAGCACCGGGGTGATCAGCCCGCCCTCGCAGGCGAGCCGCGCACCCGCGAGCGCCGCCGGCGCGCCGGCGGCGGCGACCGCGGTCGCAACCGGGCCGAGCCGCCCGGCGGCGAGCACGATCTCCGTCGCGCCGATCATGCCGGAAGGTTCTCTGCCCGCCGTCTGCTCAGGCGACCGTGGTCGCCGCGTACTTGTCCAGCATCCGCTTCGGCTTGGCGAGCGCATCGCGCCGGAACGGATCGCCCAGCTCGCGCGTGACCATCATCTCCAGGATCGTGGTCTTGCCGTCCCGCTGCGCCCGGCACGCGGCCTCCAGCGCCGGCCCGGCATCGCCGAGCTTCTCGACCACCTGACCCTCGGCGCCCATCGCGCGCGCGATCGCGGCGAAGCTCGGGTTTTCGAGGTCGGTGCCGACGAAGCGGTGGGCGTAGAAATCGACCTGGTTCTTCTTCTCCGCCCCCCACTGGCGATTGTTGAACACGACGGCGGTGACCGGCAGCCTCTCGCGCAGGCAGGTCAGGATCTCGCCGAAGCTCATGGTCCAGGCGCCGTCGCCGACATAGGCGATCGCCGGACGCTCGGGGGCGGCGGCCTTGGCGCCGATGATGGCCGGGAAGGCGTAGCCGCAATTGCCGAAGCTCATCGCCGCGAACATGCTTTTCGGACGCTCGAAGCGCAGGTAGCTGTTCGAGACCGAGCAGATATTGCCGATGTCGGTCGAGACCATCGCGTCCTTCGGCATCGCGCGCTCCAGCTCGCGCAGCATCTGCCGCGGGTGCATCAGCGACTTGCCCTCCTCGATCACCTCCCGGCTGTAGGGGTCGGTCTCCTGCGTCCAGGCGCCGAGCTCTTTCTCCCACTCCGCCTTTTCGCGACGCACCCGGTCGAGGCGCTGCTCGCGCGAAGCACTGCCGGCGAGCGCACGGTTGGCCAGCCGCTCGGAGAGGGCATGGGCGGCGGCAGCGGCGTCGCCGCAGATGCCGACCGAGATTTTCTTGACCAGGCCGAGCATCTTCGGATCGGCATCGACCTGGATGATCTTCGCACCCTTCGGCCAGTAATCCATGCCGTGCTGCGGCAGCGTGCCGAACGGGCCAAGGCGGGTGCCGAGTGCGAGCACCACGTCCGCCTGCGCGATCAGCTTCATGCCCGCCTTCGACCCCTGGTAGCCGAGCGGACCGCACCAGAGCGGGTGGCTCGCGGGGAAGCTGTCATTGTGCAGGTAGCTGGTGACGACCGGGGCGCCGAGCTGCTCGGCCAGCGCCACGGCCGGCTCGGTGCCGTCCGCCATGACGATCCCGCCGCCCGCGACGATCACCGGGAATTTCGCGCCCGCCAGCATTGTCGCGGCGTCATCCAGGCTCTTCGGGCCGCCGGGGCCGCGCTCGATGCGGATCGGTTGCGGGATTTCGTAGTCGGCGGCGCCGTAGAGATAGTCGCGCGGAATGTTGAGCTGGGTCGGTCCCATCTCCAGCATCGCCCGATCGAAGCAGCGGGCGGTGATCTCGGCCATGCGCCGCGGGTTGTTCACATGGCCCTGGTACTTCGTGATCTGGGAGAAGATCGGCAGCTGCTCGGTCTCCTGAAAGCCGCCGAGGCCCATCGTCATGGTGCCGGATTCGGGCGTGATCATCACCACCGGGCTGTGCGCCCAGTAGGCGGCGGCGATGGCGGTGACGAAGTTGGTGATGCCGGGTCCGTTCTGCGCCAGGCAGACGCCGTGCCGCCCGCTCGCGCGGGCATAGCCGTCCGCCATGTGCCCGCCCCCCTGCTCGTGGACCACAGGGATGAAGCGGATGCCGGCCGAGGGGAACAGGTCGAGCGCATCCATGAAGGCCGAACCCACGATCCCGAACACGTCCTTGACGCCGTTTGCCACCAGCGTCTCGACGAAGGCTTCACTTGGGGTCATCTGCGTCATCGCGGTTCCTCCCAATCTTGGAAAGCGTTGTCTAGCGACGGCACCGGCGATGGCCGGGCCGGTTCGTCACTCGAAATCGAAACTGCTGCTGAGCTGCTCGGCGGCGCGCATCAGCCGCTCACGGTGGCGTCCGACCTCGCTCGCCGGCAGCCGCGCGGCCGGCGCCTGGATCGCGATGCCGGCGCGGATGTCGCCGCCGCGGTTGAAGATCGGATAGGCGGCGCAGACCACGCCGAGCAGGTATTCCTCGCGGTCGATCGAGAGCGTGCCCGCACGGATCGATGCCAGCTCCTCATCGAGCCGCGCGCGCTCGGTGATCGTGGTCGGCGTGAAGCCGCGCAGCTCGAGATTGTCCAGCAGCGAGCGGCGCTCTGCGGCCGGCAGGAACGCCAGGAACAGCTTGCCGATCGCCGTGCAATAGAGCGGCACGCGCGAGCCGATGCCGAATTGCAAGCGGAGCGGCCAGTGCTTGGCTTCCACGCGATCGAGATAGACGATCTCGTTCGCATCGAGCGCGCCGATGTTGCAGGTCTCGCCGACGTCGGCGACGACCCCCTCCAGGATCATCCGGCGCGGCGCGTACTGCATCGAGGCGCGCAGGATGTCGAAGGCGAGGTCGGTCAGGCGCGGGCCGACCGTGACCCGCTTCGACCCGAACTGACGGCGCAGCAGACCCTGCCGCTCGAAGCTCTCGATCATGCGGTACGCGGTGGGCTTCGGCAGCGCCAGGGTCTCGGCGATCTCGACCGGGGCGACCGGGGCGGCCCGGCGCACGACGAACTCCAGCATCGCGAACGAGCGCTGGAACACGCCGGCCGACGCCTGCGTCTCGGCTGCCGGCAGCCCGGCGCGCTCGGCCGGCGCCCGCTCGCGACGCTCCCTCATGACTCCCGCACCCACAATCGCCCGATTCCGTTCAATGAGACGATTTGCCTCATAGCTTCCCCTTACGGGGCCTGTCAAGCGCAAAGTCCGCCCAGAGAGACAATTTTTATCGGCTGATGAGCTTGCCCCGCGTGGCTAGCAACGGCCGACGCCCTGCGGAAGCCCACAGGGCGATCGGCATCGCCGGCCCCTAGTCCCGAAGACGTGCGGTAACGTCCATGCGCTGATGGAGAATGCGCACCAGGTCGATGAGCCCGGCGTCGGTGAGGCGGTAGAACAGAAAGTGCGATCTGAACCGCCAGCTTCCGGTATCCGGGGCGGATGTCGTCAATGACGTGACCTTAGTTTGCTGCCAACGGCCAGCGCCTCGCAGGCGTCTCGGATGGCGAGAACGTAGCGGTCGGCCTGTTCTGCGCCCCAGTTCCGGATCGCTGATAATCCAGATTTCGCTTAAGTCCGCCTGCGCGGCAGGTGACAGCGAGATAACCCGTCATCCCGGCCGCCGGGCGCGCTTCCCGGCAAGGAAACGCGGCGAAGTCGAACGGTTTCGGACGGCCCGCTCTGCTCTCCTTCGATCATCGCGGCGCGAAGGGCCGCCAGCTTGATTTCGTGTTCTTCGAGCAGCCGCAGCCCGGCGCGGACGACCTCGCTCGCGGAGCCGTAGCGGCCATGTTCAAGCTGTCGGTCAACGAAGCGTGCTGAAATGATCGCCGAGGGAAATGGAGGTGTTCTTTGCCATGCCAGGCACTCCGATCGCACTACCAAGAATAATGGGGATTTTGGTATAATGCCCGGTCTGTCAGCCGGTGGGCTTATGGCGAATGAGCCGGCCGTCGGGCTTGTGCCGACCTGATGCGCCTGCCAAGGAGCGAGGGATGAGCCGAGCTGCGACCCATTCCCCTGACGCCAGCTACGACTACGTGGTGGCCGGCGCCGGCTCGGCGGGCTGCGTGCTCGCCAACCGGCTCTCCGCCGCACCAGGGAGCCGCGTGCTGCTGCTCGAGGCCGGGCCGCGGGACAGCTATCTCTGGATCCATATCCCGGTCGGCTACTTCAAGACGATGCACAATCCGCGCACGGATTGGTGCCTCGCGACCGAACCCGATCCGGGGCTGAACGGGCGCCGCCTTGCCTGGCCGCGCGGCCGCGTCCTCGGCGGCTCCAGCTCCATCAATGGCCTGCTCTACATTCGCGGCCAGGCGGCCGATTACGACCATTGGCGCCAGCTCGGCTGCACCGGCTGGTCCTACGAGGACGTGCTGCCGCTGTTCCGCGCCAGCGAGGACCAGGAGCGCGGGGCGGACGCCTTCCACGGGGTCGGCGGCCCGCTCGCCGTCTCCGACATGCGCGTCCGGCGCGACCTGTGCGACGCCGCCATCGCGGCGGCGGCGGAGCTCGGCATCCCGCGCAACGCCGATTTCAACGGCGCGGCGCAGGAGGGGGCGGGCTACTTCCAGCTCACCGCCCGCCGCGGGCGGCGGTGCAGTGCCGCGGTCGCCTACCTGCGGCCGGTGCGGGCGCGGCCCAATCTGACGGTCGTGACCGGGGCGCTGGTCCACCGCGTGCTGCTGGAGGGGCGCCGCGCGGTCGGGGTCGAGTTCTCGGTCGGCGGCGAGACGCGCACCGCGCGGGCGCGGGGCGAGGTGGTGCTGGCGGCCGGCGCCATCTGCTCGCCGCATTTGCTCGAAATGTCCGGCATCGGCCGCGGCGAAATCCTCCAGGCGCTCGGCATCCCGGTGCGCCACGAGCTCGGCGGCGTCGGCGAAAACCTGCAGGATCATCTGCAGGCCCGCGCCGTCTATCGCTCGACCCGGCCGACGCTCAACGACGAAGTCAACCATCCGCTCCGCAGAATGCTGATCGGACTGGAGTACGTCCTGTTCCGCCGCGGCCCGATGAGCATGGGCGCGAGCCAGGTGTGCATCTTCGCCCGCACCCATCCCTCGCTCGAATTGCCGGACGTGCAGTTCCACATCCAGCCGCTCAGCTCGGATGCGCCCGGGGAGGGGCTGCACCGCTACTCCGCCTTCACCGCCTCGGTCTGCCAGCTCCGCCCCGAGAGCCGCGGCCGCATCGTGCCGCGCTCCCCCGACCCGCGCGAGCCCCCGGCGATTTACCCGAACTATCTCGCCACGCGCACCGACCAGGCGACGATCGTGGCCGGCATGAAGCTCTCCCGCTGCCTCGCGGCTACGTCTGCTCTCCGCCCCTTCATCGTCGAAGAACTGGACCCCGGGCCGAGGGTCCGGACGGACGAGGAACTGCTGGAACACGCCCGCAACACCGCGACGACGATCTACCACCCGGTCGGCACCTGTCGGATGGGCATCGATACCGGCGCCGTGGTCGACCCGAGGCTGCGGGTGCGCGGGATCGCGGGGCTGCGCGTCGCCGACGCCTCGATCATGCCGACGCTGACCTCCGGCAACACCAACGCGCCGGCGATCATGATTGGCGAGAAGGCGGCGGCGATGATGATCGAGGACGCGCGGGGCGGCGCGCTGGCGCGGGCGGCTTGATCAGCGGCGCCCGCGCGACGGATCGCGCACTCGCCTCCGGGCCGCGGCGCGTTGGGGTTAGCCGGTCCGCGCTTGCCGAACGGTGCGTGCCATGTGCTGGACCATGAGCCGAACCGCAGCGCGATCGATGCGGAAATTGACCCGGTTCGCGTCCGTGACCGGCACCAGGGCCGAGCGCTCCGGTTCGTCCTCGGCCGCGTCCGGCGCGTTGATCAGCATCCGCGTCGGCGCGCCCATGTTGCGCGGCGCGTCGTAGAGATGGATGGTGGTGGCGCCCGCGTGCTGCAGGAACCGCCGGCCGGCGACCACGATTCCGGGCCGGTTGCACACCCAGCGGTACTTGGCGAGGCCGGCACCCCAGGGGGTCACGAAGAAGGCCGCGCGATTGCACCAGAAGATGCTCGTCCGCAGCGGTGCGCCGATAATATCGATGACCTGCACCGAGGCGTCGTCGCGGAAGCGGTAGGCAAGCAGCTCGACGATCCGCCGTTCCTCTGCGATCGCGACCGTGTCGCTCGCCTGCTCGCCGTGGCTGCGGAAGGCCACTCCGTCGCGCATGTTGTGACCATCGATGACGAAAGCGACGCGGCCCAGTTCTTCGACGCACATCGTCATCACGTCGGCGAAGAACGCCTCCTGATCGGCAAGCGTGCGGTTCTCAACGCGCAGACCGAGCAGCACCAGGCGATAGCCGGCCTGCAGCAGCGCCACGTGACGGACACGGTCGGGGGCTAGGGTGGCGTCGGATTCGTTGTGGGCGATGATCTGCGTTGCCAGGGCACGGGAGACGAAATCCGAGGTCAAGCGCAGCGGGCAGAGCGCGTTCGCGTAGGCGCGTCGGACAAACGCGTCATGGTTGTCAAGGCTGCGGTCCACCCGGCCCCGCAGTGCCGGGAACAGCGCGTCGATCGGGCCGTACATCTCGGTCTCGATCGCATCCAGCACATAGACCGTCGGCAGAAGCTCCGCCGGTACATCGCGGACAAGCGCGTCGAGGCCGGTGAGCTCGTTCCAGAGATGATGCCCGAGATGCGGCTGATACAGCATGGCGACAAGCTGCTTGTCCGGGCGCGCGAAATATGCCGCGAGCGCCGGCGCGTGCTCGGCGCAATGCTGCAGGATCGCAGGCTGCAGCGTCTGACCAAGGCTCTCGTTCAGCATCCTGCGCGACCAGTCGTCGCGGAAGATCGCGACCCGCAGCTCGGGGAAGTAGAGAGCGACCAGATCGCACCGCCATAGCGACATGACGGCATAGAACGCGTGGCCTGCTGCCGCGTCGGCGAAGCGGTAGGCGATGGTGAACGAGCCGAGAATCAGTCCGCCCTGGGCCTCCTGCGGCGCGCCGCCAAATGGCGAGGCCAGGACCAGTCGGCCGTGACGCAGAGCGTCGGTGAGGATCTCGGAGCAGTCGTGCCGGAAGATCTCGCGGATGGCGCCGCTGCTGAGGACACGGCGCGGGCTGCCTGCCTCCGGCTCAGCGGTCAACAGATCGTCGAGCGCGTCGAGCACCACTTCGGTCGCCGCGAAAGAGAGGGCTTGCTGCTCCTCGCGGAGCAGCGCCAAGCGCAGCCCGGAATCCATGCCGGAGAGCATCGAGCCGGCCGGGTCGAAGATCGGCCGCGGCGCGCAGACCAATTCCTGCCAGACAGCGCCGACATATTGCAGGATCGCTGCACGGAGCGAGGTGCGATAGGCATCCTGCAGCGCCGCCGGAGTGTTGCCGACGTACTCGAACTTCTCGTTCAAGTACCAGGCCGCACGTTCGCCATCCTCACGCACCAGGGCAAGCACATAAAACGATGCCGAGCCAGCGAACACGCCCTCCACGCTCCAGGCCGCCGCCAATTGCAGGTCGGCCGAACCGTCGCGCGTAATGATGTGCTGCTTGCCATCCGGCATCGTCACGACGATCCCGCCGTCCCGCCGGTCGAGGGGCAGGCTGACACCCGGGACCCGCCCGCCGGGGGGTGCGGCGATCGGCAACGCCAGCAGATGCTGCGCGGCGGACTGCTTGGCGGCACCGGCGAGCGCGATCTCGATCGCCGGCCAATATTCCACGAACGGCGTGGGCGCGGCCGCTTCGTCCGCCTCGGTCAGTGCGTAGCTGGCGGGACAGCCGGAATGCAGCGTCACCTCCAGCCGCTCCGAAGCCGGCGGCAGCGCGATCCAGGCGCAACCATTGGTCCAGCGGAAATCGGCCTCGGCATCGTGCCAGCCATCGGTGAGCGCCGCGTCGTCGAGGCGAATGGCGCGTCGGTCGAGCACCAGCCGCTGCACGGCGACGCCGAGCCGGCGGCGATCGGCGGTGCCCAGCACCGCATCGGGGACGAAGCTGCGCGAAAGCAGCCAGACGCCCTCGGTCCCGGCCGGGATGGCGAAGCCGTGCGTGTGACCCTCGATGCGCGGCGGCAGCAGCGCGTCCGCGGCGCCGACCATCAGCGCCTGAAGCATGGGTTCGGAGGTCAGCGCGGGGGCCGGCGCGGCGTTCGACATCGCGGGTCAGGAAATACCATAGAGCGATCGTACCGTGGCAACCGCATGGGCGATCGCACCAGACGCATCGGCCGACGGCTCGCGCATCTCGATCGTGACCCACCCGGCGTAGCCCGCGTCGCGCAGCGCCGCGGCGGCCGCCCTGTGCTCGGCGAGTGGGGCGCTGAACCCGGCGAGCTGCGGCTCGGAGACGTGGAAGTGGCACAGTAGCGCCCCGGCGGCGTCAATCGCGGCGGCGATGCTCTGCCCTTCGAGCACGGCGCAGCCGGTATCGAGATGCACGCGCAATCTGGGATGATCGACCGCGCGCACCATCGCCAGCACCTCGGGCGGCGTGGTGAGAAAGTCCGCGCCATAAGCCGCGGCGACCGGTTCGAGGCCCAGCACCAGGCCGGCGCCGGCGGCGCGCTCGGCGAGCACGCGCAACCGGTCGCGCCCAAGCGCGAACGCCGCCTCCGGCGAGAGCGCGCCGCGGCGCCTGTTGGCTGGCGCCCCGAACACGGCGACGGCAGCGTCGAGCGCCGCCGCGATCTCGCCCACCCGATCGAGATGCGCTGCCATCGCAGCGAAGGCGGCCGGCTCGCCGAGCAGCTGCAGCACCGGGCAGCCATAGAAGATCGCTTGCAGGGAGCCAACCGCGAGCCCGGCCTCGGTCACACGCCGATGCGCGCGCCGCAGCAGGCTGGCATCGATCGCCTCCCACGGCGCGAGCCGGGTCGGTGCGACCTCGATCCCCGCGACACCCCACTCCCGCAGCCGCGGCAGCAAGCCGGTCTCCTCCGCCGCGGGCAGTGCCAGGTTCGACAGGCCGAGCCGCATCACGGCGCTGCGGCCGCTTCGTCGAGGAAGCGACGCATCGCGGCGAGCACATCGGCCGCCGCAAGATGGTAGCCGCCATGCCCACCCAGCAGCAGGTCGTGGATCGAGCGGACGTCGTATTGCGCCGGGGCGGGCGTCGGCGTGCCCAGCCGTGCGCCGGGGAAGAAGCGCGCTTGCAGCGAGGCCATCGCGATCGGCTCGGCGGTAACGTTGATCAGTCCGATACGGGCGGCGACGATCGCCTCGATGTCGGCCGCGAGCCGCGCCAGCGGATACCACTGAAAGCGCGCCGCGGGGTCGATCGCCTCGGTGCGGTGGTCGTGCATCAGGTCGAACAGCGCATTCTTCTTCAGCCCCGCGCCGAACAGCGCCGGCAGCCGCACGATGCTGTGCGAGGCGAAATGCTGCCGCACGAACTGCTCCAGCCCGAAGCGGTGCCGGCCGTAGGGATGCAGCGCCGCACCGCCGGCCGCGTCGCGCTCATCGACGCCCGCCGGAACGGGATAGACGTCGATGGTCGAGATCAGCACGAAATGCTCGGCGGAGATGGTCGCGAGCGCGTCGATCAGGGTCTGGATGCCCGCGCGATCCGCCTCCGGCTCACGGTTGGCGCGCCACTTGACCGCCGAGACGCCCGCGCACACGACGCGGCGAAACGAGCGGCCGGCGATCGTGCCGATCGTGCGCGAATGATACGTCTCACCGTACGCGCCCGCGGCGAGCAGCGTCCCGCCGACGAAGCCCGTGTGCCCGATTAGCGCATCCGCAGGCGCGCCAATCGTCATTCCGGCACTCCCTCGACTTCCAGCACCGAGAGGATGCGCTCGACGGCGAAGAACACGGTGTCGATCTTGCCGGAGAGCACGTAAAAGCAGCGGCCCTCGCGGAACACCTGGCAGCTCCGGTCGTCGTAGCTGCCGAGCGGCTTGGTCTTGATCGCGCGCTGGGGGCCGAGGAAACGGAAGCGGTCGCGGTAGTCGGGAACGTAGGCCGAAATCTCCTGCTCCATTGCCGCGGTGCGCGCGGCGACCGTGGCCCCGTCGAGCCGGTCGCGGCAGAGGCGTGCTTCCTCGGCGGTCGCGAACCGGCCGAGCGGCGTATGGCGGACGCTGGAGAGCGTGAATACGCTGGGCTGCTCGGTCGGGTAGATCGCGCAGCCCGGTCCGTCCACCAGTGTCAGCGCCGGAAATGCCGGATCGCCCTCATAGTAGAGCAGGATGGTCGGCTCGTAGATGACCGGAACCGGCAGGCGGCAGAGATGGCCCCAGGTGGCATCGATCGCGTAATCGAAGCGGCGCCCGTTGACCTCGACGCCCTCGGCGGCCGGCCGCAAGGCCGCGACCTTGCAGCCCAGCACGAGCGCGCCGCCAAGCCGTTCGGCGAAGTAGCGTCGTGCGCGCTCGACCAGCAGCACGCGTTCCTTGGTGTATAGCGCCGCTTCGACGTTGGTGAGGAAGCGCGGGATCTCCCCTCGCTCCTGGAAGTCGATGCCGGACGACGCCATGATGAGCTTGTAGGTGCGAAAGTCGAGCAGGCTGGTGTTGCGGGCGACAGCGTAGATGTTTTCGGCGACGGGGCGCGTCAGATGCGGGTAGCGTTCCATGAAGCGCACGAAGCCGTCGCGCGACTGCATCCGCGTCTCGTAGTGGCGCGGATAGTGGAAGCCGAGATGCAGGCGGGACTGGTTGTTGCCGGAGGCGGCGTCCAGCGGTCGCGCGGCGGCATCGAACACGGTCACGCCGAAACCGAGGGCGGCGAGCGAGAGGCCGATATGGCAGCCATACCAGCCGGCGCCGACGATCGCGACCGAGGCCGATGGCGGCTGTGCGGGCACCGGCGTGTTCCCCCTTGGACCCGGTGCTCATCGTACCATACAAGGTCGTTGCCATGATACGGTCCATCGCGTTCGCCGCCGTGCTGATCCTGGTGGGCTTGCCGGGCGGCGCGTCGCGAGCGCAGGGATTGCCGCAGATCTGGCTGGCGCCGCGCGACGATCTGCCGCGGCCGACGGCGCGGTTCGCGCCGCCGGTCGGGTTTGCCGACCTGTTCCGCCCGGGCGCGCCGTGGCAGCGGGCGCTGCGCCACGTGCAGGTCTTCGAGATCACGGAATTCTATCTTTTCCATGCGCCGGAGGAGAGGCTGCTCGCGCTGTTCGCCTTCCTGCGGGCGCACCACGTGGCGCTGGCGGTGGCGCTCGGCCCGCTGCACGGCTATGGCCGGTGTGGCTTTCACGTCGAAGGGTATTCGGCGCCTGGCAGTGGGACCGCCATTGCCCGCCGCGTCGCCAAGCTGGGCGGCACGATCGACTACGCCAACATGGATGAGCCGCTCTTCTACGGCCACTATTTCGCCGGCCCGAACGCGTGTCGCGCGAGCGTGCCCGCGATCGTGCGCACGGCAGCCGAGAGCGCGCGGCAGATCAGCGCCGTGTTTCCGGGGGCACGGATCGGCGATACCGAGCCGGTCGCGCGGATCGAGCCGGCGGTGCTGAACCAGTGGCTCGACGGTTTCCGGGCCGCGTATGGCCGGCCGCTCGCGTTCTACCATCTCGACGTGCAGTGGGACACCGACTGGGTCAGCCGCACGCTGTGGCAGGCGCGGATGGTGCAGCGGGCCGGCGTGCCGCTCGGGGTGATCTACAATGGCGACCCGCGCACGCGCTCCAGCCTCGCCTGGGTCGAGAGTGCGGCTGCCCATTTCCGCATCGTCGAGCGGCTGCTGGGCGGCGAACCGCAGCAGGCGATCTTCACTTCGTGGACATTGTTCCCGCGCCGCATCTTGCCGGAGAGCGATCCGGCGACGCTGACCGGCCTGATTCTGGCCTATGTCACGGCGCACGGCCTAAATTAGACGACGGGCCTCGTCCGCGGCCTCCCACCCCGCCATTGACCCCGCCCCGCCGCGCTCCGCATAACCCGGGCGGCGCGATTGCCGCAGGCCGGCCGCCGCGCCCCGCTTCCCCGCGCGAGAGCCAGATGACCGAGCGAGACTACCGCGAGACCGTCTTTCTGCCCGTGACATCCTTCCCGATGCGCGGCGAGCTGCCGCGGCGCGAACCGGAGATTTTGGCGTCGTGGGACCGGATGGACCTCTGGGCGCGGCTGCGCGCGGCGTCGGCCGGGCGGCCCCGCTTCATCCTCCATGACGGGCCGCCCTACGCCAACGGCAACATCCATATCGGCACCGCGCTCAACAAGATCCTCAAGGACGTGGTCAACCGCGCCGCCCAGATGGCCGGATTCGACGCCGACTACATCCCCGGCTGGGACTGCCACGGCCTGCCGATCGAGTGGCGGATCGAGGAGCAGTACCGCGCCGCCGGCCGCGACAAGGACGCGGTGCCGATCCTCGATTTGCGCGCCGAGTGCCGCGCCTATGCGCAGCATTGGATGGGCGTGCAGGAAACCGAGTTCCGCCGCCTCGGCGTGGAGGGCGATTTCGCGCGGCGCTACGCGACGATGGATTTTGCCTCCGAAGCCGCGATCGCGGACGAGATCGGCCGCTTCCTGCTGAACGGCGCGCTCTATCGCGGCCTGCGCCCGGTGATGTGGTCGCCGGTCGAGAAGACCGCCCTCGCAGAGGCCGAGATCGAGTACCACGACCACACCAGCGACACGATCTGGGTGCGCTTCCCGGTGCTCGCCGGGCCGCTCCGCGGCGCCGCGGTGGTGATCTGGACCACCACGCCCTGGACCATCCCCGGCAACCGCGCGATCGCCTGCGGTCCGGCGATCGACTATGCGCTGCTGCACGTCGACAGCACCGGCGAAGGCAGCCGCGCGCGGCCGGGCGAGCGGCTGCTCGTCGCCCTCGCCCGCGCGCCCGAGCTCTGTGCGGCGGCCGGCATCGCCACCCACCACGTCGAGCGCGTGTTCAAGGGCGCCGACCTCGCCGGCACGATCTGCGCCCATCCGCTGCGCGGCCGCGGCTACGATTTCGACGTGCCGCTCTTTGCCGCCGATTTCGTCGATACCGAGCAGGGCAGCGGCTTCGTCCACATCGCCCCCGGCCACGGCGAGGACGATTTTGCGCTCGGCCGCGCCCACGGCATCGAGGTGCCGGACACGGTCGGGCCGGACGGCACCTTCAACCCCTCGGTGCCGGGCTTCGCCGGGCTGCACGTCTATAAGGCGGCCGACGCGATCAGCGCGGCGCTGGATGCGGCGGGCGGGCTGCTCGCGCGCGGCCGGCTCGTGCATTCCTATCCGCATTCCTGGCGCTCCAAGGCGCCGCTCATTTTCCGCGCGACCCCGCAATGGTTCATCCGCCTCGATGGGCCGGAGGCGATCCGCGCCCGCGCCCTCGCGGCGATCGACGCCGTGCGCTTCGTCCCCGAGAAGGGCCGCACCCGCATCCGCAGCATGGTCGAGCAGCGGCCCGACTGGTGCATCAGCCGCCAGCGCGCCTGGGGCGTGCCGATCGCCGTGTTCGTGGACCGCGCGAGCGGCGAGCCGCTGCGCAACCCGGCGGTGGTCGCGCGCATCGTGGCGGCGTTCCGGGAAGAAGGGGCGGATTGCTGGTATTCCTCGCCGCCCGCGCGCTTCCTCGGCCCGGATCGGGACCCCGACCAGTACGAGCAGGTGCGCGACATCGTCGATGTGTGGTTCGAGAGCGGCTCGACCCACGCCTTCGTGCTGGAGGCGCGCGGGATGCCGTGGCCGGCCGATCTCTACCTCGAAGGCTCCGACCAGCATCGCGGCTGGTTCCAGTCGAGCCTGCTGGAGGCGATCGGCACCCGCGGCCGGGCGCCGTTCCGCGCGGTGCTCACCCACGGCTTCGTGCTCGACGAGCAGGGCCGCAAGATGGCCAAGTCGCTCGGCAACGTCGTCGCCCCCGCCGCGGTGATGGCGCAGTACGGCGCCGACATCCTCCGCCTTTGGGTGATGATGTCGGATACCGCCGAAGACCTGCGGGTTGGCCCCGAAATCCTCAAGCAGCAGGCCGAACTCTATCGCCGCCTGCGCAACACGCTGCGCTGGCTGCTCGGCAGCCTCGCCGGCTTCACCCCGGCCGAGCGCGTGCCCGAGGCGGAGATGCCGGAGCTGGAAGCGTGGGTGCTGCACCGGATCGCGGAATTGGACGCGGCCCTCCGCGGCGCGGTCGCGAGCCATGACTGGACCGGTGTGTATCCGGCGATCCACGCCTTCTGCGCCGCCGACCTCTCGGCGTTCTATTTCGACGTGCGCAAGGACGCGCTCTATTGCGACCGGCCCGACAGCCTGCGCCGACGCGCGGCGCGCACGGTGCTCGATCATCTGCACCGGTGTCTCGCGACCTGGCTCGCCCCGGTGCTCTGCTTCACCGCCGAGGAGGCGTGGCGGGCGCGGTTCGGCGAGGACGGTTCGGTGCATCTGCAGACGTTTTCCGGACGTGCCGGCGGCCTGGCGGGACGAGGCGCTCGGGCAGAAGTGGGAAAGGATTCGCGAGATCAGGAGCGGAATAACGGGCGCAATTGAGGTTGCGCGAAAGTCCGGTGATGTCGGTTCGTCGCTTACAGACGAAGGGCTGCGCTTCATCTTCCAGCAGGTGAACAGCCGCTACTCTCTCCGGAAGAATGGGCTGAAATCTGTATCGTCTCCCAGTTCGAGATTGTTGCCGTCGCAGACGCGCCGCGTCACGGAGCCGTTTCCATCGCGGAGGGCCAGAAATGCGCCCGCTGCTGGCGCGTGCTGCCCGAAGTCGGGCGCCAGCGCGGCCACCCCGCGCTCTGCGCGCGCTGCGCCGATGCGGTCGAGAGCGGTCTGGTGTGCCGGCCGGCGGCGGAATGAGCCGGACCGACCCCTCCCCCAACCCCCTCCCGCAAGGGGAGGGGGCTTTGGTGCCCAACTCCCCCTCCCCTTGCGGGAGGGGGCCGGGGGGAGGGGACGGGCGGCCCAGCCGCCGATGACACGGGTTTCCCGCCTCGGCGTCCTCGCCCTGCTGTGCGTCCTCGCCGCCGACCAGGCGAGCAAATGGTGGGTCCTGAACGGGCTGCACCTCATCCCCGGCCGGCCGTTGCCGGTGCTGCCGGTGCTCAACCTGGCGCTGGTGTGGAACCAGGGCGTCACCTTCGGCCTGCTCGGCCGCGGCGCGGTCGGCGCCTGGGCGTTCGTCGCGATCGCGCTCGCCGTCGTCGCCGGCCTGCTGGTGTGGCTCGCCCGCACCGAGACGCGCCTCGCGGCGGTGGCGCTCGGCGCCATCGCGGGGGGTGCGGTCGGCAACGTCATCGACCGGCTGCGCTTCGGCGCGGTGGTGGACTTCATCGACGCCCACGCCTTCGGCTGGCACTGGTACGTGTTCAACCTCGCCGACGCGGCGATCGTCTGCGGGGTGTGCGCGCTGGTGCTGGATGGCCTGCGCGGTCGGCCTCACGACCGTCTTGCCGACGGCCCCGCACGCGGCTAATCAGGCGGCGATGCGCTGCCGCCTGACCCGAAGTCGTGATTCTCGCCCTGCCGCTGGCGCTCGCCGCCTGCGGCAACGGCGACAATCTCGCCCGCACCTTCGGCCTGTCGCGCGACGCGCCCGACGAGTTCCGGGTCACCACCCAGGCGCCGCTCTCGATGCCGCCCGACTTCGCGCTGCGCCCGCCCGAGCCCGGCGCGCCACGGCCGCAGGCGCAGTCCGACACCCGCCAGGCCGAGGAGGCGCTGGTGCCCAACGTCGCCCTCGGCCAGGGCGCCGGCGCCATGAGTCCGGGGCAGGCGGCGCTGGTAGCCGCCGCCGGCCCGACGGCGCCGCGGAACATCGGCGCCCGCGTGGACACCGAGACCGCCCGGCTCGACAACAATTCGAGCTTCGTCGATCGGCTGATGTTCTGGCGCACGCCGCCACAGCCGGGCGTCGTGGTCGATCCGACGCGCGAGGCGCAGCGGCTGCGGGAGAACGCCGCCCTCGGCCAGAGCCCGCAGGCGGGCGATACCCCGATCGTCCAGCCGCAAGGCAGCGGCGGCCCGCTCACCTGGCTCGGCAACCTCTTCTAGTGTCCTGATTCGGAAGTTCCTTGTCATTGCGAGGAGCGAAGCGACGAAGCAATCATCGCTCCTCGTCGTCATTGCGAGCGAAGCGAAGCAATCCAGCAACCTCTGAACCTGGACACTAGCGGCTCGCTGGCGGGACAGCTTCGCGGCGGTTTGAAGGGGCCGGCGATGGAGTTCGAGAAGGGCGGGCTCTGGCGGAACTGGGTCGGCAACCAATCCTGCGTCCCCCGCTACAAGGCGGCCCCCGACAGCGAGGCGCTGCTCGCCGAGATGGTGCGCGAGGCTGACGCCCGCGATCTCGGCGTCCGCGTTGCCGGCACCGGCCATTCCTTCACGCCGGTCGTCGGCACGGGCGGCCTGCTGCTCTCGCTCGCCAATCTGAGCGGCGTACTGGCCGTGGACCGCGACAAAAAGCGCGTGACCGTCGCCGCGGGCACCCGCATCGGCGATCTCGGCCGGGCACTGAAGGGGCTGGGCCTTTCGCTGATCAACCAGGGCGACATCGACACCCAGGCGATCGCCGGCGCCTTCGCCACTGGCACGCACGGCACCGGGGCGCGGCTGTCCAACATGGCGTCGCAGACCGTGGGGATGCGTCTCGTGCAACCGGACGGCGGCATCATGGTGATCGACGAGAACGATCAGGAGATGCTGCACGCGGCACAGGTGTCGGTCGGTACGCTCGGCGTGATCTCGGCGATGACCTTGCAGACGATGGCGGCCTACAATCTGCACGAGAGGCTCTGGCGCGACGATTTCGAGACCTGCATGGCGCGCCACGACGAACTGGCCGCACGACACCGGCATTTCGGCTTCTTCTGGTGCCCCACGAAGGACAGCCGCCACCTCTACTGCCTGCCGGACACGTCCTCCGTCTCCGGCACCGACAAGGAGGCGGACGTTTGCGAGATGAAGGTGATGGACATCACCGACGCGCCGCCGATGCAGCAGCCGTTCGAGCGCATCGCCTACAGTTCCGAGATCTACCCGATCGAATACGTCCCGAACTTCCACGAGCTCGAGTACACGGTGCCGGTCGAGCATGGGAAGGCGGCGGTGCGTGCGGTGCGGGAGCTGATGCTGACCCGGCACACCGACTGCATCTATCCGATCGAGTACCGTTTCACCGCGGGCGATTCCGCCTGGATGAGCCCGTTCTATCGGCGCGACAGCATCACGCTCTCGGTTTCGGGCGGCCCGGGGATCGATTACTGGAGCTACCTGCGCGACGTGGATGCGATCTTGCGGCGCTACGGGTCCCGCCCGCACTGGGGCAAGCTGCACCTGCTGGACACCGATGACGTCACCTCCCTCTATCCACGCGCCGAGGACTTCCGGGACCTGCGCCGGCGGCTCGACCCGCAGGGTCGGTTCCTGAACGACCATCTCCGCATGCTGTTCGGATAGGCCAAACCGACCGGGTGCTTGACGCCCTTCGGCTGATGGGCGGCGGTGCTAGACTGCCCGGCCATGTCGCCCATGCTCCCGATTCCGAGGCGTCGCTGATGGCCGCGATCCGGCTGCTGCCCGAGGCACTGGTCAACCGCATCGCGGCCGGCGAGGTGATCGAGCGGCCGGCCGCCGCGGTCAAGGAGCTGGTCGAGAACGCGCTCGACGCCGAGGCGACCCGCATCGCCGTCTCGCTCGCCGGCGGCGGCATCGAGCGGATCGAGGTCGCGGACGACGGAAGCGGCATGACCGCCGAGGCGCTGGCGCTGGCGGTGCAGCGCCACGCCACGTCGAAGCTCGATGACGAGACCCTGGTGCGGATCGCGACGCTCGGCTTCCGCGGCGAGGCGCTGCCCAGCATCGGCGCCGCGGCGCGGCTCGCCCTCGCCTCGCGCCCGCCCGGCGCGCCGCACGCCTGGGCGATCCGTGTCGAGGGCGGGCAGGTCTCCGAGGTCATGCCCGCGCCGGGGCCGCCCGGCACCCGCGCCGTGGTCTCCGACCTGTTTTTCGCGACCCCGGCGCGGCGCAAGTTCCTCAAATCGCCGCGCACCGAGGCCGAGCACGCCGAGGGAGCGGTGCGGCGCCTGGCACTCGCCGCCCCCGGTGTGGCGATCCGGCTGGAGAGCGAGGGCGCGCTGCTGCTCGACCTGCCGGGGCAGAGCCGGGCCGAGCGCGCCGCTGGCCTGCTCGGGGCCGCGGCGGCCGCAGCATTGCTGCCGGTGGGCGGCGAGCGCGGCGGCCTGATGCTCTCCGGGTTTGCCGCGGCGGCGTCGGTGACGCGCGCGACCACCGCGGGACAGATGCTCGCGGTCAACGGCCGCCCGGTCTCCGATCCGGTGCTGCGGACGGCGGTGCGGGTCGCCTATCGCGACGTGATCGCGTCCGGGCGGCACCCGATCGTGGCGCTGTGGCTCGACCTGCCGCCGGAGGAGGTGGACGTGAACGTCCATCCGGCGAAGACCGAGCTGCGCTTCCGCGACCCCGATGCGGTGCGCGGGCTGGTGATCGGCGCGCTGCGCGCGACGCTTGCCGGCGGGGCGGCGCGGGCGCCGCGGCCGATTTATCATCCGATGCGGCCGTCGCTCGCGCTGCGGCCGCCGCCCCCATCCGTGGCCGCGTCGGGCATCGCCGGCTTCGCCGAGGCGACGCTGCCGTTCGAGGCGCGGCCCGCCGCGCGGCCGATGGCGGCACCCGCGCCGGATCCGGCGCACCCGCTGGGGGCGGCGGTGGCGCAGATGCTGGACACCTACGTGATTGCGGTCGCCGCCGACGGGGCGCTGGTGCTGGTCGATCAGCACGCCGCCCACGAGCGGCTGACGCACGAGGCGCTGCGGGCGCAGCGTGACGCCGGCGGGGTGCGCGCGCAGCCGCTTCTGACCCCGGCGGTGGTCGATCTGCCGCCCAGCGCCGCCGCCCGTCTCGCCGAGGCGGCGCCGATGCTGGGAAGCCTCGGGCTGGAGCTGGAGCCGTTCGGCCCCGGCGCGGTGCTGGTCCGCGCGCTGCCCGCAGCCCTCGGCGCGCCCGATCCGGCGCCGCTGCTGCGCGATCTCGCCGACGAACTGGCCGAGCTGGGCGAGGCGATGGCGCTGCCGGCGCGGCTCGATGCGGTGCTCGCGCGCCTGGCCTGCCACGGCAGCATCCGCGCCGGTCGCCGCCTCACCCAGCCCGAGATGGACGCGCTGCTACGGCAGATGGAGGCGACGCCGCGCGCCGCCACTTGCAGCCACGGCCGTCCCACCTTCCTGCGCCTCACCCGCGCCGAGATCGAGCGGATGTTCGGCCGCCGGTGAGCCGGTTTGCTCGTTCTCCACGGATCGCCCCCTCCCCTTGCGGGAGGGGGTTGGGGGAGGGGTGTCCCGCGGCCGGGTGACGCGGATGGGACGCGCCGCTATACCCGCTCCATGAAGCCGCCCCACCCGCGCAGCCACGGCGCGCGCGATCCCGCCCACGGCGAGCCCTCACGCCCGCACGGGCCGCGCCCGCCGCACGGGCCGCGCCCGCCGCTGGAGCGGCGCCGAGCGGTCGTCGGCGGCGCCCCACACCGGCCCGACTCCCGGCCAGACCGGCGCCCGCAGCCAGCCTCCCCCGGCGCCGCGACCCCACGCGGCGCACTCTGGCTCTATGGCCTGCACGCGGTCGCGGCGGCCCTCGCCAACCCGGGCCGCCGCCTGCGCCGGCTGGTGCTGACCGAGGAGGCTGCCGCCGCGATCGCCCAGCGCGTGAAGCAGCCCTGGCCGCTGACGCCCGAGACCGTCGATCGTGCCCGCATCGACCAGCTGCTCGGCCGCGACGCAGTCCATCAAGGTGCCGCCCTGCTCGCCGACCCGCTCGCCTCGCCGATGCTGGCGCAGGCGCTGGAGCGGCGCGGGCCGGTGCTGGTGCTCGACCAAGTGACCGATCCCCGCAATGTCGGCGCGATCCTGCGTGCGGCTGCCGCCTTCGGTGTTGCCGCCGTGGTCACGCAGGAGCGCAACGCGCCGGAGGAGACCGGTGCGCTCGCCAAGGCCGCCTCCGGCGCGCTGGAGACGGTGCCGCTGCTGCGCGCCGTCAATCTCGCGCGCACGCTGGTGGCCCTTCGCGCCGCCGGCCTCTGGATCGTGGGGCTGGACGCGAGCGGCCCGGCGCTGTCCGGCCGCGCCTATGCCGCAAGGCGCGTCGCGCTGGTGCTCGGCGGCGAGGGCGCCGGCCTGCGCCGCCTGACCCGCGAGACCTGCGACGAAATCGCCGGGCTGCCGATGCCCGGCGGGATGGAGAGCCTCAACGTCGCCGCCGCCGCCGCCGTCGCCCTCTATGAGCTGAACCGGACATGAGCTTCGAGCCTGACCGCGCCGCCGCCGCCCTGCTCGCCGCCCGCCACGCGCGGCGCCGGCACGCGCCACTCGACGGTGCCCTGCGACCGCCGGATCTTGCGGCGGCGGCCGCGACCCAGCACGCATTGGCGCTCCGCCTCGGGGCCGCCCCGCCGGCGGGCTTCAAGATCGGCGCCACCGCCAAGCGGATGCAGGAGTATCTCGGCCTCGCCGGCCCGGCGGCCGGGTTCATGCCGGCGTCCGGTGTTCATCAAACCGGCGCCACGCTGCGTTTTGCCGACCTCCTGGCGCCCGGCGCCGAATGCGAGCTCGCGGTGCGCCTGGCGCGTGACCTGCCGCCCGCACCCTGCACGCCGGCGGACGCCGCGGCGGCGGTCGGAGACCTGTTTGCCGCCATCGAGGTGGTGGAGAACCGCTATCCCGATCTCGCCGCACTCGGCACGCCGACGCTGATTGCGGATCAGGTGTTCCATGCCGCGGCCGTGCTCGGGGCGCCGTATCCCGGCTGGCGGGCGCTGGATCTGCCGCCGCTTGCGGGCCGGATCATGGTGGACGGGGAGGAGCGCGGCGCGGGGCAGGGGGGCGACCTGCTCGGCGATCCGATGCGGGCGCTGGCCTGGCTCGCCGGCTCGGTGGTGGCGGCGGCGTTCGGCGGCCTGCGCGCCGGGCAGGTGATCCTGCTGGGCAGCGTCACCCCGCCGATCTGGCTCGATGGGCCGTGCGCGATCGAGGTCGCGTTCCCGCCGCTGCCACCCGTCAAGGTCGCGTTCCATTGATCCTTAACCTGGCCGCCGCATGCTCGGGGAGTGATTTCGGCATGGGACCAGCTTTCCGAGGACTGCCAGTTGCTGCTCGCGCAGGAGGCGATGCAGCGTGCCTGCGAGATCGTCGCCGCCAGGGCGGAAGCGCTGGCCGAGGAGTTCGACCGGGGCATCATCGCCGATCGCGGCGGCGCCGACGCGCTGCGCCTGCTCGCCCGCCTGGTCCGGCTCGCCCGCCAGCGCGCCGACGCGGTCGCGGGTCATGCCTGATGCCGGCGGCCCAACCCATCGGGGTCTCTCCTCGGCGGAAGGGGATTGCAATCATCCGCCCCGCTCGGCTTGATGACGGGTGTCCGTATGTGCCTCCGAGCTTGAGGTGAGAGGGTAGGGGCAAGCTGTTGATCAGGCCCGGATGCGCGATCGCTCGGGCCGTTGCCGTCCTGCTCGCGGTGCTGGTCCTCGGCAGCGGCTGTGCGATGCCGGTATCGGTGTCGCGGGTGGATCAGCGAACCGCCTATCGCGACCTCGCCGCCAGCGCCCTCACGCGCGATCAGCTCAGCGACGCCACCCGCAACACGCTGCGTCGGCGGGACCTGCTGGCGCGCTTCGATCGCGACCCGGCCGGCGCCATCGCGGCCTTGCAGGCGCCGCTGGCGACGGACCAGGCCGGGTCTGCGGCGGTGTTTGCCCTGGCCGAGATGAGCTACCTGCACGCCAGGCGGACCGGTGAACGGCCCTACTACCTGGCATCCGCGGTGTACGCGTTCGCGTTCCTGTTCCCCGGTTCCGGGTATCGCCGGCCCGATCCCTTCGATCCGAGATTTCGGGAAGCCTGCGACCTCTACAATCTGGCGCTCAGTTCGGCATTGAAGTCCGCGGATGGCGGGGTCGTGCTGCGCTCCGGCCGCTTCGTGCTGCCGTTTGGCCGGCTGGACGTGACCTTGGACCAGGCGAGTCTCCGCTGGGGCAATCGTGAGCTGACCAACTTCGTTCCGGCCGACGAGTTGCGGGTCGAAGGACTGCGCAACGTCTATCGCAGCCCGGGCCTGGGCGCGCCGCTTTCGGCCGGGACTCTGCCGCTCGCACCCGAACAGGGCCTCCAGGTCGCCCCGAAGCTCCGGCTGCCGGCCACGGCGTTGCTGCTCATCCCGGATGCGCGCGAACAACTGGCGAGCGGTCGCCTGCACGGCTCGCTCTCGGTGCAGACGATCTTCGACACCCGCTCGGTTCGCATCGACGGGCAGCCTGTGCCGCTGGAATATGACCAGACCGCCTCGCTGGCGCTGGGCCTTGCCCAGTCCGGCGTGTGGTCCCGCGAGTTTCGCGGCTTTCTCTCTGGTGATCTGTTCGGCCAGGGGGCCCCCACGCTGGTCGGGCTCGAGCCGCACCAGCCGGGGCGCATTCCCGTCGTGTTCATTCACGGCACGGCCTCCAGCGCCGGCCGCTGGGCCGACATGCTGAACGACTTGCTCGACGATCCCGCCGTCGCCGACCATTTCGAGTTCTGGTTCTTCTCCTACGCGACCGGCAATCCGATCCCGTATTCGGCGCTGCTGCTCCGTGAGGCGCTGCAGGACGCGATCGGAAAGCTCGGAGGCGATGCCGCCGATCCCGCGCTCGGGCAGATGGTGCTGATCGGGCACAGCCAGGGCGGCCTGCTGGCGAAGATGCTGGTGATCGACCCCGGCCCGCGCGCCTGGAACGGCCTGAGCCGGCGGCCGCTCGCGGACCTGAAGCTCAGTCCAGCCACGCGGGATCTGCTCCGGCGGATGCTGTTCATCCATCCGCTGCCGGAGGTTCGGCGCGTGATCTTCATCGCCACCCCGCAGCGGGGCAGCTACGTGGCCGGGTTCTCGATCAGCCAACTGCTCGCACGGCTGGTCA
Source organism: uncultured Alphaproteobacteria bacterium (assembly GCA_963777265.1). Taxonomy (GTDB): domain Bacteria; phylum Pseudomonadota; class Alphaproteobacteria; order Acetobacterales; family Acetobacteraceae; genus DATAYA01. The sequence goes on along the minus strand of CAVZPY010000018.1, from coordinate 4,103 downwards.
CGGCACCGCTTCGGGTGGCCAAAGGAAGCGCTGAAATCCTGACCGGCAACCGCGACGCGCTGACCTTCGCTCCCGGCGCTCGCTTCGGCAGCGTCTATGGAATGACGCCCGGAAGCCCTCTCATCCGGACGCTGGCGCCGATCCCGATCGCGCCCGGTGTCGCGGCGAACTCGATCATCGCCGTGCAGGGCAACGGCCCGATTGCCACCGGCAACGATGGCGTGGTCACGTACGCCAGTGCGCACATCGAGGGGGTCGAGTCCGAACGGGTGGTCCGTTCGGGTCATTCGACCCAAGCGAACCCGCAGACCATCGACGAGGTGCGCCGCATCCTGCTGGTCCACCTCGCCGCGGCGTGCCGGCAAGCACTGAACTGCCCGCAGCCGATGGCGATTTCATCACGATAATGGCCTGGGCTTCGGGTCGGCTCGGCATCGGGGCAGAGCCGGCGCGCGGGCGCTGCGTACCTTGCTCGTGCGCAACGCCCCGCGGCCTCGCTCCCGCCGCCCCGGCCTCATGCGTCGTGATGCAGGCGCACGCGCCAGGCACCGTGGCGCTCCGCCTCGAACGCCGCCTGGGCGCGCGAGATGCCCAGATCCTGCAGCATCCGGTCGTCGAGCGCGCTGAGGTCGCGCCGCGCCGCCCGGACCCTGATGGCGTGTGCGACGCCCTGCCACAGACGAGAGAACGGGGTGGTCATCTGCTGTGCGGTCATCAGAGCCTCCTCTGTCGGGTTGCTGCCGAGGAGTATGGTGCGCCGCTCGCGATCAAGGAAACGAATTGCGTTCATTTTCACCATCAGCTATACTGATGACCATGCAAAACCCCACCGCCATCGACCCCGACTTGCTGCGCGCATTCGCCTTCATCGCCGAGGAGGGCAGTTTCACCCGCGCGGCCGAGCGGGTGGGGCGCACGCAATCGGCGGTCTCGATGCAGGTGCAGCGGCTGGAAACCGTCCTCGGCCAACGCGTGCTGCAACGCAGCAAGGGAGGCGCCGTGCAGTTGACGCCGCACGGCCAGTTCCTGCTGGACCGCTCGCGCGACCTGCTGGCGCTGAACGACGAAATCTGGCGCGCCTTCCACACGCCGACCGTGCGCGGCACGGTGCGGCTCGGCACCCCCGACGACTACGCGCTCGCCTATCTTCCCGGCGCCCTGAAGCGGTTTGCCGACAGCCATCCGGCGGTCGAAGTCGATGTGCTGTGCATGCCCAGCGCCGATCTGTTCACGCGCCTGCGCGCCGGCGAGCTCGACCTGATCCTGTGCAGCGCGGGACCGGAATCGGTGCATTGGCCCGAGGCGTTGGAGCTGTGGCGCGGGCCGCTGCAGTGGATCAGCGCCGCGCGCGATTCGCCGCACCGTCGCGACCCGCTGCCGCTGGCGCTGGCGGCCGGCGACTGCTGCTGGCGCCAGGCGGCGCTGCGGGCGCTGGACCAGGCGGGGCGGCACTATCGCGTCGCCTACACCTCGGCGACGCTTGCCGGCACGCACGCTCCGGTGCTGGCCGGCCTCGCGGTCACGGTCTCGCCCATCGCCTGGCTGCCGGAGGGGCTGCGGGTGCTGCCGCCGGGCGAGGCGCTGCCGGCGCTGCCCGACACCGCCATCCTGCTGCTGAAGGCCCGCGCGCCGCGCGAGCGGGTGGTCGAGGTGCTGGCTGACCACATCGCGGCGAGTTTTGGTATCGAGGCGTCGGCGAACGGCAGCCCGGCGAACGGCAGCAAGGTCGCCGCGTAACAAGACCTCAAAGTCCATCCGGAGGCATTCTCAATGAGCGTGGCCGACCCCAATCACCTGATCCTGACGGGCGAAAACCCGTTCCTTCGGCTGAGCCGGACGGACGGCGCCCCCAACACCACGGATGCCAGCTTCTGGCGCATCATCTTGTGTCCGGCCGGCCCGGGGCATGTGCTCTATCTCAAGAGCGAAGTGACCGACGATCGCTGGCGCATCTATTCGGATAACATCGCAATGGCGCGCTGGCTGCAATCCACGGTCCAGGGCATGCTCAGTGCCGAGACGGCGGATCCGCCATCCCGGTGATCGACGCCCAGTTCAGCAAGTCAGGCGACCCGCACACGTTCTGGACCGAGCGCGTGGTGGCGCGGGACGAGGAGATCGCGCTCACCTGGTACAGCATCGGCGAGCCGCTGCTGATCCATACCCAGCCCAATGCCGAGCCGGGGCGGCCCTACGGGGTCTGCACCGTGCTGATCCCCGCACTCGGCGCACGCCTGTTGCGCAACGGCATCCAGGCGGTCGGCCAGCCATGGCCGCGGCAGCGCGAAGGACGCCCGTTCAGCACGTGCGCGCTGGCGTTCTCCGAAAGCTGGACGGCGGCCCGCTAGGCGGACCGGCTTTCCGGCGCTTGCCCGCCGTGGCAAACGTCCGGCGAACAGGAAGGATCGGCCCATGCCACGCATGACCGGCGGCGAGGCGATCGTCGATGGCCTGCTGCGACACGGCATCGACACGGTGTTCGGCCTGCCGGGCGTGCAGACCTATGGACTGTTCGATGCGTTCGCGCGCGCCTCCAACCGCCTGCGCCTGATCAATGCAAGGCACGAGCAGACCACCGCCTATATGGCGCTCGGCTATGCCTGCGCGACCGGCCGTCCCGCCGCCTACGCCGTCGTGCCCGGCCCCGGCGTGCTCAACACCACCGCGGCCTTGGCGACGGCGTGGGGCGTCAATGCGCCGGTGCTGTGCCTCACCGGGCAGGTGCCCAGCGCCATGATTGGCCGCCGCCGCGGCCAGTTGCACGAGTTGCCGGACCAGCTCGCCATCCTGCGCAGCCTGCTGAAGTGGGCCGAGCGCATCGCCCATCCGTCGCAGGCCTCCCATCTCGTCGCCCGCGCCTTCCAGGAAATGCTGTCCGGCCGGCGCGGCCCGGTGGCGCTGGAAATGCCGTGGGACCAGTTCGGCGCCACGGCCGAGATCACGCCACAGGAGCCGTTGCCGCTCCACCCCAACCCGGTGCCGGATGCGCACCAGATCGAGGCGCTGGCGAAGCTGCTGGACGGCGCGAACGCGCCGATGCTGTGGGTCGGCGGTGGCGCGTTGCACGCCGGCCGCGAAATCCTCGCCCTGGCGGAGCGCATCGGCGCACCGGTCGTGTCCTTCCGCGGCGGCCGCGGCATCGTCGATGACCGCCATCCGCTCGGCCTGACCATTCCCGCGGGCTATCGGCTTTGGCCGCAAACCGACCTGCTGGTCGGGTTCGGGACGCGCTTGGATGTGCCGACCTCCCGCTGGGGTTCCCTGCCGGCCGGGCTGAAGATTGCGCGGGTCGATATCGATCCGGCCGAGATGTCGCGCCTGAAGGTCGATATCGGCATTGTCGCCGATACCGCCGACGCCGCGCGGGCCTTGACCGGATTGGTCGTTCCCGCCGCGACGGCGCGGGGAAGCGGCGATTGCGCGCGCCAAGACCGAGACCCAGGCGGCGATCCAGAAGGTTCAGCCGCAGATGGCGTTTCTCGAAGCGATCCGCGACGTGCTGCCGCAGGACGGTATCCTGTGCGATGAGATGACCCAGGCCGGGTACGTGTCCTGGTTCGGCTTTCCGTTCCATGCCCCACGCACGCTGATCACCTCCGGCTTCTCCGGCACGCTCGGCGCCGGCTTTCCGACCGCACTCGGCGTGAAGGTCGCCATGCCGGATCGGGCGGTGGTGGCCCTGACCGTTGACGGCGGCTTCCTGTTCGGGGCCGCGGAGCTGGCGACCGCGGTGCAGCACGGCATCAATCTGATCACCGTGCTGTTCAACAATTGGTGGGACGGCAATGTGCTGCGCGATCAGCGCCGGCTGTTCCAGGGCCGCGAGTCCGGCGCCAGCCTGCGCAACCCTGATTTCCAGCTCTATGCGCAGAGCTTCGGCGTCCCCGCCTGGCGTGTGGCCGATGCCGCGGGCCTGCGCGATGCGCTGTCGCAGGCGCTCGCGGCCAACGCCCCGGCGTTGATCGAGGTGCCCACCGACATCACGCAAGAATACGCACCCTGGGAGTTCATCGCGCCAGGACGGGGAGTGACGATGCACGCCCTCTCGTAGGTCCTGACCTTGCACACTCGTCATGGCCGGGCTTGTCCCGGCCATCCACGAC
>CAVZPY010000017.1:0-303199 GCA_963777265.1 uncultured Alphaproteobacteria bacterium | reverse complement strand
GTGCAGTGGCTCGGCCAGCCGGAAGCGGCGCTCGCCCAGGCGGCACCGCCCGCGCTGCTTGAGCAGGCGGCAATCGCACACGCGACCGACACGCCGCCCTCGGTGCCGCTGCGCGCGGTGGCGGCGGCAAAGCCATCGCGACGGGTTGCGCGGCCGAGCCTGGCCCTGGCGATGCCGGTGCCGCCGATGCCGATGCCGCCGCGGGCGGCCGCATCGCACCGCCGCGCGCCGCCGCCGCGCGCCTATGCGCAGATGCGACGGCCGCCGGCCCTGCGACCACCGGCCGCTGCGGGCGCCGGCGCTGCGACAGCCGGCCTGGGCACCGCCGCCGGTCGTCGCCGCCTATCCCGCCCCCTATTACCGCCGCCCTACGCGGCGCCGGACCCGCGCGCCTACGCCTACTATCCCGGCTACGGATACTACGGCTGGCGCTACTGATCGGCGCGAGGCTTGCCGCCGCGCGAAAACCGGCGCACTGCGCACCGGCCGTGACGCGCCAGAAATTTCGCACCTATGCCACTCTCGCCGGCCTGCTGATGGCGGTCGGCGGCATGACCGTGCTCGTGTCCTACTCGGTCACGCTCTATCGCCTGTTCTGCCAGGTCACCGGCGCCGGCGGCACGACGCGGCGCGTGGCGAAAGACACCGCCACGGTCTCGAACACGGTGATGACGGTGTTTTCAACACCAACGTCGCCCCCGGCCTGCCCTGGCGGTTCCGCCCGGTGCTGCGGAAGGTCAGGCTGCGGCTCGGCGCCGATACGGTCGTGTTCTTCGAGGCGGAGAACCTCTCCGACCAGCCGATCGTCGGCCACGCGACGTTCAACGTCACCCCCGACAAGGCCGGCCCCTACTTCAAGAAGATCCAGTGCTTCTGCTTCGAGGAGGAGCGGCTCGACCCGCACCAGACGGTCGAGATGCCGGTCGATTTCTTCGTCGATCCCAAGATCGCCCAGGACCCGAGCACGCAGGACGTGACCGAGATCACGCTCTCCTACACGTTCTTTCGCTCGGAGAAGCCGAAGGGGGCCGCCGATCTGTCGCGCTTCGTGAACGCGCCGCCCGATCCGGTGGCCGGCGGCAAGCTGTTCGCGACCCAGTGCAGCGGCTGCCACACGCTCGATGCGGCCAAGATCGGGCCGCCGCTGGCCGGCGTGGTCGGGCGGCGCGCCGGCAGCGTGCCGGGCTACCCCTATTCGGCGGCGCTGGCGAAGTCCGGCATCGTCTGGACGCCGGCGGCGCTGGAGCGCTGGCTCGCCGGCCCGCAGGCGGACGTGCCCGGCGCGCTGATGCCGATGGCGGTGCCGGACCCGGCGACGCGGCAGGCGATCATCGCCTACCTGCGGCAGCAATCACCACTCGCTCGCCCCCTCCCCCCAACCCCCTCCGCAAGGGGAGGGGGAGCCGCCCGCTTAAACCCCCTCCCCTTGCGGGAGGGGGTTGAGGGAGGGGTGCCGCCGACCGGATCCTTGGCCCGCCCGGCCTCCGGTCTTCCTTCTCAATACGACCCGTAAAGCACCCCCAGCAGCAGGAACAGCGCCGCGCAGACCGCCAGCGCGGCGGCCAGCGCGCGGCCCGACGGACCGCCCGGTGTCGCGCGGGGATTTCCGTGCACCGGGGCGGCCGACGAAGTGCCAGGCTTGCATGGACCGGCTCCTTCCCTGGCCGGGCATGCTCCGCCTCGGCCGGCGCCACGATGGCACCGCCGGCGCCTCCCGCTGCAACGAAAAGGGCCGGCCCACCGCAGCCACGGCAGGCCGGCCCCGTTCGTCAGGCGGGCGGAAAGAAGAGCTACTCGGCCGCCTCGCGCCCCTGCGCCTCGGGCAGCGCCCGCGGCGCGTTCATCTGCGCCAGGTTGCGCTGGTCGCGACCGGCCGCGACGGCGCGCAGCTTGTTCATCACGCTGCCGGTGCCCGCCGGGATCAGGCGGCCCACGATCACGTTCTCCTTCAGCCCGTTGAGCTGGTCGGTCTTGCCGGCCGTCGCCGCCTCGGTCAGCACCCGCGTCGTCTCCTGGAACGAGGCGGCGCTGATGAAGCTGTGCGTCTGCAGGCTGGCCTTGGTGATGCCCTGCAGCACCGGCATCGCGCTCGCCGGCCGCTCGTCGTCGCGCACGCGCTTCTCGTTCTCGGCATCGAACTCCAGCCGATCGACCTGCTCGCCGGTCAGGAAGGTGGTATCGCCCGGGTCCAGCACCTCCACCTTCTGCAGCATCTGGCGGACGATGACCTCGATGTGCTTGTCGTTGATCCGCACACCCTGCAGCCGATAGACGTCCTGGATCTCGTTGACCAGGTAGTCCGACAGCGCCTCGACGCCCAGCACCTTGAGGATGTCGTGCGGCACCCGCGGGCCATCCACCAGCGGGTCGCCGCGGCGGACGAAGTCGCCCTCCTGCACCGAGACGTGCTTGCCCTTCGGGATCAGGTACTCGGTCTCCTCGCTGGTCTCGTCGTTCTTCACGATGACGCGGCGCTTGGCCTTGTAGTCCTTGCCGAACTCCACGCGGCCCTCGGTCTCGGCGATGATCGCGTGGTCCTTGGGCCGGCGCGCCTCGAACAGCTCGGCCACGCGCGGCAGGCCGCCGGTGATGTCGCGCGTCTTGCTGCCCTCGCGCGGGATGCGCGCGAGCACGTCGCCGGCATGCACCGTCGCCCCGTTCTCGACCGACAGGATCGAATCGGGGGCCAGGAAATAGCGCGCGTCGGCGCCGTTCGGCAGCTTCACGACCTCGCCCCGCTCGTCCTTGAGCTGCAGGCGCGGCCGCAGATCGACGCCGCGCGCGGCGGTCTTGTAATCGACCACCACCTTCGACGTGAGCCCGGTCACCTCGTCCACGCGCTCCACCAGCGTCAGCCCGTCGATCAGGTCGAGATACTCGACCGTGCCGGCGCGCTCGGTGATGATCGGCAGCGTGTAGGGGTCCCACTCCGCGAGCTTCTGGTTGCGCGCGACCGCCTGCCCCTCGTCGGCCAGCAGCCGCGCGCCGTACGGCACGCGGAAGCGCGCCCGCTCGCGCTGCTTGTCGTCGAGCAGCACGATCTCGCAGTTGCGCGACATCACCACCGGCACGCCCTGGCTGTTCTGCACCACGGCGCGGTTCTTGATCGTGACCGTGCCTTCGTGGCTGGCCTCGACGTTCGACACCTCGGCACCACGCTGCGCGGCACCGCCGATGTGGAAGGTGCGCATCGTGAGCTGCGTGCCCGGCTCGCCGATCGACTGCGCCGCGATCACGCCCACCGCCTCGCCGATATTGACCGGCGTGCCGCGCGCGAGGTCGCGCCCGTAGCACTGCGCGCAGACGCCGACCCGGCTGTCGCAGGTCAGCACCGAGCGGATGCGCATGGCTTCGACGCCCGCCCGCTCGATGCGGTCGGCGTGCTCCTCCTCGATCAGCGTGCCGCGCGCGACGATCACCGCGTTGCCGACCGGGTCGAGCACGTCCTCCGCCGCGGTGCGGCCGAGGATGCGCTCGCCGAGGCTGGCGACGACCTCGCCGCCGTCCATCACCGCGCGCACGGTCAGGCCGCGCTCGGTGCCGCAATCCGGCTCGACGATGATGCAGTCCTGCGCCACATCGACCAGACGCCGCGTGAGATAGCCGGAGTTCGCGGTCTTGAGCGCCGTGTCCGCCAGGCCCTTGCGGGCGCCGTGCGTCGAGTTGAAGTATTCGAGGACCGACAGCCCCTCCTTGAAGTTGGCGATGATCGGCTGCTCGATGATCTCGCCCGAGGGCTTGGCCATCAGGCCGCGCATCCCGGCAAGCTGGCGCATCTGCGCCGGGCTGCCGCGGGCGCCGGAATGGCTCATCATCCACACCGAGTTGGTGGGCCGCCCCGGCTCCTGCTTGCCGATCTCCTTCATCATCGCACCCGCCACCTCGTCGGTGCAGCGCGACCAGGCATCGACCACCTTGTTGTAGCGCTCGCCGGCGGTGATCAGCCCGTCCTGGTACTGCTGCTCGAACTCCTTCACCTCGGCCTGGGTCTTGGCGATCAGCCCCTGCTTCTCGGCCGGGATGATCAGATCGTCCTTGCCGAAGGAGAGGCCGGCGCGGGCGGCCTGGCCGAAGCCCAGGCCCATCATCCGGTCGGCGAAGATCACGCACTCCTTCTGGCCGCAGTGGCGATACACCACGTCGATCACGTCGGAGACGTTCTTCTTCGTCAGCTCCTTGTTGATCAGCGTGAACGGCACGTTCGGGTGCTGCGGCAGGATCTGCGCGATCAGCATCCGCCCGGGCGTGGTCACGACGCGCAGCCGCACCGGCTTGCCGTCCGCGTCCACGGTATCGAGCCGCGCGCGGATCTTGTCGTGCATCCGCGACCGCGCGGGCCGCCAGCGCCGCCTCGATCTCGCCGATGCTGCCGAAGGCCGGTGCGCTGGTCGTCCGGCATCGCGCGGAACTCGGCGGTCTCCAGGCTGAGGTAATAGAGGCCGAGCACGATGTCCTGGCTGGGCACGATGATCGGCTTGCCGTTGGCGGGGCTGAGGATGTTGTTGGTGGACATCATCAGCACCCGCGCTTCGAGCTGCGCCTCCAGGCTGAGCGGCACGTGCACCGCCATCTGGTCGCCGTCGAAATCGGCGTTGAAGGCGGTGCAGACCAGCGGATGAAGCTGGATCGCCTTGCCCTCGATCAGCACCGGCTCGAACGCCTGGATGCCGAGCCGGTGCAGCGTCGGCGCGCGGTTCAGCATCACCGGATGCTCGCGGATCACCTCCTCGAGGATGTCCCACACCTCCGGCCGCTCCTTCTCCACCATCCGCTTCGCCGCCTTGATGGTGGTGGCGTGGCCGTATTTCTCGAGCTTGGCGTAGATGAACGGCTTGAACAGTTCGAGCGCCATCTTCTTCGGCAGCCCGCACTGGTGCAGCTTCAGCTCCGGCCCGACCACGATCACCGAGCGGCCGGAATAGTCGACGCGCTTGCCCAGCAGGTTCTGGCGGAACCGCCCCTGCTTGCCCTTCAGCATGTCCGACAGCGACTTCAGCGGCCGCTTGTTGGCACCCGTGATGGCGCGGCCGCGGCGGCCGTTGTCGAACAGCGCGTCCACGCTCTCCTGCAGCATCCGCTTCTCGTTGCGCACGATGATGTCGGGCGCGCGCAGCTCGATCAGCCGCTTGAGGCGGTTGTTGCGGTTGATCACCCGGCGATAGAGGTCATTGAGGTCCGAGGTCGCGAACCGGCCGCCGTCGAGCGGCACCAGCGGGCGCAGCTCGGGCGGGATCACCGGCACCACGTCCAGGATCATCCACTCCGGCCGCGCGCCGCTGTCGGCGAACGCCTCCATCAGCTTCAGCCGCTTGACCAGCTTCTTGCGCTTGGCCTCGCTGGTGGTCTCCTTCAGATCGGTGCGCAGCCTGACCTTCTCGGCATCGAGGTCGATGCCGTGCAGGATCGACTTCACCGCCTCGGCGCCGATGCCGACGCGGAACGCCTCCTCGCCGAACTCGTCCTGCTTGGCGTAGAGCTGGTCCTCGGTCAGCGTCTGGTGCAGCTTGAGGTCGGTCAGCCCCGGCTCCAGCACCACGTAGCTCTCGAAATACAGGATCTTCTCGAGTTCCTTCAGCGTCAGATCGACCATCAGGCCGATCCGGCTGGGCAGCGACTTCAGGAACCAGATGTGCGCGACCGGGCTCGCCAGCTCGATATGGCCCATGCGCTCGCGCCGCACCTTGGCCAGCGTCACCTCCACGCCGCACTTCTCGCAGATGATGCCGCGGAACTTCATGCGCTTGTACTTGCCGCACAGGCACTCGTAGTCCTTGATCGGGCCGAAGATGCGCGCGCAGAACAGCCCGTCGCGCTCCGGCTTGAAGGTGCGGTAGTTGATCGTCTCCGGCTTCTTGATCTCGCCGTACGACCACGACCGGATCTGCTCCGGGCTCGCCATCTGGATGCGGATCTGGTCGAAGGTCGCGGCCTGGCCGGCCTGACCCAGGATTTTCATCAGTTCGTTCATGCGGCTCTCACCCTCTGCGGCCGGCGGGGACACCGCCGGCCGCGCTGGAGAACGGAAACAGTGTGCGCCGGCGCGCGATCAGGCGGCCCGCTGGTCCAGCTCGACATTCAGCCCGAGCGACTTCAGCTCCTTGACCAGCACGTTGAAGCTCTCCGGCACGCCGGCCTCGAAATTGTCCTGCTCGCGCACGATCGCCTCGTAGACCTTGGTGCGGCCGGACACGTCGTCGGATTTCACGGTCAGCATCTCCTGCAAGGTGTAGGCGGCGCCGTAGGCTTCCAGCGCCCACACCTCCATCTCGCCGAAGCGCTGGCCGCCGAACTGCGCCTTGCCGCCCAGCGGCTGCTGCGTCACCAGGCTGTACGGCCCGATGCTGCGGGCGTGGATCTTGTCGTCCACCAGGTGGTGCAGCTTGAGCATGTAGATGTAGCCGACCGTGACGCGGCGCTCGAAATGCTCGCCGGTGCGCCCGTCGGTCAGCGTCACCTGCCCCGACGTATCCAGCCCCGCCTCCTGCAGCATCGCCTCGATGTCGGACATCCGCGCGCCGTCGAACACCGGGGTCGCGATCGGCACGCCCTTCTTGAGGTTGTCGCACAGCTCCAGAAGCTGCTCGGTCGACATCGGCGCGATCTGCTCGGCGAACTCGCGCTCGCCATAGACGTCGCGCAGCCGCGCCAGCAGCGCCTCGCGGCGGGCGCCGGTGCGCCGGTACTCCTCGACCAGCTCGCCGATCTGCTGACCGAGGGTTGCGCACGCCCAGCCCAGATGCGTCTCCAGGATCTGCCCCACGTTCATCCGGCTCGGCACCCCGAGCGGGTTGAGCACGAGATCGACCGGCGTGCCGTCCTCGAGGAACGGCATGTCCTCGACCGGCACCACCCGCGACACCACGCCCTTGTTGCCGTGGCGTCCGGCCATCTTGTCGCCCGGCTGCAGCTTGCGCTTCACCGCGACGAACACCTTGACCATCTTCATCACGCCGGGCGGCAGCTCGTCGCCGCGCTGCAGCTTCTCCACCTTGCTGTCGAACCGCGCTTGCAGGCGCTGCACGGCGGCGTCGAACTCGCGCTTCAGCGTCTCGATCTCCGCCATCACCGCGTCGTCCTGCACGGCGATGTTGCGCCAGGCGCCGCGCGGATGCTCGGCCAGCACCGCCTCGGTCAGCGTGGTGCCCGCCTTGATGCCGCGGAACCCGCCGGCGGCCTTGCGGCCGAGCAGCTTCTCGCGCAGCCGGTTGAGGAAGCTGCGCTCCTGGATCGCGCGCTCGTCGTCGCGGTCCTTCGCCAGCCGCTCGATCTCGGCGCGCTCGATCGCCATCGCGCGCTCGTCCTTGTCCACGCCGCGGCGGCTGAACACGCGCACATCGACGATCGTGCCGGTGACCCCCGGCGGCAGCTTGAGCGAGGTGTCGCGCACGTCGGACGCCTTCTCGCCGAAGATCGCGCGCAGCAGCTTCTCCTCGGGCGTCATCGGGCTCTCGCCCTTGGGCGTCACCTTGCCCACCAGGATGTCGCCCGGGTTCACCTCGGCGCCGATATAGACGATGCCGGCCTCGTCGAGATTCTTCAGCGCCTCCTCGCCCACGTTCGGGATGTCGCGGGTGATCTCCTCCTGCCCGAGCTTGGTGTCGCGGGCCATCACCTCGAACTCCTCGATGTGGATCGAGGTGAACACGTCGTCGCGCGCGATCCGCTCCGAGATCAGGATGCTGTCCTCGAAATTGTAGCCGTTCCAGGGCATGAACGCGCACAGCACGTTGCGCCCCAGCGCCAGCTCGCCGAATTCGGTCGAGGGGCCGTCGGCGATGATGTCGCCGTCGGCCACGCGGTCGCCCACGCGCACCAGCGGCCGCTGGTTGATGCAGGTGGACTGGTTGGAGCGCATGTACTTGCGCAAGCGGTAGATATCGACGCCGCGCGTGGTGCCGTCCTCGTTGGTGGCGCGCACCACGATGCGGGCGCCGTCGATCTGATCGACCACGCCGGGGCGGCGCGCGATGATCGTGGCGCCGGAATCGCGCGCGACCGCCCCCTCCATGCCGGTGCCCACCAGCGGCGCGTCGGCGCGGATCAGCGGCACCGCCTGGCGCTGCATGTTGCTGCCCATCAGCGCGCGGTTGGCGTCGTCGTTCTCCAGGAACGGGATCAGCGCCGCCGCGACCGAGACGAGCTGCTTGGGCGAGACGTCGATCGCCGTCACCTCGGCGGGCGGCACCAGGCGGAAATCGCCCTGCCGGCGCACCGAGACCAGCTCGGAGCGCAGCGTGCCGTCGGCCGCCATGTCGGCGTCCGCCTGGGCGACCACCAGCCGCTCCTCCTCCATCGCCGAGAGATAGCGCGCGTCGCGCTGCACCACGCCGTCCTTGACCAGGAAATACGGCGTCTCGATGAAGCCGTACTTGTTCACCTTGGCGTAGGTGGCGAGCGAGTTGATCAGCCCGATATTCGGCCCCTCCGGCGTCTCGATCGGGCAGATGCGGCCGTAATGCGTCGGATGCACGTCGCGCACCTCGAAGCCGGCGCGCTCGCGCGTGAGCCCGCCCGGACCCAGCGCCGAGAGCCGCCGCTTGTGCGTCACTTCCGACAGCGGGTTGGTCTGGTCCATGAACTGGCTGAGCTGCGAGGAGCCGAAGAACTCCCGCACCGCCGCCGCCGCCGGCTTGGCGTTGATCAGGTCGTGCGGCATCACGGTGTCGATATCGACCGAGCCCATGCGCTCGCGGATCGCGCGCTCCATGCGCAGCAGCCCGACGCGGTACTGGTTCTCCATCAGCTCGCCCACCGAGCGGACGCGCCGGTTGCCGAGATTGTCGATGTCGTCGATGGCGCCGCGGCCGTCCTTCAGCTCGCACAGGATCTTCACCGTGCGCAGGATGTCGGCCTTGCGCAGCACGCGCACGGTGTCGTCGGCCTCCACGCCGAGACGCATGTTCATCTTCACCCGCCCGACCGCGGAGAGGTCGTAGCGGTCGGGATCGAAGAACAGGCCGCGGAACAGCGTCTCGGCGGTCTCGGGCGTCGGCGGCTCGCCGGGGCGCATCACGCGATAGATGTCGACCAGCGCGTCGTCGCGATTGCCGTTCTTGTCCACCGCAAGCGTGTTGCGGATCCACGGCCCGTTGCCCTGGTCGATCGCGAGTGTCGCCAGCTCGTCGATCGCCGCCTCCTCCAGCGCCGCGAGCCGCGCCTCGGCCAGCTCCTCGCCGGCCTCGGCGTAAATCTCGCCGGTCTCCTCGTTGACCAGATCGACCGCCATGTAGCGCCCGAGCATGTCGGCGCGCGTCGCCAGCACGGTCTTGGTCTGCTCGGCGATGCGGCGCGCCATGCGCACCGTCAGCTTGGTGCCGGCCTCGGCGACCACCTGCCCGCTCTCGGCGTCGATCAGCGGCTCGGCGAGCGAGACGCCGCGGAACGTCTCCGGGTCGAACGGGCGCGCCCAACCGGGCGCACCATCGGCGCCGCGGCTGCGCGAGAACACCACGCGATCGTAGAACACGCCGAGGATTTCCTCGGCGTCCATGCCGCGGATTTCGCCGGCATCGAGCGTCTCGCCGCTTGGCCTCGCGGTCGCGCTTCAGCTCCTCGGTCGCAGCGCTCGGCAGGGCATAGAGCAGCGTCGTGACCGGCAGCTTCCGCTTGCGGTCGATGCGGACGTAAACCAGATCCTTGCTGTCGAATTCGAAATCGAGCCAGCTGCCGCGGTACGGGATCACCCGCGCCGTGAACAGATACTTGCCCGAGGAATGGGTCTTGCCCTTGTCGTGGTCGAAGAACACGCCCGGCGAGCGGTGCATCTGGCTGACGATCACGCGCTCGGTGCCGTTGATGATGAAGGTGCCGTTATCCGTCATCAGCGGCATGTCGCCCATATAGACGGGCTGCTCCTTGATGTCGCGGATCGAGCGCGCGCCGGTGTCCTGATCGACGTCCCAGACGATCAGGCGCAGCACCACCTTCAGCGGTGCGGCATAGGTCATGCCGCGCTGGATGCACTCCTCGACGTCGTATTTCGGATCCTCGAGCTCGTAATAGACGAATTCCAGCCGGCCGCGGCCGGCGAAATCGTCGATCGGGAACACCGAGCGGAACACTTCCTGCAGCCCGGTGCTGGTGCGGCTGTCGGGGGCGACGTTCATCTGCAGGAACGCCTCGTAGCTGGCGCGCTGCACGTCGATCAGGTTCGGCATCGCCGCGAGCTCGGCGATCCGCCCGAAATTGCGCCGGATGCGCTTCTGCCCCGTGAACGATCGGCTGGTTATTGCGTTCATCGCCCGTCCTGCTATCTTTCGTGCCCGCGCGGCCCGCATTCCCCGGCCGCTGGGGCTCCGGCTAGGCTCTCCGCCGCGCCGCCGGAGGGGCGCGCCCGCATCGGCCGCAACGCCGATATGGGCGGGAACGGACCTGTTCCCACCCTACCGGCCGGCCCTGCTGCCGCCCGCGATCCCGACGGATGCGGGCGGGAATGGGTTACTTGACCTCGACAGAGGCGCCCGCGTCCTCCAGCATTTTGCGCAGCTTCGCCGCCTCATCCTTGGAGACGCCCTCCTTGACGGCCTTGGGGGCGCCCTCGACCAGGTCCTTGGCTTCCTTCAGCCCAAGCCCGGTGATGGTGCGGACTTCCTTGATAACGTTTATCTTCTTCTCGCCCGTCTTGGCCAGGATCACGGTGAACTCGGTCTGCTCCTCCACCGGGGCGGCCGCGGCGGCACCGGCGGCCGGCGCCGCCGCCGCCGCCACCGGGGCAGCAGCGGAGACGCCCCACTTGTCCTCCAAGAGCTTGGACAGCTCGGCAGCCTCCAGCACCGTCAGGCTGGACAGCTCCTCAACCAGTCGCGACAGATCGGCCATGTGTGTGTGTTCCCCTAAATAGGTCCCTGTCAGGTTCCGTGCAAGCGCGGAAATCCGTCGCCTGCGATCGTGTGGTTTTGTCAGCCAGCCCCGCGCCTTGTCCGGGCCCTCAGCTCAGTCAGGCGGCCTCGTCGCGCCTGGCATAGGCGCCAAAGACCCGGGCGAGCTGTCCGGCCGGGGCTGCGAGCACGCCGGCGATCCGGGTGGCGGGGGTCTGGACCATCCCCACCAGCCGGGCGCGCAGCGCCTCCAGCGACGGCAGTGCCGCGAGCGCCTGCACCGCGAACGCATCCAGCGTCCGGGCACCGAGCGCGCCGCCGACCACGACGAACTTCTCGTTGGTCCTGGCGAACTCGACCGCGGCCTTCGCCGCCGCCACCGGGTCCGCCGACCACGCCAGCGCGGTCGGCCCCTTCAGCAGCGGTTGCAGCCCGTCGAACTTGGTCCCATCCAGAGCACGCGTGGCCAGCCGGTTCTTGGTGACGCGGAATGTCACCCCCGCCGCCCGCATCCGCCGCCGCAGCTCCGTCACCTCGGCCACGTTCAGCCCGTTGTTGCGGGTGACCACGACCATCGACGTGAGTGCGCAGAGCGTCCGCGAGCGAGGCGACGAACGCCTGCTTCTCCGTGCGGTCCACGTATTCGTCTCCATCAGGCCGCGCGCGTTTGGACCGCGCCCGGCCGGGTTGCCCAACGGCCCCGGCGTTGCCGCCGGAACCCGGTTCGCCTGTCCTGGAAAGTCGGACCCGCCAGGCAGCGCGGCACGCGGCCGGTTGCTTGGCTTCCCCGTCTCCCGCGCGCGGACCGAAATCCCTTGGATCCCGAAGGATACGTGCGGTCTTGGACAGGTTCGGGGCGGCCTGCGCCGCCCCTGCCCGCCGGACCCGGAGGCCCGGCGTATCGGATGCCTCAGCCGGGGCTGAGGCTGGTCACATCCACCCGCACCCCCGGCCCCATGGTCGAGCTCAGCGCCACCTTCTGCAGATAGGTGCCCTTGGCGCCGGCGGGCTTGGCCTTCTGCACGGCATCGACGAGGGCGCGGATGTTTTCGAGCAGCTTGGCCTCCTCGAAGCTCGCCTTGCCGATGCCGGCGTGGATGATGCCGGCCTTCTCGGCGCGGAACTCCACCTGGCCGGCCTTGGCGGCGCGCACCGCGCCGGCCACGTCCATCGTCACCGTGCCGAGCCGCGGGTTGGGCATCAGCCCGCGGGGCCCGAGGATTTTCCCTAAGCGCCCGACGAGCCCCATCATGTCCGGGGTCGCGATGCAGCGGTCGAAAGTGATCTGGCCGCCCTGGACCTGCTCGGCCAGATCCTCGGCCCCCACCACGTCGGCGCCGGCGGCCTGCGCCTCCTCGGCCTTGGCGGCGCGGGCGAACACGCCGACACGCAGCGTCTTGCCGGTGCCGTTGGGCAGTGAAATCAGGCCGCGCACCATCTGGTCGGCATGGCGCGGGTCGATGCCGAGGTTCATCGACAGCTCGACCGTCTCGTCGAACTTGGCGCGCGCGTTCGCCTTGATGATCTTCACCGCGTCGGCCAGCGGGTACTGGCGGGCGCGGTCGAACGCATCATAGGCCGCTTCCAGGCGCTTGCGCTTTGGCCATCGCTCAGCCCTCCACCACGGCGAGGCCCATCGAGCGGGCCGAGCCGGCGAGCATCCGCACCGCGCCCTCGACGTCGTTGGCGTTCATGTCCTTCATCTTCTGGGCCGCGATCTCGCGCAGTTGCGCGGTGGTGATCTGCCCGATCGGCCCGGTCTTGCCGGCGGTGGTGCTGCCTTTTTCGAGCTTGGCGGCCTTGAGCAAAAAATAGCTGTTGGGCGGCGTCTTGGTGATGAAGCTGAAGCTGCGGTCGGCATAGGCGGTAATCACCACCGGCACCGGCATCCCCGGCTCCATCGCCTGGGTCGCGGCGTTGAACTCCTTGCAGAATGCCATGATGTTCAGGCCGCGCTGGCCCAAGGCTGGTCCCACGGGAGGCGACGGGTTCGCCTTGCCGGCCGGGATCTGCAGCTTGACGTAGCCGGCGATCTTCTTTGCCATCCTTGGGCCCTCTCGCGTCGCCCGGGGACCGCGGTGCCTGCGGCCGGGCGCGTGCCCTGCCTCCCGCGTTCCGATCGAGCGGCGGCGTGTAGAGGATGCGGCCGGCCGTGTCCAGCGCCTGCCATCCTCCCTGCCGTAGCAGGCAGCCAACTTGCTTCGAGACAATCCCAGTCGGCAGATTGTCAGACGTGCGGCTCTTGGCCGAGCGGCTCTTGGCAATGACCCGTAGCAACGCCTTCGTTGCCTATCGTCATGCCCGGCGAAGGCCGGGTATCCACGACTTTGCCGCGCGCCATCAAAGACTGTGGATGGTCGGCCGGAGCCTGTCCTCGGGCGGGCCCTCGGCCCGACCCGGGGGCCGACCATGACGGAGTGGGAGCGGTCATCCCATACGGCCGTTGGTATCAGACTGTCCCGTCTGAGCTGCTACTTCAAGAGGATCTCCATATTCTCGAAGTCCAAGGTCATCGCATAAGGCCTGAAAAAATCGTGGCCAACCATGCCCGCGAGATGAAACCCGAAAGTATTCTTCCAAGGGAACGGCCCGTCGTAAAGTCCCCGAACGTTCTTTTCCTGCACTCGCCCGAAGGAAAGGCGGTTCACGATATAGGGCACAATCCTCAGCGTGCCGCCGCCGCCCGCCCCTGTGGAAGCCTTGCCTTCCTCCAGCTGGATCCCCGCTTCCTTGATCACCGACTGTGCCAGTTTGACTCCGGCGCCATCCAGTCCGGTATCAACGAAGAGAAGGCTGCGCGGCAAAGTCTCCACGCGGCCCCAGCCCACCATGAAATGGTCGCTTGCCATCCAAAAGGGAACAGCGACGCCCTTGTCCGAGGTTGCCGCGAGTTGCCGAATGCTTGTGGTGTTTTTCCTGCGGAGCACGAGGTCGCCATGGCGAAAGTCGAGGGTCGCGAGGAAATGGTAGAAGAGAGTGGTCCCGATGATGCCGTCGATCTGTTTGGCGCCAAGGCTTGCCGAAAGCTGGCGCAGGGGGAGCATAACCACCGGCAGGTTCTGCACCGTCCAATCGCCGAGCGTCAGGGAATCGATCCGGCCTTGTTGAACCTCAGCGTGCTGGCCACCCGAGAAGGTGCCTTGCACCGCCCCGAATTGCGGGACACCGAGCTGCCGGGCGAAGTCCGTGTCGAGTGCAACCTCCGAACCTCCGGTGTCGATGAAGAAAGTGACCTCGTCACTGCCATTCACGCGCACGCTGACCAGCGGCAGAGGATCCGTCCTCAGGAATTTTACCCGCGTGCTTTGCCCGCTGCCGTGCAGATCATAGGGCGTCTGGCCGTTGAAGCTCCGCAACTTCGCGACATTCAGGGTGGGATACTGCGAGATGACCAACTGATTGGTGCCTACGTCGATGCCGTTCAACGAAGCTGCCGCGTTTCGGAAGTCGTCGCGGCGATAATAGACCTCGGCGAGCATGACCCTGGGGTCGGTTTCATTGGGCCGCAACTTGATGGCTCTCTCGAGCCAATTTTCGGCATCATCAAGCCGGTTGGAAAGTAATCCGATCTGGCCCAGTTGGAGAGCCGCCCGATAATCGTCAGGGTGATCAGCGGCGATTTGGGAGTATTGCTTGCCAGCCTGGACAAACTCTCCAGCCTGAAAGAGCTGATCGGCGGAACCGATTGTCGGTGGCTGCTGTTCTGCCGCCTGAGCCGAGACAGCGCAAGGCGCGAGCATCACCATGAGGGCGAGGCCGGCTTCAGCATATTTCATGTTCGGACCCCGTGGATTGCTTTGCGGCGAGAGGGACGGCGCGATGAGCGAAGTGCATCAGTTAGTAGCCGCGATGATAGCGCTCTCGCAACGGCATCGACCTCGACCCGCTCCGTTCATATCACTTGGGTTACGCCATAGAACGGGCAGGATGGGGTTCCACGCTGCCAGCGGCGGCGCTCGACTCCTTCTCCGCCCTGGGGCGGAGAGGGCTGGGAGCCGCTCGCTGCCGCTCCACTTTCTGCTTGACTTTTCCCTGCCGTTAGTTCATGTTTTGTTCGGTGGATTTCCCCCAACCCATTTCCCAACCCGACCCGGCACCGCCCGACCCGGCGCAGCAGCGAACCGAGCGTCACCTGCGGATGCTCGCCGAACTCGGGGCAATCGGCATGGACCTCGCCTGGGCGCTGCACCGGCGGGCGATGAGCCAGGCGCGCCGAGGGGCCGGCCGGGCCGCCATCCGACACCCCCACCGACCTCCGCGCCGAACCCCGCGCCGACCCGGCGCTGCAATTCGCCCGCATCGCCCGCGCCGTCCGCCAGACCGTGGCCCTGGAAGCCCGGCTCGCCGAAGACCGCGACACCCAGCAGGAACGGCGCCAGGCCGAGCAGGCCCGCCAGGCCGCCGACGCCGCGCGGGAGGCCGCCGCCGGGCGCAGGAAGCAGATCAAGCGCCGCATCCTGCCCGCCATAGAAGCCAGCAAGATCGAATACTCGCTGGACGATCTTAAGGAGCAGCTCGACGACGACGCCGAGGACCCCGACCAGCTCCCGCTCGCCGAAGCCGTCGCCCGCATCTGCCGCGCTCTCCGGATCGACCGCGACCCCATCGCCGCCCGTTTCGGCCTCGACCGGACGCAACCCGACGACACGGCCGCGCCGGACGAGAGCGCAGCGACCGGGGGTGCCGCGATCGCGGGTGCCGCGATCGGGGGCGCAGCAACGGCGCCCGCCGCGACCAGGCCCAAAGGCGCTTGGGCGCCGTTTCGCCCGCCCGCCTCAATTTGCCCCCACCTCGTCGATCCCCTCCCACCGCGCGGCGCCGTCTCGGGAGCCGGGCCGCCATAGCCCGGGGCTCGTCATGCCCGGCTCGTCCAAGTGCGATTGCCCGGCCCTCCGATCCCGCAGCACGATCTGCGAACCGCCTTCAATCCCGCGCCCGGCCCGGCTATGGTCGCCGCGTGGACGCCAGCACTGCCCTCGCACCCCGCCGCGGGCGCAACCTGCACCGCTTCGCCAATCCGGGTCGCTTCCTGCGCGCCGCCGCCCGCGGCCAGCCGTGGCTGAATGCCGCCGCCGTGGCCCTCACCGCCGCCGGCCTGATCTGGGGTCTCGGCTTTGCCCCCGCCGACTGGCAGCAGGGCGACGCGGTGCGGATCATGTACATCCACGTCCCCGCCGCATGGCTCGCCTCCGCCGGCTACCTCTCGCTCGCCGCCTGTTCGTTCGCCTCGCTGGTGTGGCGGCATCCGCTCGCCGATTTGGCTGCGGTCGAGATCGGCCCCGTGGGTGCGGCGTTCACCGCGATCTGCCTCGCCTCCGGCAGCCTGTGGGGCAAGCCGATGTGGGGCGCGTGGTGGGTGTGGGACGCGCGGCTCACCTCCGTGCTCGTGCTGTTTTTCCTCTATCTCGGCCACATCGCGCTGGTGCGCGCCTTCGATGACCCGCAGCGGGGCTATCGCGCCGGGGCGGTGCTGGCACTGGTCGGCACGATCAACCTGCCGATCATCAAGTTCTCGGTCGATTGGTGGAACACGCTGCATCAGCCCGACACGATCACGCTCACCAGCGCGCCAAAAATGTATCTGCCGATGCTCTGGCCGCTGCTGCTCGCCGCAATCGGCTTCACCTTCGCATTTGCCGCGATCGTGGTCGCCCGCCTGCGCGCCGCCGTGATGGAGCGGCGGGTGCGCGCGCTGCTGATGGCGCGCGCCGAGCACGCCGCGTGACCCTCTGGCCCTTCATCGCCGGCGCCTACGCGATCGGCCTGATCGTGCCGATCGGCTTCGCGGTGCAGGCGGGCTTGCGCCTCGGCGCCGCCCGCCGCCGGCTCGCCGCCCTTGACGCGGGGCGGGCGCCGCGATGACCCGCAAGCGCCGCCGCCTGGTGCTGGTCCTCGCCTGCGGCCTCGGGCTTGGTTCCGCCACGGCACTCGCGCTCTCGGCGGTCAGCAGCAGCCTGGTTTATTTCGTCTCGCCCTCGACGCTCGATGAGCACGCTGCCCCCGGCCGACTGGTGCGGCTCGGCGGGCTGGTCGCGGCGGGCAGCGTGCGCAAAACCGAGACCGGCGGCGTGCCGATCACCCGCTTCGCCGTCACCGACGGCACCGCCTCGGTGCCGGTGAGCTTCCGGGGCGTGCTGCCCGACCTGTTCCGCGAGGGCCAGGGCGTGGTCACGCTGGGCACCCTCGCGTCCGACGGCACCTTCCGCGCGACCGAAGTGCTCGCCAAGCACGATGCGAACTACATGCCCAAGAACGTCGTGGACGCGCTGAAGAAGAGCGGCCGCTGGAACCCCGCCGCCGGGCCGCCGCCGCCCGCCGCGACCTGGGACGCGATGGTGGTGAAGGGCAAGGGCTGAGATGATCCCCGAACTCGGCCATTTCGCGATCGCCCTTGCCGTCGTGCTCGCCGGCGCGCAGGCGGTGATCCCGCTCTGGGGCGCCCAAGCGCGCGACGCCCGGCTGATGCAGGCGGCACCGCCGCTCGCGATCGGCCAGCTCCTCGCCCTGCTCGCGGCCGCCGCGGCGCTGGTGTGGAGCGCCGTCACCGACGATTTCTCGGTGCTCAACATCGCCGAGAATTCCTCGGCGCTGAAGCCGCTGCTCTACAAGATCACCGGCACCTGGGGAAACCACGAGGGGTCCATTCTGCTGTGGTGCCTGATCCTCGCCTGCTGCGGCGGCGCGGTTGCGATCTTCGGCTCGCGGCTGCCGAGTTCGCTCCGGGCACGCGTGATCGGCGTGCTCGGCCTCTCCTCCGTGGGCTTCCTGCTGTTCTGCCTGCTCGCCTCCAACCCGTTCACCCGCCTCTGGCCGCCGCCGCCCGATGGGCAGGGGATGAACCCGCTGCTGCAGGACCCCGGCCTCGCCTTCCATCCGCCCATTCTCTACGCCGGCTATGTCGGCTTCGCGGTGCCGTTCGCGTTCGCGATCGCCGCCCTGCTGGAGGGCCGGGTCGATGCTGCCTGGGGGCGCTGGGTGCGGCCCTGGGCGCTCGGCGCCTGGTGCTTTCTCACCTGCGGCATCGCGCTCGGCTCGTGGTGGGCCTATTACGAGCTTGGCTGGGGCGGGTTCTGGTTCTGGGATCCGGTCGAGAACGCGAGCCTGATGCCGTGGCTCACCGGCACCGCGCTGCTGCATTCGGCGATCGTGGTCGAGAAGCGCGAGGCGCTGAAGGTCTGGACCGTGCTGCTCGCGATCGGAACGTTCTCGCTCTCGCTGTCGGGCACCTTCATGGTGCGCTCGGGCATCCTCAATTCGGTGCATTCCTTCGCCAATGATCCGACGCGCGGCGTGTTCATCCTGGGCCTGCTGGCGCTGCTGATCGGCGGCTCGCTCGCGCTTGTTCGCGTGGCGCGCGCCGCTGCTCGGCGCCGGCGGCCTATTCGCGCCGGTGTCGCGCGAGGGTGCGCTGGTGCTCAACAATGTTTTGCTGTGTTCGATCTGCGCCGTGGTCATCACCGGCACGATGTACCCGCTGCTCGCCGATCTTTTCTTCGGCGTGAAGATCAGCGTCGGACCGCCGTATTTCGAGGCAACCGTGTTCCCGCTCGCGGGCCTGCTGTTCGCGGCGATGGCGGTGGGACAGATGATGCCGTGGAAGCGTGCGGCGCTGTTCCCGGCGCTGCTGAAACTGTGGTGGGTGGCGCTGATCGCGCTCGCCATCGGGCTACTCACCGCGATCGGCTTCAAGGCCGCCCCGTTCCTCGCCTTCGCCGCCGCCGCCTGGCTGATCGGGGGCGCTTGCGCCGACCTCGGCGAGCGGCTGCGCGTCTTCCGCGTGCCGCTCGCCGACAGCGCGCGGCGGCTGCGTGGCCTGCCGCTCGGCGCGCTCGGGGCCGCGATCGCCCATGCCGG
Source organism: uncultured Alphaproteobacteria bacterium (assembly GCA_963777265.1). Lineage (GTDB taxonomy): Bacteria > Pseudomonadota > Alphaproteobacteria > Acetobacterales > Acetobacteraceae > DATAYA01. The sequence continues at coordinate 284,528 of CAVZPY010000017.1, read as the reverse complement.
CCTCGGCGTCACCATCGCCGGGATCGCGGGGATGTCGCTCGCGACAGCACCGCATCGTCGCCGTCAGTCCCGGCCAGACCGTGACCGAGGGTGGCTACGCCTGGACGCTCGAAGGCCTCGCGAGCGGCCACGGCTCCAACTACATGGATCGGATCGCCACCATCCGCGTCAGCCGCGACGGCCACACCGTCGCGATGATGCGTCCGTCGCGCCGCAGCTTCCCGTTGCAGCAGCAGACCACCACCGACGTCGCGATCCGCACCAACGGGTTTCGCGATCTCTATGCGGTGCTGGGCGACGAGCGGGGCGGACAGGCGGTGCTGCGGCTGCACGTCAATCCGCTGGCGCCGTGGATCTGGTTCGGGGCATTGATCATGGCGTTCGGCGGGTCGCTGTCGCTGGCCGACCGGCGCCTGCGGGTCGGCGCGCCGGCGCGGCGCCGGGCGCTCGCGGTGCCCGCGTGATGCAGCGCCGGCAATTGCTGCTGGCCGCACCGCTTGCCGTCGCGGCGGGCGGCGGCGGCATCTTCTACGTCATGCTCGGCCGGATGCAGGCAGGCACCTACGACCCGCACGGCGTGCCGAGCCCGCTGGTCGGCAAGCCGGTGCCGGACTTCGTGCTGCCGCCGCTCGGCCGGGGGCCGGGTCTTGCGGGCGCAGAACTGCGCGCGCCGGGGCGTCCCGTGCTGGTCAATTTCTTCGCCTCCTGGTGCGTTCCCTGCGTGCAGGAGGCGCCGGAGCTGATGGCGCTGCACGACCACGGCGTGCCCATCTATGGCATCGCCTACAAGGACGCGGACGCGGACGCACTTGCGTTCCTCCGGCGCCACGGCAACCCCTATCGGCGCGTCGCCGCCGACCGGCCGGGGCGGGCGGCACTCGATTTCGGCCTCTACGGCGTGCCGGAGACCTACTTCATCGACAAATCCGGCATCATCCGCTGGCGCTGGGCCGGCGCGCTCTCGCCCGACGTGGCCCACGACCAGCTCGCCTCGCTGCTGCGGACCTACGCATGAGGCGATTTTTTCTCGCGGCCGTGCTCGCGCTGATCGTCGCGGCACCGGCGTTCGCCATCGACGATCCCTCCGAGATGCTGGCCAACCCAGCACTCGAGCAGCGGGCCGAGCACATCGGCGGCAAGCTCCGCTGCCTCGTCTGCCAGAACGAAAGCATCGAGCAATCGAGCGCCGGGCTGGCGCGCGACTTGCGTGCGATCGTCCGCCAAAAGGTCACGGCCGGCTGGACCGACCGGCAGATCATCGCCTGGATGGTGGCGCGCTATGGCAGCTTCGTCGAACTCCGCCCGCCCTTCGAGCCGCAGACCCTGTTGCTGTGGGGCGCGCCGGTGCTGGCGCTGGCGGTGGGCGGCGCGGTGGTCGCGGCCGGGTGTCGCACCCGGCCGAAATCGCCGCCGCCGCCGCTTTCCGAAGCCGAGCGCGCACGGCTGGAGCGCCTGATCGGCCCATGATCTGGGTGGCGCTGCTGGGGCTGGCGGCGGCCACACTGGCGCCGCTCGCGATCACGCTCGCCCGCGGCAGCCGTGCGCGCGGCCGGCGCGAGGCGGCGCTCGCTTTGCACCGCGCCCAGCTTGCCGAACTCGACCGCGACGCCGCCGAGGGCCGGCTTGGCGCCGCCGAGCACGATCAGGCGGTGCTGGAGGTGCAGCGGCGGATGCTGGCCGCGGGCGCGGCGGAGGAGGCCGCCCCGCGCTCCGCCGCGCGCGGACCGCTGGTGCTGCTGCTGATGCTGGTGCCGGCGGCGGCACTCGCCCTCTATCTGGTCAACGGCGATCCCGGGTTGCCGGCGGCACCGCTGGCCGAGCGCATCGCCGCCGCCCAGCGCCGCGCCCAGGAGGAGGGCAAGCTGATCGGCGAGCTGCGCGCCCAGCTCGCGGCGATGGCGCCGAACGACCCGCGGGCGCGGCAGGGCTACGTCCTGCTCGGCCGCGTCGAGCTCAGCTTGGGCGATCGCCCCGCCGCCGCGGCCGCGTGGCAGCGGGCCTTGGCGAGCGGGTTTGACGCGACACTCGCCGCCGAAACCGCCGAGGTCGAGACCGAGATCGCCGGGCACGTCACCTTCGCCTCGGCGAGCCTGTTCCGCCGCGCGCTGCGGGCCGCCGCCCCCGACGCGCCGTGGCGGCCGATGGCCGAGCGCCGGCTCGCCGAGGCCAGCGCCGCGAAGGATGTGCCCGGGCCGTAGCAACCGTCATGCCGACGAAGCTCGGCATCCACGACTTTGTGCCGACACAGCGAAAGTCGAGGATGGTCCGCCTTCGCGGACCGATCGTAGCGGCGTTCATACCTCCCGAGCCTGGACCCGCAACGCATCCGGGAACGCCTGGGGCGGCGGCGCATCCTCCCGCTCGCCCGTCGCCACCACGGCGAGGCGATCCGCCGCCAACGGGCGTTGCAGGGCGATCGCCGCCTCCGCCGGCCCGGTCAGCCATGTCTCCCATTCCTCGGGCGTGGTCAGCAGCACCGGCATGGCCTTGGCATGGACCGGGCGAACGACCTCGTTGGCGGCGCAGGTCAGGAACGAGAACAGCAGATGCTCGCCGCTCTCCTTGCGCCGTTCGCCGGTCCAGGGGCGCCAGATGCCGGCGAATGCGAACAGCGGCCGGTCGGCGCCGAGCGCGAACCAATGCGGCACTTTGGGCTGGCTGTCGGTGTACTCGCAAAACGAAGTGGCAGGCACCAGGCAGCGCCATTCGGGTGTGAGCCAGTTGCGCCAGTGCGGGCTGGCGAGGTTGCGTACGTTGGTGACCGGCCGGCCGCCGCGCGTGGGCGGGGGCGGGAAGCCCCAGCGCATCGCCAGCATCTCGCGGCTGCCGTCGCCCGTCACGCGAACCACGGGCGCCAACTGGTCGGGGAAGATGGCCGGCAGCGGCGGCTGGTTCGCGGTCGTGTCCCGCAGAACGCGAAGCAGTGCCCGGGCCGCTTCCCGCGTGGTCGTGAGGCTGTACAAGTTGCACACGATCAGCGCCCGTGGTCGCCGGCAGCGCAACGCCCGGCCAGCCCGTCCAGCAATGGCCGCAGGGCGTCGGCATCCGGCCGCCAACCCTCCGCCGCGCGGTGCTCGATCGGAGGGCGGACCACGCGCTCATCCCAGTCCAGGCCGCAATAGTCCAGGATGCGCCGCGCCCGCGAGGTCCCATCGCCCGCCAGCGCCTCGTAGCGCACGCTCAGGATGGCGCCGCTCGGCAGTGTCTCGTGCCAGTGGCGCATCAGCCCGGCATGGGCACGATAAAACCGGCCGAGCTCGCCCAGATCGTAGGCGTAGGGCAGGTCGGGGGTGAAAAATTCGGCGAAGCAGGCGAGGCAGATGTCGATCGGGTCGCGCTCGATGTGAATGATCCGCGCCCCCGGCAATGCCAGATAGATCAGCCCGACGAACAGGGCGTTCGGCAGCATCGCGTCGAGAATACGGGCGGCCCCGCGCTGCTGCGCCCGCATCCGCGCCAGATAGTCCCGGCCGAGCCGGTCCAGATCGGCCGCCGCGAGCCGGTCCGCCAGTTCGGGATAGGCGAGCGTACCACCCTCCCCTGCCAATGCAGCAACGGCATCACCGAACGCGGCGCTCTCGCCGGCGCTGAACACCAGCCGGTGACCGGCGAGCATGTCCTCGACCCAACTCACCCCGGAGCCGGGCATGCCCACGAGGAAGATCGGCAGCTCGGAGGCATGGCCGGCGCCGGTTTTTTCTTCCAGCAATCGGGGCGTGAATACCTCGCGGATGCGGTCGTGCAATTGCAGCGCTCCCGCCTCGTCGTAGCGGATCGCGGTGCGGTGCAGCGCATTGCCGGCCAGCAGATGCGAAAAGCCCGCCTCCGGCTCGCCCGCGTCCGACAAGGCGCGGCCGAACGCGAAATGGAGCTGGACCTGGTCTGCTTTGGGCAGACGGTCGATTCCCGCGGCCGCCGAGCGCATCGCGGCCAGATGCGGATCGTCCCCGCGCATCGGACGCAAGCTCGCAAGCGCGCGGAAAGTGGCTGGCCTGGGTGCCAGATCGATAGAACGCTTCAATGATTGCGCCGCCGCCTCGATCTGTCCCAGCTTCGCCAGCATCAGGCCGTGATTGCGGTGCGCCTCGGAATCGTCCGGATCGCGGGCGAGCACCTCGGCATGGAGGATCAGGGCTTCATCGTGGCGACCCGACGCCGCCAGCACGGAGGCAAGCCCGGCAACCCCCTGGCGGTGCCCGGGACAGGCGGCGAGCACGGCCCGGTATTCCGCCGCCGCCGCCTCCCGCTCGCCGGCAGCAAGCAGGGCCCGCGCCAGGCTCAGACGCGGTTCGTGGTGATCGGGGTCCATGTCCAGAGCGCGCCGGTAGGCGGCGACCGCATCCTCGTATCGGCCGAGCGAGGCGAGCAGGTCGGCCAGCCCGAGCTCGGCTTCGATATAGTCGGGGTCGATCACCAGCGCCCGGCGATAGCAGGCAAGCGCCTCCTCGGCGCGACCCAGCGCCTGCAGCGCGCAGGCCAGCCCGTACTGCGCCTCGACATGCCCGGGATCGAGTTCGAGGGCCTGGTCATACGCCTCGACCGCCTGCTCGGGCTGCCCGCACGCATGGAGCGCGGTTGCCAGGGTGGATTGCGCCGGCGCCGATCCTCTGTTCGCGGCCCGAGCCTGGCCGGCCCAGTCCAGCGCCTCCGTCGCCCGTCCGGTCTGCAAGCACAGGACGGCGAGGTTCAGGGCCGATTCCGCGTGACCGGCCGAGGCCGCTTCGCGGTAGAGTGGCTCGGCTTCGTCGAGCCTGCCTTGCTCGTGCAGGGCCAGCGCGGCGGTGAAGCGGCCATCCCCCGCGGTCACGGAAACGGCTCGCGACGCAGGTTGAAGGCGATGGAGATGCGGGCGCGATTGCCGCGATGGGCATAGACCATGTGCGGCAGGTAGCTCGGAAACAGCACCATCAGCCCCGGCTCCGGGCGCACGGTGATGTAGTTCGGCACCTGGGGATGCAGGAAGGTGTTGGCGCGCCCCTGGCAGGGGTCGAAGAACGCGATCGGCGTGCCCTGCTCGGCGTCAGCCGGCTCGCCGGTATCGACGTAATAGGTGCCCGACCAGGTCGAACCCGGATGGGTGTGGACGCGGTTGAAATCGCCTTCGTGGTTGACGTTGGCCCAGGCGTGGAGCGTCCAGCGCATCGGCCTTGAAGGATGGCCGAACTCGACCAGAACCCGCCGCGTCGCCTCGTCGGCCAGTTCGTACATGTGGCGGACCAGCGTGCGGCCGGCCGCGCCACAGAACTCGATCTGGCCGGCGGTCGAGTGCCAGCCGCCGACATTGGTCTTGCTCTCGCCGGGATTGGCCTGCCGGTGCGCGAGGATGCGCTCGCGCAGCTCGTCGTTGAGGGCAGGTCCGTCGTCCCAGACGTGGGCCACCAGCGGGCTGGCGAACAGATTGGTCGAGCGCGCACTGCGTACGTCAGCCATCGCGGGGCCTTCATATCGTGTCAGAAAACTTTACAGGTTCGTCGCCGCCAATGAAAGTTCCGGTCTCGGGATAAAGCGCGGCACCTGGCAAGCTATTGAATCTGCGGGCCACTTCGTTCCTCCTCGTCCGGCGGCATGGTTCTTGCTTCTGGCACGGAGCACGCCGACCCGGTGCATCATCGAGGAGAACCATCAATGAAACGGAAGTTCCTGCTCGCAAGCTCGGCGCTTTCCCTCGCCTCGCTCGGCGGGCTTTCCGGGGCGTTCGCGTCCCCGACGCTCGTGTCCACGATCTACGGGGTCTATGACTCGACGGGCTGCACCAGCAATCCGTCTGCCTGCCTCAGTCCGGCCCAGGGCCAGCCACTCGCGACCAATGTCGCAACCAATGGCGGGGCCACCTACGACACGCCCAGCCTGTTCATCAACAACAACACCGCCTTCGCCTTCAGCAACGTCGTCATCACGCTGGACGCGTACCAGGGGATCAACAAGGGCAGCGTCACGGTGATCCCCAGCGGCACCATCCCGGGGAACACGATCGCGGCGAATACGCTCTACGCGCTGAACTGGTCGGCCTTTGGCGGCGGGACCGGCAATCCCGTGCCGGGGAGTGGCAGCAACACGTCCGCCAACCTGTTCACCTACGATTATGACGATTACTACGGCGGCAACAGCGGCAACCCGGCCTGCGGAGCACAAGGCTTCGGCTATTGTGAATCACCGGGCAATTTCGACGTGACCTTCACGGCCACCTGGGACAATGGCGGTGCCGGCACGCCGATCTTCGCGCAGTTCAGCCCGGACAACACGCAAGGACCCGGCAACGTCGCCGGCAAATTCGTGGGCTGGCAGGGGCTGGATCCGACCGGCCTTGCGGAAACCACGTACGACAATCACTCCGGCACGGTCGCCGGCGTGCTGGCCGACATCTATGTCGGAACGCCCCCTCCTCCCCCGGTGCCGGAACCGGCATCGCTCTTGCTGCTCGGGGCGGGCCTTGGTGCGCTCGGCCTGGTCCGCCGCCGCCGCCGTCCATCCTGATTTTTTTCGCCTCGGCGAGAGGAAGCACGCCTTCCTCCCGCCCGGCGGGCCGGCCACCACATCCGACGATGGGGTGGCCGGTCCGCCATCGCGGCTCGGCGGCACGCATTCCGAGGAACGCGGCGACGATCCGGCGTAAAGATTCCCAACACAACCTTGAGTTGCGGACCGCCCTTCCTCTGATAGAGCGGTGCCCTGAAACGGGGGAATCGCACACCCAGAGCGGGTGGCGCACCCCTCATATTAGCAAATGCTGAGTCAGCAAAATTTACACATGCGCAGCGGTCTTCGGTTCGCGACAACCACGCTCGTCACGCCCGGCGAAGGCCGGGTATCCACGACTTCGCGGCCGCACGGAAGGCGTGGATGGCCGGCCTGCACCGCCCATGTCGACAACGCAACAGGAGCATTGCTACGCGTCTTGTGTGACGGCCGGAAAGACGTGGATACCCGGCCTTCGCCGGGCATGACGACGAGGCAACGGCGCCCCCACGAGGCATCGTCATCAATCAAACCCCGCCATCGCCCGTACCTCGGCCGGCGTGCGGCCAACGTCGCGGAACGCCCGCACCGTCGTCGCCGCGTCGCGCTTGGCCAGCCGCCGTCCGGCGGCGTCGGTCAGCAGCGCGTGATGGGCATAGCGCGGCACCGGCCAGCCGAGCAGGGCTTGCAGCAGCCGGTGGATGTCAGTGCAGGGCAACAGGTCGATCCCGCGCGTGACCAGTGTCACGCCCTGGATGGCGTCGTCGTGCGTGACGCACAATGGTAGCTCGCCGGCACGTCCTTGCGCGCGAGCACCACGTCGCCGAACCGCGCCGGATCACAGACGACCCGGCCGCGTCCCTCCTCCTCGAAGGCGAGCGGGGTCGCGACCAGGGCGAGCGCCCGCGCCATGTCGAGGCGGAGCGCGTACGGCATGCCGGCGGCAACCCGACGCTCGCGCTCGCTCTCGGGCAGTGAGCGACAGGTGCCGGGATAGCGGGGCGCACCATCGGGCGCGTGCGGCGCGCCGCCGGAGGCGGCCACTTCACGGGCGATGTCGGCGCGAGTGCAGAAGCACGGATAGAGCAGCCCGCGCGCGGCGAGCCGGTCCAGCGCCTCCCGATACTCGGCGAAGTGCTCCGACTGCACGCGAACCGCGCCGTCCCAGTCGAGCCCGAGCCAGGCGAGGTCGTCGCGGATCGCCCGGGCGAACGCGGGGCGGCAGCGCGCGGCATCGATGTCCTCGATCCGCAGCAGGAATCGCCCGCCCGCCTCGCGCGCGCGGCGCCACGCGGCGAGCGCCGCATGGGCGCTGCCGAGATGGAGCTCACCGGTCGGACTAGGGGCGAAGCGAGTGACGATCACGTTGCCGCCCCGGTAGCGCAAATCGGCAGCCACCGGCCACTCGCGCGGCTTGCGGTTGCGTGCCCGCTTTGTCATAAGAGAAGAAGTTCTTGGCGGCGCACAATATCTGGTGGTTCCGCGGGCGGATCACCGCCAGCCCTGGGCGCAGTGCCTGACAGGGAGCAGGGCGCTTGCCCGACGGTGGTCAACATTTCCCGGCGCTGGTGCTGAACGCGGATTTCCGCCCGCTCGCGTATTTCCCGCTCTCGGTGTGGGCGTGGCAGGACGCGATCAAGGCGGTGTTCCTCGACCGCGTCTCCGTGCTCAGCGAATACGAGGTCGAGGTGCGCTCGCCCAGCGTGCGGCTGAAGCTGCCCAGCGTGATCGCGCTCAAGGAATACATCCCCTCGGCGCGCCGGCCGGCCTTCACCCGGTTCAACGTGTTCCTGCGCGACACCTTTGCCTGCCAGTATTGCGGCGACCGGCACCCGACGCCCGACCTCACCTTCGATCACGTCGTCCCGCGCAGCCGGGGCGGACGCACGATTTGGACGAACGTCGTCACCGCCTGTGGCACCTGCAACCTCCGCAAGGGCTCGCGCCTGCCGCGGGAGTGCCGGATGTTCCCGCGCGCCGCCCCGCGCCAGCCGACCACCTGGGAATTGCAGGAGAACGGGCGCGCCTTCCCGCCCAACTACCTGCACGAGAGCTGGCGCGACTACCTCTATTGGGACACCGAACTGGAAAGCTGATCGCGCACGCCGCAGTCGCACCCGCGAGTGAAGCGCGTCATACCGGGGCTCCGCCCCGGCGCGTTATCCCCCCGTCAGGCCCGGACGATCCCGGGCGACGGCACGGAGGGGCAGACGATGGGCGCACCGGACCTTTTCTCGCCGGACAATTTCTGGTTCGTCGAGCACACCGAACACCGGCCCGCGTGGCAGCTTCTGTGGCGGCTGGCCGTCAGACCCGTTCGCTGGCCCAGATCGCGGCCCGGCAGCCGGCCTTGATCGCGCCCGAGAGCAGCCGGTAGCCCAGCGCCTGCTCGGCGCCGTGGGCAAGCCCGATGTCGCGGTGCTCCAGTTCCTCGGCGCGGAACCGCTCGATCGTGCCCCGCAATTCGGCCTCGTCCTCCGGCAGCGCCTCGGCCTGGGCGCGGTAATGGGCGTCGATCGCCTCCTCGACCGCGACCGTGCAGGCCATCGCCGCCCGCTCGCCGAGGGCCGCGGTGCCGGCGCCCAGCGCCCAGCCGGCGAGATGCCAGAACGGCAGCAGCGCGGTCGGGCGCACCCGGCGCCGCGCGACCAGCTCATTGAACGTCGCGAGATGCTGCCGCTCCTGCTCCTGCATGTGCCGCAGCACCTCGCCGCGCGGGCCGCGCCCGAGCACCGCGAGCTGACCGGCATAGATGCGGGTCGCGCCATACTCGCCGGCATGATCGACGCGGATCGCGCGCTCGAGGCGGGTGTGCGGGTCGGGATCACCCGGAAGCGCCGTTGCCTCGCTCATGCCGCCCTCCGTCCGCTGCGCCAGAGATAGGCGGCCAGCGCCAGGCACAAGGCCAGGGCCGCGATCGCGTCCAGCGCCGACATCGACAGCGGCAGGCCGGGGATCAGGAAGGTGGGATCGCCGCACGGCTTGGCAGGATGCGCCGGCATCGCCGCCAGCCGTTGCGCGATCGAGAGGCCCGGCGTGAAGCGCGGACTGGCGCATTGCGGCAGCGGATCGGGGATCAGCTTCTGCTCGACCCCGACATGCACCGCAGCCAGCGCGGCACCGCCCAGCATCACCAGCGCCATCACGCCGAGTGTCGCGCGCGCCGCCCGCCGCGGCAGCAGCAGCGCGAGCAGCCCGAGCACCACCGCGATGCGCCAGGGCCAGCGTTCCAGCAAACACAGCGCGCAGGGCACGAGGCCGCCGAACCGCTCGACCGCCAGTGCCACACCCAGAACCAGGGCGCACGCCGCTGCCGCCAGCACCGCCGCCCAGCGCTCGCTCGTGATCGTCATGGGCGGGGTATCGCCGCGCCGCCGCCTTGGAGCAAGCGCGCCGTCGCGATAGCCTCGCGGCCCGCGAAGCGAGGGAGCGGAACGGATGCGAAAACTGTGGGGCCGGGCGAATTCCAGCAACGTGATGAAGGTGATCTGGCTGCTCGAAGAGCTCGGCCTGCCGTACCAGCGCATCGACGTGGGCGGCGCGTTCGGCGTCACCGACACGCCCGAATACCGGGCGATGAACCCGAATTCGCTGGTGCCGACGTTGCAGGAGGACGATTTCGTCCTGTGGGAGAGCAACGCGATCCTGCGCTATCTGTGCGCGGCCAATGCCCCGGACAGCCCGATGTTCCCGCACGACCTGCACGCGCGCGCCAGCATCGACCGCTGGATGGACTGGCAGCAGACGACGCTCAATGTGCCGCTGTCGCCGGTGTTCTGGGGCCTGGTGCGCACGCCTCCCGAGCAGCGCGACATGGCCGCGATCGGACGCGGCATCCAGGCGACCGGGCAGGTGCTGGCGCGGCTGGATGCGGTGCTGGCGCGGGTGCCCTACGTCGCCGGGCCGGTGTTCACGCTGGCCGACATCCCGCTCGGCGTCCACATCCACCGCTGGTTCTTCTTCCCCGTCGAGAAGCCGGCGCTGCCGCATGTGCGCGCCTGGTACGACCGGCTGCTGGAGCGGCCGGCGTACCGGGCGCACGTGGCCGGGCCGGTGACGTAGCGCTCAGCGCACGCCGGCGGTCTTGCGGCCGGGCGGCGCGGCGGCGGCCGGTTGTGCCGCTTCTGGCTGCGGCTGCGGCGGCGTCGGCCGAGTGCGCGGCGAGCGCCGCCGCCGCGGCGCCCGGCGCGGGCTTGCCCTGCTCGGCGCCCGCACCGCTGCTCTCCGCCGCGATCTGCCGCTCCGCCTCCGCCCAGTGGTGATCGTGGCGGCCCTCCGGCCGTCCCTCGCGCTCCCACAGCTCGTAGGCGCGCTGCTCCACGCGATGCCTGTGCTGCTCCGACATGCCCCGATCCTCCACCGTGCGTTCGGGCCGCGGCCCGATCTCCGATAAGTGTCAATGCGGGCGCGGGTTCCCGCCGTGTCTCAGCGGCGCCGCGCGCCACACGCTTGCCGCCAGCAGCGCCGCGAGACCGCCGAACAACGTCAGCCCGGCCAACTCCGGCGGCGGCACGTCCAGCAACCGCAGCCCGACCCCGACCAGCGCCACCCAGATCACCGCGAGCAGCGCCAGGCTGCCGTCATCGACGAACAGCCCGACCACTTCGCGGATCGCGGCCCGGATCGCGGTCATTCCGCTGCCCGCCGCGGCACCCGCGCCGCCCGCGCGAGCGCGACCGCCCCGACCGCGACCGCGAGATACCCCGCGATCAGCGCCGGCAGGCTCCAGTCCGCTCCGGGCCAGGCGACGCCGATGCCCTCGCCCACCCAGAACGTGCCGAACGCCGCCAGCAGCACGCCGACGACGAATTTGAGCGTGTTCTCCGGAATGCTCGCGACCGGCCGGTGCAGTGCCAGGCCGAGCGCCACCACCACCAGCAGCGCCGCCAGCGCGCCCCCCGCCGCCGGCACCATCAGGCCACCGCCGGCACCCACCGCGACCACGATGAACACCACCTCGATGCCTTCCAGCATCACGATCTTGAACGCGGTCGAGACCGCGACCCGGTCCCACCCGGCGACCGCCGCGCCGTGCGCACGCAGCGCCGCGGTCTGCTTCGCATAGGCGTCCGCCTCGTCGTGCAGCGGGATCACGCCGGCGGCCCGCAGGCTCGCCTTGCGCAGCCAGCGCAGCCCGAACAGCAGCAGCAGCGCGCCGACCGCGAGCTGCACCAGCCCGAGCGGGATGCGGGTCAGCGCCGGCCCGAGCACCGCGACCAGCACCAGCAGCGCCGCAAGCCCGGCGATGCTGCCGACGACCGCACCCCGCCAGCCGCGCACCGCGCCGACCGCGAGCACCACGGTCATCGCCTCGGTCGACTCCACGAGCGAGGCGAGGAAGGCCGCCAGCGCCGAGGTTCCGGCGTGGGTCCAGCCGATTGCGAATGCCATGCGTCAGGCCGGTCCGATGCTGTCCTGGCCGGCCATGTAGGGGCGCAGCGCCGCCGGCACCACGATCGACCCGTCCGGCTGCTGGCCATTCTCCATCACGGCGATCAGGGCGCGCCCGACCGCCACGCCCGATCCGTTGAGGGTGTGAACGAAGCCGACCGTCTTGCCCTCGGTCGCGCGAAACCGCGCGTTCATGCGCCGGGCCTGGAAGTCGCGGCAGTTGGAGCAGGAGCTGATCTCCCGCCACGCCCCCTGCCCCGGCAGCCACACTTCGAGGTCGAAGGTGCGCGCAGACGGAGGGACTGGTATCGCCCGCCGAGAGCAGCACGCGACGATATGGCAGTTCCAGCAATTCGAGCACGCGTTCGGCGCAGCGCGTCATCCGCTCCTGCTCCTCGACGCTCGCGTCAGGGTGGGTGATCGAGACCAGCTCCACCTTGCGGAACTGGTGCTGGCGCAGCATCCCGCGCGTGTCGCGCCCGGCCGCCCCCGCCTCCGAGCGGAAGCAGTCGGTGAGTGCGGTGACGCGCATCGGCAGCCGCACCTCGGGGACGATCTCGCCGGCCGGGAGGCTCGTCAGCGGCACCTCGGCGGTCGGGATCAGATAGCGGCCGTCGGTGGTCTTGAACAGATCGTCCTCGAATTTCGGCAACTGGTTGGTGCCATAGGCGGTCGCGGCATTCACCAGCAGCGGCACCGAGACTTCGGTATAGCCGTGCTCGGTGGTGTGCAGGTCGATCATGAACTGCCCCAGCGCGCGCTCCAGCCGCGCCAGCGCGCCCGGTGAGCACGACGAAGCGTGTCCCGGCGAGCTTGGCGGCGGCCGCGAAATCCATCAGCCCGAGTGCCTCGCCGAGTTCGAAATGCTGGCGTGGGGTGAAGTCGAATGCGGGCGGTTCGCCGACCTGCTTGAGCACGACGTTCGCGCTCTCGTCCGGCCCGTCCGGCACGTCGGGGTCGAGGACGTTGGGCAGCGTCTCCAGAACGTGTCGCAGCGCCGCTTCGGTCTCTCGGCCCCGCTCCTCGTTTGCGGCGATCTCGTCACGAACCACCCGTGCGCGCTCTTCCAAGGCCGCAGTGCCTTGGCCTTTCCCGGCGCAGGGCACCGATCCGCTTGCCGAGTTCGTTGCGTTCCTGTTGCAGACCCTGGACCGCTGCCACCGCCGAACGGTGCGCGTCGTCGCGCCGCAGTATGTCGCCAGCAACGGGCATCAGACCGCGCCTCGTCATCGCGGCATCGAACCCCGCCGGATCGGCGCGGATCGCGCGGATGTCGTGCATCAGCCGCGCGCCGAGAGACCAGGCCAGGGGCGCCGCCCCTGGACCAGGGCGAGATAGTCCGCCGGACGCAAGATACGCACACCCCGCCAAGGGTGGAGCACGAGAAGGTCGTCATCGCTGCTGATGATGGTCTCTGCTCCGGCCGCCAAAGCAAGCTCCAGGTATTTGTCATCCTTCGGGTCACGGCAGTCAGCGACGCGCACCGCAGTCTCGAACCACACGGCCTCACCGCGCAGGACTTCCAGGATCCATTCACATCGCTCACGCCGAATTGCCTGCGCGACTTGGACGGCTGAGCCTCGACAATCTCGCCTCGACCGCAGGGGAGAGTGCGAACACGTCCACTTCTTCGGCGCGCAGCAACGCACGCTCCGGCACGCTGTCCACCTTAAGTGCTGCACCGATCAAAGCCGAAGCGTCGAAAACGATCAATCGACAGCGCGGCGTTCTGCGTTGTAGGCCACCAGCTCGGCATCAATATCCTCGTCGGTCAGGCCAGCCGCCCGGGCTTCCGCCTTCAGTTCAGCGATGGCCTGGGCGAGGGCGCTCGGACCGGAGCGTGGGCGGAGTACGCGGCTGACAAGCCTACCGACCGCCGCACGATTGCGCGCGTCGGCAAGCGTCGCCGCTGCCTCGGGCTCGACCGGGATGGTCACATCGACCGTGCTGTCCATTCGGGACTCCTTGGGCGCATATAGCGCACTCGGCAGGGACATGCACGCAGCACGATCCCGTCTGGCTCTCACGCCCACGTTTTTCTTCATCACACGTCCACCGGCTTCGGCTCGACGAAGCGGGCGCAGAGGATCGAGATTTCGTAGAGCAGCACCAGCGGCAGCGCCAAGCCGGTCTGCGTCAGCACGTCGGGCGGCGCCAGGATGGCGGCGATCACGAACATGCCCACATAGGCATAGCGGCGGAACTTGCGCAGCGACGCCGACGACACGATGCCGACCTTGGCCAGCAGCGTCAGCAGCACCGGCAACTGGAACGTCACGCCGAACGCGAAGATCAGCTTCATCACCAGCGACAGATACTCGCTGACCTTCGCCTCCAGCGTGATCTGCAAGCCGTCGGCGCCCGTCGGCGTCTGGAAGCTCAGGAAGAAGTGCCAGGCGAACGGGAACACGACGTAATAGGCGAGCGCCGCGCCGGCGACGAACAGCACCGGCGTTGCGATCAGGAACGGCAGGATCGCGCGTTTCTCGCTGCGATAGAGGCCCGGGGCCACGAACATGTAGATCTGGCTCGCCACCAGCGGGAACGACAGGAACGCGGCGCCGAAGATCCCCACCCGCAGATAGGTGAAGAACGCCTCATAGAGCGCCGTGTAGATCAAATGCGGCTGCTCGCCGCGCTGGCGCATGATTATCGCCAGCGGCTGGGCGAGGAAGAAGTAGATCTTGCCGGAGAAGTAGTAGCAGACGAAGAACGCGATCAGGAACCCGCCGATCGACCACAGCAGCCGACGGCGCAGCTCGATGATGTGTTCGAGCAGCGGCATCGGCTTGTCGTCGATGGGGTCTTCGTCCGGAGCCGTGTTGACGTCGCGCGGAGCCACAAGCGGAACCTGTCAGCGAGAGGGGATCAGCGGCGCCGCGTGCGCCGCGCCGCCCGCACCGCTTCGGGCGGGATGAAGGCGGGCGGTGCCGGCGGCGGCACCGCCGCCTCGGGCGGGATGAAGGCGGGCGCGTCGCCCGGCCGGATGCGGTGTCGGCCGTCGCCTGCCAGCCGGTCGCGGCATCGGGCGGGGCGATCGTCTGCACTTCGCCGCCGTCCTCCAGCGCGGTCGTGGCCTCGGCCGCCGGGGACGCGGCGTTGAACGGATCGTCCTCGAAGGTGCGGCGGATCGAGCCGTCCTCGTCGATCGCGCGCTCGACCGTGCCGCGGAAGTCGAAATTGCGGATCTCGTTGATCTGGTCCCGCACCTCATGGAGGTCCGCCTCGCGGACCAGATCGTCCACATGGGTCTGGAACTCGGACGCCATGCGGCGCGCCTTCTTGATCATGCCGGACACGGCCTTCAGCGCCCCCGGCATGTCCTTGGGGCCGATCGCGATCAGCGCGACGACGCCGATCAGCGCGATCTCAGACCAGGCGAAATCGAACATGCGCGTGGTTTAGCAGGAAACGCCGCCGAAGTCAGGAGCCGCGCCCCGCCTGCGGCGCCGGTCCGGGGGGCTCGACCAGCAAATCTTCGCGCCGCGGCAGGCCGCCCAGATCGGCCAGGCCGAACCGCGCCAGGAAGGCGGGCGTGGTGCCCCACAGCGTCGGCCGCCCCGGCGCCTCCTTCTGCCCGCGCGGCGCCATCAGGCCGGCCTCCAGCAGCGCATCCAGCGTCGCCTGGGAGAGTGCGGCGCCGCGGATCTCCTCGATCTCGGCGCGCGTCACCGGCTGGTGGTAGGCGACGATCGCCAGCGTCTCCATCGCCACCCGCGGCAGCCGGCGCGGCTGCTGCACCACGCGCACCAGCCGGGGAGCCAGGTCGGGCGCGGTGCGGAACTGCCAGCCGCCGGCGACCTCGACCAGCTCCACCCCGCGCCCGGCATAGCGCGCGGCGAGGGCGGAAAACACCGCCTCCGCCTCGACGTCATCGGGCAGGAGCTGCGCCAGCGCGCGGGCCGTCACCGGCTCGGCGGCGGCAAAGACGAGCGCCTCCGCCAGCCGCAGCGCGTCCTCGGGAACGTCGATCACGGGACGCCCTCCCGGCGGCGGAGCAGAATGGGGCCGAATGCCTGCTCCTGCCGCAGCGACGAGCGCGCCGCCGCGCGCCAGCTCCAGCCCGGCCAGCAGCGTGCTCGCCAGCGCCGCGCGGTGCGCCAGCGGCGCCCGCAGATCGTCGGGCAGGAACCGCTCCAGGCTGCTCCAGTCCGGCAGCCGGCCGAGCAGGCTGCCGAGCCGGCGGAGCGCGTCCTGCACCGTCCACAGGCTCACCGGCGGCGGGCGGTAGCGGGAGCGCGAGCCGGCCCGCCGCAGCGGCCCCGAGATAGGCCCGCAGCAACCCCGGCATGTCGAGCGCCAGTGCCGAGCGATCGACCGAGACCAGCGATTCCGGCGCGCCGCGGGCGAACACGTCGTGCCCGAGTTGCGGCCGGGCCGCGAGCCAGGCGGCGGCGGCGCGCATCGCCGAAAGGGCCGCGAGGCGGCCGGCGAGCACCTCGGCGGCCTGTTCGCCATCCTCGGCTTCCGCCGCCTCCGCCGGCAGCAGCAGGCGCGACTTCAGCCAGGCGAGCCACGCCGCCATCACCAGCCAGTCGGCCGCGAGTTCCAGCCGCACCCGCCGCGCGCCCTCCACCAGCGCCAGGTACTGCTCCACCAGATCGAGGATCGAGATGCGCGCGAGATCGACCTTCTGCCCGCGTGCGAGGTCCAGCAGCAGGTCGAGCGGCCCCTCGAAGCCGTCCAGCCGCAGGATCAGGCTGTCGGCGGCGGCCGGGGGCTCAGAGCCCGACATTGCGGGTGATCGCCCCGGCATCGGCGTGGCCGGCGAGCGTCAGCACCAGCCGGAATGCCCACGGCACCACACGCCCGAGTGCGGCACCCGCCGGGTCGAAGCGGATGCCGATCTCGCCGAGTGCCGTCGGCAGCACGAACAGCAGCAGCAGCACGATCACGATCCCCGCGCCTTCGAGCTGCGCCCAGCGGAACGCCAGGCCCTTCGGCAGCAGCCCGACCGCGATCCGGCCGCCATCGAGCGGCGGGATCGGCAGCAGGTTGAACAGGCCGAGCACCAGATTGGTCAGCACGAAATAGACCAGCATCAGCCCGCCGATGCCGGCCCAGCCATAGGGCAGCAGCTCGATGCCATAAAGCGCCAGCGCCCCGAGCCAGGCGAGCAGGAAGTTCATCGCGGGCCCCGCGGCGGCCACCAGCATCATGCCGCGGCGCGGGTCGGAGAAGCGCCGGGCGTCCACCGGCACCGGCTTCGCCCAGCCGAACATGAACGCGACCCGGTGGATGGTGGCGAGTTGCAGCAGCAGCAGCGTCGCGGGCAGGATGATGGTGCCGAAGCGATCGATGTGCCGCAGCGGGTTCAGCGACAGCCGGCCCATGCGCCGGGCGGTATCGTCGCCCAGCGCGAGCGCCGCGTAGCCGTGCGCGGTCTCGTGCAGCGTGATCGCCAGGATCGCCGGCACTGCCGCGACCAAGATTTGCAGCAGCCATCCGCTCACGTCAGCAGCCGATCGCGCTCGGCGCCGAGCGCACCGCCGTCGAGCGCTTGGGCGCGGCTCCGCGCCAGGGACGCTGCGGCGGCGAGGCGCGCGCAGGATTCGGGGCGAAGCGCCGGGCAGGCAGCGAGCAGCGCCTCGGTGGCAGCGAAGTCGCCCGCACCATAGAGTGCCAGGTCGCAGCCCGCCGCGATCGCCGCCCGCGCCGAAGCGTCGGGCGGCCCGGCAAGCGCGCGCATGGACAGATCATCCGACACCAATACCCCATCGAAGCGGAAACGGCCGCGCAGCATCCGCGCAATTACCGTGCTGGACAAGGTCGCGGGAAGCTCTGGGTCAAGACTTGCATAGACGATATGGGCGGTCATCAGCCAGGGCAGGTCGGCGTTGGCGGCGAACGGCAGGAAGTCGGCGGCGAGGTCCGGCGTGTCCACCACCGGCAGCTCGGCGTGGCTGTCGGCCAGTGCCCGCCCGTGGCCAGGCGCGTGCTTGCCGACCGGCTGGACGCCGGCCGCCAGCAGCCCGTCGGCCATTGCACGGCCGAGCCGGGCGACCGCGTGCGGATCTGGCCCGAAGGCGCGGTCGCCGATCACCGAATGGGCGCCAGGCAGACCGAGATCGAGCACCGGGGCGCAGACCACGTCCAAGCCCGCGCGCGCGCAGTCGATCCCGATCAGCGCACCAGTGAGCCACGCCGCCCGCAGCGCGGACGCGGGATCGGCGGCGAAGCGAGCGCCGATCGCAGCGGCCGGCGGATGCGCCCGCCAGTGCGGCGGCCGCAGCCGGGCGACGCGCCCGCCCTCCTGATCCACCATCAGCACCGCGGCAGGCGGCAGCACTGCACGCAGCTCCGCCACGAGGGCGGCGAGCTGGCCCGGGTCCGCGACGTTGCGGCCGAACAGGATCACCCCCGCCGGCTGCTCGCGGCGGAGCAGGGCGGCTTCCTCGAGGCCAAGGGCGAGACCGGCGATGCCGACGATCGCCGCCTTCATCGCCGTGCGATCAGAAGGCGGCGATCGAGCAGCCGCCGCCCCGGGCGCGGACCTGCTGGCAGAACTGCGTCGCTACCGCGATCGTCGCGAACCCGGCGGTGCGCAACCGCCAGACGGTGCGCCCGCCCACCTCGGCGCGCTCCACCGTGGGCTGGCGATTGCCCAGCAGGGCCGGCATCTGTTGCGCGAGGTGCTGCCACGCCGCCATCGCCGCCTGCCGGCTGTCCATCGCGGCAAGCTGCACCTGCGTTCCGGCCGATGGGTGCGGCGCTACCGAGGTCGCCGGCGGGCTGACGCGTGCGGGCGCGGCGGCGATGCGCGCCGGGGCAACGGCCGGCGGCGGCGCGGCGGCGGCTGGTGGCTGGACGGCGGCGGCCACGGGAGCCGGGGTGGCCGGCGCGGCAGCTTCCGTTTGCGTCTTTGCCTCCAGGGCGTGCAGCGCCGCCAGGGCAGGCTGCTCGGGGGCGGACTGCATCGTCACGCCGTCCTTGCCGGAGCCGCCGTCCATCAAGTCCTGGCCGGCGCCGATCACCGTCATGCCGCCCGGATTGGCGGGCTTCACCCGCATCGGGCCGCTCGGCGCCGCGATCACCGGCACCGCGTTCGGACCGCGACCGAGCAGCGACCAGCCGCCGATCACCACCACCATCACCGCGCCGATGCCGCCGGCGGTGGTCAGCAGCCGGCGGGTGCCGGGATCCATGCGCCGGCCGCGGCGGATCGTGCGATAGGACGGCAGAAAAGCGGGATCGTTGATCACGGCTCAGCGCATCTCCTCGACCGGTGCGACGCCCAGCACGGCGAGGCCGGAGCGGATCACCGCCGCCGTCGCCGCCACCAGGACAAGCCGCGCCCGGGTCTCCTCCGGCCGGTCGGCCCGCAGGAACCGCAGCGTCGAATTGTCCTTGCCCCGGTTCCAAAGCATATGAAAGTCGCCCGCCAAGTCATAGAGGAAAAATGCGATTCGGTGCGGCTCGCGTGCCAGCGCGGCGGCTTCCACGGTGCGCGGCCAGGACGCCAGCCGGCGCACCAGCGCCAGCTCCGCCTCGGCCCCGAGCGAGCCGGGATCGACCTCCGCCAGGGCTGCGTCGTCGGTCGCCTCCGCCCCCAGCATCTCCGCCGCGGCGCGCAGCACCGAGCGGCAGCGGGCGTGGGCGTACTGCACGTAAAACACCGGATTGTCGCGGGTCTGCGCCACCACCGCGTCGAGGTCGAACTCCATCTGCGCGTCGGCCTTGCGCGTCAGCATGGTGAAGCGCACCGCATCGGCGCCCACCTCGTCGATCAGGTCGCGCAGCGTCACGTAGCTGCCCGACCGCTTGCTCATCCGCACCGGCTGGCCAGCGCGGACGACGCGGACGATCTGGCACAGGATCGCCTCGAAGTTCACGCGCCCGCCGGAGAGGGCCGCGACGGCCGCGCGGATGCGGGTGACCCAGCCGGCGTGATCGGCGCCGACCACATCGATCAAAGCCGCCGCACCACGCTCGATCTTGTCGGCGTGATAGGCGATGTCGTTGGCGAAATACGTGTTGCTGCCGTCGGATTTTTTCAGCGGCCGATCGACGTCGTCGCCGAACTGCGTGGCCCGGAACAGGGTCTGCACGCGCGGCTCCCATTCCTCCGGTGTCTTGCCGCGGGGCGGGTCGAGCGTGCCCTCGTAGATCAGCCCCGCGGCGCGCAGCCGCTCGATCACCGCGTCGGGTGCTCCGGCGTCGAGCAGCGCGCGCTCGGAGCTGAACACCTCCTGCCGCACGCCGAGGGCGGCGAGGTCGTCGCGGATCGCCGCCAGCATCTCGGCGATGGCGAAGCCGCGTACCGTCGGCAGCCACAGCGCCGGGTCGGCGGGAGTCGCGTCCGGGCCGGCGAGGCTGTCTCGATGCGCCGCGACCAGGCGCTCGCCCACCGGGATCAAATACTCGCCGCGATATTGCAGGCCGCCGGGCACGAGGGCGGCGAAATCGTCTTCGTCGAGCCGGGTGCCGAGCGCCTGGAGATAGCGCCAGTAGGCGGCCCAGGCGAGCGCGTCCACCTGCGCGCCGGCATCGTTGAGGTAGTATTCCTTGACCACGGAAAACCCGGCCTTGGCGAGCAGGTTGGCCAGCGCATCGCCGACCACCGCGCCGCGGCAATGGCCGATATGCAGCGGCCCGGTCGGGTTGGCCGAGACGTATTCGACATTGACCCGCAGCCCGCCGCCCAGCGTCGAAGCGCCGTAGGCAGGGCCGGCGCGCAGGATCGCCGGCAGCTCGGCAAGCCACGCGGCCGGGCAGAGGCGGATGTTGACGAAGCCCGGCCCGGCCGGCTCGGCGCCCGAGATCTCGGGTGTCGCGGCCAGTGCCGCGGCGATTGCGGCCGCCAGCTTCTGCGGCGGCTGTCGCGCGGGCTTGGCCGCGATCAGGGCGGCGTTGGTCGCCATCTCGCCGTGCGCGGCCTCGCGCGCCGGCGTCACCTCCACCCGGGCGAGCGCCTCCTGTGGCAGATCGGGCGCCGCGGCGCGCAGGGCGGCCAGGACGTGCTCGCGCACGCGGGCGAAGATGTGCGGCTGCATGGCATGCTCACCCCAGGAGCGAGAGATCGGTCAGCCGGCGATGCTCGTCGGCAGCGTAACGATCGGTCATGCCGGCGATGTAGTCGCAAACGACGGTCGCGGCACGGGCCGGATCGCCCGCACCCGCGCGGGCGTGCCAATCATCGGGCAGCAAGGCCGGGTCGGCGTGCAGCAGCGCGAACAGCGCCTCGGTGGTGCGCCGCGCCTTGGCGCTCATGCGGTTGACGCGCCAGTGGCGGTACATGCGGGCGAACAAGAAATCCTTGATTGCCCGGTTGGCCTCGGCGACCGGCGGGCTGAATGCGACCATCGGCCCGGCCGCCTCCCGCACGGCATCGGCATCCGCACGCGTCCAGGGCCGCGAGCCGGCGCGTGCTCTCCGCAGCGGCGTCCGTCACCAGCCGGTCGATCACCCGGCGCAGCATCTCGTGGCGCAGCCGCGGCGGCGGCATGTCGAGGCTGGCGAGGCGCGCCTCGGCCAGCGCCTCGCCGACCAGCGGCAGGTGCGAGAGTTCCTCGAACCCGAACAGGCCGGCGCGCATTCCGTCGTCGAGGTCATGGCTGTGATAGGCGATGTCGTCGGCGAGTGCTGCCACCTGCGCCTCGGCGGAGGCGTAGCCGTGCAGGTCGAGCGGGTGGAGTCGGTCATAGGCGGCGATCCCCGGCGGCGGGCGGTGCAGCGGGCCGTTGTGCTTGGCGATCCCTTCCAGCGTCTCCCAGCTCAGATTGAGGCCGTCGAAGGCGGCATAGCGCGCCTCCAGATGGGTCACGACGCGCAGCGACTGGGCGTTGTGCTCGAACCCGCCCCAGGGGCGCATCACGGCGGCCAGCGCCTCCTCCCCGGCATGGCCGAAGGGCGGATGGCCGAGATCGTGCGCCAGCGCCACCGCCTCGGCCAGATCCTCGTCGAGCCGCAGCATCCGCGCGAGCGAGCGGGCAATCTGCGCCACCTCGATGCTGTGGGTCAGGCGGGTGCGGTAGAAATCGCCCTCGTGGTTGACGAATACCTGGGTCTTGTA
Organism: uncultured Alphaproteobacteria bacterium; assembly: GCA_963777265.1. Classification (GTDB taxonomy): domain Bacteria; phylum Pseudomonadota; class Alphaproteobacteria; order Acetobacterales; family Acetobacteraceae; genus DATAYA01. The sequence continues at coordinate 262,669 of CAVZPY010000017.1, read as the reverse complement.
TTGCAGCTTGCGAAACGCCGAGCTGTGAATGATGCGGTCGCGGTCGCGCTGCCAGGGCGAGCGGGACGACGCCTCCGGCTCGGGATGGAGCCGGCCGCGCGAGGCGTGCGGATGGACGGCATAGCGGGCGAGCGGCATCGGCGGGGCTTAGTCCTCCCGCCAGGCGTCTTCAATCGGGCGCCCGCACACGCTATCTTGGGGGCATGGAAACCACCGATCGATTCTCGCTCTCCGAGCGCGCAGCAGCGCGCATCGCCGAGATCATCGCCGCCGAGGGACGCGCAGCGGCGCTGCGGGTCGCCGTGCTCGCCGGCGGGTGCAGCGGCTTTCAGTACCGCTTCGAGCTGGACGGATCGGCGCAGGCCGATGACCTGCTGATCGAAGCCGGTCACGCGCGGGTGCTGGTCGATCCCGCCAGCCTCGACCTGCTGGCCGGCGCCCAGCTCGACTACACCGACGAGCTGATGGGCAGCCATTTCACGGTCAGGAACCCCAACGCCACCTCCTCCTGCGGCTGCGGAACCAGTTTTTCCGTGGAGTGACGGGGGGCGTGAAGCTCGCCACCTGGAACGTCAACTCGATCCGGAGCCGCGAGCGCCACGTCCGGCGCTGGCTGGGACGCGCCCAGCCGGATGTGCTGCTGCTCCAGGAAATAAAGTGCGAGGCGCCCGCCTTCCCGGATTTCTCCGACCTCGGCTACCGCGCCGAGATCGTCGGGCAGAAATCGTATAACGGCGTCGCGGTGCTGGCGCGGGTGCCGGTGGAAACCCGCCTGCGCGCCCTGGCCGGCCTGCCCGAGACCGATGCGCAGGCGCGGTATCTGGAGGTCGCAGCCGACGGGATCGTGGTCGGCGGTCTCTATTTGCCGAACGGCAATTCCGGGGGGCCGGACGGCTTCGCCTACAAGCTGCGCTGGATGGATTGCCTGATCGCGCGTGCCCGCGCGCTGCTCGACGCCGACGTGGCCCTGGTCTTGGCGGGCGATTTCAACGTCTGCCCCGACGCCGATGACCTCGCCCCCGGCTCGCTGCCCGAGGGCGACGCCCTGATCCATCCCGAGAGCCGGGCGCGGTTCCGCGCCCTGCGCTGGCTCGGCCTGACCGACGCGGTGCGGGCGCTGCATCCGCACGGGCCGGCGTACACCTTCTGGGACTATCAGGCCGGCGCCTGGCCGCGCGACCGCGGCCTCAGGATCGATCACGCGCTGCTGGCGCCGGCGCTGGCCGAACGGCTGGTCGCGGCACGGCCCGATCGTCAGGAGCGGGCGGAGGACCAGCCCTCGGACCATGTGCCGGTGGTGATCGAGCTGGGTGAAAGGCGATCCTCCCCCTCCCCTTGCGGGAGGGGGTCGGGGGGAGGGGTTGCCGCGGTATGCGGACTCGAGCCGCACCTACCCCCCACCCCGGCCCTCCCCCGCAAGGGGGGAGGGAGAAGAGGGCCAAACCGTCAGCGCCAGTGCGCGGGCCGCCAGACCCATTGGCCGTTCGGTGCGTGCCCCCAGTGGCCCGGCACCCAGCTATGATAGCCCGACCGACGGACCACGTAGCCGCCCGCGACCCAGCCATACCGGCCGCCGTTCCAGGCCCAGTAGCCCGGCCGCCACACATAGGCGCCGCCCGGCGGCGGCGGGATGCGCTCGTAGCGCGGCGGCGGTGGCGGCGGATAGGGCTGCGCCTGCGCCACCGGCGCCAATGCCGGGGCGCCGAGCGCGGTCGCAAGGGCAAGGCCGGCCAGCAAAGATCGCATCATCCGTTCTCCTTCATGCGAATTCGAGGCAGCCATCGTCGGCACCGCTGATGGCGCCATCGCGGCAGAAACGCGGCCGAACGCGATCGGTGGCACCCGCTCAGAGGTCGGCGTAGCAGTGCGTCTCGGCCGCGGCCCCGGGATGCGTCACCGCACCCAGCGCCGCCGGGCCGACGAGCTGGGCGTATTTCCAGATCGTCCCGCTCTGGTAGTCGGTCCGCCGCGGCGTCCAGGCGGCGCGGCGGGCGGCGAGATCGGCCTCGCTCAGGGCCGCTTCGATGGTGCCGGCCTCGGCGTCGATAGTGATGCGGTCGCCGTTGCGCAGCAGTGCGATCGGGCCGCCGACCGCCGCTTCCGGCCCGACATGGCCGACGCAGAAGCCGCGCGTGGCCCCCGAGAAGCGACCGTCGGTGATCAGCGCTACCTGCTCGCCCATGCCTTGCCCGTAGATCGCGCCGGTGGTCGCGAGCATCTCGCGCATCCCCGGACCGCCCTTCGGCCCCTCGTAGCGGATCACGATGATATCGCCCGCCCGGTAGGCGCGTGCCTGCACCGTGGCGAAGGCTTCTTCCTCGCTGTCGAAGCAGAGGGCGGTGCCCTCGAAGCGCCGGTGCTTCATTCCCGCGACCTTCACGATCGCGCCCTCGGGAGCGAGGTTGCCCTTCAGCCCGACCACGCCGCCGGTCGGCGAAATCGCACGGCTGACCGGATAGACCACGTCCTGGTCGGTCGGGAATGTCACGTCGGCCAGGTTCTCGGCCATCGTCCGGCCGCTGGCCGTCAGGCAGTCGCCGTGCAGCAGGCCGGCATCGAGCAGCGCCTTCAAGATCACCGGAACCCCGCCGACGCGATGCACGTCGAAGGCCACGTATTTGCCGCCGGGCTTGAGGTCGGCGATATAGGGTGTGCGGCGCATGATCGCGAGCACGTCGTCCATGGTGAAACGGATGCCCGCCTCGTGCGCCATCGCGGGCAAGTGCAGGCCGGCATTGGTCGAGCCGCCGGTCGCGCCGACGATTACGGCGGCATTTTCCAGCGCCGCCCGGGTGACGATGTCGCGCGGGCGAACACCGCTTTCGACCAGCGCCATCACCGCCCGCCCGCTCTCGACGGCGAAGCGGTCGCGGTCCTCGTAGGGCGCGGGCGCGCCGGCCGAGCCGGGGAGCGCGAGACCGATCGCCTCGCTCACCATCGCCATCGTGTTGGCGGTGAACTGACCGCCGCAGGCGCCGGCCGAGGGACAGGCGACGCATTCCAGCTCGTGCAGATCGGCGTCGCTCATGTTCCCGGCGGCGTGCTGGCCCACCGCCTCGAACACATCGACCACGGTGACGTCCCGGCCGTGGAAATGGCCGGGCAGGATCGAGCCGCCGTACATGAACACGCTGGGCACATTGAGGCGCAGCATCGCCATCATCATGCCCGGCAGCGACTTGTCGCAGCCGGCGAGCCCGACCAGCGCGTCGTAGCAATGCCCGCGCACCGTCGCCTCCACCGAATTCGGCGATGATCTCGCGCGAGACCAGCGAGGACTTCATCCCCTGGTGGCCCATCGCGATACCGTCGGTGACGGTGATTGTCGTGAACTCGCGCGGCGTGCCGCCGGCCTCGGCGACGCCCTTCTTCACCGACTGCGCCTGCCGCGAGAGTGCGATGTTGCAGGGTGCCGCCTCGTTCCAGCAGGTCGCGACGCCGACGAAGGGCTGGTCGATCTCCTCCTGCGTCAGCCCCATCGCGTAGTAGTAGCTGCGATGCGGCGCACGGCCGGGGCCCACGGTCACGTGGCGCGACGGCAGGTGCGACTTGTCCCAGCGCTTGGTCAGCATCCGTCTCCCTCCCGGCCCGGCGGCGGCACCTTACGGACGGGGTCGCGGGGCGACAAGGCGGCGCAGGCTACGCGGCCGCCGCGCGCTTCAGTCGCGGATCGACGCGGAACGCGGTCTCATGCACGCGCCAGGCGGCGACCGAGGCGTGGCGCGGGTTGAGCAGCACGTTGCGCTCCGCGGTCGCGATCCCGTCCGGGTCGAGCCGCGCCGGCACCAGCACCGAGGGCACCAGCAGTGCCGCCGACGCACGCGCCGCCGCCCACGCATCGCCGAGGCGGCGGGCAGCCTCCCGATCCGCCGCATCGATCGCGGGGTCGGCGGTCTCGACTGGTGCCGCCTCCGGCAGCTCGATCGCGAATGCCCGCAGGTTCGCCGGCAGACGCGCCGGGTCGAGATGCACGAGCTGCTCGAGCAGGGCGAGCGAGAGATGCGTCGCCGCATAAACCATCGGCACGCCCGGACTGTTCCATCGGCCGCCGTAGAGGCGCGCGCCCTCGCCGTCGATTTCCCGATAGCGGCCGAGCGCCAGCCGCCAAACCTGCACCTATTCGACCCGGCACCTACTCGATGACGCCGTGCGCGATGCGGCCGAGCACCGCCTCCACCGCGCGGCCGCCCTCCTCGGTGTCGAGCAGCAGCAGCGGCGTCTGGCCGCCGAGCGCGCCGTTGGCCTCGCGCAGCCAGGCATGGGCCTCGGCGCGACTGCCGAGCACGTCGTCGGCGATCGCCTGGATGCGCGCGAGCCGCACCACGAGGTCGCTCTGCTCGCGCGAGAGCGAGCCTTTCTGCCGGCGCGCGTAGAGCGTGCGGCGGGGGATGAAATGGGTCTCGACCTCGCGCTCCGTCGAGCACCCCGTCGGCGATCAGCCGGTCGAGGGCCGCCAGCGGCAGGCCGTCGCGGACGGCACTCGCCAACGCGAGGCCAGTGACCCCGGCCCGGCCGCGCCGTGCGCCGATCCCGCCCAGCACCTCGGCCACCGCCGTTGCCGTCACCATGTCACGCTCCGTGCCAACATGCCCATCATCTTGGGCGCATAGGCACAGGCGTCAAGAGCGAATCGGCGTGCGGACGTGCTCGGGCCGCACGCCCATGCCGACCAGCCGCGCCGGCAGCCGACGCAGCACCGGGTAGCGTTGCAGCAGGCGCATCGCCAGCGGCACCGCGATCTCGCCGCGATCCGCAATCGCCGGCAGGGCGATCCGGTTCTGCACCAGCACCTGCATCCGCTGCGTAACCCGGACCGGCCATTCGCGCCGCCGCTGGATTGCGCGCAGGTCAGCGAGCGCGACCGTCCCGCGCGCCAGCGGTCCGGCGAGCCGGTTCGCCGCCGCGACCGCATCCTGGATCGCGAGGTTGATCCCGACGCCCGCGACCGGCGACATCGCGTGCGCCGCGTCACCGAGGCACAGCAGGCCCGGGCGCCACCACTGCTTCAGCCGGTCGATCTGCACCGAGAGCAGGCTGACGCGGCTCCACTCGTCGAGTTCGGCCACGCGGTCGGCGAAATGCGGAGCGAGGCGCACGATCTCTGCCCGCAGCGCTTCGATCCCGCGCGTGCGCAGCGCCTCGAAGCCGCCCTTCGGGATCACGAACGCGCACTGCCAATAGTCGCCGCGGTCGATCGTGACGAGGAAGCCGCCCGGCAGCACGCGACCGAGGGCGCTCATGGGATCGTCGTCGCGGCGCGAGAGGCGCATCCACAACACGTCGATCGGCGCCCCTTCCTCGATGGAGGCGAGGCCGGCGCGGGCGCGCACCGTCGAGTGCCGCCCGTCGGCGCCCACCACGAGATCGGCGTCGATCCGCAGCGGACCGTCGGCGGTCGCGGCATTGAGGCCGACCACGCGCCCTTCGCGCTCGACCAGGCCCACCGCCTCGGCGCGCATCAGCAGGCGAAACGTCGGATGGGTGCGGGCCTCCTCGGCGAGAAAGTTCAAAAAATCCCATTGCGCCATGAAGGCGATGAACTTGCAGTGCGTCGGCAGGTGCGAGAAATCGGCCAGTGTGATTTCCGTCTCGCCGATGATGGCGCCGAGTGTGCGCGCCTCGTCATGCGGGCGCGCGAGCAGCCGGTCGAGCAGGCCAAGCTCGTGCATCACCTGCAACGTCGAGGGATGGATGGTATCGCCGCGGAAGTCGCGCAGGAAGTCGGCGTGCTTCTCCAGCACGACGACATCGACGCCGGCGCGCGCGAGCAGCAGGCCGAGCATCATGCCGCAAGGCCCGCCGCCGGCGATCGCGCAGCGGACGGCGAGCGTCCGCCCGTCAGCGCTCATGCGAGCCGCGCCAGCGCCGCGTCGAGCCGCGCGGCCTCGCCGCGCAAGGCCGCCAGCCGCTCGCGATTCTCCTCCACCACGGATGCGGGCGCGCGGCCGGTGAAATCGGCGTTCTCGAGTTTTCGCGCGATCTTGTCGGCGTCGGCGAGCGCGCGGTCGCGGTCGCGCCGCAGCCGCGCGGCCTCGGCATCGAGGTCGATCAGGCCGGCGAGCGGCAGCACGATCGTTGCCTCATCAATCACGGTCTGCACCGCGCCTTTGGGCACCGTGCCGTCGATCGCGGCGATCTCGGTGGCACGCGCCATGCGGCGGATCGGCTCGATCCAGCGCCGCGCGCGCGCCAGTGTCTCGGGGGCGGCGTCGCGCAGCAGAATCGGCGTCGTCACCGAGGGCGGCACGTTCAGCTCGGCACGCGCGGCCCGCACCTCGGAAATCAGCCGCACGACCCAGCCGAGTTCCGCACGCGCATCGGGGGCGGCGGCCGCCGCGGCTGCCGGCCAGGGCGCACGGATCAGGCTGAACGGCGCGCCGTAGCCGAGCCGGTCCCAGAGTTCTTCGGTCACGAACGGCACCACCGGATGCAGCAGCCGCAGGATGCTGCCGAGCACATGGGCGGCGGCGGCGCGCACCTCGCGCGCCTCCTCGCTTTGCGATTGCGCCAGCACCGGCTTGGCGAATTCGAGGAACCAGTCGCAGAACACGTTCCAGGTGAAGCGGTAGCAGGCGGCCGCGTAATCGTCGCAGCGGAACGCCTCCAGCGCGGCCGTCGCCTCCGCGACCGCGCGATCCGTCTCGGCGAGCAGCCAGCGGCAGAGCGGCGTGCGCGCCTCGGCCGGATCGAACGCAGGATCGGGTGCGACCGCGTTCATCTCGCAGAACCGCGCCGCGTTCCACAGCTTGGTGACGAAGCTGCGATAGGTCGCGACGCGGGCAGCCGAGAGCTTCACATCCCGGCCCGGTCCGGTCAGCGCGCAAATCGCGAAGCGCAGCGCATCCGCGCCATATTCGTCGATGATCGCGAGCGGGTCGATGACGTTGCCCTTGCTCTTGGACATTTTCTGGCCACGCTCATCGCGGATCAGCCCGTGGATGTAAATGGTGCGGAACGGCACCTCGCCCATCACGTGCAGGCCGAGCATCATCATCCGCGCGACCCAGAAAAAGATGATGTCGAATCCCGTCACCAGCACGTCGCCCGGATAGTAGCGCGCGAGTTCCGGTGTGCGCTCGGGCCAGCCGAGCGTGGTGAACGGCCACAGGCCGGAGCTGAACCAGGTATCGAGCACGTCCTCGTCCTGCGTCAGCTCGACATCCGAGCCGAACGCCGCGCGCGCCTGCGCCCGCGCTTCCGCCTCGGTGCGGGCGACGAAGATGCGGCCGTCCGGCGCGTACCAGGCCGGGATGCGATGCCCCCACCAGAGCTGGCGGGAGATGCACCACGGCTGGATGGCGCGCATCCAGGCGAAGAACGTGTTCTCCCACGATTTCGGCACGAATGCCGCCGCCCCGCGCTCGACGTCGGCAATCGCGGGTTTTGCGAGTTCGGCGGCGTTGCAGAACCACTGCGTCGTCAGCAGCGGCTCGAGCGGCACGCCGCCGCGGTCGCCGTGCGGCACCTGGTGGGTGTGCGCCTCGACGCGCTCCAGCAATCCGAGGCGTTCGAGTTCGGCCGCGATCAGTTTTCGCGCGACGAACCGATCCTGGCCGTCGAGGCTTGCCGCGAAATCGGGATCGGCCACCCCCGGCACGGCGCGCGGTGCGATCTCGGCGAGCGTGACCCGCGCCTGCCGGTCGAGCACCGAGGGCATCGGCAGAGCGTGTCGCTCGCCCACCTCGAAATCGTTGAAGTCGTGCGCCGGCGTGATTTTCACCGCGCCCGTGCCCTTCTCTGGGTCGGTGTAATCGTCGGCGATGATCGGGATTTCCGTGCCCACGATCGGAAGAATGGCGTGGCGGCCGATGAGGTCGGAGAAGCGCGCGTCCGCGGGATGCACGGCGACCGCGACATCGCCCAGCATCGTCTCGGGCCGCGTGGTCGCGACGGTGATGAACCGGCCCGCCTCGCCGGCGATCGGATAGCGGATGTGCCACAGGCGGCCAGCGCACTTCGCGGCTCTCCACTTCGAGGTCGGAGATCGCCGTGTGCAGCGCCGGATCCCAGTTCACCAGCCGCCGGTCGCGATAGATCAGCCCCTCGTCATAGAGGCTGACGAACACTTCGCGCACCGCCGCCGACAGGCCCTCGTCGAGCGTGAACCGCTCGCGCGCCCAGTCGAGCGAGGCGCCGAGCCGGCGGAGCTGCTGGGTGATCGTGCCGCCGGATTCCGCGCGCCACCGCCACACGCGGGCGACGAACGCCTCACGGCCGAGGCTGCGCCGGTCCTGGTTGCCCTCCTGAGTCAAAAGCCGCTCGACAACCATCTGGGTCGCGATCCCGGCATGGTCGGTGCCCGGCTGCCAGAGCGCATCGCGGCCCTGCATCCGGCGCCAGCGGATCAGCACGTCCTGGATCGTGAACGTCAGCGCATGGCCCATGTGCAGGCTGCCGGTGACGTTCGGCGGCGGGATCATGATGGTGAACGGCGTGGCGGGGGAGGCCGGGTCGGCGGCGAACGCGCCCGACTGCTCCCAGCCGGCATAAAGCCGCGGCTCGCTCTCGCGCGGTGCGAAAATCTTGTCCAGCATGGCGCGGGTTATCGGGCGGGCGGTTGCGGTGCGCAAGCAGCGGCGCGAAGCTGGCCGCCGTGGATCGGCATGCGAAGCTGCTGGCCGGACTCGACCTCGGTGTGATGTCCGGCGCCGAACTCGGGCCGCTGATGAGCCCAGTCCTGCGCAAGGATCAGGCGCGCGTTCTCTACATCGATCACGCCGACACGGCGGCACTGCGCGCGAAGTACCGCGACCATCCTGGCGTCGATGGCTCGCGCATCGTCGGCGTGGACGTGGTCTGGACCGGAGAGAAACTGCGCGATCTGCTGGGGGCGGCGGCACCGCTCGACTTCCTGATCGCCTCTCACGTGATCGAGCATGTGCCCGACCTGATCTTCTGGCTGCGCGAGCTGCGCTCGGTGCTGCGGCCGGGGGGCGAAGTCCGGCTGCTGGTGCCCGACCGGCGTTTCACCTTCGACCGCCTGCGGCGCGAGACCAGGCTCTCCGATGTGCTGGCCGCGCACCTCCTCGATGCCCGCCGGCCGTTGCCGGCGCAGATGATCGACGCCCTCCTCTATGCCGTGCGGGTCGATGCGGCCGCGGCGTGGCGCGGCGAGATCGACGCGGCCGCGCTGCCGCGCGTGCATGGGCTGGAGGCGACGCTGGCGCTCGCCCGCAGCGCTGTCGCAAGCGGCGAGTATCACGACGTGCATTGCTGGGTGTTCACGCCGCGCTCGTTCGCGGCACTGTTCGGTGAGATGGCGCAGGCCGGTCTGCTCGATTTCGCCTGCTCGCGGCTGCACGACACCGAGCCGGGCGAGTTCGATTTCGTGGTGGCGCTGCGCGCCTGCGACGACCGCGCCGAGATCGCCGCGAGCTGGCAGGTGCTGGAACGCCTGCCCTGGCGCGAGCCGCCCGACAGCGGCGGCGATCATGCGGCCCTGCTGCGCGAGCGGGCCGCTCGCGTCGCGGCGGAACAGCGCGCGGCAGCGCTGCAGGCGTCCACGAGCTGGCGGATCACGGCGCCGCTGCGCTGGACGGCGCGCGGCGTCCGCCGCCTCGCCGTGCGGGCCTGACGGCGCCTCAATCCACGGCGCGGCCGACCACGCGCTCGATCTCGGCGCGCACCAGCCGCTCGACCATCGGCGGCAGGTGCGCGTCCAGCCACTGCTTCAGCATCGGACGCATCTCCTCGCGCACGATGTCCTCGATCGTGGGGCCGCCGCGCGAGACCTGGGTGCCGCGCTCGGCGCCGAGCTGGCGCACCAGCGCGCCGACCGACTGCGCCGCAGCGGCAGCCGCCTCGGGTGCCACCAGGCCGCCGGCCGGCTCGGATGCGCGCGGCGCCCGCGTGGGAGCGGGGGCGGAGGCCGGGTCGGAAGCCGCTGACGGCGGCGGCGCCGGGGTGGCCGGGGGGGTGGCCGGGGGTGCGGGTTCGGCTTGTTTCTCCACGTGCGGCTCCTCGGCGACCAGCATGGACGAGTCGAGCACCAGCACCCCTGCGCCGGGGTTCGGCGCCGGTGCCACCGGCGCCGGCGGCTGCGTCTCTTCCTCGCTCAGAATGCGGCGGATCGACGCCAGGATGTCCTCCATCGAGGGGTCGGCGCCCCCTTCGGTCACAGGGCTCGCCGGCTGCGGCTCGCCAGGCTTCGGCTCCCCCGGGTTCCACTCCCTGGGGTTCGACTCCCCGGGCTTGGGATTGTCAGGCTTGGGATCGGCCATGTTCACCGCCCCGGCTGGTCGGTGGCGTAGTCGCCGGTGCCCCACAGCCGATCGCGCACGGCTCGGTAATACGCGGTGTCGTCGTAGAGCGGCACGCCGAGATTTAGGTCGCGCGCGGTCAGCCGTCCGGTGGCCGAGGCCAGGCTGTAGGAGGCGGTGACCAGGCTCGCGAGATTCTGCACCAGCGTCACCCGTGAGGTCAGCAAGGCCTGCTCCGCGTTCAGCACGTCGAGGGTGGTGCGGCTGCCGACCAGCGCCTCCTGCTCCACGCCGACCAGCGCCACCTCGTTCGCCTTGATCTGCGCCTGCGTGCTGGCGATGGTGGCGCGCGCCGCGACCAGCGTCTCCCACGCCGAGACCGCGGCCTGGACCGCCGTGCGGCGGGCGTCATCCAGCGTCTTGCGCCGCGCCTGCTCGGTCTGCCGCGCCTGGCGCACGGCGGAGTATTCGCTGCCCCCCTGATAGAGCGGCACCGAGAGCACCGCCGTCACCGTCTCGCCGATCGCGCGGGTGTGGGGCTGCTGCGTGTTGTCCTGCCGGAAGGCTTGGCCTTGCAGGCTCACCGTCGGCATCAAGGCGCTCCAGGCGACGTCGATCGCGTCCTTGGCAGCGGCGTCGTTGAACAGGGCCGCGATCACGTTGGGGTTGTTCGCGGCGGCGACGCTCGCCGCTTCCTGCTCATTCTTGATCGGCACCCGCAACGGCTGTGGATCGGACAAATTATCCGGCGGAAAGCCGACTTGTTGCACATACGTCGCCTGGGCGGTGCGCAGATTGCCCTCGGCCGTCTCGCGTTGCGCGATCGCGCCGGCCAGCGCCGCCTCGGCCTGTGCGACATCGGTGCGGGTGATCTCGCCCACCCGGAAGCGGTCGTTGGCAGCGCGAAGCTGCTCGCGCAACACCTGCTCGTTGCTGATGTTGAGCTGCAGAAGCTGGTTCGCCTGGATCACGCCGACATAGGCGCTGACGGTATTGGAGAACACCTGCTCCTCGGTCGCGATCAGCGTCGCCCGGCCGGCGTAGTCGGCGTTCTTCGCCTGGTTGGTGCTGGCGCGGGTGCGGCCGCCGCGATACAGCGGCTGCGTAACCGTGGCCGTGCCGCTGAAGATCAGCCGGTTGTTCGGGAAAGTTACGTGGCCGTTGCCTAAGCTATTCAGCGCCGTGCTGTCGGCATTGGCGTAGCCGGGGCTGGCGCCGAGCACCACGGTCGGCCGCCAGCCGGCGAGCGCCTGCGGCACGCCCTCGTCAGTGGCGCGCAGGGTCGCGCGCTGGCTTTGCAGGCTCGGGCTGTAGGAATAGGCGGCGCCCAGCGCCGCCTGCAGCGTGTGCGGCGTCCCCGGCGGCCCGTTGCTGCCGCCCGGCTGCGCGAGGGCGGTGCCCGCCGCCAGCGCCAACCCGGTCCCGAGTGCGATCCCGATGCGCAGAGCCATGATGATGCCCCCATCACGCGGCGGCCGGCTCTCGCGCCGCGGACCCGCGTTCTGCCACAAGCCGGCCCGCCGCGCCAACAGCTTGTGGCAGATCGGGTTGCCGTCGCCGCTCAGCGGATCGTGGCCAGTGCCGCCGCGGCGCCGGCGAGCTGCACCAGGCCGCCGGCCAGCATCGCCGCCGGCAGGCCGCCGCCGGCCGCCGCCAGCGTGCCGAGCACCGCCACCCCCAGCGTCGCCCCCGCCATGCGCGCCACGTTGATCAGCGCCGCCGCGGTCCCGGCCCGCGCCGAGGCGACCGACGCGACCGCCACCGCCATCAGCGGCCCGGTGTTCACCCCCATCCCGATCCCCGCGATCACCATGCCGAGCTGGGCCAGGGCCATCGGGCTGCCGCCATGCGTGCCGGCCACCAGCAGCAGCCCGCAGCCGATCAGCGCGGTGCCGCCGGCGGTGGGCCAGCGCGCACCCAGCCGCGCGGAGAGCCAGCCGGAGAACGGCGAGACCGCGACGAACGCGAGCGCCATCGGCAGCAGCCCGAGCGCCGCCTGCACCGGCGTCAGGCCGCCGGCCGACTGCCACGCCAGCGGCACCAGGAACAGCAGCCCATACATGCCGAAGGTCATCGCCATGGTTGCCGCGAAGGCGCCGGAGAAAGCCGGCTTCCCGAACAGGCCGAGCGGCACCAGCGCGCCCTCGCCCGCACGGCGCTCCACCCGCAGGAACCACAGCAGGCTCGCGATCGCGACCGCGGCGGCGGCGGCCGCGGCCGGGCCGCTGTGAGCGGACTGGATCGCGGCGAGCGCGAGTGCCCCCAGCCCCAGCGCGCCCAGCACCTGGCCGCGCAGGTCGAGGCGCCGGCCCGCCGGATCGGCGGATTCCGGGATGCTCGGCACCAGGGCCAGGGTGAGAAGGCCGAACGGCAGCACCACCGCAAAGGCGCTGCGCCAGCCGAATTGGCCGATCAGCAGGCCGCCGATGATCGGGCCGATGGCGAAGGCCAGGCCGTTGCAGCCCGCCCAGACCCCGAGCACGCGGCCGCGTTCGGCGCCGTCGCGCCACACCACGCGCACGATCGCAAGCGAGCACGGCAGCAGCATCGCCGCCCCCAGTCCCGCGACGACCCGCCCGGCAATCAGCACCGCCGCACCCGGCGCCAGGGTGCAGGCGAGGCATCCGGCGCAGAACACGGCAATCCCCGCCGCGAAGATGCGCCGCCGCCCGAACAGGTCGCCCAGGATGCCGCCGGTCAGCAGCAGCGCCGCGTAGCTCAGGTTGTAGCCGTCCAGCACCCATTGCAGGGTCGCGATCGGCGCGTGCAGGCCGGCGCCGATCGCGCGCGTGGCCAGATTGATCACCGAGGTGTCGATCTGCGCCATCAGCACGCCGAGGCACAGCGCCAGCAGCACGATCTTTCGATTGCCGATTACCCGTGGTCGAAATTCGGTCACGAAGACATCTCCTGCGGCGGTAGCGGAGAGATGGGCGGTGCCGGGTGCTGCGTCGCGGCCGATCACTTCGATGCCGGCCGAAGCGATCGGCGGTGCAATCCGCGGCACAGGACCCTAATTTCCCGCCATGAGCAGCGTTCTGCAGTTGGCCGAGATCGCCGCGATGGCCGGCGATCCGGCGCGTGCCAACATTCTTCTGGCACTGGTGGGCGGGATCGCCCTGCCGGCCGGGGAACTCGCCCATCAGGCGCGCGTGACCCCGCAGACCGCGAGCGGGCATCTCTCGCAGTTGGTCGCGGCCGGGCTGCTCGCGGTCGCCCCGCAGGGACGGCACCGCTACTACCGGCTCGCCTCGCCCCGCGTCGCCGCCATGATGGAGGCGGTGATGGCGGTTGCCGCGGACACGCCGCCGCCACGGCCGCGCGGATCGCGGATCGATCCCGCGTTGCAGGCCGGGCGCACCTGCTACGACCACCTGGCCGGACGTCTCGGCGTCGCCCTCACCGACGCGCTGGTGCAGGCGGGACACGTGCGGCTGCAAGGCGAGCTGGGGGAAGTGACCGAGAGCGGGCAGCACTTCTTCGCCGGCTTCGGCGTGCCGCTCCGGCCGGTGCGGGGTCGGATGCTGTGCAAGGCGTGCATCGACTGGAGCGAGCGGCGCCCCCACCTCTCGGGCCCGGTCGGCGTCGGGCTGTGCCGGCACCTGTTTGCCCTCGGCTGGGTGGCACGGGTGCCGGGCGGGCGCGCGGTCGCGCTCACCTCGACCGGCCGGACCGGGCTGCGGACGACTTTCGGCGTCCCGGCCGAGGCCATGTTGCCGGCGGTTGGCACCGCGCCGGCGCGCCAGGAGCAGCGCTCGGCGGCAGGCGCGTAAAGCCGCATCCCGGCTGCACGAAGGGCCGTCGCGAACAGGTGATGCGGTCGATATGGGGCCGTCGCGCCGGGCGCTGCAACAGCGCCCTGCGGGAGCGCGTTCATAGCTGACCCGTCCGCGCACGCGCAGCAACCGAGGTGTTCCAGCATGAGCCAGACTGACCGGGCCGCGGCGTGCGGCGGCGCTCAGTGCAATGCCTGATCGCTACCCCGGCTACGACGTGCTGGCCAAGCGCAACACGCCGTCGTGGAACAGCAAGACCCGCGAGGTGATCGATCGCCGGCTGGCGGTGCCGCGCACCCCGCGCTGCTTCACGGAAGAGGAATTCACGACCGTCGCGGCGATCGCGGGCCGCCTGGTGCCGCAGCCGCAGAACCGGGTGCCGGTCCCGATCGCCGCACTGGTTGACGAGAAACTGCACAGCGGCCGCAACGACGGCTACCGTTTCGCCGGGCTGCCGCGCGAGCGCGAGGCTTGGCGGCTGGGGCTGCGGGCGCTCGACGCCGAGGCGCAGCGGGCGCACGGCGCGGCGTTCCGCGACCTCGAAGCCGCCGCGCAGGATGAGCTGTTGCACCGGATGCAGGAAGGCCGGCTGGACGACGCGGCCTGGTCGGGGATGCCGCCAAAACTGTTCTTCACGCAGCGCATGGCCCGCGACATCGTCATGGCCTACTACTCCCACCCGACGGCGTGGAGCGAGATCGGCTGGGGCGGCCCTGCCTCGCCGCGCGGCTATGTGCGCATGGATTTCGACAAACGCGATGCTTGGGAGGCGGCCGAGGCGAAACCCGGCGAGGAGGCGGCCGCGCGGCGAAAGAACCTGCATGTCGGATGATCCGTTTGCTGCGCCGCGGGCCGCCGGCGGCCGTGCGCCGGACGTGTTTGCGCCCGGCGCCTGGGTGCCGATGCGCCACTATCGCGAGGACGAGCCAGTGGATTTCGTCATCGTCGGCACCGGTGCGGGCGGCGGCACGCTCGCGTGCAAGCTGGCCGAAGCCGGGTTTTCCGTCGTCGCACTCGACGCCGGGCCGTTCTGGCGCCCGCTCGAGGATTTCGCCTCCGACGAGTCGGAGCAGACCAAGCTCTACTGGACCGACGACCGCATCTGCGACGGCGAGAACCCGATCCAGATGGGCAGCAACAACAGCGGCAAGGCGGTGGGCGGCAGCACCGTGCATTTCGCCATGGTCTCGCTGCGCTTCCGGCCCGAGTGGTTCCGCTCGCGCAGCGCGCTGGGCTATGGCGTGGACTGGCCGCTCGACTGGCGCGAGATGTGGCACTACTACACCGAGGTCGAGCAGGCGCTCAAAATTGCCGGTCCCGTGTCCTATCCGTGGGGGCCGCACCGGCCGCGCTACCCGTATCGCGCGCACCAGATGAACGCCGCGGCACTCGCACTGGTGCGCGGCTGCGAGGCGATGGGCATCGGCTGGACCGAGACGCCGATCGCGACGCTCTCTGCCCCGCGCGGCCGCGCGCACCCGTGCGTCTATCGCGGCTTTTGCGTCGTCGGATGCTCGACCAACGCCAAGCAGAGCGCGCTCGTCACGTGGATTCCGCGGGCGCTGCACGCCGGAGCGGAAATCCGGGACCTGGCGATGGTCGGACGCGTGGAGGTGGATGGCGCCGGCCGCGCGACCGGCGTGCATTATCATCGCGAAGGGACGTGGCGGTTTCAGAAGGCGAGCCACGTCGTCGTCGCCGGCTATGCGATCGAGACGCCGCGATTGCTGCTGAACTCGGCCACGGCCGCGTTCCCCGACGGGCTGGCCAACAGCTCCGGCCTGCTCGGCCGCAACCTGATGACGCAGTCCAATCAGGCGGTGTGGGGCGTGCTGGAGCAGGAAGTGCGGTCCTACAAGGGGCCGCCCTCGCTCGCCATCACCGAGCACTGGAATTACGACGACCGCAAGGATTTCTTCGGCGGCTACTGCTACATGAGCCAGGGTCCGTTGCCGCAGCTCTGGAGCAACACGCAGATGAGCGCGCACGGGCTGTGGGGCGAACGGCTCATCTGCGAGATGGAGAAATACAATCACCAGGTGGGGCTGAAGATCGTCGGCGAGATGTTGCCCCAGGAGAGCAACCGGGTGACGCTGACCGACGAAAAGGACCAGTACGGGTTACCGGTGCCGCGGATCACCTATTCCTGGGGCGACAACGACAAGCGGCTGATCGACCACGCGCTGCGCTTCATGACCCAGGCGCTGGAGGCGATCGACGCGCGCGAGGTCTGGACCCAGGACGACGACACCTGCCACCTCGCCGGCACCGCGCGCATGGGCTTCGACCGCGAGAGCAGCGTGGTCGATGCCGATTGCCGGAGCTGGGACATCCGCAATCTGTGGATCTGCGACGGGTCGGTGTTCCCGACCGCCGGCGGGGTGAACCCGTCGCTGACCATCCAGGCGATCGCCTGCCGCACCTGCGACCGGATCAAGGCGATGGCGGCGCGCGGGGAGCTTTAGGCGAGCGCGCCAGTGCGGGATACCGCGCTTGAGACCGAGCCTCGCGGATTGTAGTGTCGGCACCATGCTCCGGCGGCTCAGGCTCGTGTTGATCGCCCTCGACGTCGCGCTCGCGGCGACGCTGCCGGCCGGCGCGCGCACCATGCCGATGTCGGCGCTCACGACCGGGTCGACGGTCCACCCGCCTTGCTCGAACCGGACGCCGGCCGGCCCTTGCCGTCATGGGATGCCGGCCTGTCCGGTTTTGGCCTGCGTCGGCGCCGCTGCAGTGCTGCCGGCCCGGACAGTGTTGCCCGGCCGCGCGGCGTTGCCCACCGCCTATGCTGTGGCGTTGCACGTCCGCTGGCGCTCGGCGCTGCCCGATCCCGACCCCATCCCGCCCAGACCCGTCGCCCTCGTTTGAACCGCTCCGCGGCCGCGCCGCGCGCGGTTTCGAGCCACGATGGAGCCCGTGCCCTTGTGCCGGGCCAGCGCTACAGGGGACGATTTGAATGACGTCCAATTCTGTCTCGGCGCTCCGCCGAAGACATCTCCTCCAGGCAGGCGTCGCCGGCGTCGCGAGCCTGGCGGCACGGGCTTCCGCAACAACCGTCGGACCGCTCGCCGCGGGGTCCGGTGGCCTCGCCACGACGCTTCGGCCCGGCCCGGCCCGCGTGCGCATGGTCGGCGAGGAGGCCGGCTATGTCGTGGACGGGCATGTGCCGGTGGCGACGATCCGCAAGCTGCTCGCCGAGAAGCCCGCGATCGTCGGCATCACCCTGCCGGGGATGCCGCCCGGCTCGCCCGGCATGGTCGGCGCCAAGACCGGCCCGCTCACGGTCTATGCGATCAGCCGCGACGGCACGCCGCCGCGCGTCTTCGCCGTGGACTAGGGGACCCGATTTCACACCACACCACAGGGAGACGTAGTATGCGCATCCGAGATTCGCTGGTCGTCGCGGTGCTCGCCGCAGGTATAGGCGGCCTGATCGTGCCCGCGCTCGCGCAGGACCCCAACCGCGTGGGACACATGCCGGACCAGGGCATGGGCCAAAGCGAAGGTATGGGGCACATGGGTCACGGCATGATGGGGGGTATGATGGGCGGCGGTTGCGCCGGCATGATGCAGTCGAAGAACGGCGGCGACGGCCGGCCGAACAGTCAATGGCAGACCCATCGGCCGGGGAACGCGATGCCGGACTGAAACCCATGTCCGCGATCCGTGCCGCTTCGGCCGGCCTGCTCCTCCTGCTCGCGCTGGCGATGCCGGGCGGCTTGGCGTGGGCGGCGGCGAGCAACTGGGCCAGCAATGCGCACGGCGCGGCCCGGCTGATCACGGCGGTCGAGGCGACCGGTTCGAGCACGCGGCTCGATGTCGGGTTGCAGCTCCGCCTGCCGCCGGGCTGGCACACCTATTGGCGCGATCCGGGCGACGCCGGCATCGCGCCCACGATCGACTGGCGCGGATCGGAAAACCTGGCCGGCGCCACGATCGCCTGGCCGGCGCCGCATCGCCTGCCGCCGCTCGCCGGCCTGCAGACCTACGGCTATGTCGGCGGCGTGGTGCTGCCGGTCGCGATCCGGCTGGCGCATCCCGGTGCGGCCCTGCGCCTGCACGCCCAGGTGGACTACGCCGCCTGCAAGGACATTTGCATCCCCTACCACGCGAGCCTCGACTTGGCGCTGCCGCCCGGGCTGGCGCTGCCGGGGCCGCAGGCGCCGCTGATCGCGGCGGCGCTCGCCCGGGTGCCGGGCGATCTGGCCGCCGGCCGGCTTCGCCTGCTCGGCGCCGCGGTGGCGCCGGGCAAGGACGGTGCGGTGCTCACGGTGCGGCTCGCGAGCCTCGGCGGCCCGTTTGGCCAGCCCGATCTGTTCGTCGAGGGCGTGGGCGACGGCTCGCCGGGGCAATCGGAGCTGGCACTCGCCGATGGCGGACGGATCGCGACGCTGCGCGTGCCGATCCGCGGTACAACGGCAGCGGAGCTGTCGGGCCGCCGCCTGCACCTGACCCTGGTCGATGGCGGGCGCGCGGCGGAGACCGACGCGACGCCGCGTGCCGGCACCCTGCCGCCGCTGCATGGGGAGGGCGCCACGCGGCTTGCGATCGTCGGCATCGCCCTGCTCGGCGGCCTGGTGCTGAACCTGATGCCCTGCGTGCTGCCGGTGCTGTCGCTAAAACTGCTGGCGCTGGTCGGCTATGCCGGCGCCGATCGCCGGGCCGCACGGCTTGGCCTGCTCGCCACGGCCTCGGGGATCGTCGCCTCGTTCGCCGTGCTGGCGGCGGCGCTGATCGGACTCAAGGCGGCCGGCGGCGCGATCGGCTGGGGCATCCAGTTCCAGCAACCCTGGTTCCTGGCCGGCATGGCCGTGGTCACGACTCTGTTTGCGGCGAGCCTGTGGGACTGGCTGCCATTGGCACTTCCCGGCGGGGTCGCCGGTGCCGTCGGGTCGGTGCGCGGGCGTGCCCGCCTCGGCGATGCGTTCCTGCTGGGCGCCTTCGCGACCCTGCTCGCGGCCTCCTGCTCGGCGCCATTCGTGGGCACCGCGATCGGCTTTGCATTGGCGCGCCGGCCGCTCGACATAGCGCTCGTGTTCGCAGCCCTCGGCCTCGGCATGGCGGCACCCTTCCTGGCGGTCGCCGCGGCGCCGCGGCTGGTGGCGTGGCTGCCTCGGCCGGGAGCGTGGATGATTTGGCTGCGGCGTGTGCTCGGGCTGGCGCTGTTCGGCACCGCCGCCTGGCTGCTTTCGGTGCTGGCAGTTGAGGCCGGCGCGGGTGCGGCCGTGCTGGCGGGTGTGATTCTGCTGGTTCTGCTGGCAATTCTTGTCTGGCGCCACGCTCTGCCCCCGGGACGGCGCACGCGCCGGGCTGCCGGAGCCGTCGTCGTCGTGCTGGGTGCCGTCGCGGTGCTGGTCCCGGTGCTGCGCGGCCATGCCGTGCCGATCGCGGCATCCGCGCCAAATGCTGCGGCAACCTTGTGGCGGCCGTTCGACGAGGCGGCACTGCACCGGACGGTGGCAGAGAATAAAATCGTGTTCGTGGATGTCTCCGCCGCATGGTGTCTGACCTGCAAGGTCAACGCGCTGACCGTGCTGGACCGGGCGCCGGTCGTGGGCCGGCTCCGGGCGCCCGGCGTGATCGCGATGCGCGCCGACTGGACCCGTCCCGATCCCGTCGTTCTCGCCTACCTGCAAGGTTTCGGCCGCTACGGTGTGCCGCTCGACGTGGTTTATGGACCGGGCGCGCCCGCAGGCATCGCATTGCCCGAGTTGCTGACGACGGGCGCGGTGATGCACGCCTTCCGCCGCGCCGGCCCCGCGCCCCGCGAGGAAGCGGCCCGGAAGCCGGCGGGATGAGTTTCTATCAGCGCCATGTGGTGCCGCCGTTGCTGCATCTGGCGATGCGGCAGGCGGCGTTGCATCCGTTCCGCCAACGGGTGATCGGCGCCGCCGAAGGGCGAGTGCTGGAAATCGGCATCGGATCGGGACTCAATCTGCCGCTGGTACGGGCCATCGGTCCGCTCGGTCATCGGGCTGGAGCCGTCGCCGGAACTGCTGCGCATGGCGCGCGACCGCCCCGCCCGCGCGCCGGTCGCCGTCGAGCTGCTCGAAGCCTCGGCCGAGGCGGTGCCGCTCGACGCGTGCCAGCATCGACACCGTGGTGACGACCTGGACGCTCTGCACCATCCCCGATGCTCCGCGCGCGCTGGCCGAGATGCGCCGCGTGCTCAAGCCCGGCGGCGCGCTGCTGTTCGTCGAGCACGGCCGCGCGCCGGAGCCGGGCGTTGCGCGCTGGCAGGACCGGCTCGACCCGCTATGGCGGCGCTTCGCCGGCGGCTGCCACCTCAACCGCAAGATCGACGATCTGATCGGCGGCAGCGGCTTCCGCATCGACGTGCTCGCGAACGCGCGGGTGCCGGGGCCGCGCACCCACACCTATCTCTACGAGGGCCGGGCGCGATCGGCATGATGGCAGGAACACCATGACAAGAACGCTTCGCTTCGTTCGCTGGGCCTCGCTCGGCCTGATCGTGCTGATCGCCATTGCGGTGGGGGTGCTGGAGCTTCGCCCGACCGCTGAGCCGGGCGTCGAGAACGCGCTGGCGGGATCGGTCTCGATCGGCGGCCCGTTCCACCTCACCGACGACAAGGGCCACGCTGTCACCGCCGCCGATTACCGCGGTCGCTGGATGGTGGTCTATTTCGGCTACACCGACTGCCCCGACGACTGCCCGCTGACGTTGCAGAAGATGGCCGTTGCGCTCAGGAAACTTGGACCGCTCGCCGAGAAGGTAGCGCCGCTGTTCATCACCGTCGATCCCGCCCGCGACACGCCGGTCCGCCTCGCCAGCTATTTGGGGAACTTCGATCCGAGAATCGTCGGCCTGACCGGCAGCGACGCGCAGATCGCTACCGCGGCGAAGGCGTATCGGGTCTATTACTCGCCGGCCGAGCATGAAAAGTCGGGCGCGGATATCGTTGGCCACTCGACCTTCGTCTATCTGATGAACCCGGCCGGCAAGTTCGACGCGCTGCTGCCCTCGGATGTCGATGCCGAAAAGCTGGCGGCCACGCTGCGCGCGAAGCTAGCACGTCGATGATCGGCTATTATCCGGACAGGTACTTCACCAGAGCCACGATGGCGAGCACGAGAACGAGGATCACGAGAAGCCAGACGAGCCCCATTCCGGCCATCATGGTGCTCATGCCGCCGTGCATCATGGGGCGCCCCTCCCGGCCGTGGCGCCGCTTCCACCGCCGCGACGGTTCATTGTCAAGCGGAAGCAGGGTGCCGTAGCCTCTCCCAATGCCCCGCACCCGCGCCGACTGCGAAGCCCTCGACCGCGCCGACCCGCTGGCGCCGTTCCGCGACCGCTTCGCGCTGCCCCCGGGCGTGATCTACCTCGACGGCAATTCGCTCGGCCCGCTGCCGCGCGCGACCGCCGCCCGGCTGCGCGAAGTCGCCGAGGTGGAATGGGGCGAGGCCCTCATCCGCGCCTGGAACCAGCATGACTGGATGGACCTGCCGCTGCGCGTGGGCGAGAAAATCGGGCGGCTGATCGGGGCGGCGCCGCACAGCACCGTCGTCGCCGACAGCACCTCGATCAGCGCCTTCAAGGCACTGGCGGCGGCCCTCGCGCTGCGGCCCGATCGGCGGGTGATCGTCTCGGAGGCGGGGAATTTTCCGACCGACCTCTACATCGCACAGGGTCTCGCCGCCCTGCTCGGCCAGGGCCACACGCTGCGGCTGGTGGAGGATGACGACATCGCGGGCGCGATCGACGCCTCGGTCGCGGCGACTTTGCTCACGCACGTCGATTACCGCAGCGGCCGGATGCTCGACATGGCAGCGATCACGCGCGCCGCGCACGCCGCGGGCGCCATCGCGATCTGGGATCTGGCGCATTCGGCGGCCGCGGTGCCGCTCGATCTCGCCGGATGCGACGCCGATCTGGCGATCGGCTGCGGCTACAAGTATCTCAACGGCGGTCCGGGCGCGCCGGCCTTCCTGCATGTGGCGCCGCGGCTGCTCGATTCCGTGCGGATGCCGCTCACCGGCTGGCTCGGGCACGCCGCCCCGTTCGCGTTCGAGGGCGGGTTCCGCGCCGCCGAAGGGATTGCGCGCGCGCTGGTCGGCACACCGCCGGTGCTCAGCCTCGCAGCACTGGAGGTCGGCGTTGATCTGGCGCTGGAGGCGCCGATTGACGCGGTGCGCGAAAAGTCTCTGGCACTGACAGAAATGTTCGCAGCACTGGTCGCGCAGAACTGCGAACAATTCGACTTCGTCTGCATCACGCCCGGCGAGGCCGCGCAGCGCGGCAGTCAGGTCTCGTTCCGGCACCCCGAGGGCTACGCGATCATGCAGGCGTTGATCGCGCGCGGGGTGATCGGCGATTTCCGCGCGCCGGATGTGCTGCGCTTCGGCTGCACGCCGCTGACGCTGCGCTACGCTGATGTGTGGGAAGCGGTCGCCGTGCTGCGCGAGATCATGCAGACGCGCGCCTGGGACACGCAAAAGTTCCGCGTGCGGCAGGCCGTCACCTGATGGGGGCCCACGCCTTCGGCCAGCCGGTGCTGCGGCGGGAAGACACGCGGCTGCTGCGCGGCGCCGGAAAATTCCTCGCCGATCTGCTGCCGCCCGACGCCGTGCGCGCGGTGATGCTGCGTAGCCCGCACGCCCACGCGACGATTAGCGGGATCGACGCGACCGAGGCGCGGGCGATGCCGGGCGTGCTCGCGGTGCTGACCGGCGCTGACTGGGCGGCCGATCAGCTTGGCGGCATCCCGGCGGGGCACGATTTCCCGACCTTGCCGGGCACACCGAACGGCGGCGCCTACCACCACCGCCCGCACCGGCCGCCGCTCGCGCGCGACCGGGTGCGCTTCGTCGGCGATACTGTCGCAATGGTAGTGGCCGCGACCGAAGCCGCCGCACGCGATGCGGCCGAGCACATCGCTGTCGATTACGAACCCTTGCCCTGCGTGACCGATACCGAAGCCGCGGTGCGGCCGGGCGCCCCGCCCGTTTGGCCGGAGGCGCCCGACAACATCTGCTTTCGCTGGCAGGCCGGCGATGCGGCGGCCGTCGAGGCCGCCTTTGCAGCCGCGGCCCGGACCGTGCGCGTCTCACTCATCAACAACCGCGTGCATGTCGGCGCGATCGAGACGCGCGGCGCGATCGGCAGCTTCGCGGACGGGCGATACACGCTCACCACCGGCAGCCAGATGCCGCACGGGCTGCGCGACGCGCTGGCGCACGACGTGCTGCGCGTGCCCGCATCCGACGTGCGCGTGATCGTCGCCGATGTGGGTGGCAGTTTTGGGATCAAGAACGCGCTCGCGCCGGAGCAGGCGCTGGTGCTGTGGGCGGCGCGGCGGCTCGGGCGGACCATCGCCTGGATCGGCGATCGTGCCGACGGGTTCCTCTCCGACTACCAGGCGCGCGACAATGCCAGTCTCGCCGAGCTGGCGCTGGACGAGGCGGGGCATTTCCTGGCGCTGCGGGTCGCGACCATCGCCAATATCGGCGCCTATCTCTCGCCGGAAGGCTGGCTGTCGCCGACGATCAACACCCCGGCGTTGGCGGGCGTCTATCGGCTGCCCGCGATCCACGTCGCGGTGACGGGTGCGTTCAGCAACACGGCACCCGTTGAAGTGTATCGCGGCGCCGGACGGCCGGAGGCGGTGCATCTGCTGGAGCGGCTGGTCGATGCCGCCGCACGCGAGACCCGGATCGACCGCCTGAGGCTGCGGGCAAAGAACCTGCTGCCGCCGGATGCCCTGCCCTATCAGACCGCACTCGGCCTGCGCTACGACAGCGGCGATTTTCCCGGAATGCTGGCGGACGCCGTAGCGCACGTCGATTTCGCCGGATTTCCGGCGCGGCGAGCTGCGGCGGCCGAGCGTGGCCACTTACGCGGTATCGGGCTTGCGCAGTATTGCGAGCGGGTGGCGGGTGCCTGGGCCGAGAACGCCTGGGTGGAACTGGACGCGACCGGACAGGTGCGGCTGCTGGTCGGCACCATGTCGAACGGCCAGGGGCACGAGACCGCGTATGCGCAGCTCGTCGCCGACGCGCTGGGGCTGGCGCCCGAGGCGATCGCGGTGATCCAGGGCGACACCGACCGCATCCCCTCCGGGCACGGCACCGGCGGCTCGGCCTCGCTCTCGATCGGCGGCGCCGCGGCGTCGGCGGCGGCGGCCGATCTGGTGCGCCAGGCGCTGCCGCTGGCGGCCGAGGCGCTGGAAGCGGCGACCGCGGACGTGGCCTTCGAAGACGGCGCGTTCCGCATCGCCGGCACCGACCGCGCGATGGGCCTCGCCGACGTGGCCCGCCGGCTGGGCCGGGGCGGGGCGCCGGACATGCTCACCGGCACCGGCCACTGGCGCCCCTCCGGCCCGAGCTTCCCGAACGGCTGCCATGTTGCGGAGGTAGAAATCGATCCCGAGACCGGGGCGTGGCGGCTCGCGGCCTACGCGATGCTGCACGATTTCGGCCGGGTGCTGAACCCGAAGCTGCTGGAGGGGCAGTTGCAGGGCGGCGTGGCGCAGGGCTTCGGCCAGGCGGCGCTGGAGCGCGTGGCGCATGACCCGGCGAGCGGGCAGGTGCTGAGCGGATCGTGGATGGACTACGCCATGCCGCGCGCCGATGATCTTCCGGCGCTCTCGCTTGTCACGCGGCCAACGCCGGCGCCGAGCCATCCGCTCGGCATCAAGGGTGCCGGCGAGGCGGGTGCCGCCGGCGCGCCGCCGGCGGTGATGAACGCGCTGATGGACGCGCTGGCGCCACTCGGGGTGCGGGCGTTGCAGATGCCGGCGACGCCGGAGCGGGTGTGGCGGGCGATCCGTGACGCGGCGGCACGTCCGGCGGCGAACTCGCGGGCCTGAGCGGGGTTCCAGATCGCGGGGCCGCGCGCCTCGCCGCAGAAGGAATCGGGTCGTGAAGCTGCTCGCCGTCCATCCCAGCGCGCTCATGTACACCCGCATCTTCCTTCGCCTCGAACCACTCGGCCTGGAGCTGGTCGCGGCGGCGGCGATCGCGGCGGGTCACACGGTGCGGCTGATCGATTTGCAGGCCGAGACGCACGGCGACTATTTCGGAGAAATCGATCGCTGGCGGCCGGATGCGGTGTGCTTCTCAGGCAATTATCTCGCCAACATCCCCGAGATCATCGACCTCGCGCGGGCCACGCGCGAACGTCTGCCCGGCTGCTTCATCATCGTCGGCGGCCACAGCGTCTCGTTCGTGGCGCGCGACGTGCTCCGCCATGCCGAGGACGCGATCGACTGCGTGCTGCGCGGCGAAGGCGAGGCCGGCATCGGACCGCTGCTGGCGGCCGGACGCGGCGGCGATCTGGCGCGCGTGCCGGGGGCGGTGAGTGTCGGCGGCGACGGCCCGCCGCCGCGTTTCGTGGACAGCCTCGATGCGCTGCGCCCGGCGCGCCATCTGCTGCGCCATCGCCGGCGCTATTTCATCGGGGCCCTCGATCCCTGCGCTTCGATCGAGTTCGCACGCGGCTGCCCGTGGGACTGCACGTTTTGCAGCGCCTGGACCTTTTACGGCCGCAGCTATCGCACCGCGAGCCCCGAAATCGCGGCCGAGGAGGTGGCGCGGCTGGCGGAACCCGGCGTGTTCATCGTCGATGACGTGGCCTTCATCCATGCCGAGCACGGCATGGCTATCGCGGATGCGCTGGAGCGGCGGCGCGTGCGCAAGCAGTATTACCTGGAAACCCGCGGCGACGTGCTGTTGCGCAACAAGGAAGTGTTCCGGCGTTGGCGGCGCCTCGGCCTCGAGTACATGTTCATCGGGCTGGAGGCGATCGACGCCGAGGGCCTGAAGCGGTTCCGCAAGCGCGTGTCGCTGGATCAGAACTTCGAGGCGCTGGCGTTCGCGCGCTCGCTCGGCGTCACCGTCGCGATCAACATCATCGCCGATCCCGGCTGGGACCGCGCGCGCTTCGAGACGGTGCGGCAGTGGTGCCTGGAGATCCCCGAGATCGTCAACATCAGCGTCAACACGCCCTATCCCGGCACCGAGACCTGGGCGGCGGAGGCGCGCCGGCTGACCAGCCGCGACTACCGGCTGTTCGACATCCAGCACGCGGTGCTGCCGACCGCCCTGCCGCTGGCGGAGTTCTATGCCGAGCTGGTGCGCACGCAGCAGGTGCTGAACCGCAAGCATCTGGGCTGGGCGGCGCTGCGTCGCGCCGGCGGCATGGCGGCAAATCGGCTGCTGCACGGGCAGACCAATTTCGTGAGGATGCTGTGGCGGTTCAACTCGGTGTTCAACCCGGCGCTGCAACTCGCCGACCATGCGCGGCCGGTGCGCTATGCCCTGCCCGAGCCGCCGGCGGTGCCGCCCGAGCGGCGCGCGCTCTACGTCCACGTCCCCGCCGGGCGGCGCGGACGGGCGATCGACGATGCGACCGAGCGGTTCGTGGAGGCGACGCGCGCGGGCGGCGGCTGATTTGCCGGCGCGTCACGCCATGACGGTGGGGACGAGTTTCGGATGATTGGCATCAAGTAAGGCCCGGGTCCGGCATGTAGGCGCTCAGCACCTCGGGTTTGCGGATGACGATGTTGCCGCCCTCCTCATCGAGGACGCCCTCCTCGCGCCAGAGGCGGAGCTGCTTGTTGACGCTCTCCCGCGTGGTCGCGATCAGCGCGCTCAGATCCTTCTGCGAGAGTTTCAGGCGGATGCGCACCCCGTCCGGCACCGCCGCGCCGTATTCCTGCGCAAGTTTTGTCAGCAGCCGCGCGAGACGGGCGGGCAGATCGAGCAGTGCCACCTCCTCCAACGCGACGCTGGTGTTGCGCAGCCGCTCGCAGAGCAGTGCGAGCAACCGGAGCGCCAGATCGTCGCTGCGTTGCAGGAAGGGCAGGAAGTCCCGCCGCTCCACGACCAACACGAGGCTGTCCTCCATCGCGGTGACGTCGGCGCTGCGCGGCTTGCCGTCCAAGAGCGCGATCTCGCCGACGACGCCGCCGGGCTCGACCAGGCTGAGCGTGATCTCCTTGCCCTCGGCCGAGATGGCGGCGATGCGCAGCCGGCCATTGGCGAGGACCATCAAGCTCGCCCCGTCATGGCCGCGCGTCAGCACCGCCGCCCCGCGCGCGTAACGGCGCTCGGCCACGAAGCCGAGCAATTCGTCGAGCTCGGCCGGGCGCAGGGTTGCGAACAGGCGCGTGGAGCGCAGCAGCTCGCGCTTGGCATTGCGATCGAGCGGGCGGAGCATCAGGCCGCCACCCGCAGCTTGGTGCCAACGGCGTGCCGAATTTCGTCCCAGGAGGGGGCGCGGCGCCAGCCGGGCTGACGCAGCGGCAGCATCAGCACGCTGTTCTGTTCCCGCAGCAGCCAGCCGCGCTCCTCCAGCGCCGCGGCGGCTGTCCCCAGTGCCGAGCGTCCGTGCAATGCACCGAGTTCCGCATCAATCTGCGGCCAGCCGCGGATGCACCAGGCGAAGCGGGCGAGCGCCGCCTCCGCCCCGCGCAGCGTGTGCGCCTGCGCCGGCCAGCCCCGGCGCTGTTCATGGATCACCATCGTCTCCCCGTCGTCCTCGCACCAGAGCGCGTTTTTCCGCTGGTGCGTCCGCCATTCGGCGTAAGCGTGCGCCGCAGTGTCGGTCGCTTCGCGCCAAACCGCAAGAGCATCGGAGTGCATATCGAAGTGATAGCCGAGTTGCCGAAGCGACATATCGTCGAATGGAAAGATGTGCCGGTACGCGGGCAACGGCCCCAGCGTGACGCCGAACTGTTCGGGGTGATCGAAATACGGGCTGAAACGGTCCGCGCGCGCCCGCAGGAATGCGGCCGGCGGTTGCAGATGGCCGAGCTTTGGAACCAATGCCGCGATGGCATCATACTGCGCCGCGGTTTCGCCGGGAAAGCCACAGAGTGCGAGCCATTCGACATAAATGCCGGCTTCGGCACCGAGCTTCAGCGTCTGCACGTTCTGCAGCGCCGTCACGCCCTTGCGCATCAGGCGCAGCAACTCGGAATCGAGCGTCTCGATGCCGGCCTGGATCTTTCGCACCCCGGCGCGGGCCAGAGCCGTGATCTGCTCGGGCTTGAGGTTCGCCTTCACCTCGTAATAGATCAACAGGCCCAGATCGTCCGCCGCGAGGCGCGGGATGAACTCGCGGAAATAGGCCAGGTCGAGGATGTTGTCGGCATTGGCCACGTCGCGGCAGTCATGGCGCGCGACGAGGTGCAAAAGCTCGTCGAAGGCGCGCGCCTGCGATTTCGACCGATACGCCATGTCGCGCCCGTTGAGCCCGCAGAACGTGCAGTGCTGCTTCGCCCCCCACCAGCAGCCGCGCGCGGTCTCGAACACCACCGCCGGCGGGAATTGCCGCGCGGCGGCCGAGGCCGCGTGCTGGGCGAAGAAGTCGTCGAAGTCGGGATAGGGCAGCGCGTCGAGCGGAAAGGTTGCGGGGCGGGCGCCGGGGGCGATCGTTGCGCCGTCCACGCGCACCACCATGCCGGGGATGCCGGCGAGCGGCGCGCCCGCGAGATGGCGGCGCACCAGCTCGGGAAAAGTGCGCTCGCCCTCGCCGAGGCAGACCGCATCCACGAACGGATATTTCTCGTGCAGTGCCACGCCCATCTCGTCCTGGCAGTTGGCACCCCCGAACACGATCAGCGTGTCGGGGTGCGCCGCCTTGATGCGGCGCGCCAGGCCGAGTGAGGCCATCGTCTGCTGGAACGAGGAGGTGAAGCCGACGACGGCATAGGCGGTCCAGTCGATCGCGGCGAAGCAGGCGTCGAGAAACGCAGCGGCACCCTCGCGCGCCGAGAGGAAGGCCAGCAGGTTGGCGACGGTGTGGTGCTCGGCGAAGTCGCGCGAGAAGATTTCGGTAAGGAAGGAGAGATCGTCGCGCGCGAGACTGTCGTTTGCCTGCGGCGCGAACGCCCATTCGCCAACGTGCGCCATGTAGAACGCCGGATCGGTGATCCGCGCGTAGTCCGCAGCGCCGAGATGGTCGATGTAGTCGAGCGAGAAGTAGCGCACGTCGCAGCCGATCCCCGCGGCTTCGAGCAGCGGCTTGAGCAGGCCGAGGGCGAGGTTGGGATAGTGCGCCGCCGAGAGCGGCATGGAGATCAGCAACGCCCGCCCGGTCGGGGCCTGCATGATGCGCGGCATCATGCCAATCGTCGAGAATATCGATTAATCTTCACCGTCATGGTCGGAAGGCCGACCATCCACGACTTCGCCATCTGCCGAAAGACGTGGATGCTCGGCCTTCGCCGAGCATGACGTGGGAGATGTACGCCCGAGTAAGTCAAAGCTTTCGGCGTCTGCTCTCAGCCCTCCGCCATGCCGTAGTGCGGATCGTGCGGCTTGAATTTCTCCGCCGCTTCGTGAAAACCGCTCGCCTTGAGCTGCTTGAGGAACTCGATGGCACCCGGGTCGGGATGGTAATTCTCCTCCGCGAGCGTCTTTTCGGGATTTTCGAGCAGCCTCTTGCGCAGCTCGGGATGGCGCATCGCCTTGCCGATGATGTCCTTCATCTCCTTGAGATCGACATGCGTCTGCGTCTTGGGTTTGGTGTCGTAGTTGAGATCGCGGGGCATGGGCTGTCCTTTCCGTTCAGGCGCGATGGACCCCGGCGCGACGCGCGGACGGGGCCGGAACAAGCCTGGGTCGCATCATAGGGCGGGCACACCGGGCGCGCTAGCGTCGGCGTGCGCGGGCGAGACCAGGTCGGCGGCGATTGCGCAAGCCTCGGCCTCGGCGCGGTCAGCGCCGTCGTCGCGTCCGGCCATGCGCAGCACGGACGCGAGGCCGGCCAGGCACTCGGCGAGCTCGGGGCGCATCCCCATGCCGCGCGCGAGCTCGGCCGCCGCGCGATAGGACCGTTCGGCTTCGGCCAAAGCCGGCGTCGGGCGCTGCATCTGCGCCGCCCCGAGCGCCCGCAAGGCGTGGGCCGCGACCGGCCGGTAGCCGTGGCGCCGTGCCACCGCGATCGCTTCCTCCAGCACCGCCTCGGCTTCCGCCGCCGCGCTGCGCAGATGCGCGTAGCCGCGCGCAGTGCCGCACCAGGCGGTCAGGCCCACGAGACTCTGCGCCGTCGTGTACGCGAGTGCCTCATCGAGCAGGGCGTGCGCCTCCTCGGTGCGGTCGCACTCGGCGTAGGCGCGGCCGAGATAGCGCGCGATCGAGGGCTGCAGCAGGCGGATGCCGGCGGCGCGGCAGATCGCGAGCGCCGCCTCCAGCTCGGCAATGGCAGCGCGGTGCGCGCCGCGCACGAAATGGGTGAAGCCGTCGGCAATTCGCGCGTAGCTGAGGTCGTATGGCAGCGCCGTGTCCGCGGCCACCGCCTTCGCTTCCGTGGCCAGCGCGAACGCCGCCTCGAAGTGCCCGGTCATGGCGTGGGTCTTGGCGAGGCACACCAGCGTCAGCACCGAGGCGGTGCCGGTGGTGCCGGTCCGCCGGGTGCGGAATGCGCCGCGCAGATGCGGCAGGCCGGCGGTCAGCACCCGCTCGGCCTCGGCGAACTCGCCGCGGAACCAGTGGGCCTGGCCGAGACCGAACACCGCGTTGACCAGCGGCGCCGCATCGGCGAGGCCGGAGGCGCTGGCGTGGGCGTCGCGGCCGGCGGCAACCGCCTCATCGAGCGCGCCGAGATTGGTCAGAATCGTGCAGCGGCTGGCGTCGATATGGGCGAGCCGCACCGGATCCCCGCCAGGGACCGCGAGGGCGCGGGCCTCGGCCAGACATTCCGCGGCCCGCGCCAGCTCGCCGAGAGCGAGGAGAGCGACGCGCGCGGCCAGCAGTATTTCGATCCGCCGTTCCGCTACCGCCGCATCCGGCGACAAGCGGCCGAGCGCCTCCAGCCCGCGTTCGTACGCCGCGACCGCCTCCGGCCAGGCGGAATGGGCGTTGGCGCGCCGTCCGGCACGCAGCGCGAAGCTCGCCGCCTCGTCCCACAGCTCGCCCCGCCAGGCGTGCTCTGCAAGCAGGTCGGTGAACTCGTCGATGCGGTCGCCCGCCGAGGCCTGCAAGGCGGCAAACACCCGCGCGTGCAGCTCGCGACGGTGGCGACGCAGCATTCCGTCATAGGCGACGGCCTGGGTCAGCGCGTGCTTGAAGACGTATTCAAGCGCCGAAGGCAGGACGATTTCATAGAGAAACTCGGCGCGGGTGAGCCCGGCGAGATCGGCGCGCAACCGATCCTCCAGCACGCCCGCGACCCGCTGCAGCAGATCGAAGCTGACCTCCCGGCCGATCACCGCGGCAACCTGCAACAGCGACCGCTGGCTTGGCGGCAACCGATCGACGCGGGAGGCGACCACCGCCTGCACGGAGGGCGGAATCGTGACACCCTGTACCGCGCGGCGGTGGCCGGGGTCGCGCACAACGAGCCCCGCCTCCAGAAGTGCCCGCGAGATTTCTTCCAGGAAGAGTGGCGTGCCCTCGGCCTGCGCCACGATCTGCCGGCGCAGCGTGGCCAGATTTTCGCCCGCGCCCACCAGCGCGCACAGCAGCGTCTCTGCCTGCTCGGCTGGCAGCGGCGCCAGCCGCAGTTCGGTCGCATCGCTGCGGCCGACCCAGACCGGGCGGTGTTCCGGCCGCGTGGTCGCGATCAGCAACAGCCGGGCGGCCCCCGAGCCGGCGGCGAGCGCGTCCAGAATCACCCGGCTCGGCTCGTCCACCCAGTGCAGATCCTCAATGACCAGGATCGCCGGCCGCGCCGCTGCCTCACGCAGCGCAAGGTTCCGCAGCGCCTCGACGATGCGCTCGCGCCGCCGCGCCGGGTCGAGCGCGGGCCAATCGGAATCCTCGACCGGCAGATCGAGCAGCGCGCGCAGCGCCGGCCCGTCGAGCGCCGCGGCACCGGCGCCCACCGCCAGTGCCTGGCGCAGCTTTCGCTCGATCGTGGCGCCGCTGTCCGACGGCTCGGCGCCGATCCAGGAGCGCAGCAGCATCGCCGCCACCTGGAACGGACTGCCGAGCGCGTGTGAGGACGCGGCGGCGCGCAAAACGGTGAAGCTGCCGCTCGGCACCTCGCGCAGAAACTCGTGGATCAGGCGCGACTTGCCGACCCCGGCCTCGGCCACCACCAGCACCGCCTGGCCGCGGCCGAGGCCGGCACGGCCGAGGGCTGCGATCAGCGTCGCGATCTCCGCCTGGCGGCCGACGAAGGGGGTGAGCGAGGCGGCGGCGGCGCGGACCTCCCAGGCCGGGCGTTCGGTCGCCTCCAGCAGCTCGAACACCTCGATCGGCACGTCGAGGCCCTTGAACTCCTGCGCACCGAGCGGCAGGACGTCGGTGAAGCCGCGCGCCATCCGCGCGGTGAGCGCCGAGAGGCGGGCAGTGCCGGGGCGCGCCGACTGCTCCAGCCGGTTTGCCAGATGCACGGTGATGCCGACCGCGTCGTAGTCGGTGGCGTCGCTGCCGGTGGCGCGGATCACCACCTCGCCGGAATTGACGCCGACCCGCACCTCAAGGTCCGGCAACTCCAGCGCCGCGATCGCCGCCAGCATCCGGTGGGCGGCGAGACAGGCGCGGATCGCATGGTCCTCGCGCGCGATCGGGGCGCCGAACAGCGCCATGATGCCGTCGCCCTGCACGCGGTTGACCACGCCGCCGCACGCCTCGACCGCCGCCGCCATCGCCTTCACGCCCGGATCGAGACGGCCGATCGCCTGCTCGGGATCGAGGTCGCGGATCATCGCGGTGGAGCCGCGCAGATCGGCGAACAGCACGGTGACGAGCTTGCGCTCGCCCTCGCCGCTCAGATAGCCGGGCGTGGAGGCCGGCGCCGCCGCCCGCCGCTCGGCGGCATCGAACTTGCTGCCGCACTGGCTGCAGAACCGGGCGCCGGCGCGGTTGGACGCGCCGCACGCATCGCAGGCACGGTCCAGCTCGGCGCCGCAACTGTCGCAGAACCGCGCGGTCTGCGGATTGTCGGCTTCGCAGCGCCGGCAGCGCATCGTCGGGTCCCCTCCTACACGATCGCTGTGAGGGCGTATCATAGCGGCATTGC
Source organism: uncultured Alphaproteobacteria bacterium (assembly GCA_963777265.1). Taxonomy (GTDB): domain Bacteria; phylum Pseudomonadota; class Alphaproteobacteria; order Acetobacterales; family Acetobacteraceae; genus DATAYA01. Next base: position 229,760 of record CAVZPY010000017.1, on the reverse strand, counting down.
GGCGGACGTGAAACAGCTCACACGTGTGGGCAGGCAGTGACGGCTAGACGACAGAGGCGGGGAGGAGGGGGCGATGGCCGGAATGGATGATGCCACCCAGCCATTCGATGCGCGCGGCTGGCGCCGTGCGCCCACGCTCGCCCGCTTCCTCGCCGCTGCGCCGACGCTCACGCACCCGGAGCGGCGGCGGATCGTGGATCAGGCGATCCGCTTGCTGCGCGACTACTACGTGCATCTGCCGATGAAGCAGGCCTCGCACGGGATCGAGCCGATCCGGCATCTGGAGGTGCTGCGCCGGCGACTGCCGGAGATCGCCGACGACGTTGCATTCCACGAACGTCTGCACGCCGTGTTCGCCTCGCTCCGTGACCTGCACACGAACTATCTGCTGCCGGAGCCGTACGCCGGGCGGATCGCGTTCCTGCCGTTTCAGATCGCGGCCTTCACCGAAGACGGGCAGCGCCGCTATCTGGTGGCGCACGTGATGCCGGGGCTTGGCCGCACGCGGCTGCGGCGCGGCGCCGAGATCGTGCGGTGGAACGGGATGCCGATGGCGCGCGCGGTGGAGCGCGCCGCCCAGCGCAGCGCCGGCGCCAACCCGCCCGCCCAGCTCGCGCGCGCAACCGCCGCAATGACGCTGCGCCTGCTCGCCAAGCTGCCGCCGCCGGAGGAGGACCGGGTGCGGATCGGCCTGCGGGCGGGGCGGGGAGTCACCGAGGTAACATGCGACTGGCGCGTCGCCCGGCTGCCGCACGAGGGTGGACCGCACGCGGTCGATCCGCGCCGTGGTCCGGCGCATCATCTCGGCCTCGATCTGGAAACCGACGCGCTGCGGCGGGTGCGCCATGCGCTGCGGGCGATGCCGCCGCTGCCCCGGCAGGCGGTGCTTGGCGCCGGACGCGAGACGCTGCGCAGCACGGTCGTGCCATCGGCGCTGCCTTCGGTGTTTCAGGCGCACCGGCTCAGGATGGGCGACAAGCGCCTCGGCCATGTGCGCATCCTGACGTTCAAGGTCTCCGACTCCGGACCCTTCATCGCCGAGTTCCTGCGCCTGCTCGACGCGCTGCGGGCGTTCGAGGGGCTGATCCTCGACCTGCGCGACAACGGCGGCGGCCTGGTCGAAGCGGCGGAGATGCTGCTGCAACTGCTGACCCCGCGCCCGATCGAGCCGGCGCGGATGCAGTTCATCGCCAGCGACGCGGTGCGCGAGCTGTGCCGGCGGCAGCGGCCGCGCAATCCGCGGATGGTGTGGGATCTCTCGGCATGGCTGCCCTCGGTCGAGCACGCGCTGGCAAACGGCGGCCGCTACTCGGCGGCGCTGCCGATGGATGATCCGGCGGTGGTGAACGCGATCGGGCAGCGCTATCACGGCCCTGTCGTGCTGCTGACCAGCGCGCTCTGCTACAGCGCCACCGACATCTTCATCGCCGGTTTCCGCGACCACGCGATCGGCCCGATCATCGGCGTCGACCGCAACACCGGCGCCGGAGGTGCGAACGTGTGGACCGGCGAGCAGCTCGGACATGCGCTCGGTGATGCGGGCGGCGAGCTGGCAGCGTTGCCGCGCGGCGCCGGGCTGCGCGTCGCCTTGCGCCGCAGCCTGCGGGTGGGCGCGCAGGCCGGGACCGAACTCGAGGAGATCGGCGTGGTGCCCAACGAGGTGGTGCCGGCGACGCGGCGCGACGCGCTGGAGGGCAGCATCGATCTGATCGCGCTCGCGGCAGGGCGCCTGATCGAGCGGGAGTGGTTCCGGCTCGACGCCGAAATCGTGGCCAGGCAGGGGTCCGAGCGCGCGCTGGTGGTGAGCACGCGTGCGATCGAGCGGCTGGACGCAACACTGGACGGCCGGCCGCTCTGGTCGGACCGGCTCGCGCCGCACCCGTCCGGCAAGGACGGGATGAAGACGTCCGTGTACGCGCTGCCGCCGCGCGCGCACGGGATGCTGGAGCTGCACGGCTACCGGCGCGGGCGGCTGGTGGCGGCGCGGAAGCTGAGCCTGGCGCGACGCTGATACGACCGCTCAACCAGTCGGCCACTCGCCCCCTCCCCCAATCCCTCCAACCAGCGCGATCAGGCGCTGCGCATCCAGTGGCGCCTCGCGCTTGTCGGTGTTGTCGAAATAGACGAACGCATCGCGCGCCGGCGGGCCGCGGCGCCAGGCATCGACGCGCGCGGCCCACTCGGCGAGTTCGGCGTCACCGTAACGGCTTTGATACAGCGCCGCGTTGCCGTGCAGGCGAGCATAGGCGAAGCCGGCGGTGAGTTCGGTGAAACGCGGCCAGTTCGGGGCATCGGAACACACCAGGGCGACGTCGTGCCGGCGCAGCAGGTCGAGGAACGCCGGGACGCCGAAGCTCTCGTGGCGAATCTCGACCGCGTGGCGCAACGGGCGCGGCGCGTCGGTGCGGGTCCAGGCGCGGCCCGCGAGACGGGCGTCGTGGCGCCTCGCCATCGACGCGGCGGCCTCGGTGTCGTGCGGCAGGAGCGCAAGGAACTGAGCGAAATCCTCGGGGACGAAGCGATGCCGTGACGGGAATTGCCACAGCAGCGGCCCGAGTTTCGCGCCGAGCAGCAGCACCCCAGAGGCGAGGAAGTTCGCGATCGGTACGGCCGCTGCGCGCGCGCGCAGGAAATGGGTGATGTAGCGCGGCGCCTTGACCGAGAACAGAAAGTTATCCGGGGTCTCGGCGGCCCAGCGCCGGAACGAGTTCGGACGTTGCAGGCCGTAGAAGGTGCCGTTGATCTCGATCGAGCCGAGTTGCGAAGCGGCATGGGCCAGCTCGCGCCGGTGCGGCAGGCCCGGCGGATAGAACGCGCCGCGCCAGGGCGGATAGGTCCAGCCGGAGACGCCGATCCGTGCCTGTCCGATCATCGGACGATAACGTTCCGCGCGCTTGACGCGCTCCCTGCCGCTCCCGAGACTTGGCCGCCATTGTGCAATTTTGGTGCATTCAGGAGCCGATCGATGCTCACCCGCCGCGCCGCCGTGCTCGCCTCGCTCGCCCTGCCAGCGGTCGCCCGCGCCGCCTCGGCGCCCGACGAACCGATCCGGCTTGGCACCATCACCCCACTGACCGGCGCGGGCGGCACCTATGGCCCGGCGATGGTCAAGGTCGCGCGCGCCGTAGCGGCGGAGATCAACACCGGCGGCGGCGTGCGTGGCCGCAAGCTCGATCTGATCTCCGAGGATGGCGAGACCAACCCCGACGCCGGCGTGCGCGCCGCGCGCAAGCTGATCGACGTCAACAAGGTCTGCGCCATCGCCGGCACCTGGGCCTCTGCCGTCACCACCGCCGTGGCACCGCTGTGCTGGCAGAGCCGGACCATGCTGTTCACCGTCTCGGGGGCGGACTCGATCACCAAGTTGGCGCATCACGGCTACATCATCCGCACCCAGCCCAATACCTATCTGCAAGGCACCCGCGCCGGACAATTCCTGCTCGCGCAAGGCACGAAGCGGATGTTCGCGCTCTCGGTGCAGGCACCGTTCGCGGTGGACAGCTATCACCGGATCGCCGACGTGCTGGAGCAAGGCGGCGCCGCAGCACTCGGCGACATCATCTACGATCCCTCCAAGACATCCTTCCGCTCCGAGATCGACCGCGCGCTGCGCGGCAAGCCGGACACGCTGTTCCTCAACAGCTACGAGCCCGACCTCGCGGTGCTGCTGCGCGAACTTTATCAGGCGGGCTTCGAGGGGCGTCGCCTCGCCCTTGGCTACGCCGCCAACGAGAAGCTGATGAAAGCACTGCCGACGGCGGTGACGAACGGCCTGCTGAGCTACGCGCCGTCGCCCGACATCGCCAGCCCCGCCTACGCGCGGGTGCAACGGATCCTGGGCACGAAGGACCCCGATCCCTATTCCTGCCAGATCTACGACCACGTTTCGCTGGCCGCCCTCGCGATCGCAAAGGCCGGCACCGCGTCCGGGGTCGCGATCCACGACAACGTCCGCGCCATCAGCCAGGGTTCCGGCCAGCACGTCAGCAGCGCGGTCGAGGGAATAAGACTGCTGGCCGCGGGCAAGGCGGTGAATTACGACGGCGCTTCTGGCCCGTGCCACTTCCTGCCCTCGGGCGACATCCTGTCCTGCAAATTCCGCTTCGACCGGATCGAGGGCGGGCACGACACGCTGCTGTCGGTCTCTTGATCGCGGAGTTCGCGCAACTCGTCATCAATGGGCTGATGTCGGGGGCGATGCTGGCGGTGCCCGCGCTCGGCTTCAACGCGATCTATGCGGTGCTGCGCTTTCCCAATTTCGCGGTGGGCGGCATCGCGACCATCGGCGCCTATGCCGGCTATATCGTCAATGTCGGCCTCGGCGCGCCGGTGCTGCCGTCGCTGCTCGCGGCGTTCGTGGCGGGCGGCGTGGTGGGCGTCATCTGCGACGAGGCGGCGCTGCGACGGCTGCGGCCGGCGGGCGCGCTGCCGGCGGCACTCGCGTCGGTGGCACTCGACATCGTGCTTGAGAACGCCGTGCGTTTCGCGTTCGGCAACGATTTGCGCAGCTACGACCTGCCGATCTTCCGGGACTGGCGGATTGGCGCGCTGCGGCTCGGGCCGCAGGAGGTGGCGAACGCCGCCATCGCGGTCGCGATCATGGCGGCCCTGTTCGCGTTCTTGCGATGGACGCGCACCGGCAAGACGATGCGCGCGGTCGCCGATAACGCATCGCTCGCGGGGCTGAAGGGCATCAACGCCGCCGGCGTCGCGCGCACCGCGACCTTCATCGGCATGGGGCTGGCAGGGCTGGGCGGGATGCTGACCGCGCTCGATACCTCGATCGGTCCGCTCAGCGGGTTCGACGTGCTGCTCGCGGTGTTCGCCGCCTGCGTGGTCGGCGGTCTCGGCAGCATTCCCGGCGCGGTCGCGGGCGCTTTCGTCGTCGGCCTGGGCGAAGAACTCTCGCTGCTCGTGCTGCCGCCCTCCTATCGCTCCGCGATCGGCTTTCTCGCCATCCTGCTGGTGCTCTCGCTTCGCCCGAGCGGCCTCTTGGGCGAGCGCGCCGCCTGATGGCGAGCTATCTGCTGGCACTCGCCGTCTATGCCGGGCTCACCGGGCTGCTGGCGCTCGGCCTCAACCTGATCTGGGGCTTGGGCGGGATGATCAATCTCGGCCTCGCCGGCTTCTACGCCGTCGGCGCCTACGCGACGGCGCTGCTGGGCGCGCGCTTCGGCTGGCCGCTCGGCGTGGCCCTCGTGATCGGCACGGCCGGCGCCGCCGTGCTCGGCGCCGGGGTCGCCCTGCTCACCGCCCGGCTGCGCGGCGACTATCTCGCGATCGTCACGCTCGGCTTCGCCGAGGTGCTGCGGCTCGCCGCCACCAACGAGATGTGGCTCACCGGCGGCAGCGACGGGATCAGCAACATCCCCGCCCCGGGCCGCACCACGCTCTCGCCGGTCGGCTTCGAGCTCTTGTTCCTGGTCCTGGTCTGGGGGGCGGTGCTGCTGATCGGCGCCGGTTTTTCCCGGCTTTCCGCGGCTCCGTTTGGCCGCGTGCTGCGCGCGATCCGCGAGGACGAGACGGTGGCCCAGGTCGCCGGCAAGCGCACGCTGCGTTTCAAGGTGCAGGCGTTCACGCTCGGTGGCGGCGCGAGCGGCCTGGCCGGTGCGTTGTATGCGCAGTTCAACGCCTATGTCGCCCCGGACGCTTTCCAGCCATTGCTCACGCTCTACGTCGTGCTCGCGGTCGTCGCCGGCGGCACCGGGCGGATGACGGGCGCGGTGCTCGGTGCCGTGCTGGTCACGGCGCTGACCGAGGGCACGCGCTTCCTCGGCGCCCTGCTGCCGTTCCTGCATCCGGTGCAGGTCGCGGCGGTGCGCGAGGGCGTGATCGGGGTGGCGCTGATCGCGCTGCTGCACCTGCGGCCCGAGGGGATGCTTCCCGAGCGGGTTCGGCTACACTCCCGGCCATGAGCGATTTCGACTCGGTCATCCGCGCCCACGCCGAGCCGGATCAGCCCGGCGCCACGTTCCGCGCGCTCGACGCGGCGCTCGCGCTGGATCCCGGGCACATCCTGTTCACGGTGCTGATCCATCATCCCCGGCTGCGCCAGTCGGAACGCTTCTACAGCAACACCCCGGAGAAATATCCGGTGGGGGGCCGCAAGCCGGTGACGGACAGCGCCTGGATGCAGCGTGTGATCGGCCGCGGCGAGCCCTATATCGGCCGCACCGCCGACGACATTCGCGCGGTGTTCTTCGACCACGCACTGATCCTCGCGCTCGGTTGTGAGAGCGTGCTGAACATGCCGGTGCGCTGGGCCGGGCAGACGATCGGCACGCTCAACCTGCTCGCCGGCGCGGGGCACTACGAGGCGAGCGATCTCGGCCCGGTGCGCGTGTTCGCGCATCTCGCCCTGCCGGCGATGCTGATGATTTCCCGTACCTGACACAGGAGCCTGCGATGGCCTTTCTCGGTTCCGCCGTTCGCGATTACCGCCTCGGCCTGATGCGCGCGCTGATGGACCACGCGCAGCTCGACGCGCTTGCCTTCACTTCGGCGGATTTCTTCCAGTTCGCGACCAATTTCTCGACCGACGTGCAGGTTTGGGAACGCCCGATCGTCTGCGTCGTGCCGCGCGACGGCGAACCCTTCGCGGTGCTCAACGAGCTTTCGACCAACCACTGGCGCTACGCGGCCGAGGACGGCCGGCTGTGGCTGCGCGACGCCCGCTTCTACGCCGAGCATCCGCGCGTGACGGACCGCCTGCCGCTGCTCGCGCAATGGCCGGAGATGGTGGCAGGCCGGCTGCGCGAGGCGGGGCTTGCGCGCGCCCGCATCGGCGCCGAGAGCGCCGGCGGCCCGCTCGGCCGCGCCGTCGGCTTGCTGCCGCACGCCCGCATCGAACCGGTGCTCGCCGAGATGCGCGCGCTGCGCTGGGTCAAGCACGAACAGGAAATCGCGCTGCTGCGCGAGATCGCGGCGTTGACCGACTGGGTGCAGGCGCAGTACCGCGAGGCGATCCGTCCCGGCCGGCTGGTGCAGGAGATGGACATGGCGATGGCGGCACTGGCCTGCGAGGAAGGCGGCCGGCGCTTCCCCGCGCAGCACCTGGAAATCATGCGCTGCTGGACGCTCTCCGGCCCGGCTTCGGCAGCACCCCACGGCGACGGCCGGCAGGCCGGCGCGCGCATCGAGCGCGGGCACGGGCTGGTCAACATCGTCGTGCTGCGCGTCAACGGGCTGGTTGTCGAGAACGAGCGCACCTGGTTCTGCGGGCCGCCCACGGCGCAGCAGCGCGCGCTGTTCGAGGCGGCGACCGCGGCCAACGAGGCGGCGGCTGCCGCCGCGATCACCGGCGCGCCGGTCAGCGGCATCGACGCCGCCGCGCAGGCGGTGATCGAACGCGCCGGCTTTGCGGCACACATCCTGCACCGCACCGGCCACGGCATGGGCACGCTCGGCCACGAGTTCCCCGAGGACATGGCGTTCAACCACCGGCCGCTGCTGGAGCGCGAGGTCTATTCCGCCGAACCGGGGCTTTACGTGTTCGGCCTCGGCGGCTTCCGCCACGACGACACGGTGGTGGTGGGCAGCGCGCCCGAGGTGCTGACGCGCGCCCCCCGCGATCTCGCCAGCCAGACCGTCGGCTGAACCCGATGCCCGACGACGCGACCGGCCACATCGAGGACACCGGGCTCGCCGACGCGCTGTCGGAACGCTACCTCGTCTATGCACTCTCCACGATCATGTCGCGCTCGCTGCCCGACGTGCGCGACGGGCTCAAGCCCGTGCATCGGCGGCTGATCTTCGCCATGCACCTGCTTCGCCTCGATCCCGCCGCCGGCTTCAAGAAATGCGCCCGCGTGGTCGGCGACGTGATCGGCAAGTTCCATCCGCACGGCGAGATCGCCGTGTACGACGCGCTGGTGCGGCTCGCGCAGGATTTCGCCGCCCGCTATCCGCTGGTGGAAGGCCAGGGCAATTTCGGCAATATCGACGGCGACAATCCCGCCGCCATGCGCTACACCGAAGCGCGGCTCACCGAGGTCGCGCGCGCGCTGCTCGCCGGCATCGATGACGACGCGGTCGATTTCCGCGCGACCTACGACGGCGAGGAACACGAGCCGCTGGTGCTTCCGGGCGGCTTCCCCAATCTGCTCGCCAACGGTGCCGCGGGCATTGCGGTCGGCATGGCGACCAGCATCCCGCCGCACAACGCCGGCGAGGTCTGCGCCGCCGCAATCCACCTCGTGCGCAACCCCGATGCCACCACCGCCGATCTTCTCGCGCACATGCCGGGCCCCGACTTTCCGACCGGCGGCGTGCTGGTGGAGGATGCGGCGAGCCTGCGCGCCGCCTACGAGACCGGTCGCGGCGGCTTCCGCCTGCGCGCGAAATGGGAGGTTGAGCACGCCAAGCACGGCACCTGGACCGTGATCGTCACCGAAATCCCCTATCAGGTGCCGAAATCGCGGCTGATCGAGCAGATCGCGGCACTTCTGGAGGCGAAGAAATTACCGTTGCTCGCCGATATTCGCGACGAGAGCACGGAGGCGGTCCGCATCGTGCTTGAACCGAAGTCGCGCAGCGTCGAACCCGAGATGCTGATGGAGACGATGTTCCGCGCGACCCCGCTGGAGAGCCGCTTTCCGCTCAACATGAACGTGCTGACCGCCGACCGCACGCCGGTTGTGCTCGGCTTGCGCGAGGTGCTGCGCCACTGGCTCGACCATCGCCACGAGGTGCTGGAACGCCGCTCACGCCACCGGCTCGCCGCGATCGAGCGGCGGCTGGAAGTGCTCGACGGCTTTCTTTCCGTGTTCCTCAACCTCGACGAGGTGATCCGCATCATCCGCGCCGAGGACGAACCGAAGCCGGCGCTGATCGCGGCATTCAAACTGTCGGACGCGCAGGCCGAGGCGATCCTCAACATGCGGCTGCGCAGCCTGCGGCGGCTGGAGGAAATCGAGATCCGGCGCGAGCATGCGGCGCTCACCAAGGAGCGGCGCGGCCTCGGCACCCTGCTCGGCGACGCGGCGCTCCGCTGGACGCGCATCACCGAGGAGCTTGAGCAGACGAGGCAGAAATTCGGCGCCGGTGCGCTCGGCGCGCGGCGCACCGCGATCGGCACGCTGCCGCCGGAGGTCGCCGTCTCCGCCGATGCGCTCGTCGAACGCGAGCCGATCACCGTGATCCTCTCCGACAAGGGCTGGGTGCGCGCGGTGCGCGGCCATCTCGCCGAGGGCGGCGAACTCCGGTTCAAGGAAGGCGACCGCCTGCGGCTGCTGGTCGCGTGCGAAACCACCGACCGGCTGTGCGTGTTCGGCACCAACGGCCGCGCCTATGTCCTGCGGGCGGGCGATCTGCCGCGCGGGCGCGGCGACGGGCAGCCGATCCGCGTGCTCGCCGAACTCTCCAACGCGGACGACGTCGCGGCCCTGTTCGTCTGGCGCGAGGGCACGCGCCATCTGGTTGCGACCCAGAAGGGGCGCGGCTTCGTGGTCCGTGCCGATGATCTGCTCACCGACCGCCATGCCGGCAAGCAGGTGCTCAACCTCAAGCCCGGCGAGGAGGCGCTGCTCTGCATCCCCGCCGAGGGCGATCATGTCGCAGTGGTGGGCGAGAACCGCAAGCTGCTGATCTTTCCGCTCGACCAGGTGCCGGAGCTGCCGCGTGGCTCGGGCGTGATCCTGCAACGCTACCACGACGGCGGCCTGCGCGACGCGCGCGTGTTCGCGCTCGCGCAAGGCCTGAGCTGGAAGCTCGGCGATCGCGTGCGCACCGAGACGGATTTGCGCCCGTGGCTCGGCGAGCGTGCGCAGGCCGGCAAGCTGCCGCCGAACGGGTTCCCCAAATCCGGCCGGTTCGGGGCCGGATGATGAAGCCCCGCGCATGACCAGCGAGCCGCTGCCCTTCGACCCGCACCGCTTCCGCACCGCGGCAGGGCATTACCGCGCGGGCCGCACCGCCTATCCGCCGCTGCTGATCCGTCGCGTCGCCGAGCGCGTCGGCGTCGGCCCCGCCCATCGCGTGCTCGACCTCGGCTGCGGCCCCGGCCCGCTCGCGATCGGCTTTTCGTATTTTGCCGGCGAGGTGGTGGCGATCGACCCGGAACCGGCGATGCTGCGCGAAGCCGAAGCGGCCGCTGCCGGGCTTGCCCCGCAGATCGTGTTCCGGGAGGGCAGTTCCTACGACCTCTCGGCAGCACTCGGCCGCTTTCGCCTCGTGGTCATGGGCCGCTCGTTCCATTGGATGGATCGCGCCGAGACGCTGCGCCGGCTGGATACGATGATCGAGCCGGGCGGTGCGGTCGCACTGTTCGACGACAACCATCCCGAGGTGGCGGAGAACGCCTGGCGCGAGCGCTGGCGCGCGCTGATTGATCGCTATGCGGAGGGCGATCCGGTCCACGATCGGCGCCGCGTGAAGGGCGCCTGGGTTCGCCACCCGCCGTTCCTGCTCGCCTCGGCCTTCAGCCGCATCGAACGTCTTTCGGTGCTCGGCCGCCGTATGACGACGACCGGAAGCCTGATCGATCGCGCGATGTCGATGTCCAGCACGTCGCGCGCGCGGCTCGGCGAGGCGCGGGCCGCGGCGCTGGTCGCAGAGCTGCGGGCGCTGTTTGCCGAGTTGGCACCCGCGGGAACGCTCGAGGAGGTGCTGGAATGGAGCGCCATGGTCGCCACGCGGTCGCCGGAGTGATGCGCGATGGATGATCGTGACGCGCGCTATACCCGCCTGCAATTCGATCGCCCGCACCCGCGGGTGCTGCGCATCCGCATGACGAACGGCCCGCTCAATGCGACCGACCGCGCCATGCATGCCGAGCTTGCCGGCATCTGGCCCGAGATTGACGCCGACGACAGCATCAACGCCGCCATCATCACCGGCCAGGGTGCGCATTTCTCCGCCGGCGGCGATTTCGCCATGATCGACGAGATCATTGCCGATTTCGACACTCGCGCCCGCGTCTGGAAGGAGGCGCGCGCGATCGTCCACGGCATCATCGACTGCTCCAAGCCGATCGTGAGTGCGATGCGCGGCGTCGCGGTCGGCGCCGGGCTGGTGTGCGGTCTGCTCGCCGATGTGTCGATCGCCGCCGCGGATTGCCGCATCATTGACGGCCACACCCGGCTCGGCGTCGCCGCCGGCGATCACGCCGCGATCCTGTGGCCGCTGCTGTGCGGACTGGCGAAGGCGAAATACTATCTGCTCACCTGCGAGCCGCTCTCGGGCGCCGAGGCCGAGCGCATCGGCCTCGTCTCGCTCGCGGTTGCGGAGGCGGATCTCGATGCGCGCGCGGTCGCGGTCGCCGCGCGGCTCGCCGAGGGCGCGCCATTAGCGATCCGCTGGACCAAGCACGCGCTCAACAACTGGCTGCGGCAGGCGGGGCCGGGCTTCGATGCCTCGCTGGCACTCGAGTTCCTGGGCTTCACCGGGCCGGAGGCGAAGGAGGGTCTGGCCTCGCTGCGCGAGAAGCGCCCGCCCGCCTTTCCCGGCACGCGCTGATTTGCATCGCTGATCCGCTTTGGCCTCGCCGCCTTGTCGCCCATCTCCGCCTGTGCTGCACTGAACCCGCAACATCCTCCGAGGTCGCACGCCATGGCAAGGCATGGGTTCCGTTCGGCCCTGGTCGCGGGATTGGCGACGCTGGCGCTGGCCGCAGCGGGCGCACCGGCGCACGCTGAGACCAAGGTGCTCAAAATTGTCCCCAGCGCCGATCTTCCCAGCCTCGACCCCGTGTTCGCGTCGATCGTCATCACGCGCATCTTCGGCATGATGGTGTACGAGGAGCTGTTCGCCTGGGACAAGAACCTCCAGCCCCGGCCGGAGATGGTGGACACATGGTCCACCTCGCCCGACCAGCTCACCTGGCGCTTCACGCTGCGCAGCGGCCTCAAATTCCACGACGGTTCGCCCGTCACCAGCGCCGACGTGGTCGCCTCGCTGCGGCGCTGGATGCAGAAGGACATCGTCGGCCACAAGCTCGGCGCCGCGACCGCCAGCCTCGATGCCGTGGATGATCGGAGTTTCGCGCTGAAGCTCAAGCAGCCGGTCAGCTATGTGCTGTTCGCGCTCGGCTCCGCAATCGGCCAGGTTCCGTTCATCATGCGGGCGAAAGACCTGCAAGGCCACGATCCCGGCAAGCCGCTGACGACGGCAATCGGCTCCGGTCCGTTCCGCTACGACCCCGGTGCGTCGATCAGCGGCGACCGCGTGGTGTTCGAGAAGAATACGAACTACGTACCGCGGAACGAACCGCCGGACGGGCTTGCCGGCGGCCGCGTGGTGAAGGTGGACCGCGTGGAGTGGCACATCATTCCCGATGCTTCGACGGCGGTGAATGCGCTTCAGCAAGGCGAGGTCGATCTCATCGAGCAGCCTTCGCTTGATCTGGTGCCGCAGCTTGCAAAGAATTCGGCCATGCGGGTGCAGAAGCTCATCGGGATGGCGAACCAGGTGCTGCTGCGGCCCAACGCCGTGCAGCCGCCGTTCAACGATCCCCGCGCGCGCCTGGCACTGGCGTATCTGACGAACCAGAGTGACATCCTGGCGGCGGGCTTCGGCGATCCGAAATGGTGGCACACCTGCAACGCCTACTTCGTCTGCAACGGTCCCTATGCGTCCGAAGCCGGCACGGCCGGATACGCAAAACCCGACATCGCCACGGCGAAGCGCCTGCTGGCCCAGGCTGGCTATCATGGCCAGAAGCTCGTCTTCATCACCACCCATGATTATCAGTGGATCGGCCAGATGTCGGAGGTGGTCGCGCAGGAACTGAAGCAGGCCGGCGTCAACGTGGATTTGCGCTATCTCGCCTGGGTGAACGTCGCCGGCCGCCTGCGGAACAAGGGCGCACCCGATCAGGGCGGGTGGAACTTGTTTTTGACCGGCGCATCGGGCCCGACGATGTTCAGTCCGCTGACCAATATCGGCACCGCGATGACGTGCGACCAGAGCGAACTGGATCGGTTGGCCGTGCGACGAGACGGCCGAGACGTTGCGGCAGGCATTCCTGCAAGCGAATGGGCTGTCGGCGCAGAAAGCGGCGGCGGTCAAGCTCCAGCAGCGGCTCGCGCAAGTGCAACCCTATCGGGTGATCGGCGAGTACGACCAGCCGGTTGCCATGCGCGCCGCGCTGACGGGCTTCCTGACCTCGCCGGTGATCGTCTACTGGAATATCGCCAAGCCGTAGTGCCGGAGGCGAAGCGGAGAGCCACGATGCTCCCCGATCGCCCGCTCGATCTGTTCGCCGCGACGGATTGGCGGACCCGACACGATTTCGAACGTGCGACCTTCGCCTTCGGAGGGCGACGCTCTATCCAGCTGAGCTACGGGTCCGTCGCTCGCCTCATAGCGCCAAACCCGGCCCGGCGAAAGCCGTGCCGCCCCGCCGCGCGCTCAAGGCTGCGCCGCCTGCCAGGACGCCGCCACGATCGCCCCGTCCGACGGCAACGGAACGCCAGGATCGCGCATCCAGGCGATCACATCCGCGGTCGGGATCGCGCGGTCGTGGTCGCGCAGCAGCAGATGGTAGCCGTGCGGGTAGAGCGAGGTCTGCGCCGACGCCGGCAGCTTGCGCCACAGCGCGAGCGTCGCCTCCGGCGGCACCACCTGATCCTGCCCGCCATAGAGGAACAGCGCCGGAGCCGGCATCCGTGGTGCTGCCGCCTGCGCCGCATCCATCGCATCGACCAGCCCGCGCAGCACGTCGAAACGGGTGCGGCGGATGGTCAGCGGGTCGCGCGCCAGCGCCAGCAGCGCCGCCTGGTTGTCGCTGGCGCGGATCTTGATCGGCACCTCCCGCCCGGTGACGCGCCACCAGGGGGCGACCGAGGCGACCACCCACAGCCCGGAACTGAGCAGCACGCCCATCTGCGCCCGCCCCCACACCGCAGGTGCGATCAGCACGGTACCGTCCGCCGGCGGTGGCTGGGGCCGCGTCGCCGCGTGCATCAGCACGGCACCCCCCATGCTCTCGCCCATCAGCATCAGCGGCACCCCCGGATAGCGGGCGCGCAGCATCCGGGCCATCGCCACCGCGTCCTGCGCCATCCGTCCGGTGCCGGCCCAGTGGCCGCGGTCCGGCGCCTGGCCGAAGCCGCGCTGGTCGGGGGCGAAGATCGCGATGCCGGCTGTCTGGAAAGCAGGGGCCGGGATTTCCCATGCGTCGCGGCTGTCGTTGAACCCGTGCAGCGCCAGCACCACGATCGCCGGCGGCAACCCGTCCAACGGCCGCCAGGCGCGGTACGGCAGCCGCGCGCCGTCGTCCATGATGAAGAACCCGTCCGGCGGCGGCGGCACCGAGGCGACGCCCCCTCGCGGCGGCAGCCGCACCGTCGCGGCGCAGCCCTGCACCCCGAGCGGCAGGGCGAGCGAGAGCAGGAGACGGCGGGTCACGAACGGGGTCACGGCGCAGCCCTTCCTAGCCCTGGGCCGCGGCCGTTGGAAAGGCCGCCATTCCGTCGCCGCCCGCCCGCCGCTATACGGGGTGCGCCAACCCCGCCCGAGGAAGCCCATGCCGGACGGCCCCGACCGCCCCGCCCCGTTCCCCGCCGAGATCATCCACAGCCACAGCCGCACCGTGGCGTGCGATGGCGGCGGCGGCGTGCTCGGCCACCCCAAGGTGTACCTCTTCATCGAGGATCGCGAGGTGATGTGCCCCTATTGCTCCCGTCTGTTCGTGCTCGATGACGACGCCCCTGCAACTGCCGAGCACTGATGCCCCGCAACCCGATCCGGGCCTGCACCTGGTCCTGATCGACGGCTCGGGCTTCATCTTCCGCGCCTTTCACGCGCTGCCGCCGATGAACCGCGCCGACGGCGTGCCGATCAATGCCGTGTTCGGCTTCACCAACATGCTGGCCAAGCTGCTGCGCGAGCATATCGGCACCCACATCGCGGTGATTTTCGACGCCGGGAGCGTCACCTTCCGCAACCGGCTGTTCGACCGCTACAAGGCGCAGCGGCCGGAGCCGCCGCCCGAGATCGTGCCGCAATTCGCGCTGGTCCGGCAGGCGACCGAGGCGTTCAACATCCCGGCCGTCGAGCTGGCCGACTGGGAGGCGGACGATCTGATCGCCGCCTACGCGCGCGCCGCCTGCGCCGAAGGCGGCCGCACGACCATCATCAGCTCTGACAAAGACCTGATGCAGTTGATCCGCCCCGGTGTGGCGATGCTCGACCCGATCAAGAACCGCCCGATCGGCGACGCCGAGGTGATGGAGCGCTTCGGCGTGCCGCCGGCGCGCGTGGTCGAGGTGCAGGCGCTGATGGGCGACACGATCGACAACGTGCCAGGCGTGCCCGGCATCGGACCGAAGACCGCGGGTGCGCTGGTCGCCGAGTTCGGCGACCTCGAAGGCGTGCTGGCGGCGGCCCACGCAATGAAACCCTCCAAGCGCCGCGACGCGCTGATCGCGCACGCCGAGGCGGCGCGCCTGTCGCGCACGCTGGTGCTGCTGCGCGACGACGCGCCGCTGCCGCTGGCACTCGATGACCTCGCCGCCCGCGAGCCGGACGCCGCGCGGCTCGCCGATTTCCTGCACGCGCAGGGGTTTCGCAGCATCCTCACGCGCCTCGGTCTCGATGGCGCAGTGTCGGCCGCACCCGCGAAGGCGCCGCCGCTGCCGGTCGCCGCGGATCGGCCGGAGACCGAGGATACGCCGCTGCCCCTCGGCCCCTATGCCACCGTGCTGGAGCTGGCGGCCCTCGCCGACTGGATTGCGGAGGCGCGCGAGGCGGGCGTGATCGCGATCGACACCGAGACCGACAGCATCGATCCGCAGCGCGCGACCTTGCTCGGTTTCTCGATCGCAACCGCCCCCGGCCGCGCCGGCTACGTGCCGCTGCGCCACGAGAACGCCGACGGTGCCCCCCTGCCCGGCCAGCTCGCCGCCGATGCGGTGATCGCGGCACTGGCGCCGCTGCTCACCGACCCGGGCGTCTTGAAAATATACCACAACGCCAAGTTCGACATCGCGGTGATGCGCCGCGCCGGCGCCCCCGAGGCGGCGCCGATCGACGATACCATGCTGATCTCGTATGCGCAGGAAGCAGGCGCGCACGGGCACGGCATGGATGAGCTTTCGGTGCTGCATCTCGGCCATACGCCGATCAGCTACGACGACGTGACCGGCACCGGCCGGAACCGCGTCCCGTTCGCACGCACCCCACTCGAC
This sequence comes from uncultured Alphaproteobacteria bacterium, assembly GCA_963777265.1. Lineage (GTDB taxonomy): Bacteria > Pseudomonadota > Alphaproteobacteria > Acetobacterales > Acetobacteraceae > DATAYA01. The sequence goes on along the minus strand of CAVZPY010000017.1, from coordinate 213,633 downwards.
CGCGCCACCGCCTATGCCGCCGAGAATGCCGACCTGACGCTGCGGCTGTGGCACGTGCTGCGGCCGTTGCTGCGCACCCATCGTGCGCTGACGCTCTATGAGCAGATCGACCGGCGGCTGAGCCCCGTGCTGGCGGCGATGGAGGGTGCCGGGATACGCGTCGATGCCGACGAGCTGCGCCGCATCTCCGAAGAGTTCACGCGCCGGATGGCGGAGATGGAGCAAGACATCCACCGCCTCGCCGGACGGAAGTTCAATCTTGGCAGCGCCAAGCAGCTCGGCGAGATCCTGTTCGACGAAATGCGCGTGGGCGGCGGGCGACGGATGGCGACCGGCGCGTGGGGAACGGACGCGAGTGTGCTGCAAAACCTCGCCGATGCCGGCCACGCGCTGCCGGCGCGGGTGCTGGAATGGCGCCAGCTCGCGAAGCTGAAATCGACCTACGCCGACGCGTTGGTCGAGCAGATCAATCCCGAAACCGGCCGCGTGCATACCTGCTTCGCGATGGCAGCGGCCAGCACCGGGCGGCTGTCATCGACCGATCCCAACTTGCAGAACATTCCCGTGCGGACCGAGGAAGGCGGGCGCATCCGCCGCGCCTTCGTGGCGGCACCCGGACACGTGCTGGTCAGCGCCGACTATTCGCAGATCGAATTGCGGCTGCTCGCGCACGTCGCCGACATCCCGGCGCTGAAGGCGAGTTTTTCCCGCGGCGAGGACATCCACGCGCGCACCGCGAGCGAAGTGTTCGGCCTGCCGATGGAGGGGATGGACCCGCTGACGCGCCGCCGCGCCAAGGCGATCAATTTCGGCATCATCTACGGCATTTCGGCGTTCGGCCTTGCCCGCCAGTTGCAGATCGAGCCGGCCGAGGCGCGGCGCTACATCGACGCCTATTTCGCCCGCTACCCCGAAATCCGCGCCTACATGGAGCGCACCAAGGAAGAAGCGCGCATCCAGGGCTATGTGCTGACGCCGTTCGGGCGGCGCTGTTGGATCCCTCAGATCGCGGACAAGAAGCCCCATGTTCGCGGCTACGCCGAGCGCCAGGCGATCAACGCGCCGCTGCAAGGCGGGGCCGCCGACGTGATCAAGCGCGCGATGGTGCGCCTGCCGACGGCGCTGGCGGAGGCCGGCCTCTCGGCGCGACTGCTGCTGCAGGTGCATGACGAACTGCTGTTCGAGGCGCCCGAGCGCGAGGCCGACGCGCTCGCGGCGGTGGCACGGCGCGTGATGGAGGGCGCGGCCACGCTCTCGGTGCCGGTGCTGGTGGAGACGGGCATCGGCCAAAGCTGGGCGGCGGCACACTGAGTCCCGCTATTCGACCGTTCTCGCCGCCGGGTGATGAAGGAGGCACAGTAGAGGCCAGGGGCGCCCCCTCCGCGAGCATTCCATCTGGCCCAAGCGGGCCAGGCGGAACCTTGGCTCGCTCCGCCCCTGGACCCCGCCAAGGGCGCAGCCCTTGGAACCCATTCATGGGTCTGGGGCCGGCGGCCCCAGCGGGGTCGAGGGGCGCAGCGAGCCAAGGTTCCGCTTGGCCCGCTTGGGCCAAGTGGAATGCTCGCGGAGGAGAGCCCCTCGCCTTTCCCTTTCTCGGAGGCGCTCCCTATGAACCCGCTGGTCATCGCCCCCTCGATCCTGTCGTCCGATTTCTCGCGCCTCGGTGACGAAGTGGCGGCGGTCGATGCCGCCGGCGCGGACTGGATCCATCTCGACGTGATGGACGGGCATTTCGTGCCCAACATCACCTTCGGCCCCGGGGTGGTGCGCGCGATCCGCGGGCGGAGCAGAAAACCGTTCGACTGCCACCTGATGATCGCCCCCGCCGACCCCTTTCTGGAGGCGTTCGCGAAGGCCGGCTGCGACAGCCTGACCGTGCACGCCGAGGCCGGCCCGCATCTCGACCGTTCGCTGCAGGCGATCCGCAGCCTGGGCAAGCGCGCCGGTGTCGCGATCAATCCCGCGACCCCGCCCGAGGCGGTCGCGCACGTGCTCGACCGGCTCGACCTGATCCTGGTGATGACGGTCAATCCCGGCTTCGGCGGCCAGGCCTTCATCCCCGCCGCCGCCGCCAAGCTGCCGACCTTGCGCGCGATGATCGGCGAGCGTCCGATCCGGCTGGAGGTCGATGGCGGCATCGCCCCCGAGACCGCGCCGGGCGTGATCGCCGCCGGCGCCGACACGCTGGTCGCCGGCTCGGCGGTGTTCGGGCGCGGGGGCGACTACGCGGCGGCGATCCGCGCACTGCGCGGTCAGCGCGCCGGATAGTGCTGCATCGCGTCGGGAGTGCGCACATCCGCCACGGCGCCGCCTGACGACAACGCCAGCGCGCACACGACGTCGAGCGCGGTGACGCCGGCCACCGCGGCGAGGGCGAGGCCGACATTGCCGCGCCGCCGCCGCGGGCCGGCAAACCCGCTCGCGAGAGTCGCGATGTCCAGCGGCGTCGCCGCTGACACGGGCCCACACCCACGGCGTCGGATCGTCGGCGGCGAGGATCGCGACGCCGTTGGCGATCTCGCGCACCCCGTATCCTCCGACCAGCGGCGCGCGGCCTCTCAGGCCGAGCGCGCGGGCCAGCGCACGCGGCGCCACCAGCTCCAGCACGCCCAGCCCGATGCCGAACCAGCCCAAGCCGCGCGCGAGCGCCGCGGCGTCGGACGAACCCCTGCCCAGCCTGCCTCGATCTTTCATCGCCTCACCTCGCTCGCCATGCCGGAAATAAATCCCTCGGCTACGCGACGCGAGTTCGCTGTGCGGTCCGGCCGGCGCGGGCTTGTCGTTGCATGAGAGCCGTCGCGCACAGCGCATCCAGGACCGTAACCGCCAGCACGGCAACGGTGGCGGCCGTTGCAGCCTCGCTTCGCCTGCGCTTGCCCGACCGCAGCACGGACCCCAGCACCGCCAGGTCCAGCGCGTCGCCGCCGACCCGTGCCCAGAGCGGCGCCGGGCTGTCGGGATAAGTCAGCACCGCGGTGCCGGCCGCAACCTCGCGCGCCCCGAACGCACGCACCAGCCCGGGGACCGGGGCAGGCCGAGCAGACGGATCAGCCGCCGCGGTGCGAGCAGCTCGACCGCCCCGAGTGCGATGCTGAAGCACCCCAGGAACTTCGCCAGCTGGATGTCGTTCATGGCTGCCCCGCACCGCTAGAGCTCGAATCCTGGACGATTGCCGGACGACATCGGGCTACGCCTTGGCGGTCCCGGGCGCCGCCATGTCACGGTGCTTCTCGGCCAGCATGCCCGCAGGCGTGACGTGGGCGATGGCCGCTTGCAGCTTGTTTTGCCAGCCCGCAACCACGTCGCCCTCGCCCTTCATCATGGCATCGAACCCGGTCCTGGCCACCATCGCCGGGTCGTCCTTCTTCTGGGTCCCGACCTTGGTGTCCATCATGTCGGCACGCTCGAAGAACTCGGTCTCGGTGGCGCCCGGCATGAGACAGGTGACAGTGACGCCGCTGCCCTTCAATTCGTGGCGGAGCGCGAACGAGAAGCTGTCGAGGAACGCCTTGGTGCCGTTGTAGACCGCCTGATAGGTGCCGGGCATGAAGCCCGCGATCGAGCCGGTGATCAGGATGCGGCCGGCTCCGGCGCTGCGCATGTCGCGCCCGACCTTCTGCACCAGCAGCAGCGTGCCGGTGATGTTGGTGTCCACCACGTGCCGCCAGGCCGCCGGTTCCTGATCCAGGAAGCCACGGCCGAGACCCCGCCCGGCATTGGCCAGCAACGCATCCACCTTCCGGCCCCTTGGTGGCGGCATAGAGCTTGTCCACCCCCTCGGGTCCGGACAGATCGGCCTGCACCGCCTCGATGGCAGCGCCGTCCAGCCGCAGCTTCGCGGCGGCCTGCTCGATCTCGGGTTCGTCGGCGGCGATCAACAGGGCGAAGCCGTGATCCCGGCACTGCTTGGCCAGCTCGTAGCCAATCCCGGCGGACGCGCCGGTTACGATAGCGAGCGGGCGAGCTTCTGATGACATCACACAGCGTCTCCAGCCAGAGTGAGCTTGCGTCCGGCGGCGTCAGGGCTTGAGCACGACCTTGATGCAGCCGTCCTGCTTGTCGCGGAACGTCCTGTAGAGATCAGGGCCGTCGGCCAGCGGCGCCTTGTGCGTGATGACGAAGGACGGATCGATCTCGCCGTTCGTGATCCGCTCCATCAGCATCGGCAAGTAGCGTTGCACCGGCGTCTGCGCCATCTTGAAAGTAAGCCCGCGGTTGATCGCGCTGCCCATCGGGATCTTGTCCACGAACCCGCCATACACGCCGATGATCGACACGATGCCGAAGTTGCGCGTGTTGTTGATCGCCTGGCGCAGCACGTGCGGGCGGTCGGTGCCGGCGAAGGCCGCGACCTTCAGCCGGTCCAGCATGGAGTCGAAGCTGGCAGAAGTGTGCGGCTCCGTCCCCACCGCGTCGATGCAGGCGTCCGCACCGCGTCCGTGCGTCAGCTCCTGGATGCGGTCGTGGACGTCCTCTTTCATGAAGTCGATCGTGATCGCGCCGGCGTCCGCGGCCATCCGAAGGCGCTCGGGCACGGTGTCGATCGCGATCACCCGCTCGGCGCCGAGCAGGAAGGCGCTGCGGATGGAGAACTGCGCGACCGGGCCGCAGCCGAACACCGCGATCGTCTCGCCGCCTTTGATGTCGCAGAACTCGGCGCCCATGTAGCCGGTCGGGAAAATGTCGGACAAAAACAGCACCTGTTCGTCGCTCAGCCCTTCCGGCACCTTGATCGGGCCGACATCCGCGTACGGCACCCGCAAATACTCCGCCTGGCCGCCGGGAAAGCCGCCCAGCAGGTGCGAATAGCCGAACAGCCCGGCCGGGGAGTGCCCCCACAGCTTGGACGCCATCTCGGCGTTTGGGTTGGACCGTTCGCAGCCGGAGAAATACCCGCGCTGGCAGAAGAAGCATTCGCCGCAGGCGATGGTGAACGGCACCACCACGCGGTCGCCCTTTTTCAGCTTCGTGTTCTCCGAGCCGACCTCGACCACCTCGCCCATGGTCTCGTGCCCCAGCACGTCGCCACTCTTCATCGTCGGGATGACGCCGTCGTACAGGTGCAGGTCGGAGCCGCAGATCGCGCAGGCGGTCACTTTGATGATCGCGTCGCGCGGCTGCTCGATCTTGGGGTCCGGCACGCTTTCGCAGCGGATGTCGTGCTTGCCGTACCAGCATAGCGCGCGCATGGGCCAGTTCCTGCGTTGCGCGCTGTCAAACGTGCGTGGGTCCTGCCGGACGCCGCGCGATCCTCACACGATGTGGTGTATCGTGTTCAGGCGGCCGTGCCGCCGACCGTCAGCGCCGCCAGCTTCAGCGTCGGCTGGCCGACGCCCACCGGCACGCCCTGTCCGTTCTTGCCGCAGGTGCCGATCCCGGCATCCAGCGCCGCGTCATCGCCGACCATCGTGATCTTGGTCAGCGCATCCGGCCCGTTGCCGATCAGCGTCGCCCCCTTCACCGGCGCGCCCACCCGCCCATCCTCGATGCGGTACGCCTCGCTCGCGGAAAACACGAACTTGCCCGAGGTGATGTCCACCTGCCCGCCGCCGAAATTGACCGCATAGAGGCCGCGCTTGACCGAACGGATCATCTCCTCCGGCTTGTGGGTGCCGGACAGCATCAGCGTGTTGGTCATCCGCGGCATCGGGGCAAAGGCATAGGACTGGCGCCGGCCGTTGCCGGTCGGCCGCTGGGCCATCAGCCGCGCGTTCAGCCGGTCCTGCATGAAGCCGACCAGCACGCCGTCCTCGATCAGCACGGTGCGGTTCGACGGCTCGCCCTCGTCATCGACGGTGAGGCTGCCGCGCCGGTCCGGGATGGTGCCGTCATCCACCACCGTCACGCCCTGCGAGGCGATACGCTGCCCCATCAGGCCGGCGAAGGCGGACGTTTTCTTGCGGTTGAAATCGCCCTCCAGCCCGTGCCCGATCGCCTCGTGCAGCAGGATGCCGGGCCAGCCGGGGCCAAGCACCACCGCCATCTCGCCCGCGGGCGCGGGCACGCTCTCGAGGTTGAGCAGCGCCTGCCGCAGCGCCTCATCGATCGCCTGCCGCCAGGTCGCCTCGTCCAGCAGGTGGGCATACCCGAAGCGGCCGCCGGTGCCGTAGCTGCCGGTCTCGCGCCGGCCGTTCTGCTCGACGACGACGGAAACGTTCAGCCGCACCAGCGGCCGCAGATCGGCGACCCGGCTGCCGTCGGCGCGCACGATCTGCACCGCCTGCCACTCGCCGGCGAGCGAGGCCATCACCTGCCGCACGCGCCCGTCCTTGGCCCGCGCCGCGCCGTCGATGGTGCTCAGCAACGCGGCACGGGTCGCGAAATCGCCCTCGGCGAGCGGGTTCTGGTCGCTGTAGAGCCGCGCGTTGGTGTCGCGCGGCGGCTCGGCGGCGGTGCCCGAGCGGCCGGCCCGCACCGCCGAGACGGCCGCGGCGGCGCGGGTCAGCGCCGCCTCGGAAATCTCGCCCGCATGGGCGTATCCGGTCTCCTCGCCGAGCACCGCGCGCAGGCCGAAGCCGAGCGAGGTGTCGGACCCGGCGCTGCGGATGTGCCCGTCCTCCAGCGAGAGGTGCTCGCTTTCGCGGTATTCCAGGAACAGCTCGCCATCGTCGGTGCCGGCGAGCGCGCCGCCGGTGATGCGCGCCGCCGCCTCGCGGTCGAGGGCGGCGTCGGCGCGCCCGAAGAACAGGCGATCGGTGGCCGCGAGCGGGGTCAGGCTTCCTGAAATCATGCTGTCTCCAGTTCTGCTTCTTCCGCAGCGCGCGGCAAAGCGCCGACGGCACCGCGCAGCGAATGCCACGCGACTAGCGCGGCGGTGAGCAGTAGCGTCGCCGTCGCCTGGTGCGCGACGCCGAGCGGGACGGGCACCACCAGCAGCAAGGTGGCGATGCCGAGCGCGTATTGCACCACCACGGCCGCGCCGACCGCGAGCACCGCCGCCCGCGCACCGCGCGGCAGGGCACAGCGCAGCCCGACCGCCACCAGGGCGATGACGCTCAGCGCCGTCAGCGTCGCGAGCACCCGGTGATCGAACTGCACGGCGGCGATGTTCTGGGTCAGGTTGCGCAGAAAGGGCGAGAGCCGGGCGTAGCTCGCGGGCACGAGCCGGCCGTCCATGAGCGGAAAAGTGTTGTATTCGAGGCCGGCGTGCAGCCCGGCGGTGAAGCCGCCAGCAATGATGGTCAGCGCCACCAGGGCCGCGACCAGCCGTGCCAGCGTCCGCACCGGCCGCGCGTCGGGGATCGGCCGCGGCATCGGGCGACGGACCGAAAGGGCGGTCCACAGGATCGCGGCATAGAGGGCCAGCGCCAGGACCAGATGGGCCACGAGCCGCACCGGCGCCACCGAAACCGCGTCCGGCCGGAAGCCCGACGCCACCATGAACCAGCCGACCGCGCCTTGCAGCCCGCCGAGCACGAACAGCAGCACGAGCCGCAGGCCCAGCGCGCGGCCGATTGCGCCCCGCGCCCACAGCCAGATCAGCGGCACGATGAGGACGAGCCCGATCAGTCGCCCCCACAGCCGATGCACCCATTCGAGCCAGAAAATGCGCTGAAAACCCGCCAGGCCGAAGCCGTGATTGACCATGCTGTATTGCGGGATGCGCTTGTAGAGATCGAACAGTTTGATCCAGTCGGCATGATTGAGCGGCGGCAGCACGCCGGTGATCGGCGCCCACTCCATGATCGAGAGGCCCGAGCCGGTCAGGCGCGTGGCACCGCCGAGCACCACCATCACCAGGATCATCCCCGCAACGGTGAACAGCCACAGCGCCACCAGCCGGCGGTTGCGCGCGGCGCGCAGCGCATCGGCCGGGGCGGGGAACTCGCGCACGTCGAACGGCATGGGGCAGAGCTACCGCCGCCATGGCGGAGCGACAAGAAGCGGCGCGCGGTTGCTGCGCCGGGCGGCCCGGTGTACCGCCCGGCCGCGATGAGCGCCCCCGAGCCCGCCGCCACGCCCGCCGTTGCGATCGTGCTGTCCGTGGTCGTCCCGGTGCGCAACGAGGCGCCGAACATCCTGCCGCTGATCGCGGAGATCGAAGCGGTGCTGGCGGCGGTGCCGCACGAGATCGTCATGGTCGATGACGGCAGCACCGATGCGACGGCCGAGCGCCTGGCAGAAGCGGCCGCCTCCGGCGCGCCGCTGGTGACGCGGCGCCATCGGATCGGCTGCGGCCAATCGGCGGCGATCGCGACCGGGGTGCGGGCGGCACGCGCCGCCCTGATCGCCACACTCGACGGCGACGGCCAGAACGATCCGGCCGACATCCCGGCGCTGCTGGCGCGGATGACCGCCGAGGCCAGGATTGGGCGCGGCCCGGTGCTGATCGCCGGCAACCGGACCACCCGGCGCGATGCGGCGCTCAAGCGCCTCGGCTCGCGGGTCGCCAACCGGGTGCGCGCCGGGCTGCTGCGCGACGCCACCCCCGATACCGGCTGCGGCCTGAAAGTCTTTTCGAGGGCCGCCTTCCTCGACCTGCCGCGCTTCGACCACATGCATCGCTTCCTGCCGGCGCTGTTCATCCGCGCCGGCGGGCGCGTGGTCTCGGTGCCGGTGCGGCATCGTCCGCGCGCTGCTGGGCGGTCGCATTACGGCACGTTCGACCGTCTCTGGGTGGGGTTGGTCGATCTCGCCGGCGTCTGGTGGCTGCAGCGCCGCAGCCGGCTGCCGGAGGTCGAGCCACCGTGAAAGAGACGCTGCGTCCGCTGGCCCGCCCCGCGCTGCTGGCGATCGGCCTGCTCGCCGCCGGCGCGGCACTGCGGCTGCTGCCGGGTGCGGCCGAGCGCGAGGCGGCGGCGCGCGCCTTGGCCGCCCAGGGTTCGGGCGGGGCCGCGCTGTTCGTGCTGGCGGCGGCAGCCCTGGTCGCGATCGGCGTGCCGCGGCAGGCCGCGGCGTTTGCCGGCGGCTACGCATTCGGCGCCTGGGAAGGCGGCGCATTGGCGCTCGCCGCCCAGGTGCTGGGGTGCGGCGCCGATTTCGCCTGGGCACGGCTGCTGGCGCGCGGCTGGCTGCGGGGGAGGCTGCGCGGACGGCTGGCGCGGCTCGACGCGGTGCTCGGCCGGCACCCGTTCGGAACGACGCTGACGCTGCGGCTGCTGCCGGCGGGCAACAACCTGCTGCTCAACCTGATGGCGGGCGCCTCGGCGATCGCGGCGGGGCCGTTCCTGGCCGGCTCGGCGCTCGGCTATCTGCCGCAGACCGCCATTTTCGCGCTCCTCGGCGCCGGCGTGAAGCTCGGCCGGTTCGTCCAGCTCAGTCTCGGCGTCGCGCTGTTCGCCGCCGCCGCGGCGCTCGGCCTGATGCTGCTGCGCCGGCACCGCGCCGAGGCGGCGCTCGGCGCGTGAGAGCCGATCTTTATGGGGCTTGTCGGGCCCGCAGCTTTGCCACCGTCGCCCCGACAGCTTCCTTGAGCGCCACGAGATCGCCGCTGGCAACAATCCGTCACACGGTATCGGGATCAACGCCATCGTATTCATGTCGCAGCACGTTGCCGATGCTGCGGATGTCGGGCCACGGCTGCCCTGGCACGAGGGTTTCGGCCTCGGCTCCGAGTTTCCTTGCCGCCTCGCTGATGATCAGCAGGGCGTGTAGGGACGCATAGACGGCTCGCTCGTTTGCGGCGAAGCCATCGAAATCCAGCCCCGCCGTGAACCGCTCGATACGGGCGATATTCTCAAGAATGTCTTCAAGGCGGCGGAGTGGCTTTTCAGAAGGCAAGGGCACTCTCGCTCTTGATGGCGCGGCGCAGCCGATCCTTACGCACCGGCTCGGCGATGACATCGACGGGACGACCGAGAATGTCGGTCAGCCGTCGGGTCAGAGCATCGAGGCGGCCGAAATAGGCGAAGCCGCCCCGCGACGCCTCCTCATCGAGGCGAACCACCACGTCCACATCCGAATCTTCTCCGCTATCGCCCCGCGCCACCGAACCGAACACGGACAGGCTGGCGACACCGGCAGCCTTAAGCTCCGGTTCGTGCGCACGCAGGGTGGCGATGACGGCCTCTCGGTCCATGGAGCGCTTATAGCACACCCTTTCCGGACAGCCGGCCAGATTTTTAGATTCAATGCCTTACAAGCCTGCGGGAAGCGCCGGAAAGGATTCCCCGCTGGCTGCGATCAGGCCGCAGGCTGCTTGGTCCTTCGCATATACGGCAGGACGGTCTCGTAGGCGCCGAAGCGCTTGGTGGCCTCCTCGTTCGACACCGCACCGTTGATGATCACATCCTCGCCCTGCTTCCAGTCGGCCGGGGTGGAAACCTGATGCTTGGCGGTGAGCTGGATGGAATCGATGGCCCGCAGGATTTCGGCGAAATTGCGTCCCGTCGTCATCGGATAGGTAAGGATCAGCTTGATCTTCTTGTCGGGGCCGATGACGAAGACGCAGCGTACCGTCTGGTTGTCGGCCGGCGTGCGGCCTTCCGACGTGCCGCCGGCGGCGGCCGGGAGCATGTCGTAAAGCTTGGCGACCTTGAGGTCCTTGTCGCCGATCAGCGGATAGTTGACCGCATGGCCGGTGGCTTTCTTGATGTCATCCTTCCATTTGTTGTGGCTTTCCACCGGGTCGACCGAAACGCCAAGGATCTTGGCGTTGCGCTTGCGGAACTCGCCTTCCAGCCCGGCCATGGCGCCGAGCTCGGTCGTGCAGATGGGGGTGAAGTCTTTGGGGTGGGAGAACAGCACCGCCCAGCCGTTGCCGATCCACTCGTGGAAATGGATCGGACCTTGCGTCGAATTGGCCGTGAAATCCGGGGCGGTGTCGTTGATGCGCAGGCTCATCGCGGTGCCTCCTGTCCGGTCGGAGCCTATATCGACCGTCGCCCCCCACCTTCAAGGCGGCGGCGCGGGCTCCAGGTAGCAGGCCCTAATGCAGGCGCAGCTCGGTGCTTGCGTGGCGCAACCGCCCCGGGCTGATCAGGCCGGCAGACGCGATCCGGACCGAATGCAGCTTGCCGTCGAGGTTGCGGGTCCAGAAATCCAGGAACCGATGCAGCACCGGGTAACGAGGAGCAAGATCAAGCTCCTGCCAGACGAAGGTCTGCAGCACGCCGGGATGGTCGGGCATGTGATAGAGGATTTCCGCGGTGGTCAGGCGGTAGTCCTGAAGCTGCAAAGCGAGCGTCATCGTGCCTCCGGTCGGTGATACGCACCCGCCGCCAACCCGCAGCCGGCGCGGCGGTTGCATCGCGATAATGCCAGAATTGGAGCCGCCGCCCAAATAAAAAGTGAATGAAACCAGAGCATTAGCACTCGATCAGTCGGAGTGCTGCCGATCGCTTGACTTGCCCCGCGGAACCGCCTAGATGCTTGGCACTCCATACCGAGGAGTGCTAGCAGCGCCCAGGCCGGCAACGGTTTGGCGAGCGATGCGGGCTGCAGACCAACATCTCGTGACCCATTATCAGGAGAGATCCGCAATGAAGTTCCGTCCCCTGCACGACCGGGTGGTCGTCCGACGGCTCGACGCCGAGGAGAAGACCACGGGTGGGATCATCATCCCCGACACGGCAAAGGAAAAGCCGATGGAGGGCGAGATCGTCGCCGCCGGCCCCGGCGCCCGCGACGAGCACGGCCAACTCGTGCCGCTCGACCTCAAGGCCGGCGACCGCGTGCTGTTCGGGAAGTGGTCCGGCACCGAAGTGAAGATCGACGGCGAGGAGCTCCTCATCATGAAGGAGTCCGATGTCATGGGCATCATCGAGGGCCACGTCGCCAAGCCGGCGAAGAAGGCCGCCTGAGCGCCGCCTTCACCGATTCAGCAGAATGACGAGAGGATACCAATAACATGGCAGCAAAAGAAGTTCGGTTCGGCGGCGATGCGCGCCAGCGGATGCTCCGCGGCATCGACGTCCTGGCCGACGCGGTGAAGATCACGCTGGGGCCAAAGGGCCGCAACGTCGTGCTCGACAAGAGCTTCGGCGCGCCGCGGATCAGCAAGGACGGTGTCACGGTCGCGAAAGAGATCGAGCTTTCCGACAAGTTCGAGAACATGGGCGCGCAGATGGTGCGCGAGGTCGCGAGCAAGACCAACGACCAGGCCGGCGACGGCACCACCACCGCGACGGTGCTGGCGCAGTCGATCGTGCGCGAGGGCCTGAAGTCGGTGGCCGCCGGCATGAACCCGATGGACCTCAAGCGTGGCGTCGATCGCGCGGTGGTCGCCGTGGTTGAGGAACTGAAGAAGCGCACCCGCAAGATCACCACCCCGGCCGAGACGGCGCAGGTCGGCGCGATCGCGTCGAACGGCGATGTCGAGATCGGGCGCATGATCTCGGAGGCGATGCAGAAGGTCGGCAACGAGGGCGTGATCACGGTCGAGGAGGCCAAGGGCATCGAGACCGAGCTCGATGTGGTCGAGGGCATGCAGTTCGACCGCGGCTACGTCTCGCCCTACTTCATCACCAACGCCGAGAAGATGACCGCCGAGCTGGATCAGCCCTATATCCTGATCCACGAGAAGAAGCTCTCCGGCCTGCAGGCGATGCTGCCGCTGCTGGAGAGCGTCGTGCAGTCGGGCCGGCCGCTGCTGGTGATCGCCGAGGACGTGGAAGGCGAGGCGCTGGCGACGCTGGTGGTCAACAAGCTGCGCGGCGGCCTCAAGGTCGCGGCGGTGAAGGCACCGGGCTTCGGCGATCGCCGCAAGGCGATGCTGGAGGACATCGCGATCCTGACCGGCGGTCAGGTGATCTCCGAGGATCTCGGCATCAAGCTCGAGAGCGTCACCCTCAACATGCTCGGCAAGGCCAAGAAGGTCCTGATCGAGAAGGAGAACACCACGATCGTCGAGGGCTCCGGCAAGAAGGAGGACATCAAGGGCCGCTGCAACCAGATCCGCGCGCAGGTCGAGGAGACCACCTCGGACTACGACCGCGAGAAGCTGCAGGAGCGGCTGGCCAAGCTCGCCGGCGGCGTCGCCGTGATCCGCGTCGGCGGATCGAGCGAGGTCGAGGTGAAGGAGCGCAAGGACCGCGTCGATGACGCGATGCACGCGACCCGGGCCGCGGTCGAGGAAGGCATCGTGCCGGGTGGCGGTGTGGCGCTGGCGCGGGCCGGCGCGATCCTCGCCAAGCTCAAGGGCGACAACGACGATCAGCGCGTCGGCATCGAGATCGTGCGCAAGGCGATCCAGACGCCGCTGCGCCAGATCGCCGAGAACGCAGGCGAGGACGGCGCCGTGGTCTCCGGCAAGGTGCTCGACAAGGACGAGTACGCCTGGGGCTTCGACGCACAGACCGGCGAGTTCAAGGACCTGGTGAAGGCCGGCATCATCGACCCGACCAAGGTGGTGCGGGTGGCGCTGCAGGATGCCTCGTCGGTGGCCGGGCTGCTGATCACCACCGAGGCGATGGTGGCCGAGAAGCCGGAGAAGAAGGGTCCGCCGATGCCTCCGGGCGGCGGCGGCGGCATGGGCGACATGGATTTCTGATCCGTCGCATCCATCACTCGATCGTGGTGCGGGCGGGCCGGCAACGGCCCGCCCGTCTCGATTCGCCCGCCTCGATTCGGGCGTCGCGTCTCGGCCGCCCGGATGACGGCCGCTTCATCCGCCGGTCACGTCGCCGCAATTGACAGGGGCGGCGCTTTCTGCCCAATTCGTGTCGCAATCGTGTTTTCGGCTTTCCTTGCTGCGCATCCGTCCTCCGGTCGCCGCCAAGCTGTCCCAAGGCCCGGTTGTGCTATCCGCCGCGCGACGCGCGGCTCTACCAACGGAGTAAGACGCAGATATGGCTACTGGAACCGTCAAGTGGTTCAACGCCACCAAGGGCTTCGGATTCATCGTGCCGCAGGATGGCGGCAAGGATGTGTTCGTCCACATCACCGCGGTGCAGGCCGCCGGCCTGCGCGGCCTCGATGAGGGGCAGCGCGTGACCTACGAAGTGACCATGGAGCGCGGCAAGGCCGCCGCCACCAACCTCCGGGTCGCCTGACCAAGCGAGAATGAGATAACGACGATCGGCCGCCGCGGCATCCGCCCGGCGGCCCTTTTTCTCCGGGTCCCCGTGCATCTGTGCCCGGGCTTCCGCGAGCAAGGTTCTGCGATCAACGCAGGCACCGCCTCGGATCTTCAAGTGAAGGGAGACGACGTGCAATGCCGACGGGCACCGTGAAGTGGTTCAACGCCACCAAGGGCTACGGCTTCATCATGCCGGAAGACGGGGGCAAGGACGTGTTCGTCCACGTCACCGCCGTGCAGGCCGCCGGATTGCGCGGCCTGAACGAAGGCCAGAAGGTCAATTTCGAGGTCACGATGGAGCGCGGCAAGTCGTCCGCAGTGAACCTCAAGGTCGCCTGATACATCCCCACCGTCATCGTGGCCCGACCCGGGGCCGAGCATGACGAGGAAGAGGCCTCAGTCGAACCCGGGCGGCTGCTCGAAGCCGCGCCAGCCGGTCTCCAGCAGTTGCGCGACCTCGATCGTGGTGCGGTCGCCGAACAGCGGCCCCGCGATCTGCACCCCGAGCGGCAGCCCCTCGCGCGTCTGCCCGAGCGGTGCGACCGTCGCCGGCAAGTGAAAGCCGCAGGTGATGCCGGGCCAGAACAGCATGTCGTAATAGGCCATCTCCCGCCCGCCCACCGTGATCCGGCGCCCCCACAACGGCCCCTCATCGTGCATATGCGGATAGGCGGGGCCGGCCATCACCGGGCAGAGCAGCACGTCGAAATCCTGGAAGAACCGGCTCCAGACGCGACGGAGCTGCATCCGCTGCTCGTTCTGCTTCAGCCAGTCACGATGCAGCAGGTCGGTCGCGCGCAGCATCACCCCGTCGGCACTCATGTCGGCGGGTCCGAGCCGTTCCGCCTCGGCGCGCATCGACGCGAGCTCCGCCTCGGTCGCGCGCGCACTCATCGCCGCGTGCAGCAGCCGCAGATAGACGTGATACGCCTCGGTCGGGTCGAACTCGGGCCGGGCGGAGGAATTGACCTTCGCCCCCTCGCGACGCAGGAACCGCGCCAGCTCGCCCAGCAGCGTCACCGTCTCGGGATCGGTCGCCTGCCCCGGCTGCTCCGCCCAGACGGCGACGCGCAGGCCCTTCAGCGTGGTCGCGCGCGGCGGCGGCAGCGACGTGCGCAGCGCCGTCTCCTGCTCGTCCGGCCCGGCCAGCAGCGCCAGCGCCAGCGCCAGGTCGTCGGCCGAGCGGGCCAGCGGCCCGATCACCGAGATGTCGGTCATCGCCGCGGCGCCCACCAGCGAATGGCCGCGCGGCGGCAGCAGGCCCCAGGTCGGCTTGTGGCCATAGACGCCGCAATAATGCGCCGGCACCCGGATCGAGCCGCCGATGTCGCTGCCCAGCTCCAGCGCGGTCAGGCCGGCGGCGAGCGCCGCGGCCGACCCGCCCGACGAGCCGCCCGGCGTGCGCCCCTCATCCCACGGGTTGTTGGTCGGGCCATAGACCTCGTTGAAGCTCTGCCAGTCGGCGAGCGCGCGCGGCACATTGGTCTTGCCGAGCAGCACCGCCCCGGCCCCGACCAGCCGCGAGACCGCCAGCGCGTCCGCCTGGGGCACGTGCTCGCGCTGCTCCGGGTAGCCCCAGGTGGTCGGCAGCCCGGCGACATCGAAGCTTTCCTTGACCGTGATCGGCACGCCGTGCAGCGGGCTGCCGGCCGTGCCCCGGCGGTCGAGCGCCCGTGCCCGGCGCCGCGCCCGCTCGAAATCGCGCACCACCACGGCGTTCAGCCGGCCGTCGAGCCGCTCGATCCGCTCGATCATGTGGTCGAGCAGTTCCAGGCAACCGATGCGCCGCCGCCGCACCATCGCGGCCAGCCGCCGCGCCGAGGCGAACCCGAGATCCATCCCTGCGACCCCCGCTCAGCCCATGGTCGAATTGAAGCCGCCGCCGTCGAGCAGCAGGTTCTGGCCGACGATGAAGCCCGAGGAGGCGGCACAGAGAAAGGCGCAGGCGGCGCCGAACTCCTCCGGCGTGCCGACCCGGCCGGCGGGTGTGGCCTCGGCGCGACGCGCGATGAACGCATCGACCGAAATCCCCGCCTCCGCCGCCGGGCCGCGGGAATTGGCGCGCAGCCGGTCGGTCAGGAACGGGCCGGGCAGCAGGTTGTTGATCGTCACGTTGTGCCGTGCCACCTGCCGCGCGACGCCGGCCACGAACCCGGTCAGCCCGGCGCGCGCACCGTTCGACATGCCCAGCGTTGCGATCGGCGACTTCACCGACCCCGAGGTGATGTTGACGATGCGCCCGAAGCGGCGCGCGATCATGCCGTCGATCACGGCGCGGATCAGGAAGATCGGCGTCAGCATGTTGGCCTCCAGCGCGCGCAGCCAGTCCTCGTGCGTGAACTCGCGGAAATCGCCCGCCGGCGGCCCGCCCGCGTTGTTGACCAGGATGTCCGGCGCCGGGCAGGCCGCGAGCGCCGCCTCCCGCCCCGCCTCGGTCGCGATGTCACCGGCGACCGCCACCACCGCGGCCCCGGTCGCCGCCCGGATCTCGGCCGCGGTGCGCTCCAGCGCCTCGGCGCCGCGCGCGGTGATGACCAGCGACACGCCCTCGCGCGCCAGGGCCTCGGCGCAGCCGCGGCCCAGGCCCTTGCTGGCCGCGCACACGATCGCCCGCTTGCCCTTCAGTCCGAGGTCCATGCTCTCCCGCTCCCCCTGCTCATGCGTCCGCCAGTTCCGCCGAGTGCCGTCCGTGCCGCTTGTGGGATCGGCAGCGGCCGCATCCCCCCGCGTTCGACCAGCACATGCACGAAATGCCCCTCTGCCGCCGCCTCGGCCTCGTCGTTGCGGAACACCGCCAGCTCATAGCGCACCGAACTGGTGCCCAGCCGCGCCACCCGCATCCCGATCGCGACCCGGTCCGGAAAGGCGATCTCGCGACGATAGCGGCAGCCGGTCTCGACCACCACGAACACCGGCCCGCCCCCCTCGAGCGCGATCAGCCCCCGCTCGATCAGGAAGCTGTTCACCGCGGTGTCGAAGAACGAGTAATAGACCACGTTGTTCACGTGGCCGAACACGTCGTTGTCATGCCAGCGGGTGCTGATGGCGTGGAGGCGGCGGAACTGCTCGCGCCGCGCCGGCGGGGGGCGGGTCATGCTGGCGCGGAGTGAACCCGAAGCGCCGCAGCCCGTCCATGCCCTGTCGGGGCCTGCAACGGCGCGGGCAGGTCCGGTCTATCGCGCCTGCTGGATCGCCGAGAGCAGCCAGCGCCCGCCCGGCGCACGCATGAACGTCCAGAACTCGGTCGCCATCGTGCGCACCGTGTCGCTGCCGTCCACGACCCGCCCGGCCGCGTCGTGCGTCGCGTCGAGCATCGAGAACCGCATCGCGACCGTCGCGTATTCGCGCGTGCCCTCCGACCACGCCTCCGACAGATCGCCCTGTTCGAGCCGCACCGCGGTCACGCTGTTGCGCACGCCGCGGCTCGACTGCTCGGCCAGCTCGTCGGCGAAGTAGCTCACCATCTCGGGCGTGCAGAGCGCCTGCAGGCTGCGCATGTCCTGCGCCGTCCACGCCGCCTGCACCCGTTGCAGGAGCTGGTCGAACTGCTGGTAGTCCTCGCGCGTGATCGTGATCGGGGCGGCGCCGCTGCCGGCCGGCATCGCCATCCCCGTCCCAGGCCCCGTCCCTGGCGTGGCGGGCGGCTGGCGGGCGAACAGACCGGGGCCCGCAAAGGCCGGCTGGCGGTTGCGCCACAGGCGCAGCAGCCAGCGCACGATCAGCACGATGATCAGGATCTGAAGCAGGAAGCCGAGGAAGCTGCCCGTCCCGCCGAAGCCGCCGAACATCCCGCGCCCGAACAGCAGGCCGGCCAGGCCGGCGCCGAGCAGCCCGCCCATGAAGCCGCTTGCGAACCCCGAGCGGCCGCCGAACATCCCGCCGCCCGCGAAGCCGGGTGCGGGTGCCGCGTAGCCCGGCGACGGGCTGCGCGGCGTCATGCTGCGCTGCATCGGCGCGGCATAGGGCGCGGTGCGGGTCGGCGCCGGCGCCGAATAGGTGCGCATCCCGCGGCTGCCGAACGAGCCGCCGCCGCCGGCGCGCGCGTCGGCGAGCGCTGGCGCCAATGCCACCGCCGCCGCCAGGGCGAGCGCGAGCACGAGGCGGGCGCGCCGGGCAAACAGGCGCGGAAGATGACGCATGGGCCGCAGCCCCTCTCTCTCAATTCGCGCGCCATATAGGCACTCGCCCGGCCGCGCAGCAGGGGCGTGGCACCCTTGCGGGTATCGCGTGCTTGCCCCATGTCGAAATTATGGACGATCCCGATTTCGACCGCGCGCTGATCGCCGCCGCCTTCGCACTTGCCGCCGAGCACGGCTGGGGAAGCGTCAGCGTCGCCGAGGCGGCGCGGCGCGCGGGGCTGCCGCTCGATCGCGCTCGCGCGCGCTTCCCCGGCCGCGGCGCGATCCTGATGCGCTTCGGCGTGCAGGCGGATCAGGCAGCGCTGGCCGCCGTCGCGGGTGAGACGCCGCGCGACCGGCTGTTCGACCTGCTGATGCACCGCCTCGACGCGCTTCAGGCGCAACGGGCCGGAATCCTTGCGCTGCTTCACGCCCTGCCCTCCCGGCCGGGCCTGGCGCTGCTGCTCGCGGCCGCGACCCGGCGCAGCATGCGCTGGATGCTGGAGGCGGCGGGCATCCCGGCGCACGGGCATCTGGGCGAGGTGCGCACCCGCGCCCTGGTCGGCATGTGGCTCTATGTGCTGCGCACCTGGCGCGGCGATTCCAGCGAGGACCTTGCCGCGACGATGGCGGCGCTGGACCGCGCGCTCAATTTCGCCGCCCGCGCCGAGACCTGGCTGCCGGCAGGACTGCGCACGGCCGCGCCGGCGCCAGCCGAGCCGGCAGCGGCCGAACCGGCCCCGGAGCCGCCCCCGGAGCCACCTGGCGGGCCGCCGCCGATGCCGCCGCCACCGCCGCCCATGCCGCCGCTGCAACCCGGGCCGGTGATGCCGCCGGCGGCCTAGCGGCGGCGATCGCGACCCACAGGAGGGAACCATGCCGAGCGATACGCCCCGCAACACCGCCGCAAAGGCAGGCGAAGCCGCCTCCCGCGCCTCCAGCGCGTCCGCTGATGCGGCACGCAAGGGCATGGGCGCCGCAGCCAGTACGGCCGAGCGGATGGGCAAGGCCGCCACCGATACCGCCAACGAGTTCACCCGGATGTTTGCGGAGATGAAGTTCCCCGCCGTGCCGGACATGCAGGACATGCTGGCCGCGCAGCGGCGCAACATGGAGGCGCTCTCCACCGCCAACCGGGTGGCGCTGGAAGGCGCGCAAGCGGTGGCGCGGCGGCACATGGAGATCATGCAGCAGACGATGGCGGAACTCTCCGAGACGGTGCAGTCGTTCTCCAGCGCCGAGCGGCCAAAGACCAAGGCCGCGAAGCAGGCGGAGCTGCTCAAGCGCGGCTACGAGCACGCCGTCGCCAACATGCAGGAGCTGAGCGAGCTGATCCAGCGCTCCAACGCCGAGGCGATCGGCGTGCTGCATCGCCGCTTCAGCGAGGCGATGGACGAGGTGCGGGCGATGATGGAGAAGCCCGGCCGCAACGGCTGATCCTGAGAGGCGGGCGGCGCGTGAAGCTGGTCGCCGTCTCCCGCATCCTCAACGAGGAAGATCTGATCGAGCCGTTCGTGCGCCATACGGCGGCGTTCGCCTCGGACCACGTCATCCTCGACAACGGCAGCACCGATCGCACGCCGCAGATCCTGGCCGAGCTGCGTCGCGAGGGACTTCATCTCGTGGTGTTCGGCAACCAGGCCGCGTTCTTCGCCGAGTGGATCTACAACACCATGCTCTACGGCTACGCGAGCGGTGCGCTGGCGGCGGACTGGGTACTGTTTCTCGATGCCGACGAGTTCATCGACGACCGCGCCGCACCGGACGGCCTCGCCGGGATGCTCGCACGCGCGCCGCCGCAGGCGCCCTGTGTGCGTGCGCGCATGGTCAATTACGAAGCGGCGACAGAGGCGACGGGCGCGGAGCCGAACGTCGCCCGCCGGCTGACACGCCGTCAGCCCCGCCCGCACGAGACCGAAAAAGTGTTCGTGCGCGGCGGCTTCGCGCAGAACCGGATTGTCGTTGCCGGCGGCAGCCATGCCATCGCCCTCGACGGCACGATCGTCCCTGGTGCGGCCCAGGACGAGGTGGTGCTCGCCCACTATCCGGTGCGCAGCGTGTGGCAGCTCGCCGCGAAGATCGCGGTCGGGCGGCTCAAGGTGCTCGCTGCCGGGGCGGACGAGGCGGAGGCGAACCACCACTACACCGGCCAGTTCGAGCTGATGAAGGCGCGGCCCGAGACCTGGCTCGATGCGGCCCGCGCCCAGCGGGAACGCGATGCGCTCGACGCCGCGCTGATCGAAGATGCGATCGCCTATCGCGGCGGCGATCTGCGCCACACGCCGCCGCCGGCGGGTGCGGCGGAGGCGCTGGCCCGGGTTCTGGCCGTCGCCGAACGGATCGCGCAAGCGCACGGGCGCCGGATCGGCGCCGACGAGGGCGTGCATCTGGCCGCCCTTCAGGAGGCGATGGCGTTCCAGCGCCTGCTGTAGTAGCTGCGGGCGGCAGACATGCTGTTCAACTCGCAGCCCTTCATCCTGCTGTTCCTGCCGCTGGTGCTGGCGCTTTACTACGCCGTGGCGGCGCACCGCGCGCTGCGGCAGTCGGTGGTGATCGTCGCATCGCTGGTGTTTTACGGGTGGTGGGACGTGCGATTCGTGCCGCTGCTGGCCGGGCTGACGGTCGCGAACTGGGTGGTGGCGCAGGCCTTCGGCCGCTGGCGCCGGCCCGCGATCCTGCTTGCCGGTGTCGCCATGAACCTCGCGGCCCTGGGCTTCTTCAAGTACGCGAGCTTCTTGGCCGGCAATCTCGCCGCGCTGATCGGGCAGCCCGCGCCGCGCTTCGACATCGTGCTGCCGCTCGGCCTGAGCTTCTTCGTGTTCCAGAAGATCTCGTACCTGGTCGACCTCAAGCGCGGCGACCGGCACGTCTATGGCTTCCTCGATTTCTGCATGTTCGTGATCTTCTTCCCCCAGCTCATCGCCGGACCGCTGGTGCGGCACAACGAGATCATCCCGCAATTCGACCTGCCGCCACGCCGGCCGCAGATGTGGGAGAATCTCGGGCGCGGGCTGCTGCTGTTCGTCTGCGGACTGGTCAAGAAAGTGGCCCTCGCCGACACCATCGCCCCGTTCGTGGACCGCATGTTCCACGCGGCCGCGACCGGCGGACCGCTCGGCGCCGCTGCCGCCTGGGCCGCCGCCGGCACCTACGCCTTGCAGATCTACTTCGATTTCTCCGGCTATTCCGACATGGCGATCGGGCTCGCGCGCATGTTCGGCCTGGTGCTGCCGATCAATTTCGACGCGCCCTATCGCGCGGTGTCGGTGCGCGACTTCTGGCGCCGCTGGCACATCACGCTGTCGCGCTTCCTGCGCGACTACCTCTACATCCCGCTCGGCGGCAACCGGCGCGGCGCCGCGCGGCAGGCGGTCAACGTCATGGTCACGATGCTGCTCGGCGGATTGTGGCACGGCGCCGGCTGGACCTTCGTCGCCTGGGGCGGGCTGCATGGTGCTGCCCTCGCCGTCAACGGCGCCTGGAACCGCGCCGGATGGCGGCTGCCGCAAGCCCTTGGCTGGGCGATCACGCTGCTGTTCGTGCTCGCCGCGTGGGTGCTGTTCCGCGCGCCCGATTTCGCGACCGCCGGGCGGATGCTGTGGGCGATGCTCGGCATCGAGGGGATCGGGCGCGTGAAGGTGGACGACGCGGCGGTGGTGCTGATCGCAGCAAGCCTGGCACTGCTGGGTCCGACCAGTCAGGAACTGGCACTTCGCCGCCTGCCGCCGGTGCGCTGGGTGGCGCTGCCGGCCGGGGCGACGCTGGTCGCGATGCTGCTGCTGATCGGCGGACGCATTCCGAATGCGTTTATCTATTTCCAGTTCTGATCCGCAGAGATCAGAATCGTGACACCTTCACCGACCGCCCCCTCCCCCAACCCCCTCCCGCAAGGGGAGGGGGCTTTGGTGCTCGACTCCCCCTCCCCTTGCGGGCTTGGGCCGCGAAGCGGACCAAGGCCGGGGGGAGGGGGTCCGCAGTGGCGAAAGTTCCTGCGCGCCACATTCGCGACCACGCTCGCGATCGGTCTCGCACTCTACGCCTTCATCGTCGTCATCGACCCCTGGAACACGCTGCCGCTCTCGCCGCCGCTGCCGCGCGTGCCGGTCACGTCCAACGCCCGCTTCGTCTTCCCCGCCGTCGCACGCAGCGGCGATTTCGACAGCGCGATCTTCGGCACCTCCACCAGCCGCCTGCTGCGCCCCGCCTTGCTCGACCCGGCGCTCGGTGCGCGGTTCGCCAATCTCGCGATGAACAGCGCCACCTCGTGGGAGCAATACCGCCTGCTCGGTGTGTTCGCGCGCGCGCATCCGCATCCGCGCGTGGTGATGATCGGCCTCGATGCGATGTGGTGCCAGACGCGGGCGCTGTATCAGCAAAAGACGTTCCGCCGCTTTCCGGCGTGGATGTATCGGCGCGACCGCTGGCCCGGCTACCTGCACATGTTCAACGCCTTCGCCTTGCAGGAAGCGGTCAGCGAAGCGGCGACGATGGCCGGCCTCAAGCCGCGCATCTACGGCCCCGACGGCTATACGGATTTCACCCCGCCCGAGCGCGACTGGAATGCCGCCCGCGCCCGCGCCCATATCGACGCCCGCGCCGATATCGACTTCATGAGCGACGGCACCAGGCCGCCGCACGTCTTTCCCGCCCACGCGCTGCTCGCCCGCGCGCTCGGCAGGCTGCCACCGGAGACGCGCAAGGTGCTGTTCTTCGTTCCCTACGAACGGTCCCATCAGGGTGCTGCGGGCAGCGCCGATGCGGCGGTCTGGACCGAGTGCAAGCGCCGCATCGCGCGCATCGCGGCAAGCGTGCCCGGTGCGGTGCTCGCCGACTTCATGATCCCGAGTCCGATCACCGACAACTGGCGCAACTACTGGGACCCGATGCACTACCGCCATCCGATCGCGGACCGCCTGGCCCGCGACCTCGCCCTCGCCGCGCACGGCGAGACAGCGCCGGAGGGCGATGACCGTATCCTGGTGGCACCGGCGCCGACCGCGATCGCCGCCGATGACCCGCCACGGCACGGCGATTGACCCACCCCGCGTGGTTCGCGCACCGTGCCGGCCCATTGCGCCGGAGCCTTCGATGCGCCCGCCCTGCCTCTCCCGCCGCGCCACCCTGCTGCTCCCGCTGGGGCTCGCCGCCTGCGCCGGCACACCGCCGCCGCCACCGCCGATCGCTTACACGCCGCTGCGCTACGACATGCTGCTGCCGCTGCGGCTCAACGTCGCCTCGATCGAGATCGAGAGCCACGCGTCGCCCTCCGGCCCCGGCGACGTCGCGGCACTCTCGCCCGAGCCGCCGGTCGTGGCGCTCGAGCAGATGGCGCGCGACCGCCTGTTCGCAGCCGGAACCAGCGGACGCGCGGTGTTCGTGGTCGATCAGGCCAGCATCACCCGGCGCGATCCGCAAACGCTGGTCGGCAACCTTGCCGTGGAACTGGACATCGTGACCAACAGCGGCGCCCGCGCGGGTTATTGCGAGGCGCGCGTCTCGCGCATCCAGACGCTCGGCACCGGGCCGGTCAACATGCAGAACGTCCTCTATACGATGACCAGCCAGATGCTGCAGGACATGAACGTGGAGTTCGAGTTCCAGGTCCGCTCGCGGCTCGCCGACTGGCTGCTCGCCGGCCCGCCGACCGCCGCGCCCGCCCCGGTGCAGGCGACACCGCTGCCGCCGCCGTCCTGAGAGGCGGGCTTGTGTTATGTAACTTGACAGCGCGCAAGGATTATGTTAGTAGAGCGGGCAGAGCCGGTGCCGGCGATGCAGGAGTTGACGCGAGTTTCGGATGCCGAGTTGCCAACCATGATCGCCGCGGAGGCCGAGATGACGGAGGGAGAACGATGCGACTGGCGAAGCGAGCCGTTGGCGAGACCCACGGCCACTCCCCCGCTGCGGTGAGCCTGATATATCCCTGTTCTCAGGAGCCAAAAACCCTGATCCAGCCCTGTTCTCAGGCCGGCGGCGAGCCTGATCCGACCCTGTTCCCTGGCCTCAGAGAGCCTGATCAGGCCGTGTTCTTCGGCCGGTCAGCTTCGCCAGCGCGGAAATTCGCTGCCGCCCCGTCTTGAGCAGCCGGGCAGAGAAGCGGGCCAGCCCCCGAAGGAACTGGCCCTGACGCCTACCTTCGACGGATGATCACCTTGACCCGGATGGTCAAGGTGACCAAGATCATCGGCAGGAGCCGGCGATGCGTTCTCATCGCTTGCTTCTCCAGAACCGCCATCAGGCCTTGGCGGGATAGGCGGCGCCGGAGCTCCTCTCCGGCGCCGCCGCTGTTTAGATCATGAGCTGAAATTCGCCTATTTGGTTCGGAGGCCACACCGCGCTTCGGGGCGAAACGCTTGTTGCCTCGGACGCAAGATGCCACTTGTTGCCGCAGTCCCCGGAGACGCCGCGACATGGTCCGACCTGCCCGCGCCCTGCCGTTCGCCGCGATCCTGCTGCTGTCGGGCTGCACCCAGCCCGCAACGCAGCAGGCGCAGGCGCGCCCGGTGCTTGGCACGGCGCCGTTCAGCTTTGCCCCGCTGGTCAAGCAGGTAGTGCCCGCGGTGGTCAATATCGCGGTCACGGAATCGGTCGCCGCAACCGGCCAGGTGCAGGTTCCGCCCGAGCTGCGCGGCACCCCCTTCGAGCGGCAGTTCCGCAAGTTGCAGCGCAATCGGCGCGAGCAGGTGATGGGCGCCGGATCGGGCTTCGTCATCGACCCCTCCGGCATCATCGTCACCAACAACCACGTCGTCGGCCATGCCAACACCGTCGTCGTCTCGCTCTCCGATGGCGAGCATTTCCCGGCGCACCTGATCGGCGTCGATGACCTCACCGACATCGCGGTGATCAAGGTCGATGCGCCGCACAAGCTGCCGGCGGTGTCGTGGGGCGATTCGCGAAAGGTGCAGGTGGGAGACTGGGTGCTGGCGGCCGGCAACCCGTTCGGGCTGGGCAGCTCGGTCACGGCGGGCATCGTCTCGGCTCGCGGCCGCGATCTCGGCGCCGGTCCGTTCGACGACTTCCTGCAGCTTGACGCGCCGATCAATCCGGGCAATTCCGGCGGCCCCACCTTCGACATGCAGGGACAGGTGATCGCGGTGAATACCGCCATCGTCTCGCCCACCGGCGGCTCGGTCGGCATCGGCTTCGCGGTCCCGAGCGAGATCGCCCAGCCGATCGTGGCGCAACTGCGTGCGCGCGGGCGCATCGACCGCGGCTGGCTCGGCGTATCAGTGGAGGACACCGGCACCGAGACCGGCAGCGAGACCGGGCATTCCCCGGGCGTGGCCGTCGCCGGCGTGGACGGTGCGGGTCCTGCGGCGCATACGGGCCTGCGCGCCGGCGACATGATCTCGGCGGTCAACGGCGAGCATGTTGATACCGCGCGCGGCCTGATCCGCGCGGTCGCCGAGGCGCCGCCCGGCACCACCGTGCGCCTGACGGTGCTGCGCCACGGCCGCACCATGACCGTGCACGTCAAGGTCGGCCGCCGTCCGACCGAGCAGGCGGGCTAGTCGGCCATGCGCATCCTGGTGGTGGAGGACGACAAGGACGTCGCCGGCTTCGTGGTGAAGGGGCTGCGCGAGGCCGGCCACGTCGTCGAGCACGCCGATAACGGCCGCGACGGCCTGTTCCTCGCCGCCTCGGAGGCGTTCGACGCGATCATCCTCGACCGGATGCTGCCCGGCGGCATCGACGGGCTGCGCCTCCTGGAGACGCTGCGCGCGCAGGACAACAAGACGCCGGTGATGTTTCTTTCGGCGCTGGCCCAGGTGGATGAGCGCGTGCGCGGGCTGAAGGCCGGCGGCGACGACTATCTGACAAAACCGTTCGCGTTTTCCGAGCTGCTCGCCCGCGTCGAGGCGCTCGCCCGCCGCGGCAAGGCCGAAGGGCCGCAGACCCGGCTGCTGGTCGGCGATCTGGAGATGGACCTGCTGTCGCGCAGCGTGCGGCGGGCGGGGCAGAAGATCGATCTTCAGCCGCGCGAATTCCGGCTGCTCGAATACCTGATGCGCCACGCCGGGCAAGTGGTCACGCGCACCATGCTGCTCGAAGGCGTCTGGGACTACCATTTCGATCCGCAGACCAACGTGATCGACGTGCACGTGTCGCGGCTGCGGCAGAAGGTGGACAAGCCGTTCCCCGCCGCGTTGATCCATACCGTGCGCAACGCCGGCTACATGCTGCGCGCGGATTAGGTCGATGCGCCTGAGCGACGCCGGACGGGTGCGCCGCGCCACCCTTTTCGGCTCGGCCAGCATCCGCCTCGCCGCCCTCTACGGGCTGGTGTTCGGGCTGTCGGCGCTCGCTTTGGTCGCCTTCCTGTGGTGGGAGACGGCAGGGCTGCTCGATCGGCAGGTGGAGGTTGCGATCAATGCCGACGCCCAGAGCCTCGCCGAGCGCTGGCAGGAAGGCGGCATCGCCTCGCTGGTCGCCACCATCAGCGAGCGGCTGCGCGAGAACGTCGGCGACGATGCCATCTACCTGCTGAGCGATGCGACCGGCCGCACGCTGGACGGCAATCTCACGCATTGGCCGAGCGGGGTGCTCCGCGCCGATGCCTGGTACGAGCTTCCGGTCGAGCGCGACGGCATTCGCAGCCTCGCCCGGGTGCGGGCGTTCAACCTGCCCGGCGGCTATCATCTGCTGGTCGGGCGCGACGTGCGCACCCGCGCCCAGTTGCGCCGGCTGCTGACCGACGCGCTGTTCTGGGCGCTGTTCATCGTGGTCGCCCTCGGCATCGCCGGGGCCGCGGTGATGCGCGGGCTGTTCCGCCACATGCTCGCCCGCGTCTCGGCGACCGCGGCGGCGATCTCGGCCGGCAATCTCGGCCAGCGGGTGCTGCTCTCCGGCCGCGGCGATGAGTTCGACCGGCTCGCCGAGACGATCAACGACATGCTCGACCGCATCGCGCGGCTGATGGACGGCGTGCGGCAGGTGTCGAACGCGATCGCCCACGATCTGCGCACGCCGATCGCGCGCGCCCGGGCGCGGCTCGAGGATGCCGGCGCCCATGCCCGCGACGAGGACGCGCTCCGCGCCGCGGTCGAGCGCGCGACCGCCGATCTCGACGCGGTGACGGCGGTGTTCGAGGCGCTGCTGCGGATCGCCGAGATCGAGGCGGGCGCCCGCCGCTCCGCCTTCGCACCACTCGACGTGGCACCCCTGCTGGCAGACCTGGCCGAGCTCTACGCCGCCGCCGCCGAGGAGCGCGGGCTGCGGCTGGAACTGTCCGCGCCGATCCGCCTGCCCGCTTACGGCGACCGCGAGCTGATCCAGCAGGCGGTCGCGAACCTGCTCGACAACGCGGTGAAATACTCGCCCCCGGGCAGCACGATGGAACTCGCCGCCATCGGCGAGGCGGGCGTGGTACGGATCACCGTCACCGATCGCGGCCCCGGGATTCCCGAGCCGGATCGCACCCGCGCGCCGGAGCGCTTCTTCCGCGGCGAGAGCGCGCGCAGCACGCCGGGCATGGGTCTGGGATTGGCGCTGGTGCAGGCCGTCGCCCAGCTCCACGGCGGCGAACTGCGCCTGGAAGATGCCCGGCCGGGATTGCGGGCAGTGCTGGTGCTGGCGGCGCAGGCGGAGGCAAGGTGACCCAGGTGCTGCCGCACCGCGTGCTGGTCGATCTCTCGCACGCCGCCGACGGCTATGTCGGCATCGCGCAGGACGTGCGGCTGATCTTCGACATGCTCACGCGCCTCCCCGGCGTCGCCCCCGCCGGCCTGCTGATGCCGACCGGCCGGCACGACCTGCCGCGGCTCGACCCGGACGACGCCGCCGCAGCCGCCGCGGTGCTGCACTGGATGGCACGCAACTGGGAGAGCCGCCCCTACCCGCGGCTGCTCGGCCGGCTCGGGCCGGCCGTGGACCTGCCGCGCCTGCTGCGCCGCCGCTACGGCCTGATCCCGCTGCGCCTGCCGCCGCGATCGGGCGCGCTGTGGCGGGTGCTGTTCGAAAAGACGCTCGCGCCCGAGCGGCGCGAGGCCGTGCTGCGCTGCCCCTTCCTCGCCACCGACTTCAGCGTGATGCGGATCATCGACCGCGCCCTGCTGCTCCCCAAGCTCGCCCCCAAGCAGCTCGACGCGCGCGGTTTCGACGCGGTGTTCTTCTGTATGCCGCGCCCGGTGCGGCTGCCGCCCCGCGTGCGGCAGATCGTGCGTTTCCACGATGCCGTGCCGCTGACCGACATCGACACCGTCAGCGGCTGGCGCATTGCGGTCGCGCATCGGCGGCTGGTGCGGCTCTGTTCACCGGATGCGGTGTTCGTCTGCAACTCGCCGCAGAGTGTCGAGGACCTGGCGCTGCTCGATCCGGCGCGGGCGGAGCGGGCGCAGGTGATCCCGTGCGCGCTGCCCGAGCCGACGGAAGCGACGCTGCCGGTCGCGGCGATCGTGGCGAGCCGCCGCAGCTTCCGCGCCCTCGGCGAGGCCGCCGGCGCACCGTCGGGTCTGGCGCCGTTCGATGGCCAGCCGCGCTACGTGCTGACGGTCTCGACGCTCGAGCCGCGCAAGAACTACCCGAACCTGATCCGTGCCTGGGAGCGGGTGGTGCAGCGGCACGACCCGGAGCTGAAGCTGGTCATCGTCGCCAATCGCGGCTGGCGGGAGGACGTGATCCTGCGCGAGATGGCGCCGCACGTGCGCGCCGGGCGCATCCTGCATTTGCAGGATGTGCCGCGCGACGAGCTCGCGGCCCTGGCGCGGGCCGCGACCTGCTTCGCCTTCCCGAGCTTCGGCGAGGGCTTCGGCTACCCGCCGCTCGAGGCGATGCAGGCCGGCACGCCGGCGGTCGTGTCCGACATCCCGGTGTTCCGCTGGCTGCTCGGCGATGCGGCGCTGTTCGTCGACCCCTACGACGTGGAGGCGATCGCCGCGGCCATCGCACGGCTGGCCGATGGCGGGCCTTCCGGTGCCGCGCTGCGCACCGAGTTGCTGGCCCGGGCGCCGGCGGTACTGGCCCGCTTCGCGCCGGGCGTGGTCGCCGCACAGTGGGCGGCGCTGCTGGACACGGTGTGTGCGACGCCGGCGGCCGCCCCAATCATGCCCGGGGTGTGAACCACATCACACCCCGGCGGCGCCGGACCGGGCAGGATGGCCTCGCTCTCACGCCCCGTTGCGGGTTCGAGGGCGTCGTCTCCCGAAAACTGGCGGCCCGGGGTACCCGATCCAAACGCCCCGGGCCGCTCTTTTTGGCCGCCTCTCGGCTAGTAAGGGGCGACTACGGTGGGCGGCGGCGGGGCCTGCACCACGGTGGGCGGCGCGGGCGCGGTCTGGACGACCACGGGCGGCGCCGGGGTGGTAACCGTCGTCGCGACCGGCGGCGAGACCGCAACGGCGGGCGTCGTGACCTCGCAGCCGCCGAGCAGCAGCAGCCCGACCACGGGGATTGCGGCTCGCAGGGATCGTGTCATCATCGGCTCCTTCCTGTGCTGAAACGCATCGCCAGTTGACGCGTGGCCGCCGCGCCGGTTGCATGATCATCACGATAATGCGATCCGGCAGCCGGGTCGGCCGAAGGGCCGGTCCGCATGGAGGCGAGAATGCTGTGCGAGCAGGGCTGGTCCGAGGCCGGGCCACGGATGTTTGCGGCCGAAACTGCGGGCCGCGACGGCGCGACCATTCGCATGACCGTCGAGACCATGGCCGGCCGCCGCTGGGAATGGATCGTCTGGGAGCAGGGCAAGGCCGCCGCCACGCGCCACGGGATCGCCCGCTCGGTGCAGACGGCAATGCGGGCCGCGGAGGCCGAGGCGGCGAGACTGGCCGGGCTTGCCGACGCCCCGGCCGGGTCCGACGCCCTGTTGCGCGCCCCGGCGTGAGGCGGCCGGTGGATCGCGACAGCAAGCCCGCCACCCGCGCCGCCCAGGCGCTCGGCTGGGTCGATCAGGCGACCCGCGCGGTGATCCCGCCGCTGCACCCATCGACCACCTATCTGCGCGACCCCGACGGCGGGTATTCCTCGGGCCGCATCTACGGGCGTGCCGACAACCCCGGCTTCGACCAGGCCGAGGCGCTGCTCGCCTCCCTCGAGGGCGGTGCCGCGGCCCTGCTGTTCGCCTCCGGCATGGCGGCGGCGACGGCGGCGTTCCTGGCGCTGCGCCCGGGCGATCATCGTGGTGGCGCCCACCGTGATGTACTGGTCGCTGCGCAACTGGCTGGCCGGGCCGGCGCGGGACTGGGGGCTGCAGACCGAGTTCGTCGAGACCGACGACCTCGCCCGGCTGCGCGCCGCGATGCGGCCGGGGCAGACGCGGCTGGTATGGATCGAGACGCCGGCCAATCCGCTGTGGAGCGTCACCGATATCGCGGCCGCGGCCGCGATCGCTCATGCGGCGGGGGCGCGGCTCGCGGTCGATTCGACCGTCGCGACCCCGGTGCTGACGCAACCGCTGGCACTCGGCGCCGATCTGGTGATGCATTCGGCGACCAAATACCTCAACGGCCATTCCGACGTGGTGGCCGGCGCGCTGGTGGCGCGCGAGGTTGATGCGCACTGGGCCGCGATCCGCGCCGTGCGCGCGCAGCACGGCGGCATCCTGGGCGCGTTCGAGGCGTGGCTGCTGCTGCGGGGGATGCGCACGCTCTATGTGCGCGTGCCGGCCGCCTGCCGCGCGGCGCAGCGCATTGCCGAGCGCATGGCCGCGCATCCGCGGATCGGCGCGGTGCTGTATCCCGGCCTGCCCGCGGCGCCAGGGCACGCGGTCGCGGCGCGGCAGATGCAGGGCGGATTCGGGGGCATGCTCTCGATCCGGGTCAGGGGCGGCGAGGCGGCGGCGATCGCGACCGCCGCGCGGGTGCGCCTATGGAAGCGCGCCACCTCGCTCGGCGGTGTCGAGAGCCTGATCGAGCACCGCGCCAGCATCGAGGGCCCAGGCAGCCCGGTGCCGCCCGACCTGCTGCGGCTCTCGGTCGGGATCGAGGACGCGGACGATCTGATCGCCGATCTGGAACAGGCGCTGGAGGGGAATGCGTAGCCGCGGCGGCCGTTTCCGCAAGTGCGGTGAACGGCCGTTCGGACCGGCCATCATGCCGCGAGCTGCATGACCTCCTGCCTCTCCGTTTCCAGATTTGAGGGCAGGTCATTGCGGCCCTTGAGGATCATGATCAGATTATGTTCGAAACCAATTCGCACAATGGACTGCGAGAGTTCTAGTCGCTCCGGGCTGAGACCGTCATAGTTCAGAAACTCGGCATGGTTGACGTATTTGGCAAGCTCGAGAAAGTACCCGACACAGGTTTCGCCGAATTGCCGGTCGTTCGGGTGCCTGCCGTCCCACTCCAGCGCTCCGACGCGACAGGGCCAATAGGACGTTTGCACATCTTCGATGACGTAGACGCCACCGTCCCGGAGCGAGCGGAAAAGCTGCTGAAACGTGAAGATCTGATGCCTGCTCAGGTGCGACCCATCATCGATGATGATATCGAAACCGCCTTCGGCCGCCCGCAACCGCGCTAGGTCGATAGCCGAGGACTGGTCTATGCGATAGGTCGCGATCCGTCTGGCCGGCGGAAACGACTTCTCCTCGATGTCGCAGCCGATCACGCGCCCGAACGGAAAATACGCCTTCCAAGCAAGCAGCGATTGACCGCCGAGATCGGTTCCGTAGCCGCCGATACCAATCTCAAGGAGCTTCAGCCGTCGGTATTTGAGCCGTTTGAACATGCTCTCGTACACCCGGCCGTAGGAGTGGCCTCCTTCGCGGTGCTTGTCGGATCCGAAGATCTTCAGCAGCCACCAGAGCGGGATCGGGAACAGTGCCAGAAGCGAGCCGATCAGGCTTCCGATGCGGAAGTAGATCGCCCTCTTGGCCAGCAAGGACTTCCTATCCCAGCCGATCAGGTTTCTGACGGCGGCTTTCATGGCGGCGTTCCTCCGACCGTGGACGTCGCTGGCGCCGTCGGATAAGCGGCGCTTAGCGCGACCAGACACTCGGAACAGATTGCACCCGCAATGTGAACGCTTCCTTAACATTTGATATCTATCTTGCTGAAAGACGCGCCGGTCTGGTATGCGCCAAACGCGTAACTACGTTGCCGGGCTCCGGCGGACCTCGCGGGCATGCTCGCAGCTGCGGTCGGGTGAACGTGGGCTCGACCCCAGCCATGCGACTGTGCGAGCGATTGGCTCCCCAACAGCTGCGATCAGGACATCCCGATGAGCACCACGCCCGCCAATCCCGCCCGCATCACCGCCTGGCACGCGCACGTCTATTACGACCCGGCCATGACCCGCGATGTTGCCGCCACGGTGCGGGATGGCATCGCCCAGGCCTTCCCCGCGGCCCGCCTCGGAAGCTGGCATGACCAGCCCGTCGGGCCGCACCCGCAAGCGATGTACCAGGTGCTGTTCGCGCCCGACCTGCTGGCGCCGCTGCTGTCGTGGCTGGCGCTGAACCGGCACGGCCTCGCGGTGCTGGTGCATCCCGAAACTGGCGACGACCTCGCCGACCACCGGGACCACGCGGTGTGGCTCGGCGCGGTGCTGCCGCTCAACTTCGAAGTGCTGCGGCCCGAGGCACACTAGCCGGGCGCACTAACCTCTCACCATGCTCACGATCGCGTGCTAGTCAGGCGCACGCACCATCAGGAACCGACGCTTGGCCGACGCGACCGATCTTTCGCCCAGTGGGATCGCCCCTGTCGAGATGGCGATCGACGTGCCGGGCTGGGGCGGCGTGGTGGCGCTGGGCCAGCCGTTCGATGGCTCCGGCTGGGCCGTCGCCCTGCAGCCGATCCGCGCGATCGTCGTGCATTGCGACGGCCAGCCCGTCGCCGAGGCGCGGCTCCGCCTACCACGGCCCGACGTGGGCAGCGCGTTCCCGGCCTATCCGCGCGCCGACCTCGCCGGCTTCGGCTTCACCCTCACCATCGCCGACCGGCCGCCGGGGCCGGGCGAGCTGCGCTTCGTGCTGCACACCGCCGACGGGCAGACGCACGAGCATGTCCTCGCGGTCGAGTTCCGCGCCCCGGCATTGCCGCAGCGCATGCCCGCACCACCGCCGGCATTGGGCGAGCCGGCGCCGATCACACTCGCGGTCGAGGCCGCCGCGATCGACGCCCGCAGCATCCTGCGGCTGCGCGGCTGGGCGGTCTCGCGAGCGCGGCTGGCGCGGATCGAGGCGCTGATCGAGGGCAAGATTGTGGGCCTCGCCTTTCACGGCGAGGCGCGCGAGGACGTCGCAGCCGCCCATGCCGAGTACCCCAACGCCGCCACCGCCGGCTTCTCGCTGGCGCGGCGGGTGGAGTTGGGCGGCCAGAAGCCGGCGGTCGTCATGGTGCGTGCGACCGACGTGGCCGGCGTGCAGCGCAGCGTCGAGGCGCCGATGGCGCTGGCCGAGATCGGCGTCCTCAAGCGGATCGAGGACCGTCGCATCCGTGCCAATTGCGACGCCGCCCGGCTGACTGCGGACGGGGCGCTCGCCGTGTTCGGCTGGGCGGTGGCGCATGGCGGCATCGCCGAGATCACGGTCTCGCTCGACGACGAGGCGCTGGGAGTGGCGACCCTCGGGCTGGAACGGCCGGACGTCGGCAACCACCATCCCACGATCACCGGCGCCGAGGCCGGCGGCTTCGCGTTCCGCGGCAGCCGGGCGCCGACGGTCGAGCGGGCCGCACACGTGCTGCACCTCAGCATCCGCAGCACCGCCGGCGAGACGACGGAGTTGCGCCAGCGGCTGCGCGCCGAACCGGCGCCCGCCCCCGTCGCGCCGCGGCCGCCCAAGGCTGCCGCCGCGCCTGCCATGCCGCCGGAGCCGTCGAGTGACGCGATCCGGCTCGCGATCGACCGGCCGGCGCTGACCAATGGCGTGGCGCGCGAGCCGGTGCGCGGGATGCTCGCCATCGCCGGCTGGGCGCTGGCGCGCGAGGGCATCGATCGCATCGAGGTGCAGCTCGACGACACCCCGCTCGGCATCGCCTATTACGGCGACCGGCGCGAGGACGTCGCCGCCGCCTTCGCCGACTGGCCCCGCGCGATCACCTCGGGCTTCGGCCTCCTGGTGCCGCCCAGGCTGCTGGCCGACGGCGCCCACGTCGTGCGCGTCATCGCCATCGACGCGGCGGGCGGCCGCCGTATCGCCCGCTTCCCGATCACCGTCGAGCGCGCCGAGGAGCAGGTGTCCGCGATGCTGCTGCGCCGCCGCGTGGCGCAGGCCGAGATCGACCTGCACACGACGACGCTGGCCCGGCTCGGCTGGAGTCCCGCGTTCTGCGTGGCGGTGCGGCTGGCGGCGGGGGCACGCGCCGTGGAGATCGCCGGGCTGGGGCGCACGCTGCGCAGCCTGCACGAGCAGGCCTGGCCATACTGGCAGGCCGTCGTGCTGGCTCCTGGCGGCGTTGCGCCCGCGCGCCTGTCGGACCGGATTGCGGCCGCGGAGCCGGACCTGGCAGCCCGCGTACGGGTGCTGGCGGAGGCGGGCGAGCGGCCGCTCGCGGCACTGCCGGGCCTCGACGATGCCGACCGCCCCGGCTTCCTGTGCGTGCTGCGCGCCGGAGATTTGCTCGGCCCGGACGCGCTGCTGGAGGCGGCGCTGGCGAGCGGCCTCGATCGCGGCGCCGAGTTGCTCTACGGCGACGAGCGGCGCGCGGAGCCGGTCTCGGGCAGGGTGGCGCCGTTCTTCAAGCCCGATTGGTCGCCCGACCTGCTGCTCTCGACCAACTATATCGGCCGGCCGTGGTTCGCTGCCGCCGGCCTGGTCGCGCGCGCCGGCCTGACTGCGCCCGAGCTGCGGCGTCAGGGCGAATGGGACGCGGTGCTGCGCCTCACCGAGCAGGCGGGCGGCATCCGCCACATCCCCCGCCTGCTCGCCGAGCGCGATGAGGCCGAGCCCGACACGGTGGCGCAGGAGCGCGCCGCGCTGAAGCGCGCCATCGCCCGCCGGGGCATCGCGGCACGGGTCGAGCCCGGCTGCCTGCCGCACGTCCACCGCCTGCGCCGCGCGGTGCAGACGACCGGCCTGGTTTCCATCATCATCCCGACCCGCGCTTCGCGCGGGCTGGTCAAGATCACGATCGAGACGCTCCGCGCCAACACCCGCTATCCGCGTATCGAGATCGTCGCGATCGACAACATCCCCGACACCGAGCGGCGCTGGAAACGCTGGCTGCACCAGCACGCCGACACCATCGTGGCGATCGACGAGGCGTTCAACTGGTCACGCTTCAACAATCGCGCCGCCGCCGCGGCTTCCGGCGAATTCCTGCTGTTCCTCAATGACGACATCGAGGTGCGCGACCCCGCGTGGCTCGACGCGCTGCTCGAGCACGGACAGCGGCCGGAGGTCGGCGTGGTCGGGCCGCAACTGCTCTATCCCGACGGCAAGGTGCAGCACGCAGGGTTGTTCCTCGCCGATACCAAGGGGCGGCACGCGTTCCGCTTCGCCGATGCCGACGATCCGGGACCGTTCGGACTGGCGCGCACGCAGCGCAACATGATCGCCGTGACCGGCGCCTGCTTCCTGGTCTCGCGCGCCAATTTCGACGCCCTCGGCGGCTTCGACGAAAACCACGCGGTGGTCAACAACGACCTCGATTTCTGCCTGCGCGCGGTGGCGCGCGGGCTGGCGGTCGTGTTCACGCCGCACGCGCGCCTGATCCACCATGAGCTGGCCAGCCGTGCGCACCTGGCCGACCAGTTCGACACCAGCCGCTTCGATGCCGCATGGCGCACGCGACTGCTGCTCGGCGATCCGTTCCACAGCCCACGGCTGTCGCGCGATCGCGACGACTACGCGCCCGAGCCGGAACCGACGCAGGTGATCCACGGCGCCCACCCGCTGCTCGATCATGCGAGCGTGCGGCGCATCCTGGCGGTGAAGGTCGATCACATCGGCGATTTCGTCACTGCCCTGCCGGCATTCCGCCGTCTCAAGCAGCGCTTCCCGAACGCCGAGCTGGACGTTCTCGCAGCGAGCGCCGCGACCTCGCTCGCGGCACTCGAGCCGGCGATCGACCGCATCGTGGAGTTCAATTTCTATCACGCCCGCTCGGAACTCGGCCGGCGCGAGGTGGCGGAGACGGAATTGCAGGCGCTGGCGGCGCAGCTCGCACCGGCGCGCTACGACATCGCGATCGACCTGCGCAAGCACCTCGATACCCGCCCGGTGCTGCAATACACCGGCGCGCGCGTGCTCGCCGGCTTCGATCGCGCGGGCGCCGCACCCTGGCTCGACCTCGCGATCGAGTGGGAGGGCGATACGATGTGCGTGCCCAAGCGCACGCACGTCGTCGATGACATGCTGCGGCTGGTCGATGCGCTGGCGCTGGCCTGCGAGCCGGACCGCGGCGGCCAGCCTGCGCGCGCGGACGCGGCGGCGCAGGCGGCGGCGCGGCACCTGCCGGCGCTCGCGGCAGTGCCGCCCGCACTGCTCGCACGCCGGCTGGTGGCGCTGCATCCCGCTTCCGGCAACCCGATGCGGCAATGGCCGGCGGTGCGCTTCGCCGAGCTGATCGACCTTCTGGTGCGGCTCGATGATGTGACCGTATTGCTGATCGGCGCGCCGGACGAGGCCGAGCTTGCCGAGGCGGTGCTGGCGCAGGCATCCGAGCGGCAGGCGGTCGCCTCGCTGGTCGGGCGCGTGGCCCTGCGCGACCTGCCGACGCTGCTGCGCGGCTGCGATCTCTATGTCGGCAATAACAGCGGGCCCAAGCACATCGCGGCGGCGCTGGGCGTGCCGACGGTGGGCGTGCATTCCGGCGTGGTGGACGCGCAGGAATGGGCGCCGGTCGGTCCGGCTGCGGTCGCGGTGCGCCGCGAGATGACCTGCATGCCGTGCTATCTTGAGAAGCCGGAGAGCTGCACGCGGCAGATGGCCTGCGTCTGGGGCCTGCGCGCCGCCGAGGTCCACGCGGCATGTCGGCGGATGCTGGCGCTCGCCGGCGGGCGGTAGTTTGCCGAGCGCGCAAAAGCGCGTCAGCGTGCGCAAAGTTCCCCGCAGATTCCCTCACGAGAAACTGACCCCGTTGCGGATACGGATGGCTTTGATGGCCACGGGGAATGTGGTTCGCTGCGTATCGCGGAACGATGGAACGTCCGAAGGGCGATCGACCGCCGCAGACCGTCGGACGGAACGCGACGTGGGAGGGCGACGTGCATGTGGCACTATGATCCCGCCATCACGCCCTATTGCGGTGCGCCGCCGTCGCCCGGCAGTTTCTGGTTCCGCTGGAATCTCGATCCGATCCTGATCGCCGGACTGGTGGTGCTGGCGTGCATCTACGCGATCGGGGCAATGCGACTCAATCGGCGGGAACGCCGGCTCGGCCGCGGCGAGCAGACGGCGTTCTGGGCCGGCTGGGCGGTCGCCGCTGCGGCGCTGGTCTCGCCGCTCTGCCCGCTTTCGGTGTCGCTGTTTGCTGCGCGGATCGGCCAGCACATGGTCTCTCGCCCTGCTCGCAGCCCCGCTGGTCGCGGCCGGGCGCCCGGTTGAGGTGTTCGCAGCCGCATTCGGCAGGACCTATGTGCGGCGGCCGAGGCACGGAGCACCACTCGCCGCCACGGCGGTCTTCGCGGTGCTGCTTTGGTTCTGGCATGCGCCGGCCGCCTATGCTGCGACGTTCTCCAGCACCGCCCTCTATTGGGCGATGCATCTGAGCATGTTCGGCGTCCGCACTTTGGCTTTGGAGCACGCTGCTCGACCGCGTCGCCCGCGCATTCCGTCGCGGTGGTGCTCGCCAGCATCGTCTCATCGGTGCAGATGGGCTTTCTCGGCGCGCTCATCACCTTCGCACCGCGCCCGCTCTATGCGCCGCACGCGTTCACCACCTGGGCCTGGGGGCTCTCGCAACTGCAGGACCAGCAACTCGGCGGCGCGATCATGTGGGTGCCGGGCTGCGTCGTCTTCCTCGCCGTGGCGATGATTGCGCTGTGGCGCGCGCTGGAGCGGAGCAACTGGGCCGAGCCGGATGCACGCCCGGTTGCATCGACGCGCGCCGTGAGGTTCGCGCGCGCGAATGCGGCCGGTCTGATCGCGCTCGCGTGCGCGGCTGCCACCCCCGCAAGCGCCGCCCGACTCGGCTATATGCATGGCGATGGGCCCAAGGCCTACCCGGTCGTGGCGCTGACCTGGGGACTGCTCATCATTTCGATCGTCGTCCTCGTCATCATCAGCCTGCTGGTGCTCGCGCGGCGTCTGGTTCCGCCGCGCGCAGGTCGGCGGCGAGATCGCCCGCGCCCCGGTGACGCGCGGCGGCAACGGGCTGCCGTGGCTCACCTGGGGCGTTGGCCTCTCCAGTCTCGTGCTGCTCGGCTCGTTGGTCTGGACGGTCGTGGTGCTCGCCCGAGTCAACGGGCCGCCGACCGCACCCAAGCTCACGATCGAAGTCACCGGGCAGCAATGGTTCTGGAAGATCCGCTATCTCAACAGCGATCCCTCGCAGGTCTTCACCACCGCCGATGAGATCCACATCCCCGTGGGCCAGCCGGTGCGCGTGAAGCTGATCGGCGCGGACGTGATCCATTCGTTCTGGGTTCCGGCGCTGACCGGCAAGACCGACGCGATCCCCGGCCAGACCAACGAGACCTGGCTGGAAGCGAGCCGCGCCGGTACCTACTGGGGCGCCTGCACCCAGTATTGCGGCGCGCAGCACGCGCACATGGATCTGCTGGTCATCGCCGAGCCGCCGGCCGCGTTCGCCGCCTGGCGCGCGGCGCAAGTGCAAGCCCGCCCCCGCCCCGGCCTCCGACGCGATCGCCGCCGGGGAACGGGCCTTCGTCTATCACTGCGGCGCCTGCCACAGCGTGCGCGGCACCGACCGCCGGCGGCATCGGTCGCACCCGATCTCACCCACCTGATGAGCCGGCGCATTCTCGCCGGCGGCGTGCTGCCGAACACGATCGGCAATCTCTCCGGCTGGATCGCCGACCCGCAGGCGATCAAGCCGGGGACGCGACATGCCGAACCTCTATCTCTCCGGGCCGCAACTGCAAAGCATCCGCATGTTCCTCGAAACCCTGAAGTGAGGCGGACGCGATCGTGTCGATATCCCAGCTCGAGACGACGCCCGAGATCGCGACCGCCGACGGTCGCCTACGGCCGCGGGCTGGGACAAGATCTGGGAGACCGAGCCCGGCCTGCTCGGCTGGCTCTCCTCGGTCGATCACAAGGAGATCGGCATCCGCTATCTGGTAACGTCGTTCGTCTTCCTCGGCCTGGGCGGCATCGAGGCGCTGATCATGCGCCTGCAGCTCGCCGGCCCGAACCAGCATCTGCTGACGCCCGAGCAGTACGACGAGCTGTTCTCGACGCACGGCATGACCATGATCTTCCTCTACGCGCTGCCGGTGCTGTCGGGGTTCAGCAATTATCTCTGGCCGCTGGTGCTCGGCTCGCGCGACATGGCGTTCCCGCGCCTCAACGTGCTCTCGTACTGGATCTATCTCGCCGCGGGCGTGTTCATCTATGGCGGCTTCGTGATCGGCGCCGGGCCGAACGACGGCTGGTTCAATTACGTCCCGTACGCGAACCGCACCTACAACCCCGGCATGAACATGGACTTCTACTCGCTCGGGATGATCTTCCTCGGCATCTCGACGACGGTCGGCGCGGCCAACTTCATCGTCACCCTGCTGCGCACGCGGGCACCCGGGATGTCGCTGAACCGGCTGCCGATCCTGGTCTGGGGCACGACGACGGCTTCGGCCGCCAACATCCTGGTGGTGCCGTCGGTCAGCCTCGCGTTCTTCCTGCTGTGGATGGACCGGCAGTTCGGCACCCATTTCTTCGACGTGAGCCAGGGCGGCCAGCCGCTGCTGTGGCAGCACCTGTTCTGGATGTTCGGCCACCCGTGGGTGTATGCGATCGTGCTGCCGGCGATGGGGATCGTCTCCGACGGGCTGCCGACATTCTGCCGCCGGCCGCTGGTCGGCTACACGCCGGTGGCGCTGGCTACCGTCGCGACCATGATTCTCGGCTTCGGCGTGTGGGTGCACCACATGTTCGCAACCGGAATTCCCAATCTCGCGCTGTCGTTCTTCAGCGGCGCCTCGATCATCATCGCGATCCCGAGTGCGGTGGCGGTGTTCGCGTGGACCGCGACCATCTGGCTCGGCACCCCGGTGATCACCACGGCGTTTCTGTTCTTCGCCAGCATGATCCCGCTGTTCGTGATCGGCGGCGTCTCGGGCTTCATGACCGCGTCGGTGCCGGTCGATTGGCAGCTCCACGCCACCTATTTCGTGGTCGCGCACATCCATTACGTGCTGATCGGGATCAATGTCTTCCCGGTGGTCGGCGGCATCTACTACTGGTTCCCCAAGATGACCGGGCGGATGCTCAGCGAGCGGCTCGGGCGCTGGAACTTCTGGGTGATGTTCGTCGGCTTCAACCTGGCGTTCCTGCCGATGCACTCGACCGGCCTGCGCGGGATGCCGCGGCGCATCTACACCTATCCGCCCGGCATGGGCTGGCACGCGCTCAACCTGGTCACCACGATCGGCGCGTGGCTGTTCGCCGTGGGCGTGCTGCTGCTGGTGGTCAACATCGTCGCGAGCCGTCTGCATGGCGCGATCGCGGGCGCCAACCCGTGGGACGCGCCGACGCTCGAATGGGCGACGACCTCGCCGCCGCCGCCGTACAATTTCGCGGTGATCCCCACCGTCGTCAGCCGCCATCCGCTGTGGGAGAGCCGGTTGCAGAAGATCGAGGAGCGTACCGCGGTCACGCAGGGCCTGGTGCTCGATCACGGCCGCGAGACGATCGGCGTCACCCCGCTCGACGGCGACGCCGACGTGATCCTGAAGATGCCGGGCGATACGCCGGCGCCGCTGATCCTGACCGTCGGCCTGGCGGCGGGGTTCGTGGGATTGCTGGTGCACCTTTGGTGGCTCGCAATCGTCGGCGTGCTGGTCGTGCTCGCGGCGATGGCGGTCTGGCTGTGGCCGGAGCGCGCAGCTCGGTCAGATCGCGGCGGCCCCGGTTTCGGATCTGGGCGATGTCTGACCTCGCCCCCGATCGCGCGCTTCCTGTCGGCGGCGTGGGCCGCAT
This sequence comes from uncultured Alphaproteobacteria bacterium, assembly GCA_963777265.1. Classification (GTDB taxonomy): domain Bacteria; phylum Pseudomonadota; class Alphaproteobacteria; order Acetobacterales; family Acetobacteraceae; genus DATAYA01. The sequence goes on along the minus strand of CAVZPY010000017.1, from coordinate 172,574 downwards.
CAGCGTCGGCTGGTGGGGCGTGATCTGCGTGATCGCGACCGAAGCCTCGCTGTTCGCCTATTTCCTGTTCGCGTACTTCTACTTTGCGCTGCAGCTCGGTGGGAACTGGACACCGCTCCAGCCGCCGGGCTTCCTGTTCTCGCTGCCGGGCGTGATCGCGCTGATCCTGAGCAGCCTCGCCGCCTGGTGGGCCGAGCGCGGCGCACGACGCGGATTGCGCATCGACCAGCTCGGCGGCCTGGCGCTGGCGGCGCTGCTCGGGATCGTGTTCCTGGTGCTGCAGCTGCTGGATTGGGGCCGCGAGACGTTCACGCTGAAATCGAGCGAGTACGGCTCGGTATTTTTCACCATCACCGGCCTGCATCTGGCGCATCTTGTGGTCGGTGTTCTGGCGCTGCTGCTGATCCTGGTCTGGTCGGCGCTCGGCTATTTCGATGCGCGGCGACACGTGCCGGTGCTGATCGGGGTCGCCTACTGGCATTTCGTCGTGGTCGTGGGCGTCGTGCTGTTCCTCGCCCTCTACGTGGCGCCCAACGTATGGTGACGCCGGCGACATCGCCGGCCGGCCCCCGCGCATCCGTCGCCGCATCGCGAACGCGCGGGATTGCCGGACCAGATGTTCGGCACCTTCGGCGGCCCGGCGGCGTGGATCATCCAGCTGGTCGTGAATTACGGCCTCGCCAGCTATACCTGCTATCCGCGCGGTGCACCGCGCACCAGCGTGGTGCCGGGCTGGGGCGGCATCTGGGGCGGGCTGCTGGCGCTCAACCTGATCGCGATCGTGGTGGCGCTCGCGGCGGCGTGGGCCGCGTGGCGCATCTGGCAGGCGACGCGCCACGAAGACCCCGGCGCGTCGGGCGAGGTGCTCGAAGCCGGCGAGGGGCGCACGCGCTTCCTCGGACTGGTCGGCATCATGACCGGGCTCGGTTTTTTCCTGGCGACCGTGTTCGATACCGTCGCGCTCTTCGTGGTGCCGCAATGCATCGGCTGATCGCCGCCGGCCTGACCGCCGCGACGCTGGCGGCACCGCTCGCGGCCGCGGCGCAGGCGCCGGCATCGGTCGGCAATCCGCGGCATGGCGCTGCGCTGATCGCGCACGAGGGCTGCGGCACCTGCCACACCATTCCCGGCATTGCGGACGCGCATGGCCTGGTCGGGCCGCCGCTCGCCACCATCGGCGCGCGCACGATGATCGCCGGAATGCTGCCGAACACGCCACCCAACCTGATCAAATGGCTGATGTCGCCGCAGAGCGTGGTGCCGGGCAATGCCATGCCGGACATGGGGATCGACGCCCGCGATGCGGCCGACATCGCGGCCTATCTCTACACGCTGCGCTGACGACGAGGGAGTGCATTCGAATGCGCTTGCAGCACCAGAGAACGGCTTCCCGCACGCGGCGACAGCTCGGGTTGCTGCTCGGCGCCGCGGCGTTGGCGCTCACGCCCGCGCCTCGCGGCCGGCCAGGGCGCCGCACAGTCTCCCGCCGCGGCTGGCGGGTTTCCAACGCCGCCGGCCTCGGCGGCACCGAAAGACGACGGCCAGTGGACCATGCCGGCGAAGAACTACGCCGCGACCCGCTACTCGGAGCTGAACCAGATCAACACCACGACGGTCAAGAACCTCGGCGTCGCATTCACCTTCTCGCTCGGCGTGGAAAAGGGCGAGGAAGCGGCGCCGATCGTGGTCAACAACACCATGTACATCGTGACGGCGTATCCGAACATCGTCTATGCGCTCGACCTGACCAAGCCCGGCGCGCCGCTGAAATGGGCCTTCAAGCCGTGGCCGGAGCCGGCGTCCCAGGGGGTCGCCTGCTGCGACGTGGTCAATCGCGGCGCCGCCTACTGGGACGGGCAAGCTCGTCTTCAACACGCTCGACGGCAACACGATCGCGCTCGATGCGAACACCGGAAAGCTGCTCTGGAAAACCAAGCTCGGCCATATCAACCAGGGCGAGACGATGACGATGGCGCCGCTGGTCGTGAAGGGGAAGGTGCTGGTCGGCAACTCGGGCGGCGAGTTCGGCGTACGCGGCTGGGTGGTCGCACTCGACATCGATACCGGCAAGGTCGCCTGGAAGGCGTTCGCGACCGGGCCCGACAAGGACGTGCTGATCGGCAAGGACTTCCATCCCTTCTATCGGTCCGAAAAAGGCCGCGATCTCGGCGTCAAGACATGGCCGCCGGATGCCTGGAAGATCGGCGGCGGCTCGATGTGGGGCTGGATCGCCTACGACCCGGACCTCAACCTGATTTACTATGGCACCGCCAATCCCGGACCCTGGAACCAGGAGCAGCGGCCCGGCGACAACAAATGGACCACGACGCTGTTCGCACGCAATCCCGACACCGGACAGGCGGTTTGGGCGGACCAGTACAACCCGCATGACCAGCACGACTATGACGGCATCAATGAGCAAATCCTGCTCGACACCACGATCGACGGCAAGCCGCGCAAGGTGCTGCTGCACCCCGACCGCAACGGCTATCTCTACGAGATCGACCGCACCAACGGCCAGATCATCTCGGCCCAGCCCTACGGCGCCGTCAACTCGACCAAGGGCGTCGATCTCAAGACCGGACGCCCGATCCTCAATCCGGCGAAGGCGACCAAGCTCGGCGTGGTGGTTCGCAACATCTGCCCGACCGCATCGGGGGCGAAGGACTGGAATCCGTCCGCCTATTCGCCGCGCACCGGACTGATGTACATCCCGCACGAGAACCTCTGCATGGACTGGGAGGACGTGCAGGTGAACTACATCGCCGGCACGCCCTATGTGGGCGCGAACGTGGTGATGAAACCGGGACCGGGCGGCAACCGCGGCGAGCTGACCGCGTGGGACGTGGTGGCCGAGAGACCCGCTTGGGAGATCAAGGAGGATTTGCCGTTGTGGAGCGGCGTGGTCGCGACCGCGGGCGACCTCGTGTTTTACGGAACCATGGACGGCTGGTTCAAGGCGATCGACGCCCACACCGGCAAGCTGCTCTGGCAGTTCAAGACCGGCTCGGGGATCATCGGCCAGCCGGTCGCCTACAAGGGGCCGGACGGACACGAATACATCGCCGTGCTGTCGGGTGTCGGCGGCTGGGCCGGTGCGATCGTCTCCGGCAATCTCGACCCGCGTGATCCCACCGGGGCACTCGGCTTCGTGGGGGTCATGGCCGATCTGAAGCAGAAAACCACACCGGGGGGAACGCTCTATGTATTCACCCTGCCGCCGCACTAGCGTGCGCGCCGCCGCGGCCCTGCTTGCCGCCGCCGCCACGCTCGCCGCGGGTGCCGCGATCGCGCAGGCGCCGCCGGCCCCGCCCGCCGCGCAGAGCCCGCCGGCCTTCGTCGCGGTCACGACGCTGTTTCCGGGCGGCGGCTCAGCCGCCGCCGCTCGACCCGGTCGCCAAGATGTATGCCGGCAACCCGCAGGCGATCGCCGAGGGAGCGCGCCTGTTCAACTGGTACAACTGCTCCGGCTGCCACTTCCACGGCGCCGGCGGCATCGGGCCGGCATTGATGGACCAGCATTGGCGCTACGGCGGCAACCTCGACCAGATCTTCATGTCCGATCTACCAGGGCCGGCCGAACGGGATGCCGTCCTGGCACGGCAAGATCCCCGATGCGCAGATCTGGGAGATCGCCGCCTACGTGAAGTCGCTCTCCGCCCCTTCGGCGGCCAACGGCGGCCAGCAACCGGTGACGACGCCACCGCCGCCGCCCGCACAGGCCACCCCGAAGTGAGGAGGCTCGACTCTCCTCGCCGGCGCCTGCCTGCTCAGCATCGCCACCGCGCAGGCGGCGACCCTGCGCGTCTGCGCCGACCCGAACAACCTGCCGTTCTCGAACCGCGCGGGCCAAGGTTTCGAGAACCGGATCGTGGCGCTGATGGCGAAGCGGCTCGGTGAGGGCCTGAGCTACACCTGGTGGGCGCAGCGGCGCGGCTTCGTGCGCAACACGTTGAAGGCGGGCAAATGCGATCTCTGGCCGGGCGTTGCGACCGGCTACGACCTTGTCCTGACGACGCGTCCGTACTACCGGTCCAGCTACGTCTTCGTCACCCGCGCCGACCGCAAGCTCGACATCACCTCGTTTGACGATCCGCGCCTGCGGCAGCTCACCATCGGCGTCGAAATGGTCGGCAACGACGCGATGAACACGCCGCCGACCCACGCGCTGGCGCGGCGCGGCATGATCGGCAACGTGCGGGGCTACATGCTCTACGGCAACTACAAGCGGCCGAACCCGCCGGCTGCCATCGTCCAGTCGGTCGAGGGCGGGGACACCGACGTCGCCATCGTCTGGGGCCCGCTCGCCGGCTATTTCGGCGCCCGCGAGAGCGGCAAGCTCACGCTGACACCGGTGCAGCCCTCGCCGGACGGGCCGGGATGGCCGATGGCGTTCGACATCTCGATGGGCGTCCGCAAGGGCAATACGGCGTTCCGCAACGAGATCGACCGCGAACTGGTGCGCGACCGCGCCGCGATCGACGCGATCCTGACCGAATACCACGTGCCCCTGCTGCCGCTGCCCGCACAGGACAGTGCGCAGCGGCGATAGCGGTCCGCCCGCGCCCGCGGCATAGTGCCGTCATGGAACCACCCGCCGACACGCGCCCGCGCTGCGCCTGGGCCGTCCGCGATCCGCTGATGCGGGACTATCACGATCGCGAATGGGGCGTGCCCCTGCACGGCGACGCGGCACTGTTCGAACTGCTCAGCCTCGAAGGCGCGCAGGCCGGGCTTTCCTGGCGTACCGTGCTCGCCCGCCGCGACGCCTACCGCCGCGCGTTTCGCGGTTTCGATCCCGCGCGCGTGGCGGCGATGAGCGACGCCGAAATCGCCGGATTGCTCGGCGATGCCGGACTGATCCGCCACGCCGGTAAAATCGCCTCGGTCCGCGACAATGCGCGGGCCGTCCTCGCAGCCGCGGCCGACTGCGGCAGCCTCGATGCGTTCCTGTGGTCGTTTGTCGATCACCGTCCGGTCGTCAACGACTGGACGGCGATGGATCAGGTGCCGGCGCGCACACCGCTTTCCGACCGGCTGAGCCGTGAACTCCGCCGCCGCGGCTTCCGCTTCGTCGGCTCGACGATCTGCTACGCCTTCCTGCAAGCGAGCGGCATGGTCAACGACCACCTGACGACGTGCTTTTGCCGATCCGGCTGAGCAGGCCGGCCGCGATCGCGTCCCACTCCGCCTCCACCGGCCCCCCTGCCACCGGGCGGCCGGCACGCCGATACCAATAGGCGGCGTTGCCCGCATCGCCCTCGACGCGGTGCAGATAGGCGTGAACCCAGGCGGCGTCCGGCGTGTCGGCGGCCATGACAATCCGGTGCGCGCGCTCCCACTCGCCGTGCCCGGCCCACCACAGCGCGATCATCGCCGCGCCCGCGAACTCGCACGGCTCCGGCCCGTCACGCAGCGCCTGCGGGGTCGGGGTCATTCGGCCGGCAGCGCCTTCGGCGCCCCGCGCAGCTCGTCGCGGATTTCGGTCAGCAGGCTCTCGGTGACGGTCGGGCCGGCGGGTTTCGCGTCCTGTCGGATCTTCAGCATCGTCAGCAGCTTGACCATCCAGAAGATCGCGAACGAGATGATAATGAAGCTGATGACGGTGTTGATGAACACGCCGAGGTTCAGCGTCACGTCGCCGGCCGCCCTGGCCGCGGCCAGCGTCGGTTGCGGCGTGCCCTTGAGGACGAAGAAAATGTTGGTGAAGTCGATGCCGCCAACCAGCAGGCCGATCACCGGCGTGATGATGTCCTTCACCAGGCTGTTGACGACGGCGGCGAAGGCGAGGCCGATGATGATGCCGACCGCCATATCGACCACGTTGCCACGCATGATGAAGGCCTTGAACTCGGCGACCCATCCCGGCGGCCGGACATTGAGCGGCCGTCGAATATCCAGTGCCATGCTACCCTCCCTTGGCTGGACCTCCATCACAGGCGATTCGCCGCCGTGTCAACCAACCCCCTCCGTGGGGCCGCTCACGTGCGCTGCACGTTCCAGAACACCGGGATGCCGTTCAGCACGCCGTGCAGGTTCGTGCGATAGGCGGTCGGGGCGAAATACTGGCCGAGCGGAATGTACGGCACGTCATGGAACGCCTGCACCTGCAACTCGGCCGCGAGCTTCTTCTGCGTCGCCGGATCGGGTGCGCGGATCCACTGGTCGCGCAGCGCCTCGATCTTCGGCGCGGTGGGCCAGCCGATGGCGGCCGCCTTGCCATTGCCGCGCAGGAACACGTGCCCGATCGGATCGAGCATGTCGGTGCCGTTCCAGGACGTGTGGAACAGGCTCCAGCCGCCCTGGTCGATCGGGTTCATCTTGGCGCGCCGCCCGACCAGCGTCGCCCAGTCCATCGCCTGATAGTCGATGTTGAAGCAAAGCTTCTTGAGGAGGTCGGCCGAGATGTCGGCGAGCGCCTTGGCGGATGGGATATCGGTCGGCGCGAGCAGCACGACCTTCTCGCCCTTGTAGCCGGCCGCGGCGATTTCCTGCTTCGCGCGCGGCAGGTCGCGCGGACCGGTCAGCACCGACATCCCCGCATCGCTCGCCATCGGCGTGTTCGGGCAGAAGATGCCGGCGGGTACATGCCACAGCGAGGGGTCGGTGCCCACCATGCCGATCATGTATTCCGATTGCTTGACCGCCCCCAGCATTGCCCGGCGGATCGCAGGATTGTCGAACGGCGGCCAGAGCTGGTTGAACCGCATCGTCGCGATCAGCCCGGTGGTGACGGTGGTGCGCACTCGCAGCTCGCGGTCCGCCTTCAATGCCGGCAGCAGATCGGCGTCCGGCGTCAGCCACCAATCGATCTCGCCCTGCTGGAGTGCCGCCAGCACGGTGCTGTTGTCGGGGATGATGTGCCATTCGACGCGATCGAAATGCACGATCTTCGGCCCCGCCGTGCCACTCGGTGTGCCCGACGGACGCGGCACGTAGCCGGCGAAGCGCTCGTAGGCGACCAGCGCGCCGGGCACGCGGTCGCGGGCGATGTAGCGGAACGGCCCGCTGCCGATCATCTCCGTCACCTGCTTGAAGGGATCGGTCTTGGCCAGCCGCTCGGGCATGATCGGGCACATGCTGGGCGGCGTCTTGCCGAGCGCGTTGGGCAGCAGCGGGAACGGGTATTTCAGCCGGAAGGTGATGGTGCGGTCGTCTTGTGCCGCGATCTCGTCGGTGGCCGCCATCAGCGCCTGGCCGTAGCTGTCGCGCGCGCCCCAGCGCTTGACGCTGGCCACGCAATCGCGCGCCAGCACCGGCGTGTTGTCGTGGAACTTCAACGCCGGACGCAGCGTCAGCGTCCAGCGCCTGCCGCCATCCTCGCGCCGGCCTGATCGAGGATCTGCGGCTGCGGACGGAACTGGTCATCCAGCCCGAACAGCGTGTCGAACACCATGAAGCCGTGGTCGCGCGTCTGATAGGTCGTCGTCCACACCGGGTCGAGCACGGCAAGATCGGCCTGCGGCACGAACTTGAGCAGGCGCGCCGACGCCGCCCGGCCGATCGCCGGCGCGAACACCGAGGCCGATGCGGCGGCAAGAAAGGTGCGGCGGCGCATCGCGTGGCTCCTTGGTCGTGGCGCGCCATTATCGGCGTGCGCGCGGCCGCCGCAACAAGGCGAGGGGCTCTCCCTCCGCGGGCATTCCAATCGGCCGAAGCAGGCCGATCGGAACCTTGGCCCGCTCCGCCCCTCGACCCCGGGCCATCGGCCCCAGACCCCATGAATGGGTTTCAAGGGCGCCGCCCTTGACGGGGTTTGGGGCAGCGCCCCAACCTTCCTTGGGTAAACCGAGGGGACGGACGATGGCCGACAAGGTCGCGCTGATCACCGGCGCCGGCAGCGGCGTCGGCCGAGCCACGGCACTGGCGCTCGGTGCCGCCGGCTATGCCGTGGTGCTCGCGGGGCGCCGGCGCGACGCGCTGGACGAAACCGCCTCCCTGATCGGCGCCGGCGCGCGCACGCGCGTGGTGCCGACCGACGTGGCCGATCCCGCCTCCGTCGAGGCGCTGTTCGCCGAAATCGAGCGCGATTTCGGCCGGCTCGACGTGCTGTTCAACAACGCCGGCAGGGGTTCGGCGCCGGTCGATGTGGACGAACTGCCGGTGGAAACCTGGCTGCGCGTGCTCGGCGTGAACCTCACCGGCTCGTTCCTGTGCGCGCGCGCGGCGTTCGGGCTGATGAAGCGGCAGCGGCCACAGGGTGGGCGGATCATCAACAACGGCTCGATCTCGGCGCACGTGCCGCGCCCCCACTCGGTGCCGTACACCACGACCAAGCACGCGATCACGGGGCTGACGAAATCCCTTGGCCTGGACGGACGGAAATACGATATCGCCGTTGGCCAGGTGGATATCGGCAATGCGGCGACCCCGATGACCGAGCGCATGGCGCAAGGTGTGCTGCAACCGAACGGCACCTCGATGCCGGAACCGACGATGGCCGCGGAGCACGTGGCAAACGCGGTCGCCTACATGGCGAGCCTGCCGCTCGATGCCAACGTGCCGTTTCTCACGGTGATGGCGACGAAGATGCCGTTCCTGGGCCGCGGCTAGACCGTCATCGCGAGCCGGCCACTTGGCCGGCGTGGCGATCCAGGCCCGCGGCAGCGTGCGGCGTGCCTGGACTGCTTCGTCGCGTTGCTCCTCGCAGTGACGGGGTACGGTGCTAGGCGGCCTCGCGCGCCGATCGCACGTTGCGCATCGGGAACCGCGCGACGATAGTGCGCTCCCCGACGCCGCCCGACAGGAGAGCCATGCTGTCCCGCATCCCCGCCTGCCTCGCCGTGCTGCTGCTGGCGCTCGCCGGCTGCAGCCAGTCGGATAATCCCATCACCACCTTCGCGCCCGCGCCGCCGGTGCCGTTCCGCGGCGATCCGCACTGGTTCGACGGCAGCTACCAGGGTCGCGGGAAACTGGTCCACGCCACCATCCCGAACTGTCCGCCGACACGCGACGGCGTGCTCGAGATCGGCGACGCGACGCTGCAATTCGCCTACGCGCCCGACCTGATCTTCACCATCCCGGTTGCCGCCGACGGCACGCTGACCAGCGTGGCGGGCTCCACGACGCTGCACGGCCAAATCATCGGGCGGCACCTGGAGCTCACCGTCACCACCGCGTCGTGCCAGACCCGGTTCCGCATGGACATGGTCTGGAACCGCGCGTGATCGAGGGGCGCTGCACACTCGGCGAGGACCGCACGACGCTCACGATCGAGCTTGACGGTCCGCAGGGCCCGATCGCGATCACCCGCGACGCCGCCGCCGTGGAGTTGCTGATCCGGGCGCTGATCATGGCGCGCGCCGAGATGCTGCCGCCGCGACCGATGGTCGATCCGGCGCCGGGCACCGAGATGCAGACCGCCGCCGGGATGCGCTGGCATGTCGAGACGCTGCGCGATCCGCTGCTGGCGCTGGTCGGCCTGCTGCATCCCGGCGCCGGCTGGATCGCGATCCCGCTGGAGAAGGCGCAGGCGAAGGAGCTGGTGCGCTCGCTCCGCCGCGCCGCCGCCCCCTTGCCGGGCTGAAGGGACTATCGCAAACGACCAAATTGCGATAGGACGTCGTCAATTCAGGGTTGACAGCACCGCCCATGAGCCTCGCCAGCATCCGCACCTTCGCCTTCAGCGGGATCGAGGCGGTGCCGGTCGAGGTGCAAGTCCAGATCTCGTCCGGCCTGCCCGCCTTCCTGGTTGTCGGCTTACCTGACAAAGCGGTGGGCGAGGCACGCGAGCGGGTCCGCGCGGCGCTGACCGCGATGGGCCTGGCACTGCCGTCGCGGCGCGTGCTGATCAATCTCGCCCCGGCCGACCTGCTGAAGGAAGGCAGCCATTTCGACCTGCCGATGGCGCTCGCGGTGCTCGCCGCGATGGAGGTCGTGTCGCGCGAGGACGTGGCCCAGTTCGCCGCCCTCGGCGAGCTTTCCCTCGACGGCTCGCTCAATCCGGTGGCCGGCATCCTGCCGGCGGCGATCGGCGCCTCGGCCGACGATCTCGGCCTGATCTGCCCGGCGAGCCAGGGCGGCGAGGCCGCCTGGGCGGGCCGGATCGAGGTGCTGGCGCCGCGCGACCTGCTCAGCCTGATCAACCACTTTCGCGGCATCCAGGTGCTGACGCCGCCCGAGCCGGCGATGGGCGCCGCCGCACCGGGCGGCCCGGATTTGTCTGAAGTCAAGGGAATGGAGACCGCCAAGCGGGCGCTGGAGATCGCCGCCGCGGGCGGCCACAATCTGCTGCTCGTCGGCCCGCCCGGCGCCGGCAAGTCGATGCTCGCCGCCCGCCTGCCCGGCCTGCTGCCCGACCTCTCGCCGGCCGAAGCGCTGGAGGTCAGCATGATCCACAGCGTCGCCGGGATGCTGGAGGGCGGACGGCTGGTGATGCGTCCGCCCTTTCGCGAGCCGCACCACTCGGCCTCGCAAGCGGCGTTAACCGGCGGCGGCCAGCGCGCCCGCCCCGGCGAGGTCAGCCTCGCCCACCGCGGCGTGCTGTTCCTCGATGAGCTGCCGGAATTCCCCGGTATTATGTAGCACCCGCCACCAAGGCGAGCGGAGCTGGGTGGCCCGGCGCAGCACACTGGCGCTTTGCATCTCAGTTATTTATCTCCGGGGTATTCACGTCGAATCCGCTTGGCGTCGCGGTTTTGGCACGGAGAAACCCTCGAATATGCGTAAGTTTAGCCGGATTTTATCTTGGTTTAAGCGATGGGGCGTGCTGCCTGCTATTACGCTATTATTGGCCGTTTGCTTCCACGTTCCTCTGCATCTGCTGGAGGATGCAGTGAGTTACGTGGATAAACGGGAAGATTGCTGATTATCTGGATTTTCACAGTCCTCCGCTTTCGAGTGTAATTACTGTAGCCTGGAACTGGGGCGTACCTATTGTAATGGCGGCTCTAATCTTGCTTATATATCACAAGTGGCACGAGAGGGGTCTAGCGAAAACTGATCTCCCGCTAGTTTCCGCGCCACCACCCACTAGCATATCTTTTGATAAACCAGAGGATTGGAGTATTTCGTTTTCCGTCGGTGGAATGAGCTACAACCCGATTTCAGGGCAATCTGCCGCATGGCTTAGCCGTTGTAGGTTTATCAATCATTCCAAGTCGCAGAAAAGGATATTGGACATAAAGGTGAAAATACCCACTATCTTACAGGAGTGCTTGTATGTTACCTTTTACACTTCGAAGACTCGTGTCCAAGAATGGAAAGCCAGAATTCTTGCTTACGGAATCCAAATTACAATCCGGGTAGAATGGAAGCAACACTCGATAACCCAATCACGGTAGAACCCGATCACATGATTGAGGGAAGAGTGGAGTTCGAGTTTCCTATGACAGCACAACAAATGTTTATTAAACACCAAAATCCTGGCCAGTGGCTAATGACTAACCAGACTGTCATTACTGTTACCGATCGAATTAGCGGAAGGTCGGTTTGTGTGCCTCCGGAGTCCTCATACAAAGCGTATTGCGCCGAGATCACAGCAAGTCCTGACGATTAGAGTTCCTCCAGTCGCACCCCCTCCATCTCCAAAGCCGCCAGCACGGCCAGAAAGAACGTAGCCGCGAACGTCCCGCGCGCTAGCTTGCTACTGATAGACGCTTCGGTTTCTTGCAGCCCGTGTGCCTCTAGGCGCTTCGCCAGCTCAGCGTAGGTCACGTCAGCCCGCTTCAATTCAGCCTTAAGGAAGCGAGCCGCCTTACCGGCCAACTCTTTCTCACTTGCTGCCAGCCCCATGCCGCTCTCCCGTCAAAATTGACCGGAGCGCCATCATATATAATGTTTTCCTGTTGACAATGCCGGCTGCTTCCTGTCATATTCGCCTTGTTCCTAGCGGATATGACAAGTGTCACAGCATTTCCTCCTGTCAGCAAAGGCCCGGACGCTCTCCCTAGCGTCTGTCCTGCGCATGACCGAGGCAGGAAGCCGAGACAGCCTTCGTCGCGATCCGCTGGGCCGACAACGAGCGGCAAGCCGTTCTGCCCGCATTGCGGCTGCCCGACCGTCTATGAGTGCCGGCGCCCGAACGGTGCGCCCCGCTGGCGCTGCAAGGCGTGCCGGGGCGATTTCTCGATCACGTCCGGCACCCTGTTCGCGCTACCACAAGATGCCGCTCCGCAACTACCTCGCGGCCATCGCCATCTTCTGCAACGAGGTGAAGGGCAAGAGCGCGCTGGCCCTCTCGCGCGATCTTGGATATGCCAATACAAAACCAGCTTCGTCTTGGCCCACAAGCTGCGCGAGGCGATGGCGTCCGCCATGAAGGGCGTGCAGCTCGGCGGCGAGGGCCGCGATTGCGGAAATCGACGGCGGCTATTTCGGCGGCTACATCAAGCCGGCCAATCACAAGGAAAACCGTCGGGACCGCCGCCTGGTCGAGAACCAGAACCACAAGCGCCAGGTCGTTGTCGTGATCCGCGAGCGGGGCGGCAGCACCCTTCCGGCCGTGTTCAAGTCAGAGTCGGCCGCCCTCGGCTTCATCGCCGCCCGTGTCGCCAAAGGCACGGAAATCATGGCGGACGAAGCATCGTCATGGAACGATCTGCACGCCCGCTACGCCATGCAGCGGATCGACCATCAGATGCTCTACAGTGACACGCGCGGCGTCTATACGAACGGCGCCGAGGAGTTCTTCTCCCGGATGCGCCGGGCCGAGATCGGGCATCATCACCATATCGCCGGCCCGTATCTGGTCCGCTATGCGCAGGAGTCGGCTTGGCGCGAAGATCATCGCCGTATGGACAACCGGCGGCAGGTCCAGACCGTAATGGGGCTGGCGATGGCGTGCTAGGCCGTCAGTGGATTGGTGTGGCTACTGGCAACGTGCATCATTCCGCTAGTTGCGTAACGGCATCAATTCACTAGCAGTTTTTCAAGAATTTCCTTCGACCAAACTTCACTCAATAAGCCCTCCGCACCTCTCTCTGGAGTGAAGGCTTATCGACGAAGTTACAAACCAAAAACTACATGCCTCTCGAAAAATTCAGATTGTTGAGATGCTGCTTCGTACATACTGTATTAGCCCGCCATTCGTACACTCATCGCGACGTGCTTCGAAGTGTTTCCTGATTTATCAATGAAAATTCCTCCAAGCATTTGAAGATCGTGTGGGTTTATCCGCAATCTTAGCTCTTCTTGAAGCTCCCTGTACGGCGCAAATCCTTAGCGGGTTACCTATCTCCGCATCTTCCTTTCTGACGTGCCCTCCAGCCCAAATTACCAGCTTCTCGTGAAGTTCATTATCTGGTGTCTTTTCTTTGCGGCGCAGCCTTATGTACGTTTCCGCTCCGATTGCGGATGACTACTACAGGAAGCGCCTGTACTTAACTCAGTATCTTTTTCCACGATTGACCTTGCGCAATAGGGCTCCATCGCTCAAAAAGCAAGACTCAAGAACCTCCGTTTTCGCTTAGATCAATAACACTCCGGTCGCGAAAGATTTCGGTCACCTTCGATTTCCGATTGCAAATACCTTTTCTTCGATTTGTTCCTCAACCCAATCCAGTATTTTGGACGCTACGGCCTCACATATTCTACAAGAATTCCCGCTCAAATTCGCTTGAGGATGTGTCAACTACAAAAAATCTGAAAACATCACGAAGGCGCCCGGTTGTGGCTTCAACCACCTACGTCTTTGCCAGAACTTCTGGGTTCATGATGGAACCTTGCGCCCCTTCGACAGGGAGATACCCCTTTCCCGAGACAATGCATCTTCTGGTTCTGTTGTCATCACTATCACACCAGATATCCGCTTTCGCCACTCGCCTGTAAGAAGAACTCAACCAGTTCTCTATCTATTCTACGGATTCTGGCAGTCTCCATTAGAGAGAACCACCATATAAATCTTAAATATACCCTCTGTCAAGAATTAAAATCTCCGGATCATCTACGCTTGGAGGAGTCTGAGCTGCTATTTAATATTTCTACGTAGAGTTGTACAAGCGGTCCAAATATTGAAGTTTGATGTTTTTTGTCCTTAATGGGGCATACTGATGCGCGCTCGACAACAACGCTACTTCTGAACCCACAGCGTCGAAGGAAAGCCTGCACATGACTTAGGGTGGTTGTCTTGCCAGCTTTTGGCACACCCGCAAATTCGACGACGATTACTGCAACGAGCCGCCGTGTGAAACGATGCAGCCGCTCGTTCTGCCCGAGTCTGCAAATCTGACTTTGGAGAGCCATTCATGTCTCCTTTCTCCCACGTAGCCGGCTTCGATTGCTGGCAGACTGATCGAAGTCAGTCAATCGGCATATGCGTGACCTCGGTGGTGTAGACGTCATGGAAGCGCCCACCGCAAATTGCTCCCAGCTCCGCTTTCCGACCGCACGGTGCCCCGCGCCCGCAGGTTCCTGCAGCCTAGCCCCGACCCTCTTCTGCACCGTCCGCATGAGCCGGGGATCGGCGACATTCAGGCTCCGTGCCGCCATCACTCGTAAGGCAATATCTCGTGTCGTGAGCGGCAAGCCCGTCTCCCGCAGCTCGGTCAGGATCATGCGGCTGATTTCGCCGTGAAACGCCGTGTGGCGCGGCGGCACCGGCTTCGGCCGGATTTCCTCCAGGTCTATGTCAGGATCAAACAGGCGGATCGTGGCGTCCAGGCTGTCCAAGTCGATGATAAGCTGGCGGACCCGCATCTGAGCCGTCTCCAACTCGCCCGCGATTTCGGCCCGCTTGCGGATCAGGCCTGATAGGACGTGTTCATTCTCCATGCCGGATATGGTAGGAGATGGCGCTGGACGGCGCCTCTATCTTGTGGTGGCGGGTGCTACATAATACCGGAATTTCCGCGCCAGGCGCTGGAGGCGCTGCGCCAGCCGCTGGAGGCCGGCCGCACCACGGTCGCACGCGCCACCGCCCACATCACCTATCCGGCACGCTTCCTGATGGCGGCGGCGATGAACCCGTGCCGGTGCGGCCATCTCGGCGACGCCGCGCGGGAGTGCGGCCGCGCGCCCCGCTGCGGCGAGGACTACCAGGCGCGGATCAGCGGCCCGCTGCTTGACCGCATCGACCTCACCGTGGGCGTGCAGCCGGTGCCGGCCGCCGAACTCTCGCGCGCTCCCCCCGGCGAGGCCTCCGAGGCGATGGCCGCGCGCGTCGCCTGCGCCCGCCGGCGCCAGCGCGCGCGCTACGGCGAGGCGGGAGCCGCGAGCAACGCCGAGGCCGAGATCGGCACGATCGAGGTCGCGGCGGAAGCGCGCACACTGGCCGAACACGCTGCCGATCGGCTCGGCCTCTCGGCGCGCGGTTTTACCCGCGTGCTGCGGGTGGGCCGCGACGATCGCCGATCTCGCCGCCAGCGCCGTGGTGCGGCGACAGGACGTGGCGGAGGCGCTGGCGTTCCGCTATCGCTTGCCGGGGCGAACCGGCTGAGGCCATACGATGTCGGTCTTATGGATCGACCTCTCGCCCCCTCCCCCCGGCCCCCTCCCGCAAGGGGAGGGGGAGAGGCGCGCACGACAAGCCCCCTCCCCTTGCGGGAGGTGGTTGGGGGAGGGGATGCTCCCGAGCTCACGGTCATCGTCCCGTGCTTCAACGAGCGGCGGAACGTGGCACCGCTGGTCGCCCGCCTCGCAGCCTCGCTGGCGGGCATCGCGTGGGAAGCCGTGTTCGTGGACGACGACAGCCCTGACGGCACCGCCGAGGAAGCTCGCCAGATCGCCCGGCGCGACCCGCGCATCCGCTGCATCCGACGGATCGGCCGGCGCGGATTGGCGTCCGCCGTGATCGAGGGGGCGCTGTCGTCCTCGGCCGACCTAATTGCCGTCATGGACGGGGACTTGCAGCACGACGAGACCCGCCTGCCCGAGATGCGCGCGCGACTTCGCGAGGGGGATTGCGATCTCGTGGTGGGCAGCCGGCACGTCGAAGGCGGCGATGCCGCCGGCCTGTCGAGCGCCTGGCGACACCGGCTGTCCGGGCTTGGCATCCGGCTGGCCGGCCCCATGACCCGGGCACCGCTCACCGATCCGATGAGCGGCTTCTTCATGATGTCGCGTCCGCTGTTCGAGCGCCTGGCGCCGCGCCTGACCGGGCAGGGCTTCAAGATCCTGCTCGATATCGTCCTGTCGTCGCCGGTGCCGCTGCGGATCGGCGAGATCCCGGTGCGCTTTCACCCACGCGCGGCCGGTGAAAGCAAGCTGGACATCCAGGTGTTGGTCCAGTTCGCCGCCCTTCTGCTCGACAAGACATTGCACGGCGTGCTGCCGCTGCGCTTCATCTCCTTCGCGCTGGTCGGCGCGTTCGGCGTGCTGGTCAATCTCGCCTTTCTGGAGGTCGGGCGCCGCTCGGGATTGACCTTCGAGCAGGCCCAGCTTTTGGGCACCGTGGTCGCGATGATCGCGAATTTTCAGCTCAACAACGCCATCACCTACCGCGACCAGCGGCTGCGCGGGGCGTCGCTGTGGCGGGGACTGATCGTGTTCATGGTGGTCTGCGGCGTCGGCGTCGTCGCCAATGTCGGGATCGCGCAGACATTGTATCAACAGCATTTCGGATGGACCCCGGCCGGCGCCGTCGGCGCTGCGATCGGTGTCGTCTGGAACTACGCGGTCTCCGCCACGCTGGTCTGGCGCGCACGAGCCGGCAACGCGCCTATCGCCCGCTGAAGCGTGGCGGGCGCTTCTCGTTGAACGCGGCCCGTCCCTCGGCGGCATCTTCGGTCATCGACAGCAGCCCGATCTGCGCCTCCATGAAGGCGAGCGACTGCTCCAGCGTCATCGCCTCGATCTGGCGCATCGCCGTCTTGCCGCGGCGAATGCCGGTGGGGCTCTTGTCCAGCAGCCGGCCGAGCAGCCATTCCACCTTCGCATCCAGCTCCGCCGCCGGCACGACGTGGTTCACCAGCCCGATCCGAAGCGCTTCGGCGGCGTCGATCGGCTCGCCGGTCAGCGCCATCTCCGCCAGCACGCGTGCCGGCAGCAGGCGGTGCAGCACCGTCATCACCTGCATCGGGAACAGTCCGACCCGGACCTCGGGCAGCCCGAAGCGGGCGTGATCGGCGGCGACCGCGAGATCGCACATCCCGAGCAGGCCCATTCCCCCCGCCATCACGTGCCCGTTCACGCGCGCGATCAGCGGCAGCGGGCAGTCGCGCGCCTGCCGCAGTAGCCGCACCAGGGGCACGCCGGCGCGGGAGAAGTCGTAACGGAACGACCCTGAATCCGGAGCGAGGTCGGCGCCGGCGCAGAACGCCCGCTCCCCCGCCCCGGTCAGCACCACGGCCCGCGCGTCTTCGGCCTCGGCCCGCGCCAGCGCCGCGGCGATGCCGCCCACCACGGCGTCGGTGATCGCGTTGCGGCGCGCCTCGCGGTCGATCGTGATCCAAACCACCTCGCCGCGCCTTTCGACGCGGAGTGCCGCTGCTTCCACGGCGAGCCTCCGATCCTGTGGCGGCCGAGGATCGTCGGGCAACCCGCGACGGGTCAACCGGGCGATCGCATTGACGCCAAGGCGATTGCCCTGCGCGCTCTCTGGCGCGTGACCGCGGCGGAACCCCTTCCCCGAACTTACGTTTTTCTGGCGCAACTCCGACGAGCCGGCGCCCGATGACGATCGCCTGCCCCGATTGCGGCACGGTCCAAACCATCCCGCCGCTCGCGGGAGGTGGCCGTGCGATCTGCCGCCGCTGCGACCGCGTGCTGGAACGGGCGAGCGGCCGCAGCGTCGATGCCGCCCTCGCCCTCGGCCTCGCCACCCTGCTGCTGCTGTTTCCTGCCAACCTGGCCACCCTGCTGACGATTTCCACCATCGGCATCAGCCGCAGCACCCGGCTCGGCTCGGGCGTGGTGGCCATGTACCGCGAGGGCTATCCGCTGCTCGCGATCGTGGTGGGGCTGCAAGGTGTCGCGCTGCCGTTCCTGCGCTTCGGGCTGCTCTCGGCGGCATTGGCGGCGGTGCGGCTGCGCGCCGTCGGGCACTGGACCGGGCCCGCGTTCCGCTGGGCCGAGCGGCTCGATTTGTGGGCGATGCCCGACGTGTTCCTGATCGGCGCCGGGGTCGGCTACAGCCGGGTGGCCCCGTTCGTGCCGGTGCGCATCGGCGCCGGCGGCTGGTGCCTGATCGCGGCGGCTCTGCTCTCGATGCTCACCCGTGCGAGCCTCGATCGCCGCGCGGTCTGGCGCCTGATCGCCCCGCCCCCCACGCTGTCGGCCGCGCCGCCGCGCCCGCTGCTCGCCTGCACCGAATGTGATCTTCCGGTGCCGCGCGCGGCCCCCGGCTCACGCTGCCCGCGCTGCGGCGCGGTGCTATGGCCGCGCAAGCCGTTCTCGCTGATGCGCGCGACGGCGCTGGTCGCAGCCGGGGCGGCGCTCTACCCGATGGCCAACTACTTTCCGATGAGCGTGCAGGACCGGCTCGGCATGGTGCAGGGCCACACCATCGCAACCGGCGTGCTGGAGCTGATCGGTGCCGGGCTGTGGCCGCTGGCGGTCCTGATCTTCACCGTCAGCATCGCGACCCCGATGCTCAAGCTGATCGGCATGTCGTGGCTGATCTGGTCGGCGCATCGCCGCTCGGCGCGGCGGCTGGTGACCAAGAGCCGGCTCTACCGCGCGATCGAGGAGATCGACCGCTGGTCGAACATCGACGTGTTCACGATCGCAATCTTCGTGCCGCTGTTCCAGCTCGACGACTTCGTTCACGTGCGCGCCGGGCTCGGTGCCCCCGCCTTCCTCGCCGTGATCGTGCTGACGATGTTCGCCGTGCGCATGTTCGACCCGCGGCTGCTGTGGGACGCGGCGGAGCCACGCGGATGAACGACGACACGCGCGCGAGCAGTGAGCCGCAGACCGCGATCACGCGGCCGAGCCGGTGGCCGGGCTGGATCTGGGCAGTGCCGATCGCCGCCGTCCTGATCGTCGGCTATCTCGCGGTGAAGGAGTTTTTGGGCCGCGGCCCGGAGGTCGCGGTGGTGTTTCCGGTCGCCGGTAATTTGCAGGCGGGCAACACGAAGGTGACGTATCACGGCATGGAGGTGGGCACGGTCTCGGCGGTGGCGTTGCAGCACGATCTGCAACACGTGCTGGTACACCTGAGCATGCACGCCAACATGGCCGGGCATCTCGGACCGGGCACGCAGTTCTGGATCGCCGGCGCGCAGCCCAGCCTGTCGCATCCGGAATCGCTCCGGGCGATCATCAGCGGCCCCACGATCGGCATCGATCCGCGGCCCGGATCGCCGCACGGGCGCTTCATCGGGCTCGGGCAGGAGCCGGCTGAGACCAGCTATCAGCACGGCACCCG
The DNA here is from genome assembly GCA_963777265.1 of uncultured Alphaproteobacteria bacterium. Lineage (GTDB taxonomy): Bacteria > Pseudomonadota > Alphaproteobacteria > Acetobacterales > Acetobacteraceae > DATAYA01. The sequence continues at coordinate 153,331 of CAVZPY010000017.1, read as the reverse complement.
CTTCGTTCTCGAAGCCGCCCAGCTTGGCAGCGTCAGCCGCGGCACCGCACTCTACTACCGCGATCTCCAGGTCGGCGTGGTGCAGAGTACGACGCTCGAACCCGGCGGCCGCAGCTTCGCCATCCAGGCCTTCATCGGTGCCCCGTTCGACGGGCTGGTGCATACCGACACGCGGTTCTGGGACGCGGGGGCGGCGCAGCTTACGATGGTGAATGGCGGCCCGCGGCTGCAGATGCACTCGGTGCCGGCGCTGTTCGAGGGCGCGATCGCGTTCGAAACCCCCGACCAGGGCGCCCCGCGTGCCAAGGGCGAGACGCACTTCCCCCTCTTCCCCAGCCGCGACGCCGCGACCGGCGCGCCCGGCCCCGGCGCTCTCGACTACCGGGTGGTGTTCCCCGCCCCCGATGGCGGCGTCTCGGAGGGCGGCGCGGTGCAGCTCGACGGCAAGCGGGTCGGCAGCGTGCGCCGCGCCGCGCTGCGCTATGAGCCAAACTTGGGCCGGCTGCAGGAGGAGGTGACGGTCGCGCTGACGCCCTCGCGCGTGGACTTGCCGGCGGGCCAGACCTGGCAGCCCGATCCGCGCCCGCAGATGGACGCCATGCTGCGCCGGCTGATCGCGCAGGGGCTGCGCGCCGAGATCGGCTCGAGCGTGCCAGTGGTGGGCGGCAAGATCGTCACCCTCGCCTTCGTGCCGGGCGCCGCCCCTGCCGAACTCGGCAGCGGTCCGGTGCCGCTGATCCCGACCGGCCCCTCGGACGATATCACCGGCATCATGAAGTCGGTCGCGGGTGTTGCCGCCAAAATGCAGGCGCTGCCGCTCGACCAGATTGCCGGCAACCTCCAGCGCGCGAGCGCGCACATCGCGACCCTCACCGCCTCTCCCGCGCTGGAGCAGAGCGTCGCGCGTCTCGATGCCACGCTCGCCAACGCCGAGGCAATGAGCCGGAATTTGCGCGCCGCCACCCCGTCGCTGGTGGCCGAGCTGCGCCGCGCCAGCACCCAGGCCGCCTCGACCCTGGCCGCCGCGCACACCGTGATCAGCGGCGGCTATCTGGGCGGCGGGCAGAGTGCCGGGATTCCCAGCACGCTCTACGAGCTGAGCCGCGCGGCCCGCGCCCTGCGCCAGCTCGCCGACTATCTGGACCGGCACCCCGAGGCGCTGATCTCCGGCCGGGCCAGCGGGCGATGACGCCGCGCGCGGCTTTCGTGCTGCTCGTGGCTTTGCTGCTCGCCGGCTGCGGCAGCTCGCCGCCGACGCATTTCTTCGCGCTGACGGAGGAGCCCTCATCCCTCTCCTGCCCCATCCCGCGCGGCACGCCGGTGGTGGTGCGTGATGTGGCGATCCCGGACGCGCTCGACCGCTCGGCGATCGTGACCGAGCTGGGCGGCGGCCAGGTCAACGTCTCCGGGACCGACCGCTGGGTGGCGCCGCTCGACGGGATGATCCAGAGCGTGCTGACCGCCGATCTGCGGCAGCGGCTCGGCGAGACGGCGGTGCTCGCCCCCGGCGATCCCGCGCCGCCCGGCGGCGTGCGCAGCATCACGGTCAATGTGCGGCGCTTCGCCGCCGACGGCGCCGGGAAGGTAACGCTGGCGGCCGATTACGCGCTGCTGGCGCCGAACGGGACGCCCTCGGGGGTGGCGCGGCACGCCCAATTCGTGCTCGATGCCGGCGCATCGCGGGCCGAAACGGTGGTCCCGGTCATGAGCCGCGCGCTCGGCCACCTCGCCGACCGCATCGCCACCGCCATCGCGCCGGGCTGCACGCCGGAGGGCCAGGACTGAATGAACGAAGTACGGCCGGCACCGCCGCCGATCGACGGGTTGGACCGCGCCACGCCCGCGCTCTCGATCGCGACCACGCTCCGGGTCAGTGCGATCGCCATCGCGGCGGCGCTGCTGGTCTGGCTGCTTTCCAGAGTGGTGCTGCTGATCTTCCTCGCGGTGCTGCTCGCGGTGATGCTGCGCAAGCTTGCCGACCTGCTCGCCCGTCACACGCGGATGCGGACCAACCTGGCGCTGGCGGTGGTCAGCCTGGCACTGCTCGGCCTGATCTGCGGCTTCGGCTACTACATCGGCCCGCGGCTGCTGCACGAGGGCCGCCAGCTCTACGGCGATATAACCACCCAGCTCGCGACGCTGCGCAAGGACTACGGCAACACCGACTGGGGCCAGTTGCTGCTGCGCAATCTGACGCCGACGCCTTCCTCCAGCGGCAAGATCGCGCGATCGGCGACGACGGTGGTCACCGGCACGCTCAGCGCCGTCATCACCCTGCTGATCCTGGTCGCGACCGCACTCTATTTCGCGATCGCGCCCGGCCTCTACGTCGGCGGCGTCGTGCGCCTGTTCCCGCTGCCGCGCCGGGCGCGTGCGCGGCAGGTGCTCGGCGACATCGGACACGTGCTGGCCTGGTGGCTGCTCGGCCAGTCGATCGACATGGTGGTGGTCGGCGTGCTCTCGGCGATCGGGCTGATGATCGTGGGGGTGCCGCTGCCGCTGGCGCTCGGCGTGCTCGCCGGGGTGTTCACCTTCGTGCCCTATTTCGGCGTGATCGCGGCCGGCATCCCGGCGGTGCTGGTAGCGCTGACGGTGAGCTGGCGGACGGCGCTATGGGCCGTGGGCGTGTTCCTGGTCTGCCACGGCATCGAGGGCTACCTGGTCTCGCCGTTCGTGCAGCGCCGCACCGTGCATCTGCCGCCGGCGCTCACCATCCTGGCGATGACGGTCATGGGCGCGGTGTTCGGGCCGCTGGGCATCATCCTCGGCACGCCGCTCGCCGCGGTCGGGCTGATCGCGGTGCGCGAACTCTACGTCCATGACGCGCTGGGCGATCCGACCGTCTGACGTGCCCAACCTCTGGTTGCGGGCGCTCGGGGTGCGCTAGAATTGCGACGGCGCCGGAGTGGCCCTCCGGCGCCGCCTATACCGCCAAGGCTTGTTGGCGGGACGTCGAGGAGCAAAAGATGCAATACCATCTTTGGCCCCTGCCGGTGATCGTGGTGACTTTGACCATAAGGGTCAAGGTCATCTTACGGCGTCGGTAGGCGTCAGGGCCAGCCCTTCGCGGGCTGGCCCGCTCCTCCAGCGCCTCCCGGACCTCGGCGCGGGCATCATCCTCGGCACGCCGCTCGCCGCAGTCGGGCTGATCGCGGTGCGCGAACCCACGTCCACGACGCGCTCGGCGATCCGACCGTCTGACCTATTCCAGCCCTGCCCGACGCTGCGCCACCGCCGCCAACACCGTCCAGTCCTGCGCCGCCATCCCCGCCGCAACCGCCGCGAGCAGGTTGTCGTGCGCGAGCCCGGCCGTGGGCAGCGGCACGCCCAACTCGTCCGCGGCGGTGAGTGCAAGCCGCACATCCTTCAGCCCAAGCCGCGCCTGGAACCCCGCCGGTTCGTGCCGCCGTTCGGCGATCTGCCGGCCGTAATTGGCATAGACCGGGGAGGCGAACAGCGCGCCCACGGCGTCAAGGAACCGCTGCGGCTCGACGCCGGCGCGGCGCATCATCGCGATCGTCTCTCCAAGCGCCTCGATCATCGCGGCGAGCAGCATGTTGTTGCCGAGCTTGACCAGATTGGCGTGCCACGCGGTTTCGCCGAGTTCGGTCACGCCGCGTCCCATCGCATCGAGCAGCGGCCGGACGCGCGCGCAGCCCGCCGCCGGCCCTGCAAGCGCGATCCAGAGCTTGCCCGCGGCGGCGATGTCGGGACGCCCGAACACCGGCGCCGCGACATAGTCGCGCCCGCGCGCGGCGTGCGCCTCCGCGAGCCGTCGCGCCGCCGCGATGCTGATGGTGCTCATCGAGAGGTGCACCGCGCCCTCGCCCAGTGCCGCGAGCAGTCCGCCAGCGACCACCGCGTCCACCGCCGCGTCGTCGGCCAGCATCGTCGCCGCGACCTCGGCGGCGCGCACCGCCTCCTCGATGCTGCCGGCGCGGCGCGGTGGCGCATCGAAGCCCTCCGGCTGCCGTGCGCTGCGGTTCCACACCACAAGATCGTGCCCGGCCCGCGCGAGATTGGCGGCCATCGGCGCGCCCATCGACCCGAGCCCCAGGAATGCCACCCTCATGTCATCCTCCCGCACTGATCGCCACTCGCTGGCACGGTGGGCAAACCCGCGGCGCCGCACCCGGTTGCCGGGTCGCCGGTCGCGGCCGAGACTGGGCGGGCAAGGAGAAATGGCGTGTCCAACCGTGCCGCACTCGCCGGGGCCGAGCCTGGCGGCGTCGAGAGCCGGCGTGCCTGGGCGGTGGCCGCCGCCACGCTCGCGATCCTCTCGGTCAGCTACGGCGCGCCGCTGGTGGTGGTGGTGGCGTTGAAGCCGCTCGCGGCCGATCTCGGCGTGTCGCGCTCGGCGGCGGCGCTGGCCAGCTCGGCGGCCTGGCTCGGCGTCGGGGTGGGCGGCCTTCTGGCCGGGCGGATCGCGGACCGGATCGGGGTGCGCTGGACGGTCGCCTTCGGCGCCGTGATGTCGGCGAGCGGCCTCGCGGTCTCGGCGAGCGGCGGGGTGTGGTCGGTCTGGCTCGGCCACGGGCTGCTGCTCGGCGCGCTGGGGATCGGCGCGATCTACGCGCCGCTCGTGATCCATGTCAGCCATTGGTTCGACCGCAGGCGCGGAACGGCGCTGGCACTTATCTCATCGGGTCAGTTCGTGGCGGGCGCGATCTGGCCGAGCCTGCTGGAACGCGGCATCGCGTCCATGGGCTGGCGCGAGACCATGCTGGCCTTCGGCGGCTTCGAGGCGCTGACGATCCTGCCGCTCGCCCTGTTCCTGCTGCGTGCCGCCGTGCCGCCGCCGCGGCCGGCGAGCGTCGCGGCGCCGCTCGGCCGGCGCGGCGTCCTGCCGCCCGGCGTCAGCCCGCGCCGGACCCAGGCCATGCTGTGCGCCGCCAATTTTCTCTGCTGCGTGCCGATGGCGCTGCCGGCGGTGCATCTGGTGGCGTTCTGCAGCGATCTCGGCATCGCACCGGCCCAAGGAGCGCTGATGCTCTCGACGCTGCTGGGCGCCGCGTTCGTCAGCCGGCAGTTCTGGGGCTGGCTCGCCGACCGGATCGGCGGGCTTCCCACCGTGCTCGCCGGCTCGATCTGCCAGGCAACGGCGCTCGCGGCTTTCCTCGCCACCCGCGACGAGGCCGGGCTGTTCGCGATCGCGGCCTTCTTTGGCCTCGGCTACAGCGGCATCGTCCCCGCCTACGTGATGGCGATCCGCGAGCTCTATCCGGCGCGCCAGGCGAGCTGGCGGGTGCCGATCATGCTGCTGTTCGGCACCGGGGGAATGGCGTTCGGCGGCTGGATGGGCGGCGCCATCTACGACCAGGCCGGATCGTACGCGCCGGCCTTCGTCGCGGCGGTCGCGTTCAACCTCGGCAATATCGCGGTGGTCTCGACACTGCTGCTGCGGCTGCGCCCGGGGCGGCTGCGGGCAGTCGCGGCGTAGCGGTCACGGTGTCGCGGTCACGACAGGGCGCGCAGGTTCTTGCGGATCTGTTCGGGATCAGCATCTTTGCCAAGCAGGGCTTCGAGCGCCGCGTGCGTGCTTTCCCAGACCGGCACGGCCCGCGCCAGCAGCGCCGATCCCGCGGCCGTCAGCCGCAGCAGCCGGCGGCGCGCGTCCGCCGGATGGGCCGCGACCGCGACCAGCCCGCGGCGCTCCAGCGGCTTGAGTGCCGCCGTCAGCGTCGTGCGATCCATCGCCAGCAACGATGCCACTGCCGCCATCGCCGCCGGCTCGGGCCGGTTGAGCGCCATCATCAGCGAGAACTGGCCGTTGGTCAGGCCGAGCGGACGCAATGCCTCGTCGAAGCGCCGCCCCACCGCCCGCGCCGCCCGCTGGAGATGCAGGCACAGGCATTTGTCGCGAACCAGCAGCGTCGTCTTGAACGGAACCACCACCGGGTTTGACATGACGCAGTTACGTTGATATCAAGGTGTTTGTCAAGCTCGATCAGATGAATCCGAAGAGGCATCATGCAGCAGCACCGTGTCGTATCGCGCGAGGAGTGGCTGGCGGCCCGCAGGGCGCTGCTCGCGCGCGAGAAAGAAGCGACGCACCTGCGCGACAAGGTCAACGCCGAGCTGATCGGCACCTGATGATCCTCGATCGCGTCCAAGGGACGGAACGAGACGACCACCATGGATTTCGTACGGCGCCACGACGAATATGCCGGCGCCGGATCGGTACAAGCCTGAGCACGATGGGCGCGGAGGAAGCGATGGCACAATCCAGCGGATTTTCGGAGACGCAGCTGGCACGCATCGGCGAGGCCATGCGCGCGCACGTCGAACGCGGCGAGGTGGCGGGCATCGTGGCGCTCGCGGCGCGGCGCGAAGCCGTCCATGTCGAGGCGGTCGGCGTGCAGGACATCGCCGCCCGCACCCCGATGCGACGCAACACCATCTTTCGCATGCTCTCGATGACCAAGCCGATCATCGCGGCGGCGGCGATGATGCTGGTCGAGCAGGGGCGGATCGCGATCGGCGATGCGGTCGAGCGGTGGCTGCCGGAGCTGGCCGACCGCCGCGTGCTGCGCTCGATCGACAGCGCGATCGAAGACACGGTGCCGGCGCGCCGGGCGATCACGCTCGATGACCTGCTGACGTTCCGGCTCGGCCTCGGCGCGGTGATGGCGCCACCCGGCCGCTATCCCATCCAGGCGGCGATGGCGGATCTCGGCGTCGCCCCCGGCCCCGACCAGCTTCCCTTCGGTCCCGACGAGTTCATGGCGCGGATCGGCCGGCTGCCGCTCGTCCACCAGCCGGGGGAACGCTGGATGTACCACACCGGCATCGACATCCTCGGCGTGCTGATCGCGCGCATCGCCGGCGTGCCGCTGGAGGAGTTCCTGCGCGAGCGGATTTTTGCGCCGCTCGGGATGCGGGACACCGGCTTTTGCGTGCCGGACGGCGCGCTCGACCGGCTCGCGACCGCGTATGCGCGCGACGAAAGCGGCAGCGGGCTGAAGGTCTGGGATGCCGCGCGCGGCGGACGCTATGTGCAGCCGCCCGCCTTCCCCAACGCGCTGGTCTCGACGGCCGACGATTATCTCGCCTTCGCCCGGATGCTGCTCGACCACGGGCGCCATCGGCACGGCCAAATGCTGACGCGCGAGAGCGTCCGGCTCATGATGAGCGATCACATCACGCCGGAGCAGAAGGCGGCCTCGCCGTTTTCCCCCGGCTTCTGGGACCGTTACGGATGGGGGTTCGGCGGCGCGGTCGTCACGCGCCGAGCGGGCGCCACCGCCGGCCCTGGAAGTTACGGCTGGACCGGCGGCTTCGGCACCAGCTTCGTCACCCATCCGGGCGAGCAGATGACGACCATCCTGCTGCTCCAGCGCCTCATGACCAGCGCCGACGACACGGCGATCGCCGAGGAGTTCCAAACCCTCGCCTACCAAGCGATCGCCTGAGGTGAGGCCCCGCACGCTGCGGAAGACGCCATCGTGACGAAGGTTCAGCGCCTGACCATTGATCTCGCGGACTATCCCGATCTCGTCGTCATCTATCTTGGAATGCGGGTGCGGAGCTGGTCCGGAGTGAAGACGTTATTCGGGTTCGGGGCGCAAATCCCGAAAGCCGTCGAGCAGAAGCCCGATGGTCTGCTGCTGCACGAAAATCTGTTGTTTTCGCTGTTTCCTCCGCACGCCGGGATGCGCCAATACTGGCGGGATTTTGACTCCCTGGAGCGCTGGGCGCGAAGCGATCCCCACAGACTGTGGTGGCAACAGTTCGTACGGAACTCGGGCGGCACGGGGTTCTGGCACGAGACATACTTCATTCGTGGTGGCATGGAAGCGATCTACGACGACGTGCGCAAGCCGATCGGCTTATCGGCGTTTGCACCCGTGCGACCCGCGCGCGGACCCATGTTCTCGGCGCGCCAGCGATTGCATTTGGACGCCGCCAGAACGCCGCCCGCTCCCGTCCCCGACACCGATGATTCTGAGCTCGCTTAGCGTTGGCGCGTTGCGCGGCTCGGCATCATTGTAAGGTCGCGGGAGGCGGTCTGCTCTCTCGAATCATCCGCTGCACCCCGGATACCAGATGAGCGAGCGTGTTCGCAAAACTGTCCTGATCCGTGTCCACGATGAGGTCGCTGAAGGGTTTCTCGCCATAGCCTTCGGCGATCATGGTCCGGATGCGCTGGCGCTCGTCCTCGTCGAAGCGGCGTCCTCGTCCTTCATCGACGATGAAGGCAAATGAGGCACGCAAGCCGATGAAGAGAGTTCCAATTCCGGCATCGGCGAATCTCCGTCGGAAATATATCCAGTTCATGCAATTCAGGAGGTAGGAGATCACCACGGCTGGTTTGCTCTCAAGGATCGCAAGGCCCCTCTGCACCACGCCGATGCTGGTTTGCAGGATCGAGCAATACCAAGGCTTGTCGGGATCAGAGAAATCGTCTCCGTCAATGAACCCCGCCCCGATCGCGGTGCTGAGAGCGCGCCCAAGAGCTGTCTTGCCCACTCCGATTGGGCCGCTCAGGAAGATCGCATGTTTCACCTCACTCGCCCGCGCCGCGCTCGACCGCCTCCTGCATCTCGGCCAGCGAGACGGGCCGATGCCGTGGCCGTCGCAAAGCGCCGCGCAGTCGCGCGATGCTCGCCGTCGTCTCGGCGGCACGCAGCTCAACGCGGCCGTCGGGCAGCAGCGAGACTTTTATTTTCTGTCCCGGCCGAACCCTCAGGTGATCCAGCACGGCTTTCCGCAAAGTCACCTGTCCCTTGGCGGCGATCGTCAGTTGCAGCGGCATGACAGTCTCAATGAGCAGTTCGGTATGGTTGTAATATCGCTCACCGAAAACATCGACTCCTCGCGGCGGTTCATTCCCGGCGTCATGGTCGGCCTTCGCCGACCATCCACGTCTTTCGTGCGGCCGCAAAGTCGTGGATGGTCGGCCTTCGCCGACCATGACGAGGGAAATGTATAGACCAGGATACGTCGATATTCTCCGGCACGGCGTGAAGCAACGAATTCAAGGCGGACTCAAGGATTCCAAAGGGTGCGCCTTTGGCGGGGTTTGGGGCGGAGCGGGTCAAGGTTCCAATTGGCCGCCTTCGGCCGATTGGAATATCCGCGGAGGGGGCGCCCCAACCTTGCTGTCTCCTGCCCCGCCCAGCCGCTGCATCGCCCCTTGCAGCACATGGACCTGCCGCGTCAGGTGTCCCAGCCCGCCGGTCGCGATCTCCGCCGGCTGCGGCGGCAGCGTCGTCCGCTCCACTTGCAGCGCATCCAGCGCGGCCGGAATCCACGCCCGCCAGGCTGACCCCCCCTGCCCCGCCCGCGCCGGGTCGAGCTGCACCGCCGCGAGCTGCCCGGCCAGCCGTCGCAGCGTCGCGTCCACCACCATCGTCGCCTCCAGCCGCTCGCGCGCGGCAACACCCGGATGCGGCTCGACCAGCGCGCGCGAGATCGCGGCCTCGAGATTGTTGCTCGCCACCCCCGCCGCCCGGCGCGCCCCCTCGTCGTCCGCAGCCGGCGCGTTCGCGAGCACCGTCCCGGCATAGCGCGCGTGGGCGCCGATCGCCGCCGTCCGCTCCTGCGCCAGCCGGTCCGGCTCCCAGCTTGGCCAGAGCGCCAGGCACCCGGCCACCGCCAGCAGGCCGCCGGCCGCGGCATAGATCGCCCGCAGCTCCGCAATGCCGAGCTCGCTGGTGCCGGGCCGCGCCAGCTCGATCAGCAGGATCAGCATCGGCGTCAGCAGCGAGACGAACGCGGCGAAGCTGACGCGCCGCGCCGCGAACGCCAGCATCGCGAGCGGCAGGAAGGCGGCGGCGGTGCGCAGTCCCGTGGTGCAGACGATCGCCAGCGCCGCCGCAACGACGCCGCCGGCGACCGTGCCGCCGATCCGCTCCAGCGCGCGTTGCCAGGTCAGCGCGAAATACGGCTGCAAGGTCAGCACCAGCATGATCGTGATCCAATAGGAATACGGACGCGGCCAGCCGAGCGTGAACGCGAAGGCCGGCACCGCCACCACGCCGGCGCGCGCCGCGTGGCGCAGGATCGCCGAATCCCAGCCCAGATTGGCCCGCACCGGCTCCATCACCCGCACGCGCCAGCCCGGACCGGCCGCATCCACGGGCACGTCGTGCGCGACCCCGCCCGCCTCGGCGAGCGTGGCGGCGATGCGCAGCCGCTCGGTCAGCGCGCGTGCCACACGGCGCAGCGAAGCGGGCGGAATCGCCTCGATCTGCCGGATCACCTGATCCAGCCGCCCGGTGCGCCCGGGATCGTCGCGCGCCGCCGCCTGCGCCACCACCAGCAGCGCCGGGCGCAGCAGCCGCAGGATCCGGTCCGCCGCCGCGCGCGTCGCGGGATCGCGCTCGCGCTCCAGCAGGTCGGCCATCGCGATCAGCGCGCCGAACACCTGCTCGGCCGCCTCCAGCCGCAGCAGGGTCTGCGCCAGCCTGATGCCCGGTGAGCCGCGACCGGACGCCGCGTCCATCGTGGTCTGCCGCGCCGTCTCCAGCGCGTCGCGCACGGCGCGGCGATGCGCGCGGGCGTGCGCCGCCCACGCCTCGGGGTCGGCCTCCGTGCCCACCCGCGCGCGCAGATCGGCGGCCAAGGCGGCCAGCGCGCGGTAGCATTCCGCCACCGCCTGCCGCGCCGGCCCGTACGGGTGCAGGCGCCAGATCACCATGGTCAGCAGCAGCGCCCACAGGCTGCCGCCGAGCAGCGCGCCCGCCATCGGCAGCGCGGCCGCCCAGGCGAGCTGGTGGGTCAGCGCGATGATGACCACGACCGAGAGCAGGTTGCCGACCTGCATCGGCACTGGCCCCCAGATGCGGGCGAAGCTGGTGCAGAACAGCGCGAAGGCCGCGATCGGCACCACCACCGGCACCGGCATCTCGCGCAGCAGCCCGAACCCCGCCGTCGCCAGCGCGCCGAGGACGCCGAAGCTGAGCAGCCCCGGCACCCGCCGCCGGATCGGGCCGCCGCCGTCGCAGAGGCAGGTGAGCAGCGCGCCCAGCGCCGCCTCCACCAGCAGCACCGAGCCGATCCATTCGTTGACGATGAGCAGGGCGGCGACCGCGAGCGCCGCACGCACCCCTTCGGCGAGGCTGATCGCGCGCAGATCCATCTGCACCGGCAGCCGGCGGAGATCTTCCTCCGGCCGGCGCAGCAGGTTCAGGCGCGCGGACAGGGCCATTTACTTCTCCCCCTCCCCTTGCGGGAGGGGGTCGGGGGGAGGGGTAATCCCCACTCCGGTATCAGTGCGGGGGCACCCCTCACCCCGGCCCTCCCCCGCAAGGGGGGAGGGAGCAGGTGCCGCCGCTCTCATGCCGGCGGCAAGCCGGTTCAGGCCGCGCGGGCCATCCCGCGCAGCACGTAGGGCAGGATGCCGCCGTGCTTGTAGTAGGCGACCTCGTCGATCGTATCGACGCGACAGATCACCGGCACGCGGTCCTCGCCGCCGCTGGCGCGATGGATCACCATCGCGAGCTCCATCCGCGGCCGCAAATCATCGAGGCCGAGAATGTCGATCACCTCGTCGCCGTGCAGATCGAGCGATTTGCGGTCGGTGCCCTCGCGGAACAGCAGCGGCAGCACGCCCATCCCCACCAGGTTGGAGCGGTGGATGCGCTCGAAGCTCTCGGCGATCACGGCCTTGATGCCGAGCAGCATCGTGCCTTTCGCCGCCCAGTCGCGCGATGACCCCATGCCGTATTCCTTGCCGCCGAACACCACCAGCGGAACCCCCTCCGCCTGGTAGCGCATTGCCGCATCGTAGATCGGCATCTGCTCGCCCGAGGGATAGTGCTTGGTCCAGCCGCCCTCGACGCCGTCCAGCATCTCGTTTTTGATGCGGATGTTGGCGAAGGTGCCGCGCATCATGATCTCGTGGTTGCCGCGCCGGCTGCCGTAGCTGTTGAAGTCCCGCTGCACCACCTGGTGCTGCAGCAGGTAGTCGCCGGCGGGACTGTCCTTCTTGATGCTTCCCGCGGGCGAGATGTGGTCGGTCGTGATGTTGTCGCCCAGGATCGCCAGCACCCGCGCGCCCTTGACGTCGGCCGCCCCCGGCGGCTCCATCGTGATGCCCTCGAAATAGGGCGGGTTCTTCACGTAGGTCGAGCCGCCCGACCAGCGATAGGTGTCGCTGCCGGTCGCGACGTCGAGCGCCTGCCACTCCTTGGTGCCGCGGAACACCTCGCCGTAGCGGCGGATGAACTGCTCGCGGTCCATGCTGGCATGAACCGTGTCGGCGATCTCCTTGGCGGTCGGCCACAGGTCGCGCAGATAGACCGGCTGGCCGTCGCGGCCGGTGCCGAGCGGGGCGGTGGTAATGTCCTGTGTCATCGTCCCCAGCAGCGCATAGGCGACCACCAGCGGCGGACTTGCGAGATAGTTGGCGCGCACGTTGGGATGCACGCGGCCTTCGAAGTTGCGGTTGCCCGACAGCACCGAGACCGCGACCAGCCGGTTGTCTTCGATCGCATCCGCGATCGGCTCCTCGAGCGGACCGGAATTGCCGATGCAGGTGGTGCAGCCGTAGCCCACCAGGTTGAAGCCGAGCGCGTCGAGATCGGCGGTCAAGCCGGCACGGTCGAGATATTCCGTCACCACCTGCGATCCGGGTGCGAGCGAAGTCTTCACCCACGGCTTCGGCGCCAGACCCTTCGCCCGCGCCTTGCGCGCCACCAGCCCGGCCGCGACCATCACGTAGGGGTTGGAGGTGTTGGTGCAGGAGGTGATCGCCGCGATCACCACGTCACCGTGGCCGAGATCGTAGTTGCGGCCCGCGACCGCCACGCGCTTGCCGGTGTCGTTCGCCGGCACGCCGAGGCTCTTGGTCAGCTCCGCCTTGAACGCGGTCGCGGCGCTGCGCAGCGCCACCCGGTCCTGCGGCCGCTTCGGCCCGGCGAGCGAGGGCTCGACCGTCGAGAGGTCCAGCTCCAGCGTGTCGCTGAACAGCGGGTCGGGGGAGTTGGCGTCGCGGAACATGCCCTGTGCGCGCAGATAGGCTTCGGCCAGCGCGATGCGGTGCTCGTCGCGCCCGGTCTGGTGCATGTAGTGGAGCGTCATCGCATCGACCGGGAAGAAGCCGCAGGTGGCGCCATATTCGGGCGCCATGTTGCCGATCGTCGCGCGGTCGGCGACCGGCAGATGATCGAGAGCCGGGCCGTAGAACTCGACGAATTTTCCGACCACGCCTTTCTTGCGCAGCATCTGCGTGACCGTCAGCACCAGGTCGGTCGCGGTCGCCCCTTCCGGCAGGCGGCCGGTCAGGCGGAAGCCGATCACGTCGGGGATCAGCATGGCGATCGGCTGGCCGAGCATCGCCGCCTCGGCCTCGATGCCGCCCACGCCCCAGCCCAGCACGCCCAGCCCGTTGACCATCGTGGTGTGGCTGTCGGTGCCGTAGAGCGTATCCGGATAGGCGATGGTCTTGCCATCCACATCGGCGGTCCACACCGCCTGCGCCAGATTTTCCAGGTTCACCTGATGGCAAATGCCGGCCCCCGGCGGCACCACGCGGAAATTGCCGAACGCTTCCTGCCCCCAGCGGAGGAAAGCGTAGCGCTCGCCGTTGCGCTCGAACTCGATCGCGACGTTGCGGGCCAGCGCGTCGGCGCGGCCCGAGACATCGACCATCACCGAATGGTCGATCACCAGATCGACCGCCACCAGCGGATTGACCTTCCGGGCCTCGCCGCCGAGCTTGACGATGCCGTCGCGCATCGCCGCGAGATCGACCACCGCCGGCACGCCGGTGAAATCCTGCATCAGGATGCGCGCCGGGCGAAACGGCACCTCGCGGTCGCTGCGGCGATCGGCGAGCCAGCCGATGACGGCGCGCGCGTCCTCGACCTTGTAGGTGGTGCCGTCCTCGAAGCGCAGGATGTTCTCCAGCAGCACCTTGAGGCTGATCGGCAGGTGCGTCGCGTCGCCGAGTTGGCGCGCGGCCTCCGGGATCGAGAAATACTCGTACTTCTTGCCCGCGACCGTGAGCGTGCGGCGGACCTTGAGGCTGTCCCGGCCGATCGACTTCATCGCATCCATCCTTGTCCCGCCCATCCTTGTCGCGATCGCGCCCGATCCGGGATGCGCGCGGCGGCTTGTGCATCCCGGCGGCGCGCGGCTTAAACCATGCCGCCGCCCGCCCGTCCACACACGGCGCCGCGCGCGAGCACGGTGGGGAGGATGATGATCCTGCGGGCCGAGGGGCTGGCGGCGTTCCGGGCCGAACGTCTGGTTCTGCGTGACATCTCGTTCGCAGTCGATCGCGGCGGCGCGCTGCTGGTGCTCGGGCCGAACGGGTCGGGCAAATCGACGCTGCTGCGCCTGCTCGCCGGCCTCAAGCGCGCCGATGCCGGCGCGCTGCTGTGGAACGGCGAGGACGCGGCGCGCGATCCGGTCGCGCATGCCGGGCGCGTCGCCTATGTCGGCCATCTCGACGCGATCAAGCCGGCGCTGACCGCGGCCGAGAACCTGCGCTTCGCCGCGCGCCTTTCGGGCGGCGATCCGGCGGCGGCGCTCGCCGCCTTCGACCTTACGCCGCTCGCCCCGCTGCCGGCGCGGATGCTCTCGGCCGGGCAGCGGCGGCGGCTGGCGCTCGCGCGCCTGGCGCTCTCGCGTGCGCCGCTCTGGCTGCTCGACGAACCGACGCTTGGCCTCGACGCCGGCTCGATCGCCCGCCTCGGCACGCTGCTCGCCGCGCACCGCGCCGCCGGCGGGGTCGTCGTGGCGGCGACGCACCTGGCCCTGCCGCTGCCCGATGCCGCCGAGCTGCAGTTGGGATGACCGCCTAGGATGACCGCGTTCTGGGCGGTGCTCGGCCGCGACCTGCGGCTGTCGTTCCGGCACGGCGCCGACACGCTGGCGGCGGTCATGTTCTTCGTCCTCGCCGGCGCGCTGTTTCCGCTCGCGATCGGCCCCGGCCCGGCGGTGCTCGGCGGGATCGCGCCCGGCATCGTCTGGGTATGCGCGCTGCTCGCCGCGGTGCTGCCGCTCGACCGGCTGTTCGGCGCCGATTTCGAGGATGGCTCGCTCGACCTGCTGCTGCTCTCCGGCCTGCCGCCGGCCGGGCTGGCGCTGGCCAAGGCGGCGGCCCACTGGCTCACCACCGGCTTGCCGCTGCTGCTGGCCGCAGCCCCGCTCGCCATCATGCTGCGGATGCCGCCGCCGGCGCTGCCGGCGCTGCTCGCGGGCCTGCTCGCCGGCACCGCTGACCTTTCGCTGCTCGGCACGATGGCCGCGGCGGTGGTGATCGGTGCCCGCCGCGGCGGGCTGCTGCTGCCGCTTCTGGTGCTGCCGCTCGCGACCCCGGTGCTGATTTTCGGGGCGCTCGCCGCCGACGCCGCCGCGACCGGCGCCAGCCCGCGGCCGCACCTGCTGCTGCTGGCGGCGGTGCTGGCCGCCGCCCTGCCGGTCTGCCCGATCGCTGCCGGTTTCGCCCTGCGAATGGCCGGGGAATAACTTCAGGGTAACCGCTTGAAGTCATATGATTTCTCCCTCTCCGCCCGCGCTTGCGGGGGGAGAGGGTCGGGGTGAGGTGGGCCTGGCGGCTCGCTCGTTGCATCGAGTTTGGCCGCCCCACCCACCTCACCTGACTCTCCCTCGCCAGCGCGGGCGGAGAGGAGCAGTTGGGGCGCTCCATTTTCTTCTTGACTTTTGGCGGCCGTTCGTTCACTATTTGTTCGTGGATTTTACCCCGCCCCTCCCCCAACCCGACCCGGCACCCGCCGACCCGGCGCAGCAGCGCACCGAACGCCACCTGCGAATGCTCGCCGAACTTGGCGCCCTCGGCATGGACCTCGCCCGGGCGCTGCACCGGCGGGCCATGAGCGAGGCGGCCGAGGTGCCGGCCGGGGCGCCATCGGACGCCACCCCCCACCGGGCAGCGCCGCAAGCCGACCCGGCGCTGCAATTCGCCCGCATCGCCCGCGCCGTCCGCCAGACCGTGGCCCTGGAAGCCCGGCTCGCCGAAGACCGCGACACCCAGCAGGAACGGCGCCAGGCCGAACAGGGCCGCCAGGCCGCCGAAGCCGCGCGGGAGGCCACCGCCTGGCGCAGGAAGCAGATCAAGCGCCGCATCCTGCCCGCCATAAAAGCCAGCAAGATCGAATACTCGCTGGACGATCTTAAGGAGCAGCTCGACGACGACGCCGAGGACCCCAACCAGCTCCCGCTCGCCGACGCCGTCGCCCGCATCTGCCGCGCTCTCCGGATTGACCGCGACCCCATCGCCGCCCGTTTCGGCCTCGACCGGACGCAAGGCGACGACACCGCCGGGCCGGACGAGAGCGCAGCGACCGGGAGCGCAGCGATCGCGGGTGCCGCGATCGGGAATGCCGCGACGGCGCCCGCCGCGAGCAGGCCCAAAGGGGCTCGGGTGCCGTTTCGCCCGCCCGCCTCAATTTGCCCCCACCTCGTCGATCCCCTCCCACCGCGCGGGGCTGTCTCGGGAGCCGGGCCGCCATAGCCCAGGCCGCCATAGCCCAGGGCACCCTCGTCATGCCCGGCGAAGGCCGGGTAGTCGTCATGCCCGGCGAAGGCCGGGTATCCACGACTTTGCCGCGCGCCATTAAAGTCGTGGATGGTTGGCCTTGGCAGCCTTCCGACCATGACGGAGCGGGAGCGGCCATCGCCTACGGCCGCCGGTCTAAATCGCCTCACGATTGCGTCATAATGCCCGGATGATGTATTCTGTCCCCAAGGCGGGGGGAACCGTTTCGATGACGATGGTCTGGGCGGGGACGCAAGACGACGCGTCCGACGGGGTGTCCAGGGCCGATGCGTGGTGGCGCGGCGCGGTGATCTACCAGATCTATCCGCGCAGCTTCTTCGACAGCAACGGCGACGGCGTGGGCGACCTGCCCGGCATCTGCGCCAAGCTCGAACACGTGGCCAGCCTCGGCGTGGACGCGATCTGGCTGTGCCCGTTCTTCACCTCGCCGATGAAGGATTTCGGCTACGACGTCGCCGACCATCTCGCCGTCGATCCGGTGTTCGGCACCATGGCGGATTTCGACCGGCTGGTGGCACTCGCGCACGCGCTCGGCCTCAATGTGCTGATCGACCAGGTCTGGAGCCACACTTCCAGCGACCATCCCTGGTTCCTCGACAGCCGCGCCCGCGGCGGCGGCCGGCGGGACTGGTACGTCTGGGCCGACCCGCGCGCGGACGGCACGCCGCCCAACAACTGGCTCTCGGTGTTCGGCGGCGCCGCCTGGACCTGGGAGCCGCGGCGGCGGCAGTTCTACCTGCACCACTTCCTCGCCAGCCAGCCGGCGCTCAACCTGCGCAATCCGGAGGTGGTGGAGGCGATCCTCGCCTCCGGCCGGTTCTGGCTGGATCGCGGCGTCGATGGCTTCCGTCTCGACGCGATCGACTTCATGGCCCACGATCCCGGGCTGCGCAGCAACCCGCCGGCCCCCGCTCTCCCCGGCGCGCTCGCCCCGGCAAAACTGTTTGGGCTGCAAGACCACCTCCACGACATGATGGACCCGGCGACCTTCGTCGTGCTCGGCCGCATCCGCGCGCTGGTCGACGAGTATCCGGGTGCGGCGACGCTCGGCGAGGTCTCCAGCCAGCCCGGCGCCTATGATCGCGTGCTCGCCTATACCGAGGGGGTCGAGCGGCTGCACATGGCCTACACGCTGCGCCCGCTGCGCTGCGGCCTCGACCACGCCACGCTCTCCGGCATGCTGGCCGAGTCGGCGGCGGCCGGCGAGGATGGCTGGCCGTGCTGGTCGTTCAGCAACCACGACGTCGAGCGCGCGGTCAGCCGCTGGAACCCGCAGCGCGGCCGCGCTGCTCCCGATCCGCGCTTCGCCCGCCTGCTGATGGCGCTGCTGCTCAGCCTGCGCGGCAGCGTCTGCCTCTACCAGGGGGAGGAACTGGGCCTGACCGAGCCCGAGCTTGGCCCGGAGGCGATGCGCGATCCGTTCGGCGTCGCCTACTGGCCCGAGTTCCGCGGCCGCGACGGCAGCCGCACGCCGATTCCCTGGCACCCCGACCGGCCCCACGGCGGCTTCACCGAGGGCGACGCGCCCTGGCTGCCGGTGCCCGCGGAGCACCACGCCCTCGCGGTCGCGGCGCAGGAGGCGGACCCCGAGGCGCTGCTGCACGCCTGGCGCGCCTTCCTCGCCTTCCGCCGCACCAGCCCCGCGCTGACCCACGGCGCGCTCGCCATGCTCGACCTGCCGGAGCCGTGCGTCGGCTTCGTGCGCAGCGACGGGACGGAGCGGGTGCTCTGCCTGTTCAACCTCTCCGACGCGCCGCAGATCGTCACCCCCGATCTGCCGCAGGCGCCCCCCGAAGTGCCGCTCGGGCCGTATGGCGCGTGGGTAGAGGCGCTGCCGGCGCGCGAAGCCGCAGCGGTCGCGTGACCGTCAGCCCCTGATTCTCAGCCCCGGGACCGCTCGTCGCTCACCTGTTCCATCCAGTCTACCGGCGAGCCGTTGAGCTTCTCCTGAACCGCGATGTGGCTCATGGCGGTCGTGGCCGTGGCGCCGTGCCAGTGCTTCTCCCCAGGCGGGAACCAGACCACGTCCCCCGGCCGGATCTCCTCGACCGGCCCGCCCTCGCGCTGGACCCGGCCGCAGCCGGCCGTGACGATCAGGGTCTGGCCGAGCGGATGGGTGTGCCATGCGGTGCGCGCGCCCGGCTCGAAGGTGACGCTGGCGCCCACGGCGCGCGCCGGATCGGGCGGGCTGAACAGCGGGTCGATGCGGACGGTGCCGGTGAACCAGTTTGCCGGTCCCTTGCCGGAGGGCTGGGAACCGGCTCGCTTGATCTCCATCGTTTCTCTCCTTCGCTCGTCGGCTCGTTGCGGCCTGCGCTACTCCGCACCGTGCGGTCCCAGGCCGGCCCAGGCACCGTCGAAATGCAGCAGCGGCTTGGTTTGCGGATCGATGCGCACCGCCTCCACGGCACCCACCAACAGGCTGTGCGTCGCGACCGAAAACTCGTGCATCAGCCGGCACTCGAAGCTCACCTTCGCATCCGCCAGGATCGGGCAGCCGGTGACGCCCGCCGACCAGGCACCGAAGCGGAAGCGGTCCTCGGCCTGCGACCCGTCGCGCCCGGCGAAACTGTCGGCGAGCGCGTGTGCGGCGCTCGACAGCACGTTCACGCCGAAGGTGCGATTGTGCAGGATCAGCGGGAAGGCGTGGGCCGCGTGGTTGACCGCCACCACCAGTTGCGGCGGCTCGGCGGTCAGCGACATCACCGCTGTCGCGGTCAGCCCGCCGCGCGCGCCCGGCGCGCCGGTCGTGATCAGCACCACGCCCGCCGGCAGGTGCCGCATCCCCTGCTTGAACAGCATCGGAGAGACCGGCATCCCTAACCCCTGCGCGATGGGGGCCGCACCGTCAACCGCGGCCGGCTTCGTCCTTGACCGGAGCGGGCGCCGTCAGGCAATCGTCAGACGCATGACGGACCCGCGCAACAATCGCGGGCGGGGAGGATGGCGGATTGACGGACCAGGACGCGCGCGGCCCGCTGCTGAGCGTGCGTGACGTCGCGGTGCGCTTCGGCGGCATCATCGCACTTGGCGGCGTCTCGTTCGACGTGTCGCCGCGCGAGATTTGCGGCCTGATCGGCCCCAACGGCTCCGGCAAGACCACGCTGTTCAACTGCATCAGCGGCATCTACCGCCCGACGCGCGGTGGCGTGGTGATGGACGGGCATCGCCTCACTGGCGAGAAAAGGCACCGCATGGCCGGCTTCGGCATCGGCCGCACGTTCCAGAACCTGGCGCTGTTCCGCAGCCTGACGGTCGCCGAGAACATCCTGGTCGGCGCGCACCATCTGGGGCGCTCCGGCTTCACCGCCGGCGCGTTGCGGCTGCGCGCGGCGGCGGCCGAGGAGCGCGCGGCGCAGGCGCGGCTGCGTGCGCTGCTGGAACTGCTCTCGCTCGAAGCATTCGCGGGCGCGCGGGTCGCCGACCTGCCGTTCGGCACCGCCAAGCGCGTCGAACTCGCCCGCGCGCTGATCGGCGAGCCGAAACTGCTGCTGCTGGACGAGCCGGCGGGCGGGCTCAATCACGGCGAGGTCGATGAGCTCGCCGCCCTGCTGGGGCGCATCCGCGCGCACTTCTCGCTCGGCATCCTGCTGGTCGAGCATCACATGAACCTGGTGATGCGGGTCTCCGATCACGTCGTGGCGCTGGAGTTCGGCCTCAAGATCGCCGACGGCACGCCCGACGCGGTGCGCCGCAGCCCCGACGTGATCCGCGCCTATCTCGGGGAGCCCGACCGTGCCGACGCTGCTTGAGGCGCGGTCCCTGTGCGCCAGCTACGGCGCCGGCGAGGTGCTGCACGGCATCGACTTCGCGGTCGCGGAGGGCGGCGTCACGGCACTGCTCGGCGCCAACGGCGCGGGCAAGACCACCACGCTGCGCGCAATCTGCGGCATGGTGCGCACCGGCGGCGAGGTGTGGCTCGCCGGGCAGCGGATCGACCGGCTGGCGACCGAGGAGATCGTGCGCCGCGGCGTCGCCCACGTGCCCGACGGGCGCGGCACGTTCATGGAACTCTCGGTCGAGGAGAATCTCCGCCTCGGGCACTTCACGCGCCGCGACCGCGCGGTGGGCGAGGATATCGAGCGCATGTTCGGCTACTTCCCGACGCTGCGCCAGCGGTTGCGCCAGCAGGCCGGCACGCTCTCGGGCGGCGAGCAGCAGATGCTGGCGATCGCGCGTGCGCTGCTTTCCCGCCCGCGCCTGCTGCTGCTCGACGAGCCGAGCTTCGGCCTCGCACCGCTGATCGTGCGCGAGATCTTCGCCATCATGGAGCGCATCCGCGCCACCGAGGGCATGAGCATCCTGATCGTCGAGCAGAATGCGAGCCTCGCCCTGGCGCTCGCCGAGCGCGCCTATGTGCTGGAGACCGGCCGCATCGTGATCGCCGGACCCGCCGCCGAGATCGGCCGCGACGAGCAGGTGCGCCGCGCGTATCTGGGTTATTGAGCGGTGGCCGGGCTGCTGCACCAGCTTCTGTCCGGCATCGCCAGCGGCGGCATCTATGCGAGCCTCGCACTGGCACTGGTGATGATCTACCAGGCGACGCACCACGTGAACTTCGCGCAAGGCGAGATGGCGACGTTCTCGACCTTCATCGCCCTCGCACTGATCCAGGCCGGCCTTCCGTACTGGGTCGCTTTTCTTGCCACGATCGCTGATCTCGTTCGCGATCGGGGTGGCGATCGAGCGCATCCTGCTGCGGCCGATGGCGGATGCGCCGGTGCTCTCCGCGGTCGGCGTATCGATCGGCCTGCTGCTGATCTTCAACGCGTGCAGCGGCTGGTTCTTCGGCTACACCATCAAGCGCTTTCCGAGCCCGTTCGAGGGACGGGGCGGCACCGGCGGCTTTCTCGGCGGCTACGTCTCGCCGCACGAGCTGGGCTCGACGGCGGTGACGCTGCTGATGCTGATCGGCGTCTATCTGTTCTTCCGACACACAAGGCTCGGGCTGGCGATGCGGGCCGCCGCCTACAACCCGGTCTCCAGCCGGCTGGTCGGCATCCGTGTCGGCTGGATGCTGGCCCTCGGCTGGGGTCTTGCGGCGGCGATCGGCGCGGTCGCCGGGATGATGATCGCACCCGTGGTGTTCCTCGATCCGAACATGATGGCGGGCATCCTGCTCTACGCGTTCGCGGCGGCATTGCTGGGCGGCATCGCCAATCCGCTCGGCGCCGTGATCGGCGGCTTCGCCGTCGGCATCATCGAGAATGTCGGCGGCGCCTATCTCGTCGGGCCGGAACTGAAGCTGACGCTCGCTCTGGTGGTGATCGCGGCGGTGCTGGTGATCAAGCCGTCCGGCCTGTTCGGGCGCGCCGTGGTGAGCCGGGTATGAGGCGCGCGGCGCCGGCGGTGCTCGGTGCCGTTGTGCTGCTGGCGCCGCTGGTGCTGTTCAGCGACTACCATCTGTTCCAGCTCACGCTGACGGTCGCCTACGCGATCGCGATCCTCGGCCTCAACCTCGTCACCGGCTACAACGGACAGGTTTCGCTGGGCCACGGCGCCTTCTACGCGATCGGCGCCTACACCACCGCGATCCTGATGAACAATTACGGCGTGCCGTACTGGGCGACGATCCCGCTCGCGGCCCTGATCTGTGCCGGGTTCGGCTTCGCGGTCGGCCTGCCGGCGCTGCGGCTGGGCGGCCTCTATCTGGCACTGGTGACGTTCGCCCTCGCGGTTGCCGTGCCGCAGGTGCTGAAGGTGAACGCGCTGGGTCCTTGGACCGGCGGCGCGCAGGGCATCGTGCTCGACAAGCCGGACGCCCCGTTCGGTCTGCCGCTGTCGTCGGATCAGTGGCTCTACCTGTTCGCGCTCGCGATCGCGACGGTATTGTTCGTGCTCGCGCGCAATCTCGTCCGTGGACGGATCGGGCGGGCGATGATGGCGGTGCGCGACCATCCGCTCGCCGCCGAGGCGATGGGGGTGCCGATCGCCATGCTCAAGACCCGCACCTTCGCGGTCAGCGCGCTGTACACCGGGCATCGCCGGCTCGATCGGCGCGATCGCGGTCGCGTTCGTCGCCCCCGACAGCTTCCAGGTGTTCCTCTCGATCTTCCTGTTCGTGGGGCTGGTGGTGGGCGGCGTCGGCTCGCTGGCGGGGCCGGTGTTCGGCGCCCTGTTCGTGCAGTTCATCCCCAACCTCGCGCAGGATGTCAGCAAGGCGGCGCCCGACGCGGTCTATGGCGTGATCCTGATCGCGTTCCTCTATCTGATGCCGGGCGGCGTCGCTGGCGCGTGGCGACGGGGTGTGGCAGCGTTGACGAAACAACGGGCGGTGCCGCTGCCCGATCAGGCGCGCGGCGCGCTGGCCGCCGGCGCGCCGGAACCCGCGACCAGCAAAGGAGGAAACGCCCATGCTGGATAGGAGAACCCTGCTCCAGGGAACGCTGCTCGCCGCAGTCCTGCCGTCGTCCGCGGCCCTTGCCGCCGCGATGCCCGGTGTTACCAAGAGCATAGTCAAGATCGGCAACACCATACCTTATAGCGGTCCCGGCTCCGCCTACGGCGTGATCGGCCGCGCCGACGCCGCGTATTTCAAGATGATCAACGACCAGGGCGGGATCGGCGGCCGCAAGATCGACTTCATCTCGGTCGATGACGGCTATAGCCCGCCGCGCACGGTCGAGGAGACGCGCAAGCTGGTCGAGGCCGACGGCGTGAGCTTCATGTTCAACGGCCTCGGCACGCCGACGCAGACCGCCGTGCAGAAATACCTCAACCGGCGCAAGGTGCCGCAGCTCTTCGTTGCGACCGGCGCCGACAAATGGGGCGACCCCAAGCACTTCCCGTGGACGATGGGCTGGCAGCCGAGCTACCGCACCGAGGCGGCAATCTATGCGAAATATCTGCTGCAGGCGAAGCCGGACGCCAAGGTCGGCATCCTCTATCAGAACGATGATTTCGGGAAGGACTACCTGATCGGGTTCAAGGAAGGGCTTGGCGACAAGGCGAAAAGCATGATCGTCAAGGCGGTCTCCTACGAAACCACCGACCCCACGATCGACAGCCAGGCGGTCAGCCTGCAATCGGCCGGCTGCAATACCGTGCTGACGGCAGCCATTCCCAAGTTCGCGGCCCAGATGATCCGCAAGATGGCGGACATGAATTACAAGCCGCTGCACCTGATGACCAACGTCTCGATCTCGGTCGGATCGGTCATCAAGCCTGCCGGACCGCAGAACGCCGTGGGCATGATCAGCGCCGCCTACCTGAAGGACAACACCGATCCGCAGTGGAAGAACGATGCCGGCATGAATGAGTGGCGTGGCTTCATGGCGAAGTACATGCCAGGCGCCGACCTCAACGACAACAACAACGTCTATGGCTACGGCGTGACAATGACGATGGTTCAGGTGCTGAAGCAGTGCGGACCCGATCTCTCGCGCGCCAACATCATGAAGCAGGCGGCGAGCCTTGCGATGGAACTTCCGGTGCTGCTGCCGGGCATCAAGCTCAGCACCAGCGCGACGAACTTCCACCCGATCCGCTCGATGCAGCTCGAAAAGTGGAGCGGCAGTGCCTGGCAGTTGTTCGGCAACGTGATCGCGGCATAGGATCGCAACCGAAGCCGCACGCGGCGGGAGGCAGAGCTTGGATTTCGCTTACACCGAGAAGGTCGAGGCGCTGCGCCGCCGCGTGCAGGACTTCATGGACCGCCACGTGTATCCGAACGAGGCGGCCTATCGCGACCAGCAGGCGGCGATGGCCGACCGCTGGCAGCCGGTGCCGATCGTCGAGGAACTGAAACTTCGCGCCCGCGCGGACGGACTCTGGAACCTGTTCTTGCCGCACTCGCCGCGCGGGCCGGGGCTGACCAACCTCGAATACGCTCCGCTTTCGGAGATCATGGGGCGCGTCGCGTGGGCGTCGGAGGTGTTCAACTGCTCCGCCCCCGACACCGGCAACATGGAAACGCTCGACCGCTACGGCACCGAGGCGCAGAAGCGCGAGTGGCTCGAACCGCTGCTCGCCGGCGAAATCCGCAGCGCGTTCTGCATGACCGAGCCCGACGTGGCATCGTCGGATGCGACCAACATCCGCTGCCGGATCGAGCGGCAAGGCGATGACTACGTCATCAACGGCCGCAAATGGTGGTCGTCCGGCGCCGGCGACCCGCGCTGCCGGCTGCTGATCGTGATGGGCAAGACCGATCCCGACACCCCCGACCGCTACCGGCAGCAATCGATGATCCTGGTGCCGCGCGCGGCACCCGGCGTCACGGTCAAGCGGATGCTGCCGGTGTTCGGCTTCGACGACGCGCCGCACGGCCACGGCGAGGTGGTGTTCGAGAACGTGCGCGTGCCCGCATCGAACCTGCTGCTCGGCGAAGGGCGCGGCTTCGAGATCGCGCAGGGCCGGCTCGGGCCGGGGCGCATCCATCACTGCATGCGGGCGATCGGGCTTGCCGAACGGGCGCTGGAGATGACGTGCAAGCGGGCACTCGAACGCGCCCCGTTCGGCAAGCCGCTCGCCGAGCAGGGCGTGATCCTCGACCGCATCGCAGAGAGCCGGATCATGATCGACCAGGCGCGGCTGCTGGTGCTGCACGCCGCCTGGCGCATGGATACGGTCGGCAACAAGGAGGCGCGGCGCGAGATCGCCGAGATCAAGGTCGCCGCCCCCGAGATGGCGTGCCAGGTGATCGACTGGGCGATCCAGGCGCACGGCGCGGGCGGCGTGTCGGACGATTTCGGATTGGCGGCGATGTACAAGAATGCCCGCACGCTGCGCATCGTCGATGGCCCGGACGAGGTGCATCGTTTCCAGCTCGGGCGGATGGAGGTGAACAAGTATCGCCAGGCGCGACCGGCCTCGCGATGAGCGGGCTGTTCGACCTCTCGGGCCGGGTCGCGATCGTCACCGGCTCCTCGAAGGGGATCGGCCGTGCGATCGCCGAGCGCCTGGCCGAGCACGGCGCCAAAATCGTCGTCTCCAGCCGCAAGGCGGCCGCGTGCGAGGCGGTGGCGGCGGCGATCTGCGAGCGCGGTGGCGAGGCGATCGTCATCCCCTGCCATATCGGCCGCAAGGAGGAATTGCAGCATCTCGCCGAGGCCACCGCCGAACGCTGGGGCGGCATCGACATCCTGGTGTGCAACGCCGCCATCAACCCGCATTTCGGCGCCGCCGCCACCATCTCCGACGACGCCTATGACCGCACGATGGCGAGCAACGTGCGCAGCAATTTCTGGCTCACCAACATGGTGCTGCCGGGGATGGCGGCGCGCGGCGGCGGGTCGGTGATCGTGGTCTCCTCGATCGCCGGACTGCGCGGCTCGGCAACCCTTGGCGTCTACGCGCTCTCCAAGGCCGCTGACATGCAGCTCGTGCGCAACATCGCCGTCGAATGGGGGCCGCGCGGCGTGCGCGCCAACTGCATCGCCCCTGGACTGGTGCGCACCGATTTCGCGCGTGCCCTGTGGGAAGATGCGCGCCTGCTCGCACGCCGCGAACGCGAAACGCCGCTCGGCCGCATCGGCGAGCCTGACGAGATCGCCGGGGCGGCAGTGTTCCTCGCCGCTGACGCCGGCCGCTTCATGACCGGGCAGACCCTGGTGATCGACGGCGGCGTGACCATCGGCAGCCCGCCCACGCCGGATCAATGAGCGGCACTGGCGGCGCGCCGATCCTCGTCCCCGTCCTCGCCAACCACCGGTTCGACGAGGCGGCGCTGGCGCGTTATCTGGCCGCGCATCTGCCCGACTTCGCCGGACCGATGACGCTGCTGCAATTCCAGGGCGGCCAATCGAACCCGACCTTCGTGATCGACACGCCGCACCGACGCTACGTGCTGCGCAAGCAGCCGCCGGGACATCTGCTGCCCTCCGCCCATGCCGTCGACCGCGAGTTCCGCGTGATGCGGGCACTCGCGGGAAGTGCAGTGCCGGTGCCGGAAGTGCTGCTGCTCTGCACCGATCCCGGCATCATCGGCACGATGTTCTTCGTCATGGCGCATGTCGAAGGCCGCGTGTTCGTCGATCGCACGCTGCCGGCGCAGACGCCGGCGGCGCGCGCGGCCCTCTACGACGAGATGGGCCGGGTGCTGGCGGCCCTGCACGGCGTCGATTGGCGGGCGGTGGGCCTGGAGGGATTCGGCCGGCCGGAAGG
This sequence comes from uncultured Alphaproteobacteria bacterium, assembly GCA_963777265.1. GTDB lineage: Bacteria > Pseudomonadota > Alphaproteobacteria > Acetobacterales > Acetobacteraceae > DATAYA01. Next base: position 126,756 of record CAVZPY010000017.1, on the reverse strand, counting down.
CTACGTCCGGCGGCAAGTGGATCGCTGGTCGAAGCAGTATCGCGCCTCGCAGGTGGGCGAGGTGCCGGCGATGGACCGGCTGATTGATTGGCTCGGCGCGCACGTGCCCGCGGACGACGAAAGCGCCATCGCGCACGGCGACTATCGCCTCGGCAATCTGATCTACGCGCCCGACGCGCCGCGCGTCGCGGCGGTGCTCGACTGGGAGCTTTCGACGATTGGGCATCCGATCGCCGACCTCGCCTATTCGTGTCTCCACTGGCGCCTGCCGCCGGAGTTCGGCGGGCTGCGGGGTCTCGACATCCCCGGCCTGCCGAGCGAAGCGGCGTTCGTTGCCGATTACTGCCGGCGCAGCGGTCGCGCCGCGTTGCCGGATTTCGAGTTTTTTGTCGCCTTCTCGCTGTTCCGTTGGGCGGCGATTGCCGCCGGCGTGTATCGTCGCGCGCTCGACGGCAACGCCGCCGACGCCGCCGGCTTGCAGGCGGGCGAGAAGTTCCGCCAGCTTGCCGAGATCGGCTGGCGGGTGGCACAGGGCCACGGCTGAGCGAGGAGCAGCGATGATCTTCTCCCCCTCCCCTTGCGGGAGGGGGCCGGGGGGAGGGGTGCGCGTGGTACGCGGTATCGTGCCGCACGACCCCTCACCCCGGCCCTCCCCCACAAGGGGGGAGGGAGAAGAGGAGCAGGAGGCAGTCACGACCGAGATGCGAATCACCCGGATCGAGACGCTGCGGCTCGACGAGTTCCCCAACCTGCTCTGGGTCATGGTTCACACCGATGCCGGGCTGGTCGGCCTGGGCGAAACCTTCTTCGCCGCGCGCACGGTGGAGGCGGCGATGCACGAGACGGTCGCACCCGCCGTGCTCGGCGCGGACGCATTCGCGATCGAGCGGCACATGCGCCGGCTGCTGCAGAACTACGTCGGCTTCAAATCGACCGGGGCCGAGATGCGCGCCGCCTCCGCCTTCGACGTCGCACTCTGGGACATTCTGGGCCAGGCGAGCGGACAGCCGGTCTATAACCTGCTCGGCGGGCGCTGCCGCGATCGCATCCGCGCCTACAACACCTGCGCCGGCACCCGCTACGTGCGCGCGCGCCCGACGCAGAGCACCGAGGATTGGGGCGTGGGCGAGGCGGAGGGGCCGTACGAGGATCTCGACGCCTTCCTCCACCGCGCCGACGACCTCGCCGAGAGCCTGCTCGCGGAGGGCTATCGCGGCATGAAGATCTGGCCGTTCGACCACGCCGCCGTGGCGTCGGGCGGCACCGACATCTCGGCCGCCGACCTCAAGCGCGCGCTCGAACCGTTCGAGAAAATCCGCAAGCGCGTCGGCGACCGGATCGACATCCATGTCGAGTTCCACGGCCTCTGGACGCTGCCCGCGGCGCTGCGCATCGCGCGCGCGCTCGCACCATACGATCCCTACTGGGCGGAGGACCCGATCAAGATGATGAACCTCGACGCGCTGCGCCAGTATCGCGAGGCGGCCGGCATCTGGGTCACGGCGAGCGAGACGCTGGCCACGCGCTGGGCGTTCCGCGAGCTGTTCGAGAAGCGCGCCGTCGATGTCTGCATGTTCGACATCGGCTGGTGCGGCGGGCTGTCGGAGGCGAAGAAGATCGCGACCATGGCCGAAGCCTATGAACTGCCGATCGCGCCGCACGACTGCACCGGCCCGGTGGCGCTCGCCGCCTCGGTGCATCTTGCGGCGGCCAGCCCGAACACGCTCGTGCAGGAAGTGGTCCGCGCCGCCTATCACGGCTGGTATCAGGAACTGGTGGAGGGATTGCCGGTGCTCGCCGACGGCTTCATCGCCCCCCGTGACGCGCCCGGCCTCGGCGTGACCCTGCGTCCCGACTTGCGCAACCGCGTGGACGCGCATCTGGGCGTCAGCACATGAGCGGCGCGTTCGAGCGCCTCGGCCGGGCGCTGCGGCTCGGCGTGATCGGCGGCGGACCGGGCGGCATGATCGGGCCGATGCACCGCAACGCGGCGCGGCTCGACGGCCGGTTCGTGATCGTGGCCGGCGTGCCCTCCTCCGATCCCGCGCGCGCCGCCGCCGCGGGGGCCGCGATCGGGCTGCCGGAGGGGCGCAGCTATGGCACCGTCAGCGCGATGATCGACGCCGAACGCGCGCGCGCCGACGGCATCGAGGCGGTGGCGATCATGTCGCCGAACGACGCCCACTATCCGGCCGCGATCGCCGCGATCGAAGCCGGGCTCGACGTGATCTGCGACAAGCCGATGACCAACACGCTCGCCGACGCGCGCGACCTCGCCGCCCGCGTGCGCGCGAGCGGGCGCGTGTTCTGCCTCACCCACGCCTATGCCGCCTATCCGATGGTTCGGCAGGCGCGCGCGATGGTCGCCGCGGGTGCCATCGGTGCCGTGCGCGCGGTGCAGGTGGAATACCTGCACGCCGGCATGGCGACGCGCGTCGAGGACGGGCCGATGACGCCAAAACTGCGCTGGAAGCTCGATCCGGCGCGCGGCGGCCCGTCGCTGGTGCTGGGCGATATCGGCACGCACGCGCACCACCTCGCCTGCTTCGTCGCCGGCCTGCCGCTCGCGCGACTGGCCGCCGATCTCGGTGCGCTGGTGCCCGGCCGCACGATCGACGACACGGCAGCGCTGCTGCTGCGCTTCGAGGGCGGCGCGCGCGGCACGCTGTTCGTCAGCCAGGCGATGGCGGGCAGCGAGAACAACCTCAACCTTCGCGTCTGGGGCGAGAGCGGCTTGCTCGAATGGGCGCAGACCGATCCGAACTATCTGCATTTCGCCCCGCTCGACCGTCCGATGCAGCGCCTCGCGCGCGGCGATGCCGATTTGCTGCCGCCCGCACAGCGGCTCGTGCGTATCCCGCGCGGCCATCCCGAGGGGTTGCTGGAGGCGTTCGCCAATCTCTACCGCGATGCGGCGGAGGCGATCGCTGCACGCATCACCGGCACGCCACCCGATCCGCTGGCGCTCGACTTCCCCACCGCCGAGGACGGCGTGCGCGGTGTGGCGTTCGTCGAGGCCGCGGTGCGGTCGGGGCGGGACGGCGGCGCTTGGGTTGCTTGCGATGCTGCCTAGGCGGGTTTGCCGGTGGACACCTGCGAGGAAGTGGGCGCGTAGGCGCGCAGGAAGGTCTCCACCGCCGCCGTGACGGTGGTCTCGATCTCGGCCTCCGTGGGCGGCGGACCGATGCCGAGCAGGGCGCGCAGATGCAGATGCGTGCGCAGCAAACCCATGAACTGCTCGGCAGCCAGGCCGGGATCGCGGGAGAGCAGCTTGCCGGCGGCCATCTGCCGTTCGAGCCAGGCGGCGAAGTTGCGGCGCGAGGTGGCGGCGCCGCGCTCGTAGAAGGCGCGGCCGAGTTCCGGAAAGCGCGCCGTTTCCGCCATCACCACACGATAGATGGCGAGCGACTGCTCCTCGAGCATGAAGCGGAGCGCCCGGCCGGCGAGCTCGGTGAGGGTGGCGCGAAGGTCGGCTCCGCCATCGGCGAGCTCGCCTAGCCCGCTGACGGAGCGCGAACAGGCGGCGCCCACCAGGTTCGCGAACAGCCGCTCCTTCGAGGCGAAATAGGAATAGAGGGTCGCCTTGGAGACCCCGGCGGCACGCGCGATCGCGTCCATCGACACCGAGGCGTAGCCCTGTGCGATGAACAGGCGGGTCGCTGCCTTCGCGATGTCCCGCTGCTTCGGAGTGGCGTCTGTCGGGCCTGGGGCAGTCTGGGTCTGGGACATGACCCCAATAAACTGAACGGTTTAGTTTTGTCAATGCCCGTAACGGCACCTCCGGCGCATTCGTGGGTTGTGATCTCGGCATACTGAACGGTTCAGTCTGGCGTTGATCCCTGCCGCGGCGAGGCCTATCAAACTGGACCGTTTAGTTCAGGCGCGCGTCGCCCCGGAGACTCATCGATGGACCAGAACATCCCCGATTGGACCCTTGTACCCCAGTGGGAGCATGAAGCGATCCCGGCACGGTTGAGCGTGCAGTATAGCGGTGCCGTCGGCACGTTTGATCCGGGTCAGCCGGACGAGGCGGCCGCCCCGCGGGGCTTGCAGCGATCTCGCGGCCGACGGTGGTTGATTGGGACGGCGGCGCTGCTCGCAGCAGCCGCACTTGGGATCGGCGGCTATCGCTGGTGGGAAGCGAACAAGTTCCTCGTCTCCACGGACGATGCCTATTTCGGGTCCGATAGCGTGACCGTAAGCCCGCAGGTGGCGGGGACGATCGCCGCGCTCGACGTCACCGACAACCAGCCCGTGCGGGCCGGTCAGGTGATGGCGCAAATCGACGATCGACCGTTCCGGGCGGCGGTCGCGAAGGCCGCGGCCGATGTGGCCTCGGCGGAGGCCAAGCTCGGCGATGTTGGCGCCGAGATCGCCAAGCAGGTGGCGAATATCGCGTCCAGCCGTGCCGTCGTCGCGGCGGACCGGGCGACGGTCTCGTTCGCACAGGCCGATGCGGCACGCTATGCCCATTTGAGCCACACGGGCTTCGGCACGGTGCAGACGGCAGAACGGACCGCGGCCGGCCTGAACGAGATCAAGGCGAAGCTCGCGGGCGATCAGGCGACGCTCACGGCGGCGGTACGGCAGATCGACGTGCTGGTGGCCGAGCGAGCGATGGCCGCGGCGGCCCTCAAGGGCGCCGAAGCCGAGCTGCAGAGCGCGAAACTCAACCTCGCCTACACCGTGATCACGGCGCCGGTCGCCGGCGTGGTGGGCGATCGCGGCGTCCGGCTCGGCGCCTATGTCGCGTCCGGCACGCCGCTGCTGCAGGTGGTGCCGATGGGCCCGCAGATTTACGTCACTGCCAACTTCAAGGAGACGCAGATCGGCCGGATGGCGCCGGGCCAGCCGGTGACGCTCTCGGTCGATACCTTCCCGGGGCATGAGTTCCACGGCTCGGTGGAGAGCCTCGCCCCCGGCTCCGGCTCGCAGTTCGCGCTGCTGCCGCCGGAGAACGCGACCGGCAATTTCACCAAGATCGTGCAGCGCGTGCCGGTGAAGATTGCGCTCGCGGCGAGCGATCCGATGGTGAGCGCGCTGCGGCCAGGGCTTTCGGTGGAGGCGACCGTCAACACTGCGGCCCCGCCGGCGCGCGAGCGCGTGGCTCTCGGCCAAGAGACCGCGCAGGGGATTGTGCGATGAGCAGCGACCAGGTCCCGCTCCGCGACTGGATCGCGATCCTGGGGGGCGTTCTCGGCGCCTTCATGGCGGTGCTCGACATCCAGATCACCAACGCTTCGCTCAGCGATATCGAGGGCGGGCTCTCGGCCTCGTCGGATCAGGGAAGCTGGATCTCGACCGCCTATCTGGTCGCCGAGATCGTGGTGATCCCGCTCACCGGGTGGCTCTCGCGGGTGTTTTCGCTCCGCCTCTACCTGATCGCGAACGTCCTGCTCTTCCTGATCTTCTCGATGCTGTGCGGGACCGCGAGCAGCCTCACCGAGATGATCCTGTTCCGCGTCGGCCAGGGGTTCACGGGCGGCGTGCTGATCCCGACCGCGCTTACGATCATCCTCGGCAAGCTGCCCCCGGCGCGCCAGCCGGTCGGGCTCGCCATGTTCGGCGTGACCGCGACATTCGCGCCGGCGATCGGGCCCACCGTCGGGGGCTGGCTCACGGATACCTGGTCCTGGCACTGGATCTTCTTCATCAACGTCATCCCGGCGCTGGCCGTGCTCGGCGCCGTCTGGTACGGGATTGAGCGAGAGAAGCTGCAACTTCGCCTGCTCAGGAACGGCGACTGGTGGGGCATTCTCTTCATGGCAGCGGGACTCGGCTCGCTGATCGCCATGCTCGAGGAGGGTGAGGACAAGGCGTGGTTCACCACCGAGTGGATTCGCTACGCGGCGGCGACGGCGGCGATCGCCATTCCGACCTTTATCGTGATCGAGATCCTGCGCCGCGAGCCGTTCCTCGATCTCCGCCTGCTCTCGCGGCGGGCATTCGGTGCCGCCTCCCTGCTTGGGCTGGTGATGGGACTCGGGCTCTACGGCTCGGTCTATCTGCTGCCGGTCTATCTTGGCCAGGTGCAGGGGTACGACGCGTTGCAAATCGGCGAGGTGATGATGTGGGCGGGGGCACCGCAGCTCCTTCTCATTCCGTTCGTGCCGATGATCATGAAGCGGGTGGACGCGCGGCGGCTGGTGGCTTTCGGGTTCTTGTTGTTCGGCGTGAGCTGCGTGATGAACGGCTACATGAGCCCGGACACGGCCGGGCCAGAGCTCAGGCTGCCGCAGCTCGTCCGCGCGCTTGGCCAGCCCTTCATCATCGTGCCGCTCTCCTCGCTTGCGACGGGCGGCCTCGCGCGAGCCGACCAGGCACAGGGATCGGCACTCTTCAACATGTTCCGAAATCTCGGCGGTTCGCTCGGAATCGCCATGCTCTCCACCTTCACGACGACGCGCGAGCACTACCATTTCGACATCATCTCGCAGCGCCTGACGATCACCTCGCCGGACGTGCATGCCTGGCTCGACCGGGCGGCGAGCGTGCTCATGGCCAGGGGAACCCCGGCAGGCCTTGCCGCGCACCAAGCGCTGGCCGAGCTCGCGGCGATGGTACGACGGCAAGCCTACACCATGACTTACGCGGATTGCTTCTTCGGTATGGGCGTGGTGCTGATCGGCTCGATCGTGCTGCTGGCGCTGGTACCGCAGCCAAAGGCGGCGGCGTCGGTCGGGCACTAACCGCCGTTTTGCCACGCCCGCGCGACCCGCCCGAGCAGGTCGAGCGTCGCGGCCGCACCCTCGGCCTCACCCTTCTCGAAATCGCCGTCGATCTGCGCCATCTGGTTGGTCAGATGCGCGAAGCACAGCACCGCGCGCCGCCGCGCTTCGGCGAAGGCGTAGAGCGCCGCGGCCTCCATCTCCACCGCCAGCACATCGTGCGCTGCGGCGGCGGCGATCGCATCCTCGGTCTCGCGATACGGCGCATCCGTCGTCCAGGAATCGCCGCGCCGCACCACCGCGGGGAAATCGGCGAGCGCCGCTTGCGCGAGTGCCACCAGCGCCGGGTCCGCGGCCGCATAGGCGGCGGGTGGAAGGTAGTGATGGCTGGTGCCCTCGTCGCGCAGCGCGCGCTCGATCAGCACGAAGGTGGGCGGCGGCGAGGCCGGCGCGATCCGGCCGGCCGAGGTCACGCTGAGCAGCAGCCGGCAGCCGGAGACGAAAAGCTGCTCGGCCACCAGCACCGCGAACGGCGCGCCGATCGCGCTGCCGACCATCCCGATCGTCACCCCGTTCTGCTCGAAGGCGTCGAGTGCCGTGTGGTAGCAGGCCCAGGACGGCACCGGCCGCGCCCGGCCCTGCGCGCGCAGCCAGCGCACCGCGTCGCCGTCCGGGTCGAGCGCGCAGATCGCCGGCACCGCGCCCTCGGGCAGGCGCCGCTGCCGCCGCGCCTCGCGCAGCAGGTTCTCCGGGCGGAACACCGGGTCCGCATCGCGGCGCTTGGTGCCGAGCAGGGTGGGGGGCGGCGGATGGCTCACGGCACGATCATGCGCGCGGCGGTGCGGCGTCGTGTAGGGGTTTCGGGCAATGCTTCCCCGTGTCACCGTCGCGGCCTGGCCGGCGAACAGGGATGCGACGACCCGATCGGAGCCGGAGTCATGAGATCAGTGCTGATTCGTGATGACTCGTTTGTGTCCCGCGACGCCCCTCCCCCAACCCCCTCCCGCAAGGGGAGGGGGCTTAGGCGCCCTGCTCCCCCTCCCCCTGCGGGAGCGGGCCGGGGGGAGGGGTCGAGCGGTGGATTCGTTGGGCGTCTGGCATGAGACCCAACCCGCTGCACGACGCGGGGGCGTTCCTCACCAAGACGAGCTGGCTCACGCCGGTCTTCTGGCTGCTGCTGATCGCGGCGGCGGCGATCGCGTTCGCGGCGTGGCGCCGCAACCCGGCGAGCCGCACGCCACGCGACGGGGCGCTGGCGCTGCTTCGCTTCCTGGTGGGCGTGATGTGGTGGCAGCAATCGCTGTGGAAGGTGCCGCCCAACTACGGCGGGCTGATCTACTGGATGAAGCAGATGGTGGCGCACGCCGCCATCCCGGCGCAGGGTGACTTCGTCGGAAATGTAATCATACCGAACATCACGATCGTCGGCCCGCTCGTCTATGCCGGCGAGGTCGCGGTCGCGGTCTCGCTGATGCTGGGCCTGCTCTCGCGCCTCGGCGGACGTGCTGGGGCTGGTGATGGCGCTCAATCTGTGGCTCGGCGAGTATTCGACGCCCGGCGAATGGCCGTGGACGTATTTTTTTCTCGTGCTGCTGCAGGCGTGGTTCGTGATCGACCCGCCGGGCCGATGCCTCGGCGCGGACGTGCTGCTGGGCCGCCGAGCCAGCCGCGCGCTGCGCCGGCCGCTGGCACTGCTGGCGTGACGATCACGCCGGAGCCACGGACGCGCGCGCAACGCTGATCGTGGGCGGCGCGCGCAGCGTCTGCAAAATCACGCAATATCGCTCCGCCGTCGCGACCAGCCGATCCAGGGTCGCGTCATCGGCATCCGCGTCGAGCTCGAAGCGCAGCGCGATCGGCCCGAGACCCACCGGCACGCTGCGGTCGATGCCGAGCGTGCCGCGCGCGTCCCACGCCGCTTCCGCGATCACGCGCCCGGCGCGCAGCCGCACGCCCATCGCGGTCGCGACCGCGCGCAGCGTGACGCCCGCGCACGCCACCACCGCTTGCAGCAGCATGTCCGCCGAGCACGCCAGGGCGCCGCTGCCGCCGGCCGCCGGATGCAGGCCGGCGCGCACCTCGGCCCCCCAGCCGGGCACGGTGCAGGCGATCTCGTCACTGTCCAGCACCGCTTCCGCAACCGCGGGACGCGCGCCGTCTCCGGCCGCTCGCGGTAGCGCTGCTTGAGCGGCGCCTGCAACCGGCGCAGCGCGTCGGCGTCCATCGCGCCCTCTTTCACAACCCCAGCTCTCAGGCCCGCGCCGCGGCGAACGCCGGCACCTCGACGTCGATCTCCAGCATCGACATCGTCGGGCCGCGATCGAGCTTGATCTGGATCTTGTCGCGCTCGACCGAGATGTGCTTGGCGATCACCGCGATGATCTCCTCGCGCAGCGTCGCGACCAGGTCGGACTGGCCGCTCATGGAGCGCTCATGCGCGAGCAGCACTTGCAGCCGCTCACGCGCGACCGGCGCCGAGCCGCGCCGGCGGAACAGGTCGAGCAGGTTCATGCCGTCACCTTCCGGCCGAACAGCTTGCCGAACAGGCTGCGGCGTTCGGAGGGGAAGGTCATCACCACCGTCTCGCCGCGCAGCCGCTTGGCCGCGTCCGCATAGGCCCGCGCCGCCGCGCAATCGGGGTTGCCCAGCGTCACCGGCGTGCCGAGATTGGACGAGCGCAACACCTCCTCGCTGTCGGGGATGATGCCGAGCAGCGGGATCGACAGGATCTCCAGCACGTCCTCCGTCTTCAGCATCTCGCCGCGCGCCGCGCGTGCCGCATCGTAGCGCGTCAGCAGCAGATGCTTGCCCATCTTCTCGCCGCGCTCGGCGCGCTCGGTCTTGCTGTCGAGCAGGCCGATGATGCGATCGGAATCGCGCACCGACGAGACCTCCGGGTTGGTCACGACGATCGCGAGGTCGGCGTGGCGCATCGCGAGTGTCGCTCCGCGCTCGATCCCGGCGGGGCTGTCGCAGATCACCCAGTCGAACTTTTCCCTGAGCTCGGCCACGACCTTCGTGACACCCTCGCTGGTCAGCGCGTCCTTGTCGCGCGTCTGCGAGGCCGGCAGCAGCGACAGGTTCTCCAGCCGCTTGTCGCGGATCAGCGCCTGGTTGAGCTTGGCATCGCCCTGCACGACGTTGATGAGATCGAACACCACGCGGCGCTCGGCGCCCATCACGAGGTCGAGGTTGCGCAAGCCGACGTCGAAATCGACCACGCACACGCTCTGCCCGCCGCGCGCCAGCGCCGCCCCCAGGGCAGCGGTCGAGGTCGTCTTGCCGACCCCGCCCTTGCCGGAGGTTACCACCACAACCTGCGCCATCCCCGTCCCCCCTTCTAGTCGAGTGCAGCGACGCCGAGCGCCTCGCCGTCCAGCCACGCCTGCACCGCGCGGCCATGCAGCACCGGGTCCAGCTCGTCTGCGGTGCGATAGACGCCGTCGATCGCCAGCAGCTCTGCCTCCAGCCGCCGGCAGAAGATGCGCGCCCGCGCATTGCCCAGCAGTCCCGCGACCGCCCGGCCGCGGAGTGCGCCATAGACGTGGATCGAGCCGCCGGCCATGATTTCGGCCCCCGAGGCGACCGATCCGACCACCACCACGTCCCCCGCCTCGAACACCACCGCCTGGCCGGAGCGCACCGAATGCTCGACCAGCAGCGACCCGGCCGCGGCCGGGTTCGCCGGTGCCTCGGCGGCCGGCGGCGGCGGGTCGTCCGGGACGTCGATCACCCGCCCCGGCCGGGCATTGCCGAGCGGGCGCCCCCACTGCGCGAGACCCTCCCAGCTCGGATGCGCGCCCTCGGTGCCGATGATCCGCACCCCTCGCGCCTGCAAATTGTGCAGCAGCCCGGCGACGTCGGGCTGCTCGCGCGGCAGGCCGGCCAGATCGACGATCACCGGCTTGCCGTCGAAGAAGCCCGGCGAGCGGGCAAGCTGCGCATCCAGCGCCGCCAGCCAGTCGGCAACCGGCAGCTCCGGCGCCAGCACCAGCGCCATCAGCGAACGGCCGCGGACTCGGATGGATGGGCGGGACTCGCGCACGGTGCTCACGCAATTGAGCTAGCCACCCCGGAAGCCGCCGTCAACGCAAAATGTTCGAGTCGGGAAGGCGAATGAACACTACATGTGGTAGTCCGGCCTTGGCCTGAACGCCACTTCTGGACCCCGTCCTGCCGCCGGTTGCCCGACCGCGAAGCCGGGAGCGATGATCCGCCGGGCGCTCGCGCGCCGGGAGAGAGCATGGCGATACTGGCGCTGGCGGCCGTGGTGTGGATCGGCGTGCATGTCGGGCTCTCCGGCACGTCGCTGCGCCTGCCGATCGCGGCACGGCTCGGCGAGCGGGTCGTTTCGCGCCCTGTTCAGCGCGTTCTCGATTGCCGCCCTCGCCTTCCTGATCGTCGCCTTCATCCATGCCCCGCGCGAGCAGCTTTGGGTGGCGCCGGGCTGGCTGCGCGACCTGCTGGCGGTGGTGATGCTGGCCGCGTTCCTGCTGTTCGCCGGCGCGGTCACGGTTCGCAACCCGACGATGGTTGGCATCGATGACCCGCCGCCCGAGGCGCCCCGCGGCATGATCCGCGTCACCCGCCACCCGATGCTGTGGTCGGTCATGCTGTGGGCCGGCGCGCATCTGATCGGCGTCGGCACCCTGGCCGGGGTGCTGTTCTTCGGTGCGCTGCTGGTGACGCCCGCCTGGGGGATGCCCTCGATCGACGGCAAGCTCGCGGCTCGCAACCCGGCGCTGTGGGCCATGCTGGAGCGACGCACCTCCATCCTGCCCTTCGGCGCGATCCTGCGCCGCCGCAACCGCTTCATCCCGAGCGAGATCAACTGGTTCGGGCAGTTGGTCGCGATCCTGGTCTGGGCGGCGCTGCTCGCGCACGGGCATCACTGGCTGTTCGGCGTCTCGCCACTTCCGTGACCGCGCTGCTCTCGGTGCGGGGGCTGACCCGCAGCTTCTGGGGCGTGCGCGCGCTCCACGGGCTGGATCTCGACGTGCGCGCCGGCACCATCACCGCCCTGATCGGGCCCAACGGCGCCGGCAAGACGACCGCGTTCCAGTGCATCTCGGGCGTGATCGTGCCAGACGCCGGCACCGTCAGCTTCGGCGGCGGCGACGTGACCGGCTGGCCGCCCGATCGGGTGACGCGCGCGGGGTTGACTCGCACCTTCCAGATCGCGCGCGGGATCGGGCGGCTCTCCGTGCTCGACAATCTGCTGCTCTACGCGCCCGCGCAGCCGGGCGAGCGGCTGTGGCCGGCGCTCTCGGGCCGCTTCCGCGCCACCGAGCGCGCGGCACTGGCCCGCGCCTGGAGGGTCGCCGAGCGCCTCGATCTCGCGGGCGTCGCGAACGCGCCCGCCGCGGCGCTTTCGGGCGGCCAGAAGAAGCTGCTCGAGATCGGCCGCGCGCTGATGGCGTGCCCGCGCCTTGTGCTGCTCGACGAGCCGATCGCGGGGGTGAACCCGACCCTCGCCGCCGCGATCGCGGCGCATCTGCGCGCGCTCTGCGCCGAGGGCGTCACCTTCCTGGTGATCGAGCACCACATGGACTTGATCGCGCGGCTCTGCGATCCAGTGGTGGTGATGGCCGAGGGCCGCCGCCTGGTCGAGGGCAGCTTCGCCGCGATCGCCGCCGACGCCGCCGTGCAGGACGCCTATATGGGGCGTCGGCGTTGGCACTGATGCGGGCAGCGGACGTCGTCTGTGGCTATGGCGGTGCCGACGAGATCCTGAAGGGCGCGGCACTCGACGTGGACGCGGGCGAGCTGGTCGCGATCGTGGGGCCGAACGGGGCCGGCAAATCGACGCTGCTGAAGGCGATCGCCGGATTGCTGCGGCTGAAATCGGGCGTGGTGCTGCTCGACGGCGCCTCGATCGTGCCGCTGCCGGCGCGCGAGCGGGCGCGGCGCGGGATCGCGTTGGTGCCGCAAGAGGCGAACGTGTTTCCGACCATGACGGTGCGCGAGAACCTGGAGATGGGCGGCTTCGTGCAGGCGCGCGAGAGCCGGGCGCGGATCGAGGCGCTGCTGGTGCGCTTCCCCATGCTCGCCGAAAAGCGCCGGGCGCCGGCGCGCACGCTCTCGGGCGGGCAGCGGCAGGTGCTGGCGATGGCGATGGCGCTGATGGTGCAGCCGCGCCTGCTGCTGCTGGACGAGCCCTCGGCCGGCCTGTCGCCGAAAGCCGCGGATGGGCTGTTTGACACCATCGTGGCGATCCATCGCGAGGGCACCGCGATCGCGATGGTGGAGCAGAACGCCTCGGAGGCGCTGATGATCGCCGATCGCGGCGTGGTGCTGGTGGACGGGCGCACGGTGCGATCGGGCCCGGCGCGGGCGCTGGCGGAGGATGCGGAGGTGCGGCGGCTGTTTTTGGGCGGGTAGCGGCGGGAAGGGAAAAGGGGCAAGGCAGGAGCGAAGTTGACGTACAGAAACACGTACGCTAGTTGGATGAAGCAGAGGCGATCCATGTCCCATGTGTCCTACACCGAGCTGCGGCAGAACCTGTCGCGCTACCTGGACGAGGTGGTCGAGGCGCGGGCACCGATCGTGGTCACCCGGCAGGGTGGCAAGGGTAATGTCGTGATGATGTCCGAGGCCGAGTTCGCGGGCTGGCAGGAGACGGTGCATCTGCTGAGCAGCCCGCGGAATGCTGAGCGGCTGCAACGCGGGGTACGCCAGGCCGAAGCCGGTCAGCTCCAGGTGCATGATTTGGTGTCGCCCAAAACCGCCTCCGAGGCGTGAACGTCCATTTCAGTGACGACGGGTGGGACGACTACCTCTACTGGGCGCGCACTGGCCCGGATGTCCATCGGCGGCTGAACGAGTTGATCGAAGACGCGCGGCGACATCCGTTCACCGGACTGGGCAAGCCGGAGGCGTTAAAGGGCGATCTCTCTGGCTGGTGGTCCCGGCGGATCACCGGCGAGCATCGGCTGGTATACCGGGTGCAAGGCCGCAGGGGAGAAGACCAGCACATGGAGGTTATCCAGTGCCGGTCGCACTATTGAATTTAACGCCTGCGGTCGTTCAGGCAGGATTCCGTTTCAGCCGCCTTGCCGTCCCGGCATTCCGCCCTCAACCACGTGATCCGCCCGCCGGTCGCTTTGTCAGTCGCCTCAGCGCCGGTGGACGCAGTTACCTTCGATTACTGGGCTGCGACCAGTCCGGGCACGGACTTGCACCGTGCAGACAAAGCGTCCTCGCGGACGCACTCATGGTCGGCCTCCGCCACTGCTGTCCGGCACGCTTTTTGCTTGCGGAATCGCATGGCGTTGATTCTGCTGCGAAGGAGACGTTCGGCAACGTTATCCACCGCAGCAAGGACCAGCGCCATGCGCCATCAGCCTACCGGTACTCGAAGCGCTGTTCGAGGAAATTCCCTGGGACACGTTCGAGCGGCTCACCGGCCGCTATGGCGCCGATGATGGCGTGCGCTCCTTCGATAGCCGGGACCATCTGATCGCCATGCTGGGCGCGGCGTTCGGCGGCCTGCACGGCCTGCGTCAGACGGTCGCCGGATTGCGGCCGGGCAGCAGCCCGCTGCGGCTCATCGGCAGTCAGGCGCCGCGCCGCTCGACGCTGGCCGACGCCAACGGCCGCCGCGATGCCGGGCTGTTCGTCGATCTGCTGCAAGCCATGCTGCCGCGGTTGCACCGCACCCTGCGGCAGGAGATGGACGAGGTGATCCGCCTGATCGACAGCACGCAGGTCAATCTCGGCCTGCGGATGCGCCAATGGATCGGCCTGCACCGCAACCAGCCGACCGCCAAGATCCACATGGTCTATGACCCGCGCGCCGGGCAGCCGGTCCAGTTCGACCTCACCTCGGCCAAGATCAACGACATCACCGCCGCCAGGCGGATGCTGGCCATCGAGGCCGGGGCGACCTACGTGTTTGATCTCGGCTACTACGATTTCGCCTGGTGGGCCGCGCTGCGCGACCAGGGCTGCCGCTTCGTCACCCGATTGAAGCGCAACACGCCGCTGCGTGATGTCGAACACCGGCCGGTTGCCGCCGGCACGATCGTGCTGTCGGACCGCACCGGCCGGCTGCCCGAGCGGCTGGCGAAAAGCCGCCGCAACCCATTCGACGATATCGGCCGCGAGATCACGATCCGCATCGGCCCAGGCCGCAGCCTGCGCCTGTTCACCAACGACCTGACCAGCCCCGCCGAGGCCATCGCCGCACTCTACAAGGAGCGCTGGCAGATCGAGCTGTTCTTCAAATGGATCAAGCAGAACCTGCGCATTAGCCGCTTCATGGGTACCTCCGAGAACGCCGTCCGCATCCAGATCGCCACCGCCATGATCGCGTACATCCTGGTGCGGCTCGCCCACGCCAAGCAGACGCTCACACAGGCGGTCGCCCACTCCGCAACCGCCCTGCTGACCGCCATCCGCAGCCATCTGTTCACCCGCAAAACGATCGCCGACCTGCTCGATCCGCCAAAAATCCAACGACCACCCCCAATCCCCCAACTCACTCTGTTCCCATGCAAGTAGCGTGCCGGACAGCAGTGGCCTCCGCCGACCATGACGGCGGCACAGCGGGGGGACACGCTTCAGGAGTCATCATCAGGACTACTGTTATTGCCGATGTATTGCCGCCCGCCTCTATTTCCTCAAGCTGACCGGGCGGCCTTATTTCCTCAAGCTGACCGGGCGGCCTTCAGTACGTCGTCGGCTGCACCACCACGGCCGCCGGGGCGGGCGCGGCTGGTTGCACCACCACGGACGCCGGTGCCGGCGCCGCCGCAACAGGCGTTGGGTTGTTGATCTCGCAGCCTGCGAGCGATGTAAGCGCGAGCGCGGCGACTGCCGCTATACGCATGGTGGTCTGAAACATTGGCGTCCTCCGGGTGTGAGTGAACCGCTACCGGCTCAAACCATCCTAAGCACAACTTCTGGGCAAAATTCTACACTTAATTAGCACGCCGTGGGCGATTGGCCGCGCCGGACAGGTATGAAGAAGCTGCTCATGCCGGCTCACGGCGTGCTGCCGGCAAGTGAGCCTTAGCCCGGGGATGAGGGCGCAACAACGCGACCCAAGCAGCGGGTCGCCTGCCACACCTCCGCTTGCGCACCGGCCTCCAACATTGCCCGTGCTGCCGCGAATGCGAGATCGTCGCTGACACATTCTGAGTCCGCGGCGCCAACGATGCGCCCGTCTCCGTTTAGAAAGTAAATTCGATACCCGACCATGATACCCCTAAGCATCACAAGACTAGGATGTCGATCTGCAACTAGATCTGTTGCGCAATCGACGTCGATGTCACAAATGAACTTAGAGAGAAGTGGCTTGGCAGCAAGTCCTTTCCTGACCGTTCCGTAAGCAAAAGCTAAGGCGAAAGTCGAATCTTCTATTTCTCGCCCTGCGTCCGCCAGCAAGGCTGCCCCTTCGCGTGGCCCTATGGCGGCGACAACCAGGGTTGAGGTGTGCGACCGATGTGCGCCGAACCTGTCAGTGGCGTCCCAGGTGCGACGAAAGTAAGAACTGGGCCGTCACCATCCCGCTCACGGCCGGCCCCTCCCGATAGAATTGCCATAAGGTTATATTTCGGTCGAAATAGCCAGGTGGCCCAGGCACGCGATGACTCAGCGACCTATGCTGACCTTCTGGGCCAAGTCGGGGCAGCAGGGTGACGCGGCGCCGATGCACAGTGTGGCACATCACAGCCTGGACGTCGCCGCCTGCACCCTGCTGCTCGCGCCGATGCTGCGGCAGCCGGTGCCGATCGCCGCCGAGACGATCGCGTTCCTGGTGGCGCTGCACGACATCGGCAAGTTCACGCGACCGTTCCAGGCGAAGGCTTCTGAGCTCTGGCCGCTGGCACTCGGGCCGTTCCGGCTCGCGCCCGGGTGCCCGCACGACCAGGCGGGGTTCGTGCTGCTGCGCACAGCACTGACAGACGCCCTCGATCCACTGTTTGCCGATGCCGACGCGCGCGCCGACGCAGTGCCGCTGCTCCGCGCGGTCGCTGGCCATCACGGACGGCCGCCGGCGATGGAGCGGCTGCTGGCACTCGACCGCCGGATCGCCTGCCCGGTTTGCCTGGCCGCCGCCCGCGACTTCACCTCGACCGCATACGCGGTGATCGCGCCGCCGCCGCTGCCGACGCTCTCGGAGCCGCAGATCACGCGGCTGGCGTGGTGGCTCGCCGGTCTCGCCACCCTCGCCGACTGGATCGGCTCGTCCCGGCGCTGGTTTCCGCCAGTGGACGCGATGGCCGAACCCGATCTCGCGGAATACTGGCGTGCAGCGCAGGCCAAGGCGCGGCGGGCAATTGCCGATGCCGGTCTGGGCGGTTCGACGGTCGCGCCGGCGGGCAAAATGGCTACGCTGTTTCCCGAAATCACCAAGCTCAACAAGCCGACGCCGCTGCAAAGATGGGCCGAGGGCGTTGTGCTGCCGGACGGACCGGCGCTGTTCGTGATCGAGGATGCGACCGGCGCCGGCAAGACCGAGGCGGCGTTGGTGCTCGCACACCGGCTGCTTGCCGCGGGACGCGGCGGCGGCCTGTTCTGAAGTGGACCCCATCGAGTGGACCACTGGCGCCGGACGTTAAGGTGGAAGCGGTGCCGTTCTGACCATCATGAATATCAAGCTGCTTGCTGCTGTTGTTGCGGCTGTGGGTATGTGGGCAACGCGCCAGCGTTGTCCAAGCGCAGCGTCATATCCACAGCCGTGGCCCCGAGGGAGCCGCTGATGCCGCAGCGCCAGACCGCCATGGGTGTCCGGTTCGCCAACGCCTGATGAGGACGCGAATGATTGTAGAAAGCGATCCACTCGGCGATGCCGGCACGTGCTTCGTGACCATCGGCGTAGCCCTTCAGGTAGACGTCCTCGTGCTTCAGCGATCGCCACAGGCGTTCGATGAACACGTTGTCCATCCAGCGCCCGCGGCCATCCATCGAGATCTTGACGCCAGCTGCCGCCAGCGTGCCCGTAAACGCGGCGCTGGTGAACTGGCTCCCCTGGTCGGTGTTGAAGATTTCCGGCCGTCCGAACCGAGCCAAGGCTTCCTCCAGCGCCGAGACGCAGAACGACACGTCCATCGTGTTCGACAGCCGCCAGCACAGCACCGCCCGGCTCGTCCAATCGATGATCGCCACCAGGTACAGGAACCCGCGGCCGATCGGGATATAGGTGATGTCGGCGGCCCAGACCTGGTTTACCCGCTCCACAGCCAAATCCCGCAGCAGATACGGAAAGATCTTGTGGCCCGGCGCAGGTTTCGTCGTGCGTGGTTTCGGCCCCAGGGCAGCGATCCCCATGAGCCGCATCGACCGCTGCACACGCTTACGATTGACGTCGTGCCCCTCGGCCCGCAGCATCGCCGTCATCCGTCGCGAGCCGAGGAACGGCCAGCGCGTGAACAGCTCGTCGATCCGGCGCAGCAGCATCAGATCGTCGTCGTTCGCCGGGCGCGGCAGGCGATAGACGCCGGAGCGAGCGACCCCGAGCATCGCACACTGCCGCCGCACCGAAAGCTGCGGGTGATGACGGTCGAGCTTCGCTCTGCGGTCCGGTGCGCTCACCGTCCGAACCTCGCGCCGAAAAAATCGTTCTCGACCGTCAGCTGACCGATCTTGGCGTGCAACCGTTCGATCTCGCGCTCCGCCTGCGCCTCGGCTTCTCGGCCGACCTTGGGGTCAAACGCCCGGGCTGCATGCTCCTGCAGCTGCTTCTTCCAGGCATAGACCTGGTTCGGGTGAACCTGATAGCGCTGCGCCAGATCGGCCACAGTCGCCTGCTCTCGCAACGCCTCCAGCGCAATCTTCGCCTTCAGCGCCGCATCGATCTTCCGTCTCGTCTTCTTCATCGTCCGCTCCGTCTAGCACGACAGAACGGCACCGGCTTCCAACTAAGCCCCTGGTCCCATTTCCGGGGTCCACTTCACCCCTGCTGGCCACCGGCCACGCTCGGGTATACGCGGCGCAGAAGCGACATCCCGCTCCTGCCCTGGTCCGCTTTCCCCGTTTCCCTGGAGCAGGACGCTCGCCGCTTCCTGGAGCGGGACGTGGGGGATTGGCTGTCCGTCGAGGACATGCTCGCTGATTGCCAGAAGCGGCCGCTCCGGCCGGCAACCAAGTCCAACTACCTTGACGGTCTGCGGCGAGTTGCCTCGACCCTTGTGGCCTTGGGCACCTCGCCCACCTATATCCGCTCCCTCGCCGATCTGGTACCGCCCGAGCAGGTGCGGGCGGTGCTCAGGCATGTCAGTGAGCGGACCCGCCGCACTCGGGGCGGGCATGTCATGTTTCTCGCCCTACTGCTCTTTCTGGTCGCGCGAGACCATGTCGGGGCCACCGGACGCGCACTGACACAACTGGAAACGTTCTTCAAGAAAACCCGACCCGAGACGGTCGGCATGAGCGACCGGACGCTCGAGCGTTACACACAGTTTGATGATCCAGCGATCCTCGACCAGCTTATTCGCCTGCCGAGGCGGCTCATGGCCCAGGCTGACAAGCTCGCGGTGCCGAATATCTTCAGCGCCAAACGTGCCCGGCTCGCGCTCTATCTCGCCCTACTCATCGAAACTTGCGCGCGGTCCGGCAATATTGTGGGTCTCAACCTGGAGACACACATCATGTCCAGCGGCAGCGGCAGAGCCCAACGCACGTTCGTGGTCATCCCCGCGCACGAAGTCAAGAATGGCCAAGAGATTCGAGCGCTGCTCAGCCCGATGACGGCGGACATGCTCCGCCACTATCGCGACGGCTATCGTCCCCTCCATTGCGCCAAGCCATCAGCCTTGTTGTTCGCCCGTCGTAACGGAACCCATTGGAGCACGACCCAGGCCTGCACCGACGTCAAAGATGTCGTTCGGCGATCCCTCGGCGTGGAGGTGACGCCCCACCTGATGCGGGCCCTCGGCGGTAGGATCATACTGGACGCACACCCCGGTGCCATTGGGACAGTGCAGCAACTGCTTGGGCACAAGCGACTGGACACGACGGTCCGCTTCTACGCCCGCCTCGACTCCCAGAAGGCACGGTCGGACTACCAGCAGCTGCTCGACGCGAGGGCGCGCTGAGGGTGTTCATCGCGGACCACCGGACAGACTCGCGGTACGTGGGCTGGCCGACCCAGGACCGCCTTGCCTGGAAGCGCGCGGTGGCCGGCGCACCGGCGGACTTCCTCGATGACCGCCCCCGGCTCGCAGCATGGGCACCCGGGACGCAGCGGAATGCGCGCAACGCGGTCAGTGCGTTGCTGCGTTGGCTGAAAGGGAAGGTGCCGCTCCCGCTTGAGGGGAGCCTCGCCCACATCGTAGCCCCGGAGCTGCTTCTGGCCTACATCCAGGAGATCTTGCCGACGCACTCGCCCGGCACGGTAAAGTACTCCGTCTTCCTGATCGATGGCGCGCTTCGCGTCTTCGCGCCCGACCGAGACTGGGCCTGGATCACCAAGATGTCGCGCGGCCTCGAAGCCCGGGCTCGCCGGCATGAGCCAGCGCCGCGCCTACTCATTCACGCGGCGGTGTTATACGATGTCGGCGTTCAGGTGATGGAACAAGCCTGGAGCGCCGGAGCCGACATCAACCCCTCGCGCTACCGGTCGGGTCTCGCAGTTGCGCTGCTCGCCGCCGCGCCGATGCGGATTGCAAACTTTGCCGCACTCGAGATCGAACGTCATCTGCGACGGGACGGCGACCACTGGACGGTTTATCTGGCCGCCAGCGAGACGAAGACGCGGCGCGCCGATGTTTGGCCGATTGCCCCCGGGGTTGGCCCCTATCTCGACTATTATCTCACTGCGCTGCGCCCCGCGCTGCTAAACCGCGCGCAACCAGCCGTGCCGACGGCGCGGCTTTGGATCGGCGACAGCGGACGCCCCGTCGGCGACCAGATCCTCCGCCGATGGATCGGGATGTTTACCCAGGCGCATTTGGGCATGCGGATCAATCCCCACACTTTCCGCCATTGTGCCGCCACCACCTTCGCGCTCGAACGACCTCACAACTCATTGCAGAGCTCCGCCCTCCTCGGTCATACATCGCCGCAGACCACGGAACGCCACTACATCATCCAGCAGCGTCAGATCGTCCAGGAAGATTATCTCCGGCTGCTTCACACGCGGTCTCGCTCTACGTTGCGGCCAGAGCAGTGACGGTTGGCGCTAAATCCCCCAACGCTCGGTGCGGTGTCCCGCTCCGAGTTCGTGGTCTGGTCGCACCTGCGCGCCTACAAGAACGGCCATCTGCCCGACGCCGGCGCGGTCGCCCAGCAGTCGAACCGCGGCTGGACCATCCTGAACCTGGTCGACAGTTTCGTGTCCGAGGCCGAGGCCGAGCGCATGGAGGAGATTTCGAAAAAAAATAACCGATAACCCTTGCAATTGATTGCAATTTCAGCAACGTCTTCACCAGGCAACAAACACATACCAGGAGGGTGTCGTGACGAGGTTGGAGACCGGTTTGCTGGGCGGCACCCTGCTGATCGCGGCTCTGGGAGTTGGGGCGGCTCTGTCGACGGGCGGGGGCAACGTCGCGGTAGCGGCGATGCCGAACAGGCCAGCCCTCGTGTGTGCGCCTGGGGACACCGCAGTCCAAGACCCGCTGCCGGCCGGGTTCGACGAGAACTCGTACCGACCCAGCCACTGCATTTCGGGGGCCGACGGCACGACCGAGATGGACAGCGGCTCCTATTACTTCACGCGGCGTAATGTTTTCGAGCACACCGTCAAGGTGTTCACTCCCTACAGGACTTTGGCGGCCTGCCTGGACGGCCTGCACGCCTACATCGAGCTGTCCCCCGTCGGTGCGGGCGGCGTCGACTCCTACCGATTTACCGACTGCGAGCTGTATCCCTGACCTCGGCCGGTTCCGCCCCGCCTCACGCCAGGTATCTCCCCCGCCAACCCCGGTAGGGTGCCGTGCAGTTAATTGCACGGCAGCACCTACGGGAGCAGAGCAGTGTCGGGGTCGAGCAACGAAGAACTCTCGTTTGTCTGGACGCCAGGCAAGAGGTGTTGAGCCGGCCGCGAAAGCGCCGCCCGCCCGCATACACCAGGGCGGCATCCGAGAACCAATCCGCCACCGCTGATGGCTGTCCTGCGCGGTACCGTTGCTGGTCAAAGCGCCCTAAAGCAAGCATGTGCTAACTGGCCAACGTGGCAGCATCGTGGCTCGGTGATGCAATTCGGTTCTGGCGCCCCCAAAGGACCACCACGGTTCCTCTGTAGCTGAGGACACTTCTGGGCCGTGTATCTGCGCGGGGCCATGGAAGCCCCCGTCAATCATCCGGAGCGAAGTGACCAGCCACTCGAAGCAATGGGTGGGTGTGGTTCAAGTCGCGATCGTATGCGTGCCCCTCGGATCCACACGCCGGGCAGATAGGCTGCCTAGGATTGCTGCCGCGCTCCCTTTGGATTTGCCGATTACCGATTCCGAGAGGAAGCTCGTTGCGCTATACTTCGGAGACTTGATCGCCCACATATTATCGGAGCCAGAATGACCAGCACATTCGCCCCGGGCAAGCGTGTCGCGGTCTACGCCCGTGTCTCCACCGCGCGCCAGGCGGAGGCTGACCTCTCGATCCCAGACCAGGTAGGGCAAGCTGAGAGCTGGTGCCAACAGAATGCCATGAGCGTGGTCCGACGCTACATCGAGCTCGGCATATCCGGCACCGACGAGAATCGGCCATTTTTCCAGGAGCTACTCGCTGACGCACGGAGCAAGCCTCGCCCGTTCGACATCGTCGTGGTCCACTCGTTCAGTCGCTTCTGTCGTGATGAGTTCACCTATGCCACCGCGATGCGAGATCTGACCCGCGCGGGGATCGCGCTGCACTCGCTCAGCCAGCCGCTCGGGGACGATCACACCGGCCAGATGGTGAGCTCCATTCTTGTCAGCTTCGACGCCTACCAGTCGCGCGAGAATGGCAAGCACACCGCCCGCGCCATGAAAGAGAACGCCCGGCAGGGGTTCTGGAACGGCAGCCATCCACCCTTCGGATATCGGACCGTGGAAGCCGGTCGCCGTGGTGAGAAGGTCAAGAAGGCCTTGGCCATCTTCGAATCAGAGGCAGAGATCGTCCGCCGGATGTTTGCGATGTATCTCGGTATCGAAGGACGGCAGTACGGCATCAAAGCGATCGTCAACCAGTTGAGCGCCGACGGCGTCCGCTTCCGTGGCAAGCCTTTTGCTACGTCCAATGTACATCGCGTCCTTACCGGGGAAACCTACACCGGCACCCACTGGTTCAATGTCAAGGAGGCGAAGGCCGGGAAAATCCGCCCAAGGTCGGAGTGGGTCGCGATGGAAGTGCCATCCATCATCGACCGGACACTCTTCGATCGGGCTCAGGCATTCCTTGAGGAACGCAATCCCGAAGAAGACTCCGCCCCGCGTTGTTACGGGTCCTACCCTGCTGACCGGCGTCGCGGTGTGCGCCAGTTGCGGGTCCGGCATGACGCTTCGGACTGGTAAGTTCAATCGCTATCGCTACTACGCCTGTGCCGGCCGTGCACAAAAAGGACCAACCAAGTGCGAGGGCTGTGCGGTTCAGATGGACGGCTTGGATACCCTGGTGCTGGACCAGTTGGCGGATCGGGTGTTCCAGCCGGATCGTCTTACGGATTTGCTCAAGGGCTATCTCGACCAGAGCCAGGATGCTGAACGCGAACGTCGGCAGCAGCTAGGCCGGCTCAAGGCGGAGCTGACCGAGACCGAGGGCGCCACCCGGCAACTCCTGGCCATGGTGGAGAAAGGTCTGATCGACCTGGACGACCCCGTGTTGGCTGGACGGCTGCGACACTACAAGGCGAACCGGGCCAAGCTGAACGACGAGATCGCCCTCGCCAGTAGTCGAGTCCAGCGCCGGCAGGATCGCCATTACCCCGGCAAAACTCAATCGCCTGGCGGGCGCCATGCGAGAGGTGCTGAAGACGGGACCAACTGATCTTCGGCGCGCCTATCTTCGAATGTTCGTTCATCGCATCGTGGTCAGCCGACGCGAGGTAAGGATATCGGGACCAAAGACCGCCCTGGCAAGGGCGGCGGGCTCGGATGTGCCAGGACCTGGACCAGAAGTTCTTCAGACCGTGTGGAAACGCCCGTCTGGGCAAGAACGGCGATATTCAATGACCGTGAGGCACAAGGCGGGCAACGATCAGCCGTCTTGGCGGACTCTGCGAAACAGCCGCGCAACCGGGCGGCTCTTGGCGGCACTGCGGCTCAGCCCTCCAGAAACGCTCGAGCATGGCGTTTCAGGGCAGCACTGCGGCCATCAACTCGGTGAATCCGACGATGTTGAAGACCCGCCTGAGATTGTAGGCGAGCGCGGTCAGGCTGAATTCGGCGCGGACCTTCTCCAAGCCGCGCATCAGAAATGCCCCCTGGTTCATCCACTGCTTGATCGTGCCGAACGGGTGTTCGACCGTCTCTCGCCGCTGGTTGAGGATGTCAGGCCTCCGCGCGATGCGGACCTGCATCCTGTCCAGCACCGCTTCGTTCTCAAGACGAGATACCGTGCGAAACCGGCCGCCCGTGCAGTGTGGGCGGATCGCACAATCATCGCAGGCCAGTTTGTTGTTGTAGTTGATTTTGTTCAGCCCGCGCAAAAGAGAAGATGAATAGCGATGCAGGCGCTGACCCGCCGGGCAAATGAAGCTGTCACTGGCTGCCTCGTATTGGAACTCATCCTTGCGGAACAGGCCCGCTCTGACCGAGGGGCCGCGCTGCGGGCGCGGTACGTAGGGCTGCATCCCGGCTTGTTCGCAGGCCTCGATGTCCTCGATCTTGAAATAGCCCCGGTCGGCGACGACCGCGATTGTCTCGACCCCGAGGACTTGCTTCGCCGGCTCCGCGGTCGGCGTCAGCAGACCCAGGTCGAGGACCTGATTGGTGACCTGCTGCTCGACGATCAGCTTGTGCCTGGCATCCACCGCGACCTGCACGTTGTAGCCCACCGCAACACGCGTGTGTGCCGCCATCGCCCGGCTGTCGGGGTCGGTCAGGGAGATCTGGTCCTCTCCGGTCCGCTCCAGCTCGGCCAGCATGTCCTGGCACCGCGTGCGCCGCTCGCGGACCGCGGCGATCTTCTCGGCCAAATTCTTGACCCGCGAGCCACCGGCCGTGGCTTCGGTGGCATCGCTCCGATCGAGACGCTGCAGGTAATCGTCGAGCTTGGCGTCGGCGAGCTTGATGAACTGGGCCAACGACGCCCGGGTGAAATTGCGGTCCTTGTTGTTGACCGCTTTGATGCGGGTGCCGTCGACGGCGAGCAACTCCCGACCGAACAGGTCCAACTGACGGCACAGCAGCACGAACTGATGGAACATCGGGCGAAAGGCGGTGCGGTTGTCGCGGCGGAAATCGGCGATGGTCTTGAAGTCGGGCTTGAGCTGCCGCAGCAGCCAGATCACCTCGATGTTCCGATGCGTCTCGGCCTCGAGCCGGCGGCTGGACCGAACGCGGTTCAGATAGCCGTAGATGTAGAGCTTCAACAGATCGGCGGGCGCATAGCCGGGGCGGCCGGTCACCTTGGGCGTGGCACGGGTGAACCCCGCCGCGGCCAGGTCAAGCCCATCGACAAACGCCTCGATGAACCGTACCGGGTTCTCCGCGCCGACGTATTCGTCGAGCGTTTCCGGCAGCAACAGCGTCTGGGATCGGTCGTGGCCGGCGATGTGCGTCATGCCGAGATTCTATCGCGTCGCCCGCCGCGCCGGAACCCGTGGTGATCAGGCTTTCACATAACTAGTTTTATATCGGTAACCAATGATGACCAGCGGTGATGCGTGGCTTGATCCGCGCCGGCAGGTGGCAGTGCAGCCCACCATTTCTCATCGAGCCGGCGGAATCGCTCCAAGTTGGAGCGGTTCCTGTCGTCGAACTCGACGCCTTCCTTTTCCAGCAAGCGCTGCTGGAAGGCGTCGCTGCCGTTGCGGGATAGGGTGTAGGACACCTCGCCCTTGGCGTTGACGACACGATGCCAGGGAATATTGGTTGCCGGGTCGAGGCGCTGGAGTACGTGGCCAACAAGGCGGGCGCGCTTCGGCAGGCCGGCCATCGCGGCGACCTGGCCATAGGTGGCAACCCAGCCCTTAGGGATGCGGCAAACGACGGCGCAAATCGCCGCGACGGCTTTATCGCCTTGGGGTGGGGTAGTCTGGAGCAGCTTGCGCCTTGGTGGCATCGGCAGCTTTCGTCGACCGTGGTTGTCCAGCTATGCAACAGGCTGACGGGTCGTCGAGTTAGACCCGGCGCCGTTCTCAGGACAATGGCTCATGCGCAATCTCGGCGGAGGCCGAGTTTTCACACGGTCTGTCTTAGTTTTGTTCGGGAGTGGCGTCCCGTACGGGATTCGAACCCGTGTTGCCAACGTGAAAGGCTGGAGTCCTGGGCCACTAGACGAACGGGACGGCGCGCGGCGGACTAGCACGCCACCCCGCCCGGTCAAGCCGGGGCCGCGTCGCGGATCGTGAAGCAGGGCGCGACAGCACCGTTCCACACCTCCGCGCGCAGATGGCCGGCGAGATGGATCGGCACGCCCCGCGGCCCCAGCAGCACCCTGGCCGCCGCGCCGTCGCCGGCGCGGAACAGCATCGCCTTGAGCCGGCCGCGCCCGTCCTCGCCCACGATGTAGGCGCGCACCGTCGCCGCGTCCCTTCCCACCCGGTCCGCGCGCACCACCCGCACCCGCGGCAGCACCAGCACCGGCTCCTCGTTGCCGTTGCCGAACGGCGCCAGCCGGTCCAGCGACCGTGCCAACTCCGCCGTGGCGCCGGCCACCGCCACGGTTGCGTCGATGCCGAGGTCGGCCGCCGCCGGCAGCCGGCACGCCGCCACCAGGCGCTCGTTGAGGAACGCATGGAACTCGCCGATCCGCGCCTCGCGCAGCGTGAACCCTGCCGCCATCGCATGGCCGCCGCCGGCCTCGAGGATTTCCGTTCGCAGTGCCCGGATCACCGCCGCGCCGAGGTCGAGGCCGGGCAGCGAGCGCCCCGACCCCTTCACCATGCCGTCGGCGATGCCGCCGACGCAGGCCGGGCGGTTGAACCGCTCCTTGATCCGGCCGGCGACGATGCCGACGACGCCGGGATGCCACTCGGTCCCGCACACCATCAGCACCGCGCGCCCGGCCTCGGCCTGCTCGGCCGCCTGCATGCATCGCCCGGTCGAGCATCGCGGCCTCCACCGTCTGCCGCTGCCGGTTCACCGCGTCCAACATGCTGGCGAGTGCCTGCGCCTCCCCGGCATCTTCGCACAGCAGCAGCCGCAGCCCGAGGGCGGCCTCGCCGATGCGCCCGCCGGCGTTGATCCGCGGCCCCAGCCCGAAGCCGCAGGTGACGGCACTCGGGGCCTCCCGGCTCGCCGCGATTTCGAGCAGCGCCGCAAGGCCCGGCCGCACGCGCCGCGCCATCACCTTCAGCCCCTGCGCCACCAGCGCGCGATTGAGGCCGGTCAGCGGCATCACGTCGCACACCGTCGCCAGCGCCACCAGATCGAGCAGCACCCGAAGGTCAGGCTCGGCACGGGCGACGAAATACCCGCCCCGCCGCAGGCTCCGCACCGTCGCCACCGCGGCGAGAAAGGCGATCGCTGCCGCGCACAGATGGGTCAGCCCCGAGCGGCACTCGAGCCGGTTGGGGTTCACGGTCGCCAGCACCGGCGGCGGCAGATCCTCGGTCTTGTGATGGTCGAGCACGATCACCTCGGCGAGCCCGGCCACCGCCGCAAACGCCGCGGCCGCCGCGGTCCCGCAATCGACACAGACGAACAGCGTCGCACCGCGGTCCGCGAGCGCACGCAGCGCCGGCGCGTTCGGGCCATAGCCCTCAGTCGCCCGGTCGGGCACATAGGGCAGCACGGCGCAGCCGAGCGCGCGCAGGAACGAGACCATCAGCGCCGCGCTGCACGCGCCATCCACGTCATAGTCGCCGAACACCGCAACCGTCTCGCCGGCGGCGACGGCGCGGGCGAGACGGTCGGCCGCCGCATCCATGTCGGCGAGGCAGGACGGGTCGGGCAGCAGCGCGCGCAACGTCGGGGCCAGGAAATGTGCCGCCCACTCCGCATCCACGCCGCGTGCCGCGAGCACGCGCGCGACGATCTCGGGCACCTGATGACGCTGCGCGATCGCGGCGGCTGCACGCGCGTCGCCGTCGCGCCACACCCAGCGCCGGCCGCCCAGGCTGCACGCGACACCCAGTGCCGGCCCGGCCGCACCGTCGTCGATCGTCAGGATGTCCAATTTCGGGCGCTCGGCCGGCGCCGCTCAAACAGCCGGCGACCAGGTCTTGGTCGCGAAATTATGGTGCGCCTCGATATAGCGCACCGTGCCGGATTTGCTGCGCATGACCATCGAGTGCGTCACCGCCCCGGTGCCGAAGCGGCGCACGCCGCGCAGCATCGGGCCGCCCGTAACGCCGGTCGCGGCGAACAGCACGTCGCCTTTCGCCATCTCCTCGACGCCGTATTTGTGGTGATGATCCGCGATCCCCATGCCGCGGGCGCGCTCGCGCTGCGCCTCGCCCTCGAACAGCAGGCGCCCCTGCATCTGGCCGCCAACGCAGCGCAGCGCCGCTGCCGCCAGCACGCCCTCCGGCGCGCCGCCCGCGCCGATATAGAGATCAACGCCGCTCTCCGGCTGCGTCGTCGCGATCACCCCGGCCACGTCGCCGTCGCTGATCAGCATCGCGCGCGCCCCCGCCTCGCGGCATTTCGCCAGATGCTCGGCGTGGCGCTCGCGCTCCAGCATGCACACGACCAGATCGCCGATGTCGCGCTGCTTGGCCAGCGCGAGGTTGCGCAAGTTTTCGAGCATCGGCGCGTCGAGATCGACGACGCCCTCCGGCAGCCCGCCGCCGACCGCGATCTTGTCCATGTAGATGTCGGGCGCGTGCAGGAAGTTTCCCTTCTGTGCCAGCGCCACGACCGCCAGCGCGTTCGGCGCACCCTTCGCCGTGAGCGTGGTGCCCTCCAGCGGATCGACGGCGATGTCCATCTCCGGCCCGCCGGCGCCGACGCGCTCGCCGATATAGAGCATGGGCGCCTCGTCCATCTCGCCCTCGCCGATCACCACGGTGCCGGCGATCGCGACGCTGTCGAACGCCTTGCGCATCGCCTCGACCGCGGCGCCGTCGGCCTCGTTCTTGCGCCCGCGCCCCATCCAGCGGCTCGCGGCCAGTGCTGCGGCCTCGGTCACGCGCACCAGCTCCAACGCGAGATTGCGGTCGCTCTGGTACGATGCGGGATCGCTCATGGTCTCGCCTCCCTCAGGCCGGCTCGATGCGGATCAGCGTCGGCGGTTCGAGCACTGCCTCCAGCCGCGCGATTCGCGCCAGCGCGCTGCGCATCGCGCTCTCGCGCGTCTCGTGCGTGACCAGCACGACCGGCACCGCCTCGGCCGGCGCGCGGCCGTGCTGCAACATGCTTTCCAGCGACACGCCCGCATCGCGCAGCGCCGCCGCCACGTCGGCGATCACGCCGGGCCGATCGAGGACCATCAGCCGCAGATAATAGGCGCCGACATGGGCCGCGATCGAGACCGAGGGTGCCGTGGAGAGCGCGCCCGACGCGGCACCCCATACCGGCGTCGCGCGCCCGCGGGCGAGGTCGATCAGGTCGGCCACCACCGCCGATGCGGTCGGGCCGCCGCCGGCGCCGCGCCCCTCCAGCATGATGCGGCCGACGAAATCGCCCTCGGCCACCACGGCGTTGAACACGCCATCGACGCGCGCGATCGGCGCCGATTGCGCGACCAGACAGGGATGCACGCGCGCCGCAATTCCCGACCCGCTCCGGCGCGCGATGCCAAGCAGCTTGATCCGATAGCCGAGTTCGGTCGCAAAGCCGATGTCGAGGGCGGTGATGCCGCGAATGCCCTCGACATGCACCGCCTCGAACGCGACCGGCCGGCCGAAAGCGAGGGCTGCGAGGATCGCAAGCTTGTGGGCGGCATCGGTGCCGTCCACATCCAGGCTCGGATCGGCCTCGGCGTAGCCAAGGCGCTGCGCCTCGGCGAGCCTGTCGGCGAACTCGCCGCCGCGCTCATGCATCGCCGTCAGGATGTAGTTGCAGGTGCCGTTGAGGATGCCGGCGATCGCCTCGATCCGGTTGCCGGCCAGCCCCTCGCGCAGGGCCTTGATGACCGGAATGCCGCCCGCCACCGCCGCCTCGAACGCGAGCGGTACGCCGGCACGTTCGGCGCTCGCCGCCAGTTCGGCGCCATGCACCGCGAGCAGCGCCTTGTTCGCCGTCACCACCGGCTTGCCGGCCGCGATCGCCGCTTCCACCAGCCGCCGCGCCGGACCGTCCGCGCCGCCGATCAGTTCGACCACGGCGTCGATCTCCGGCGCAGTCGCGAGCGTCAGCGGATCATCGTGCCAGCGCATCCCATCGAGGCTGATGCCACGATCGCGCCCCCGATCCCGCGCCGAGATGGCCGCGACCTCGATCCCGCGCCCGGCGCGGGCGGCGACGATCTCGGCGTTCTCGCGCAGCAGACGCAGCACGCCGGTGCCGACCGTGCCGAGGCCGGCAACCCCGATCGCGAGCGGCTTCATGCGACCCCAGACATTTTTCCCGCACCGCCGACACTCATTTCGGTGCTCAATCTACCAGAACTCGCCCAGCCGCCGCGACCCGCAGCCTCGGCGTGCAGCCGGATCGCGTTCGGCGGCACCCCGGCGACGTTGAGCGCCGCCGCGATCGCCTGCGCCCGCTCCAGCCCCAACTGCAAGGCCGCGGCTTGCAGGGTCGGACTGCTCGCCGGCAACTCGCCGCGTCCGGTGACCTCGATCGCGCGGCCGCGACGCTGCCCGGCGAGCGCCCGCAGCGGCAAGAACGCATCGCGCGGCAGCACCGAGGAGCCGAAGGCGAAGTTGACCGGGACCAGCCCCGGTGCGGCGGGGGGGATCGGCGGGGCGGCCGGCGCCGGACCGAGACGCAGCGTCAGCGGCGGCGGCTCGGTCGGCACCGCGAAGCCGGGGATCGCGGCTGGCCGTGGCGGTGCCGCCGGCAACGCCGGCGGCGGGCCGGCGGCGGTGGGGCTGGTCGGCAGCGGCGTGATCGCGGGCGCCGAGGCGGCGGGCGCGTGTGCCGCCGCGGGTGCGGGTGGGGGCGGCGCGGTGCTGGCCGGCATGGTCGCGGTCGAGGCGTTCGGGTTCGGCGCCGGCGGCGGTGGCGTGGCGGGAAGGGCGGGCGCGCTGGGCGGCGGCAGCGGCGCCAGCGCCGCCTCGCGTTCGGCGAGCGTGCGGTCGATCGAGAGCGCGTCCGCGACCTGCTGGCGCGCCGCGGGCGGCAGCGGCACCGGCCGCGGCGGGATGTTGCCCAGATTGGGGAACGGCTGCCCGGCGCCCGGCGGCGGCGGCCGCTGCTGCGCGATCGCGCCACCTTCCAGCCCGTGGATGAACGCGACCGGCCGCTCGGTCAGGTCGGTGTTGCCGCAGCCACCCAGCGCTGGCGCCAGCGCCAGCAGCCAAGCGAGCGCGACCCACGCACCCCTCGGCTGCGCCGGCCCGCGATTGACCCCCGACCGCTGCTGCACCACGTTCGAACCCCGATCCATCCGCCGGATGTAGCCCGACCGCGCCCCCCGCGGTAGCGGTCGCACTCCGCCGCTGCCGCAGGGACGTGCCGATGCAAGAGACCCACAAGCCCGAGCCCGCCACACCCCATCTGCGTGGCCCTGGGCTGCCCGACCCCGCCGTGTTCGGCCGCACGATGGCCGACATCGCCCAGCGCAGCCAGCGCATCGTCGGCGACTGGCTCAAGCGCCAGGCGCAGGAGACCCCGGAACTCGACCCGCTCAACATCGGCAGCGCGTTCATGGAGATGACGGCGCGGCTGATCGCCAACCCGGCCAAGCTGATGCAGGCGCAGATCGGCTTCTGGCAGGACTACATGGCGCTGTGGCAATCGACCGCGCGGCGGATGATGGGCATCGAGACCGGCCGTGTGATCGACGCCGCACCGAGCGACCGCCGCTTCAAGGACGACGCCTGGCGCGACAACGAGGTGTTCGATTTCATCAAGCAGTCCTACCTGCTCTCGGCGCGCTACGTGCAGGACGTCGTCAGCCATGTGGACGGGCTCGACCCCAAGACCGCGCAGAAGGTGGATTTCTACGCGCGGCAGTTCGTCGATGCGATGAGCCCGTCGAACTTCCTGCTGACCAACCCCGAGGTGCTGCGCAAGACGCTGGAGAGCGGCGGTGAGAACCTGGTGCGCGGGCTCAACAATCTGCTCGCCGATCTCGAGCGCGGCAAGGGCAAGCTCACCATCAAGATGACCGACCTCGACGCCTTCGAGGTCGGCGAGAACATCGCCACCACGCCGGGCAAGGTGGTGTTCCAGAATGAGCTGCTGCAACTGATCCAGTACACGCCAACCACGGACCAGGTGCTCAAGCGCCCGCTGCTGATCGTGCCGCCCTGGATCAACAAGTATTACATCCTCGACCTGCGGCCAAAGAACAGTTTTGTTCGTTGGGCGGTCGCGCAAGGTCACACCGTGTTCGTGGTGAGCTGGGTGAACCCGGACGAGCGCCTCGCAGACAAGGGCTTCGACGACTACGTGCGCGAGGGCATCCTTGCGTCGCTAGACGCGATCGAGCGCGCGACCGGCGAGCGGGACATCAACGCGATCGGCTATTGCCTCGGCGGCACGCTGCTCGGCACCACCTTGGCGCTGATGGCGGCGACCGGCGACCGGCGGATCAAGACCGCGACCTTCTTCGTGACCATGCTGGATTTCCAGGAGGCCGGCGAGCTCGGCGTGTTCATCGACGAGGAGCAGCTCAAGGCGCTCGAAGAGAAGATGAACAAGCGCGGCTATCTCGAAGGCCGCGAGATGGCGGCCACGTTCAACATGCTGCGCGCCAACGATCTGATCTGGTCGTTCGTCGTCAACAATTACCTGCTCGGCAATGAGCCGTTCCCGTTCGACCTGCTCTATTGGAACTCCGACTCGACGCGGATGCCGGCGCGGATGCACAGCTTCTATCTGCGCCGGATGTATCAGGAGAACCTGCTGGCACGGCCCGGCGGCATCAGCATCGACGGCGTGCCGATCGACCTCGGCCGGATCACCGTGCCGGCCTATTTCATCTCGACGCGCGAGGACCACATCGCGCCGTGGAAATCGACCTATCGCGGCACCCAGCTCCTTGGCGGCAAGAAGCGCTTCGTGCTCGCCGGCTCCGGCCACATCGCCGGCATCGTCAACCCGCCGCAGGGCGGCAAATACGGCCACTGGGTCAATCCAGACCTGCCGCCGTCGCCGCAGGAGTGGCTGCTGGGGGCAACCGAGATGGCGGGCTCGTGGTGGCCGGACTGGCACCGCTGGGTGGCGAGCCATGGCGACGACATGGTGGCCGCGCGCCAGCCGGGAGACCGCAAGCTCGCGGCGATCGAGGACGCGCCGGGCAGCTACGTCAGGGTGAAGGCGAGCTGATCGTCAGCCGTCCTGCGGCTCTTTCGCGCCCGCTGCGATCTGGTGCGGGACGCGGGCCGGTGCTGCGACCGGCGGCGGGGGTGCGTGCTGCGGCAGCTCCGGCAGCTTCATCGCGCCGATGCCCTGCGGCTCCAGCAGGCGCGCGACGAAGATCGCTCCGGCATCCGCGATGCACTGCACCTCGAGCGTGCCGCCGTGCAACGCGAGCAGTTCGTCGGCCGGGCGGAGGTCGGCGACCAGGCTGTCCCGATCCGTCGCCTCGCCGTCGCCCGCGACTGCCACCTCCACCCGCCCGCCGAGACGCCGCGCCGTCAGCAGCACCCGCCCGGTCGGCGCGGCCCGGATCGCCGTCACCAGCAGGTTGGTGAGAATGCGGTCGAACGCCTCGGCATCGAGGCGCACCACAAGATCGTCGGGGACCGCCATTTCCAGCCGCACGAGCCGTTGCCGCGCTTCGGGCCGGACGCGGGCGAGGGCGGCGCGGGCCGCTTGCGCCACCGCGAGCAGGCCATTGCCGAGTCGCACCGGGGCCACGGCCTCGCTCGCCGCCTCGGGCGTGGCGGGAGCGGGCCGCCAGAGCCTGAGATTGCGCCAGGCGGCCACGCCGATCAGGCCGAAGGCGACCGCGATTGCGGCGAGCAGTGCATCCATTCTCAATCCGCCTTCGCCTCGCTAACGCACGGCCCGTGCCTGCGTGACGTCACACTGTCTGAGTGAACGCGGAGTTAATCCGGATGTATCGTGGGGTGAAACCGGCCCGGTTATGGCACGTTTCGCGCTTTATTCGGTCTTCTCGAACCCGGCGAAAGGATGAGCGATGAAGTACCTGATCAGGGTGGCGGCCGTTGGGTTGCTGGCGCTGCTCGCGGCCTGCGGCCAGGGCACGCAGGAGCGCACGACGGGCGGCGCGGCGGCGGGGGCGGCGACGGGTGCCGGCGTTGGCGCGTTGGGCGGCCCGGTGGGCGCCCTGGCCGGGGCCGCAATAGGCGGTGGCGCAGGCGCCGTCACCGGCGCCACGACCACACCGCACCAGGTCAATCTCGGCGCGCCGCCGTGGCAGAACCCGAACGCGCGGATTGCCGGGCAGAAGCCCTGAGCCTGAGCCCTTGAGCATCGGCGGGGCCGCACCGCGAAGGTGCGCCCCGCCGCCGTAATACCGCCGCAACACTCGCCCAGTAGAGCACCGGCGCGCGCGGTCGTCAGCGAGCGTGGGATTTCGCCGCCCGCGCCGTATATGCGGCATGAGCGGAACCACGCAGCCGACCGCCGGCGCCCGTGCTATGCTGGAGAGAGCATCAGGCGAGCATGTCCAGCGGTCCCGAACGCCCCGAGACGGCGCGCCCCGAGAGCGTGGTGAGCGACGACGCCGCGTTGCTGCGCCGGATCGCCGCGGGCGACCGGCGCGCCGCCGAGGCGCTGGCCCTGCGCTGGCTGCCCCGTCTCTATCGTGCGGCGCTGCGGTTGCTCGGCGACCCGGCGGAGGCCGAGGACGTTGCGCAGGAGGCAATGCTGCGCGCTTGGCGGCACGCGGACCGGTTCGATCCGCGCCGGGGTGCGGCGATGTCCTGGGGCTATCGGATCGCGGTCAATCTCGCCATCGACCGGCGCCGGGCGGCGGCGCGCGGTCCGACCCCGCTGCCCGCGGCCCTCGCGGACGCCGCGCCGGATGCCGAGGCGGTGTTGGCGCTGCGCCAGCGCATGGCGGCGCTGCTGGCGGCGGTCGCGGCGTTGCCGGCGCGGCAGCGTGCGGCACTGGCACTCGCCTATGGGCACAATGCGACGGGTGCCGTGGCGGCGCGCGCGCTGCGCACCACCCCGCGCGCGCTGGAAGGGCTGCTGCACCGCGCCCGGCGGGCACTCCGCGAGCGGCTGCTGGCCGACGACGCCTGAGCATCGCCAGATGACCCGGCGTGCTTTCGCGGCAGCGGTGGCCCGCCACGGCACCGATCTCGCCGTGTGGCCGGCGGCGGCGCGCGAAGCGGCGCTCGCGCTGCTGGAACGGTCGGGTGCCGCCCGCACCGATTTCGCCCGTGCGCTCGCGGCCGACACCGCCGCCAACTCGGCATCCGACAACGCCCTGGGCGAGCGGCTGCTCATGCGGTTGCGCGAAGCCTTGCCGGCCGCGATGCCAGACCAGCGATCGGCGCCGCGCAGGCTGGGTCCGCCGGTGCTCGGCTGGGGCGCTGTCGCCGCCGCCGTGGCCCTCGGGCTGTGGCTCGGCAGCGGGACAACGGGTGCCGGTCCTGCCCCCTCGCCCGACCTCTTTGCCTCCGCCCAGTTGGCACCGCTCGGCGCGGACCAGCCATGAGTCGCAACACCGCGCGCACCGTGGGGCTGTGGGCCTCGCTCGCGCTCAATGCCTTCCTCGCCGCCCTGGTCGGCGCCCACCTGGTGCGCGCCGCCGCCGCGCCGCCGCGCCGGTTCGGGATCGATGCCGCGATCGCGCGCATGGCCGCGATCCTGCCGCCGGCCGATGCCGCGCAGTTCCGCGCCACCCTCGCGGCCGACCGCAGCCGCTACGAGCCGCCACGGCGGGAGGTGGAGCAGGCGCGCCGCGCCGTCGCCCGCGCGATCGGCCGCGAACCGTTCGATGCCGCCCGCGCGCGCGCCGCGATGCAGGCGTGGCGCGAGCGTTGGCCGGCTTTCGCCGATGCGTTCTCGGCCAGCATCCTGGACGCGGTCGGGCGGCTTTCGCCGGGCGGACGCGCACGCCTCGCCGCCTACATGCAGCACGGGGCCGAGGCGCAGCGATGAGATTGCGCAACCAACGCGTTGACCTCCGGACCCCTCCCCCCGGCCCCCTCCCGCAAGGGGAGGGGGAGTCGAGCACCAAGGCCCCCTCCCCTTGCGGGAGGGGGTTGGGGGAGGGGTGTCACGACGCCGAAATGAGTCATCACGAAGTCCCGCTGACATGAGACCGCGGCCACTCATTCCGCTGGCCCCGGCATTACTTCTGGCCGGCTGCAATCTCGGGCCGGCCTACCAGCGCCCCGCGCTCGATGTCCCCGCCGCGTTCCGCGAGACCGCACCAGCCGCCGCGTCGCCGTGGCCGCAGGTCGGATGGTGGCGCGCGTTCGGCTCGCCGGAGCTCGACACGCTGATCGACCAGGCGATCGCACACAACCAGACCATTGCCGCCGCGATCGCGCAGGTGCGCGAGGCCGACGCGGCGGTGACTGTCGCCGGCGCCCCGCTGCTGCCGACCGTGAGCGCGCTCGGCAGCGGCAACTACGAGCACGTCGGCGTCGGCACGCGCGGCCGCAACTCCAGCTCCGCCTTCACCACCACGCCCGGCGGTGCCGTGATCAGCGGCGGCAACGGCAAATCCCACTACGTCGATGTCCGCAGCTACGGATTGTCGCTCGACGCCAGCTACGATCTCGACTTCTGGGGCAAGAACCGCGCCCTCTACCAATCGGCAGAGGCAAGCGCCATCGCCAGCCGCTTTGCCGAGCAGGTGGTGGCGCTCACCGTCGTCACCAGCGTCGCCACCACCTATCTGACCGCGCTCGGGTTGCAGGACGAGATCCGCGTGGCCCAGCAGAACCTTGGCGACGCCGAACAGGTGCTTCGCGCGACCTTGGGGCAGCTCGATGCCGGCACCGCCTCGGCGCTCGACGTGGCCCAGCAGCAGGCGCTGGTCGATGGCCTGCGCGCCACCATCCCGGCGCTGATCAGCCAGGAGAAGCAGGAGGTGATCGCGCTCGGCATCCTGGTCGGCCGCCCGCCCGAGCAGATCACGATTTCTGCCGGCACGTTGACCCGGCTGCCCGTGCCGAACGTGGCGCCCGGCCTGCCGATCGGGCTGCTCGCGCGCCGCCCCGATGTCGCCCAGGCCGAGGAACAGATCGTCGCCCAGAATGGCAACGTCCGTGCCGCGCGGGCGGCGTTTTTCCCCAACGTGTCCCTGACCAGCACCGCCGGCTGGCAGAGTACGGCCCTCAGTGCCCTGATCAGCCCCAGTTCGGCGCTGCTCTCGATCGGCGCCAGCGTGGCGCAGACCATCTTCGACAACGGCCTGCTGCGCGGACAATTCCGGCAGGCCCGCGCGCTCGAGGACCAGCTCGTCGCCCAGTACCGCGAGTTGGTGCTGCAGGCGTTGACCGACGTGGAGAACGCGCTGACGGCGTTGCGCTACACCACCGAGCAGGAGGCGGCCCAGCGCCGGGCCGTCGCCTCGGCCGAGCGCGCCGCCACCATCGCGCGTGCGCAGCTTGCCGCCGGCACGGTGAACATCATCACGGTCCTGAACACGGAGACGACGCTGTACAATGATCTTTCGACGCTCGCACAGGTCCGCCTCGCCCGCTTCCAGGCGCTGATCGCGCTCTACAAGGCGCTCGGCGGCGGCTGGCACCTTCCCTCGCTGGGAGCCTGAGACGATGCGCCGCCTGCTGCTGATTGTGCTCGGCCTCGCGATCCTCGCCGGCATCGGATACGTCATCGTCAACCGCGCCGGCTCCGCCGCGAAGGCCGCCCGCCAGGCCAAAGCCAGCCCGCCGATCCCGGTGCTGGTCGCGGCCGCCCAAAAGCAGGACGTGGACATCTGGCTGCCCGGCCTCGGTACCGTGCAGGCGTTCAACACCGTCACCGTCCACTCGATGATCGACGGCCCGCTGGTCAGCGTGCAGTTCAAGGAGGGTGATGAAGTGAAGGCGGGTGCCGTGCTCGCCCGCATCGACCCGCGCCCCTATCAGGCCGCCCTCGACCAGGCGGTTGCCAAGCGCGCGCAGGACCAGGCGACCCTCGCCAACGACAAGCTCGACCTCGCGCGCTACGTCAAGCTCGCGGCGACCAACTACACGACCAAGCAGCAGGCCGACACGCAGCGCGCCGTGGTCCAGGAACAGCAAGCACAAGTGGAGCAGGACAGTGCCGCGATCGAGACCGCGCGCACCAATCTCAGCTACACCACGATCACCTCGCCGATCGACGGCCTCGCCGGCATCCGGCAGGTCGATCAAGGCAACATCATCCACACCACCGACGCCAACGGGCTGGTGGTGCTCGCGCAGATGCACCCGATCTCGGTCATCTTCACGCTGCCGCAGCAGCAGCTCGGCGCAGTGCGGTCGGCGCAGCAGGCGGGAAAGGTGGAAGTGCAGGCGCTGCCGCAGGGCACCAGCAGCGCGCCGGTCGCGTCGGCGCAGGAGCAGGCGGGACCGGGCCTCGCCGCCGCCACCGGCAGCAGCGCGGTCGTCGCCGACCCGCCCCCGGTGGTGCTGGATACCGGCACGCTCGCGGTGCTCGACAACTTGGTGGACAGCACGACCGGCACCATCAAGCTGAAGGCGACGTTCCCCAATCCCGCCGAACGCCTCTGGCCCGGCGGGTTCGTCAACGTGCGCCTGCTTGCACGCGTCGAGCGCGGCGTCGTCACCGTGCCGCCGGCCGCGGTGCAGCTCGGCCCCAACGGTGATTTTCTCTACGTCGTCGGCGCCGATAACGTGGCACACCAGCGCGCCGTCACGGTCGGGCATCAGGACGAGCAGCTTGCGGTCATCAAGACGGGGCTTGCCGTCGGTGAGAACGTCGTGACCGACGGCGCCGCGCGCCTGAGCGACGGATCGAAGGTCACGACCATGCCGCCGTCCTCAACCGCGGTGCAGGCCCCGCCCGCACGCCATCGCCGCCAGCGTTCGTGAATATCTCCGCCCCCTTCATCGCGCGACCGATCGCGACCTCGCTGCTGGCGGTGGCGGTGGTGCTCGCGGGATTGCTCGGCTACCGCTCGCTGCCGGTCTCGGCGCTGCCGCAGGTGGATTTCCCGACGATCCAGGTGACGACCCAGCTTCCCGGCGCCAGCCCGGAGACGATCGCAACCCTGATCACCGCGTCGCTGGAGCGCCAGTTCGGCGAAATCCAGGGCCTGACCAGCATGATCTCGGTCAGTTCCGAGGCGACCAGCCAGATCACGCTGCAATTCAGCCTCACCCGCACGCTCGATAGCGCCACGCAAGACGTGCAGGCCGCGATCAACGCCGCGTCGGGCACGCTGCCGGCCAACCTGCCCTACCCGCCCACCTACTCCAAGGTGAACCCGGCCGACGCGCCGGTGCTGACGCTGGCGCTGACCTCCGACACGCTGCCGATCGCGCAGGTCGCCGATGCCGCCGACACGCTGTTGCAGCCCAAACTCGCGGAGATCGCCGGGGTCGGAAAAGTGACGGTCGAGGGCGGGCTGCGCCTGGCGGTGCGGGTGCGGATCGACCCGACGCGGCTCGCCGCCTACGGGCTCGGGATGGAGGACGTGCGCAGCGCCGTGTCCGCCGCCAACGTCGATGGCTCGAAGGGCGGCTTCGACGGCACCCGGCAGGCGGTCTCGCTCGGCGCCAACGACCAGCTCGTATCGGCCGCCGCATACCAGGATCTCGTCATCGCCTGGCGCAATGGTGCGCCGGTGCGGCTGCGCGACGTCGGCGACGTGGTGAGCGGCGTCGAGAACAACCGCGTCGGCGCCTGGTACTATCCGCAATCCGGGCCGCAATCCGGGCCGCCATCCGACACCCGCCTGGGCATCCCCGCGGTGCTGCTCGACATCCAGCGCCAGCCGGGGGCGAACATCGTCCAGACGGTCGATGCGATCAAGCACGCGCTGCCGTCGCTGCAAGCGGCGATTCCGGCGGGAATTGCGCTGCACGTCGTGACCGACCGCACCGCGACGATCCGCGCCTCGGTCGCCGACGTGCAGTTCGTGCTGCTGTTCTCGGTCGTGCTGGTCACGCTGGTCATCTTCCTGTTCCTCGGCTCGCTGCGCGCGACCCTGATCCCGGCGCTGGCGCTGCCGCTGTCGCTGATCGGCACGTTCGGCGTGATGTCGCTGCTGGGCTTCGGCCTCGACAACCTCTCGCTGATGGCGCTCACGGTCGCGACCGGCTTCGTCGTGGACGACGCGATCGTGATGATCGAGAACATCGTCCGCTTCATCGAGCAGGGCGTGCCGCCGCTCACGGCTGCGTTTCGCGGCGCGAAGCAGATCGGCTTCACCATCGTCTCGCTGACGGTCTCGCTGGTCGCGGTGTTCATCCCGCTGCTGTTCATGACCGGGGTGGTCGGCCTGCTGTTCCGCGAATTCGCGATCACGCTGACGGTCTCGGTCGTCGTCTCGGCCCTGGTGTCGCTGACGCTGACGCCGATGCTCAGCGGGCGGCTGCTGCGGCCGATCGAGCAGCAACGTCCGGGGCGCATCGCGCGCGCCTTCGAGGCCGGAGTTCCGCCGCATGCTCGGCCTCTATCGCCGCACGCTGCACTGGTCGCTCGGGCGCGAGGGGCTGATGCTGCTGATCGCGGCGGGCACGCTGGCCGGCACCGTGCTGCTCTATCTGGTGGTGCCGAAGGGTTTCTTGCCGCAGCAGGACACCGGCATCGTCACCGCTGTGTTCGAAGCGTCGCAGACCGCCTCGATCCAGCGCATGAGCGCCTTGCAGCAGCAGGTGGCCGAAATGATCCGCGCCGACCCGGCGGTGCAGGACGTGGCTTCGTTCGTCGGCGCCGGCACGATCAACGCAACCCCCAACACCGGCCAGATCACGATCGCGCTGAAGCCGATCGGGCAGCGCCCGCCGGTGCAGACCGTGATCGCCCGGCTCGACGCAAGGCTGCAAGCCATCCCCGGTGCCACGGTGTTCCTGCAGCCGGTGCAGGACATCCAGATCGGCACCCGGGTCAGCCGCACCCAATACCAGTACACGCTGACCGACACGAACCGCGCCGAGCTCGCGCACTGGGCGCCCCTGCTCCGCGCGCGGCTGGCCGAAATGCCGGAGCTGCGCGACGTCGCCAGCGACCAGCTCGACGACGGGCTGCAGACCTATATTCAGGTGGACCGCGACGCGGCGACCCGGCTCGGCGTGCCGATGCAGGCGGTTGAAGACACGCTCTACGACGCGTTCGGGCAACGCCAGATCAGCACCATCTTCGCCCAGACCAACCAGTATCGCGTGGTGCTGGAGGTCGATCCCGCCTACCAGCTCGGGCCGGACGCGCTTGCTCACATCTACGTCTCGGGCAGCGCCTCGTCGCTCAATTCCAGCAACGCCAGCAGCACCGGCAACGGGCCGAGCCAGATCACCACGACCAATACCGGCAATGCGACGCCACAGACCACCGCATCGAGCCTCACCAGCACCGCCACGGCGACCAGCGAGAAGCAGGTGCCGCTGGCGGCGATTGCGCGCATCGTGCGGCGGACCGCACCGCTCGCGATCACGCACCAGCAGCAATTCCCGGCGGTGACGCTGAGCTTCAATCTCGCCCCCGGAACCTCGCTCGGCGCGGCCGTCGGCGCGGTCGCGCGCGCCGAGGCGGCGCTCGGGATGCCGGCGACGATCAGCGGCACCTACTCGGGCGACGCCGCCGAGTTCCAGCGCAGCCTCGCCGCCGAACCGTGGCTGATCCTGGCGGCGGTGGTGGTCATCTACATCGTGCTCGGCGTGCTCTACGAGAGCACCATCCATCCAGTGACCATCCTCTCCACTCTGCCCTCCGCCGGCATCGGTGCGCTGCTGGCACTCATGGTCACGGGCACCGACCTCTCTCTGGTGGCGCTGGTCGGCATCGTGCTGCTGATGGGGATCGTCAAGAAGAACGCGATCATGATGGTCGATTTCGCGATCGAGGCGGAGCGCGACCGCAACACGCCGGCGCGCGAGGCGATCGAGGAGGCGAGCCTGCTGCGCTTCCGCCCGATCATGATGACGACCGCCGCCGCCTTGCTCGGCGCCCTGCCGCTGATGCTGGAGGGCGGCGCCGGCTCCGAGCTGCGCTTCCCGCTCGGCATCACGATCGTGGGCGGCCTGCTGCTGAGCCAGCTTCTCACCCTCTATACCACGCCCTCGATCTATCTCGCCTTCGAGCGTCTGCGCCTGCGCTATGGCCGCGGCGCGAGAGCGCCCGAGCCGGCGGAGTAGGCGGTGAACTTCTCGGCCCCGTTCATCCGCCGGCCGGTCGCGACCATCCTGCTCTCGCTCGGTCTGCTGCTGGCGGGTGCGGTTGCGTATCGTTTCCTGCCGGTCGCGGCACTGCCCAACGTGGACATCCCGGCGATCGTGGTGTTCGCCAACCGCCCGGGTGCCGACCCGCAGACGATGGCGAGTTCCGTCGCCGCGCCGCTCGAGCGGCATCTGGGACAGATCGCCGGCGTCACCGAGATCACCTCGGTCAACTCGCTCGGGGCCACCAACATCATCGTGCAGTTCGACGTCGGCCGCAACATCGACGGTGCGGCGCAGGACGTGCAGTCGGCGATCAACGCCGCCGAGAGCGACCTTCCGGCCGACCTGCCGCAACCGCCGCACTACCGCAAGTTCAATCCCGCCGAGGCGCCGATCATGACGCTGGCGCTGAGCTTCAGACCGGCTCTCGACGGCGCAGGTCTATGACGCGGCCGACACCGTGCTCGGCCAGCGCCTGTCGCAGGTGGAGGGTGTGAGCCAGGTCACGATCAACGGCGCCGAGAAGCCGGCGGTGCGCATTCGCCTCGACCCGGTCGCCCTCGCCGCCGCCGGGCTTGCGGCGCAGGACG
Source organism: uncultured Alphaproteobacteria bacterium (assembly GCA_963777265.1). Classification (GTDB taxonomy): domain Bacteria; phylum Pseudomonadota; class Alphaproteobacteria; order Acetobacterales; family Acetobacteraceae; genus DATAYA01. The sequence continues at coordinate 84,157 of CAVZPY010000017.1, read as the reverse complement.
TGTACAACGTCGTCCGCTCGGCCAACGTGGTGCAGCCGACCGGCAGCCTTGAAGGTCCGCGGCGGGCCCAGGAAATCGGCACCAACGGCCAGATCACCCAGGCGCGCGACTACCGCACGCTGATCCTCAAGGCCAAGAACGGCGCGATCCTGCGGCTGTCGGATGTCGCCAGCGTCATCAATGGCGTCGCCAACTCGCGGCTCGCGGCGTGGGACGGCAACCAGCCCGCGATCCTGCTCACGATCACCAAGTCGATCGGTGCCAACGTGCTGCAAACGATCGCCCGCATCCGCGCGGTGCTGCCGCTGCTGCGCTCATGGATGCCGGGCGGCCTGACGCTGAAGGTGATCTCGGATCGCACCAGCACGATCCGCGCCAGCGTGGATGACGTGCAGTACACGCTGCTGCTGGCGGTCGCGATGGTGCTGCTGGTCGTGTTCCTGTTCATGCGCCGGCTGGTCCCCACGGTCGCCGCCGCCGTCACCGTGCCGCTCTCGATCGCCGGCACGCTGGCGGGGATGTGGTTCCTCGGCTACAGCCTCGACAATTTCTCGCTGATGGCGATCACCATCTCGGTCGGCTTCGTCGTGGACGACGCGATCGTGATGATCGAGAACATCCACCGTCACATGGAGATGGGCAAACGCCCACTCCGTGCCGCCTTCGACGGCTCCCGGCAGATCGGCTTCACCGTGATCTCGATCAGCCTCTCGCTGGTCGCGGTGTTCATCCCGATCACCTTCATGGCCGGCATCCTGGGCAGCCTGTTCCACGAGTTCGCGATGACGATCACGCTTGCGATCGCGGTCTCGGCGGTGGTGTCGCTCACGCTCACGCCGATGATCTGCGGGCGCTTCATGCGGCACTTCCGCCCCGGTGCCGGCGGCCGGCTCGATGCGGCGTTCGAGCGCGGTTTCCGTGCCGTGGTGCGCGGCTACGCCCGCACGCTCGACTGGGCACTGCACTGGCGGCGCCTGATGCTGCTGGTCACGTTCGCCACCTTCGCGGCCACGATCTGGCTCTACACCGTGGTGCCGAAGGGCTTTCTGCCGATCGAGGATACCGGCCTGATCATCGGCCAGACGCTGGCCGCACCCGACGTGTCGTTCAAGGCGATGGAGCAGCGGCAGCGCGCCGTCGTGCGGGTGGTGCTGAGTGATCCGGCGGTCGCGTCGGTCGGCTCCACGATCGGGGTCTCGACCGGCTTCAACGCGCTCAACCGCGGCAATCTCACGATCCAGCTCAAGCCGCTCGATCAGCGCGGCATTTCGTCCGAAGCGGTGATCGCACGGCTGCGCCCCCGCCTGCTGCGGGTCGGCGGCGTGCAGACCTTCCTCTACTCGGCGCAGGATTTGCGGGCGGGCGGGCGCACCGGCGGCTCGCAGTTCCAGTTCGTGATGCTCGACCAATCGCTCCCCGAGCTTCGCCTCTGGGCGCAGCGGCTGGAGGCGAAGTTAAAGACAGTCCCCGGCATTGCCGATGTCGCGAGCGACCAGGACCGCGCCGGCCCGCAGGAGAACGTGGTGATCGACCGCGATGCCGCCGCACGGCTCGGCGCTTCCATCGCCGCGATCGACGACGCGCTCAACAACGCCTTCGCCCAGCGCCAGGTCTCGACGATCTATACCGAACGCAACCAGTACAACGTGGTCCTGGAAGTCGAGCCCGCCTTGCAGACCGACCCGTCGATGCTCGCCCACATCTTCGTCGGCGCGACCGGCGGCGCCCAGGTGCCGCTCGCGGCACTCGCACATTTCGAGCGCGGCACCGCGGCGCTGACGGTGCGTCACCAGGGCCAGTTCCCGGCGGCGACGCTGAGCTTCAATCTCACCGGCCACACCGCGCTGGGCACGGCGGAGACGCTGGTCCAGAACGCCGCGCGCGATCTGCACATGCCGTCCACCGTTCGCACCGAGTTCGCCGGCAACGCGCGCTTCCTGCAGCAGGCGGTGAGCGGCGAACCCTTGCTGCTGGCCGCAGCCCTCCTCGCGATCTACATCGTGCTTGGGGTGCTCTACGAAAGCCTGATCCATCCGATCACGATCCTGTCCTCGCTGCCCTCGGCCGGTCTCGGCGCGCTGCTCGCGATCCTGCTCACGGGCGGCGATCTCTCGCTGCTCAGCCTGATCGGGATCGTGCTGCTGATGGGCATCGTGAAGAAGAACGCGATCATGCTGGTCGATTTCGCGCTGGAGCAGGAACGCGATCACGGTCGCACGCCGCAGGAGGCGATCTACGAAGCCTCGCTCGAACGGTTCCGACCGATCATCATGACCACTTTTGCCGCCATTCTCGGCGCCCTGCCGCTGGCGCTCGCCTTCGGCACCGGCGCCGAGTTCCGCCGCCCTCTCGGGATCGCGATCGTGGGTGGCCTGATCGTGAGTCAGGTGCTGACGCTCTACACCACGCCGATCGTCTATCTGGCGCTGGAGCGTCTGGTGCGCGGCGGCCGCCGCCCGATCGTGGCCGCCGCCGAATAGCGGGCAACCATCGGCTGTCCCCATCATTCTCGCTCTATTCGACAGCAGAGGAGCAGGGTCATGGCGGACGTCAAAGGCCGGAAGGTTGCCGTGCTGGCGACCGACGGGGTGGAGCAGGTGGAGCTGACGGAGCCGGTGAAGGCGCTGAAGCAGGCCGGCGCGCAAGTGACGATCGTCAGCCCCAAGGGCGGCGACATCCAGGGCATGAACCACGACGAGAAGGGCGATACCATCGGCACCGACCAGGCGCTCGACGATGCCCGGCCGGACGCGTTCGACGCGCTGGTGCTGCCGGGCGGCGTCGCCAATCCCGACAAGCTGCGCACGATGCCGAAGGCGATCGCGTTCGTCCGCCACTTCTTCGATGCCGGCAAGCCGGTCGCGGCAATCTGCCACGGACCGTGGACGCTGGTGGAGGCTGACGTGGTGCGCGGCAAGCGCATGACCTCGTGGCCGTCGCTCAAGACAGATCTCAAGAATGCCGGGGCCAACTGGGTCGATGAGCAGGTGGTGCGTGACGGGCTGCTGGTGACTTCGCGCAAGCCGGACGACCTGCCGGCGTTCAACCGCGAGATGCTGGCGCTGTTCGCGGAGCCGGCGCAGCGCCGCGCCGCCTGACCCGCGCCGTCCGCCGCCTGCCGCCGCCGATCAGCCGCAGCAGGCCGAAGCCGAGCAGGGCCGCCGGGGCCACGGTCAGCGCGAAGCGCTGGCGGCTGCTCCAGAACTGGGTGGTGGTGGTGAGCGCCTCGGTGTCGAAGCGGCCGTGCGCGGCCACGTCGATGTTGGCCGGCGCGAACAGATTGGCCGGCGCGTCGGCCGGCTCCGCCTCGGGCGTCATCTGGCCGCTGTAGCCGGTGCGGGCGAGGAACCAGTCCAGATACCACGGCGCCAGCAACTCGCCCGCCAGCACTTTCAGCGTCGGGGTGCCGATCCAGATTTCGCGCCGGTTGTGGGTCGCGGCGAACACGATCGCGCGCGCCGGCAGCTCCGGCTGATAGACCGGCGGCACCGGGCGCGGCCGGCGCGGCATCCGGCTCAGCGCCCAGTCGAATTGCGGCGTATTGACCGCCGGCAGATAGACCGAGGTGATCCGCACCGGGATGCGGTCGTGCAGCAGCTCGGAGCGGATGCTGTCGGTGAAGCCGCGGATCGCGTGCTTCGATGCGCAATAGGCCGATTGCAGCGGGATGCCGCGATAGCTCAGCGCGGAGCCGACCTGCACCACCACGCCGCCGCCGCTCGCGCGCATATGGCGGATTGCGGTCAGCGTGCCGTGGACGTTGCCGAGGAACGACACTTCCAGCGCGCGCCGGAACTCCTCGGGGCGGATCTCCAGCGCCGGGGCGAACACGGTGGCCATCGCATTGTTCACCCAGACGCCGATCGGGCCGAGTTCCTGCTCGATCGCCGCGGCCGCCTGTGTCAGGGCGGTCGCGTCGGCGACGTCGGCGGCGGCATGGCAGGCGCGCGCGCCGCCCTGGCGCAGTTCCTCGACGGTCTGGCGCAGCCGGGTCTCACCGCGCGCGATCACGCCGACGGCGTAGCCCTTCGCGGCAAACGCCCGCGCCGTCGCCCGCCCCACGCCGGCGCTGCCGCCCGTGATGACCACCGTCCTGTGCCGCGCCATGCCGCCGCTCCTGCATCCGTCGTGGCGACAACGGCAGCCCGGCGGCCCGGTTCGCAAATGACCGGTTCGCGGACTATCCGGAGGTGCCGCTCCCCGCAGGGGCGGATGGCGGCCAGGGGTCGCCGCGCAGGCGGGCGAGTGTCTCGGCAAGGCCACTGGCGAGGATCATCGGCTCCACCCACTCCGGCGGCATCGTGCTCGGCAGATCCGGCCGCAGCGACTGCAACCAGTCGATCATGGTCTTGAGCAGGTCGCGCCCCGGTGCGGCGTTCTCGCCCACGAATTGCAGGCGCCGCGCGCGATCGAGCCGCTCGGCGAGCGGACCGGGCCGCACCGCGGCTGCGTCGATCATCTCCGCCACCAGGGCGACGAGCATGCTCACCATCGCGGCATGGATGTGGGCCTCGCGCTGCTCGCGGCTTTGCATCACGGCACTCATCACCTCGCGCTGCACGTAGCTGGGTGATGCCGGCGGCGTCGCCGCACCGGTGGCCTCCGATGACCCGCTCACGCGAAGCAGCCCGGAACGGCGTGCTCGTGGGCGGCGCGGACGATGCGGTAGCAAGGGCAGGCGAACCGCTCCAGTATCGCGCGATCACGCACCACCACCGCGCCGCGCGTGTAGCGGATCGCGCCGCTCTCCTGCAAATTCTGCGCGATCGCGTTCACCGTCGGACGCCGCACGCCCAGCATCGCGGCAAGGTATTCCTGCGTGAGTTCAAACCCCATCCCCATCCGATCCTGGGTCATCAGCAGCCAGCGTGCCGCCCGCTGCTCGACCGCATGGACGGCATTGCACGCCGCCGTCTGCGCGACCTGGATCATCTGCGCATGGGCATAGCGTGCCAGCAAATCCCGCAGCGCGGGGCTGCGCTCGGCCAAGGCGGCAAGGCGCGCGACGGACAATCGCCTGCCCCGTCCCGGCACCTGCACGAGCACCTCGAACGGCGTGCTCTCCGGGCCAAGCAAGCCGACCAGACCGACCAGTCCCTCGCGGCCGACGGTTGCGACCTCGGCCTGCTTGCCGTCGTCGAAGCGGGCGATCGCCGAGGTCACGCCCTGGTCGATGAACAGCACCTCGGTCGGTGGGCTGCCCGCCGGCTGCACGGTGGCCCCGATCGGCAGCTCGATCGTCTCCAGCAGCGGCAGCACCTGCGCGAGGTCCGCGGCCGTCATCGCGGCCAGAAACCGGTTGCCGACCGCCGCCCGGCTGCTGCCGGCCGCATCCGGCGCCCATACCGGCGCGGCCCCCGTCGCGCTCCCCATCCCTCTCCGGCCCTTTGGTTTGTTGCGCGCGACAACACGAGGTGCGGCAAGGCTTGTCAAGCGCGGGGTCAGTGGGGTCGCGCTTCGCGTTTGCTAGCGTACAAAGCACGCCGATGTGTCCGCCGCATCGCGAACGGGGTGAAAGTCGCGCCGTTCTGCGGTCTCCCGAGCTGCCGCGCGCGGCACCGCGAGGAGCCGATGCGCCGGCGGGCCAATCCGGCGCGAGCGTCAAGGAGCCAATTGCGATGAAAACCCCGACCGACCTGTTCCTGCACTTCCTGCAGGACATCTACTATGCCGAGCGGCAGATCCTGAAGGCGCTGCCGAAGATGGAGAAGGCAGCGCAGAGCGAGCCGCTCAAGCAGGCCCTGGAGCAGCACCGCCAGGAGACGCAGGGCCAAGTCGAACGCCTGCAGCAAGTGTTCGAGATGATCGGCAAGCGCGCACGCGGGACCACCTGCGACGCGATCAACGGCATCATCGAGGAAGGCGAGGAGGTGGTCGAGGCATTCGAGGCGGGCGATGTCCGCGACGCCGGCATCCTCGCCGACGCGCAGGCGGTCGAGCACTACGAGATGGCGCGCTACGGCACGCTGATCGCCTGGGCGAAGGCGATGGGCAAGAACGACTGCGTGCAATTGTTGCAGCAGACGCTCGACGAGGAGAAGAAGGCGGACTCGCTGCTCAACCAGATCGCCAACCAGGACGTGAACAAGCACGCGATGCGCCAGGCGGCGTGACGCGGCATCGGGCGCGGCGGCGTCAGCAGCCGCCGCGCCGGAACCGCCGCTCGGGCACGGCGTTGCCGCCCGGTGCAGCAGGTGAGCGCGATGCCCGACACCAAAGCTCATCCGTCCCTCCCGACCCGGCAGACGCACGGCGATGACGGGACTGCCCCGGCGACGAGCAAAGACAAGCCCGCGTCGTTGCCGACCTCGCACCGGCACGACACCGAAACCGCGCACCACGCGCAGGGCGAGGGGCGTCCCGGAAAGCCGGCGGCAGCGTCGCGCAAGCGGAAAGATTGACGCCTGCCTGATCGGCCACCTCGGATCGGCCAGGGCAATCGCTGCGCTATCCTCGTCATTGCGGGCGAAGCGAAGCAATCCAGCGGTCTCGCCAGCGGCACCGCTCTGGATTGCTTCGTCAATGACGAAGAACTTTGGAATCGGAACACCTGAGCCAACTGCCCGCACTCGCGAGGTGGAGTGGTGAGGCCAAAATCGCCTGGTGGCTTTCCCCTCGCGCCCGCGTGCGCGATGATCGCCGGTGATGACCGACCCTGACCGTTCCGTAGGACGCAAGACGGCGTGACACGCACCGCCGACGTTCTGGTGATCGGCGGCGGCATCGCGGGCTGCTCGGCGGCGTTGCAGCTCGCCCGGCGCGGACAACGGGTGATCGTGACGGAGAAGAACAGCGTCGGCCGCCACGCCTCGGGCGTGAATGCCGGCGGCGTGCGGCGGCTGCTGCGTGACCCGGCCGAAATCCCGCTGTCGGTCGCCGCGATGGAGATGTGGCGCGGGATCGCGGCGCTGGTCGGCGACGATTGCGGTTTTCGCGTGAGCGGCCAGGTTGCCGTGGCCGAGACCGAGGCGGAGCTGGCGCGCCTCGCCGAACGCGCAGCCCTGGTGGGCCGCCTCGGCTACTGCCACGAGGAGCTGCTCGACCGCGACGCGCTGTTCACGGTGCTGCCGGCCCTGTCGCGGCATTGCGTGGGCGGGCTGATCGCGCGCGGCGATGGCTTCGCCAGCCCCTATCACACCACCCTCGCCTTCTCCCGCGCCGCGGTCGCGGCGGGCGCCGTGGTGTTGGAGGGCTGCCGCGCCGGGCGCCTCGCCCGACGCGGCGGTACATGGCGCGCCAAAACCTCGGCCGGCCCGATCGAGGCGCCGATCCTGCTCAACTGCGCGGGTGCCTGGGCAGGCGCGGTCGCGGCGCAGGCCGGCGAGCATCCGCCGTTGCAGCCGGTGGCGCCGATGATGATGGTCTCCACGCGGATGGCCCCCTTCGTCACCCCGGTGGTGATCGGCCTCGGGCGCAAGCTGTCGTTCAAGCAGGCGGGCAATGGCTCGGTGTTGATCGGCGGCGGCCATCGCGGCGTGCCGGACACCGCCGGCCGATACGTCCAGCGTCGATTTCCGCAAGCTCGCGACCAGCGCCCGCACCGTCTGCGACCTGTTCCCGATCATGCGCGGCGCCCGCATCGTGCGCGCCTGGTCCGGGATCGAGAGCCGCCTGCCCGACGACCTGCCGGTCATCGGGCCCTCGGCGACCGAGCCCGGCCTGTTCCACGCCTTCGGCTTCGCCGGTCATGGCTTCCAGCTCGGCCCGATCGTCGGCACCATCCTCGCCGGGCTCGCAACCGAGGGTGCGACCAATTTGCCGATCGCGCCGTTCTCGATCACGCGCTTCGCCCGCGCGACCCAACACGCCGGGACGGCATGATGCTGGAAGTGGAACGGCCGTCCGACCTCGCCGCCCATGTCGGCGCGACGCTCGGCCCGGGCGAGTGGCTGATCGTGGAGCAGCGGATGATCGACCGGTTCGCCGAGGCGACCGGCGATCGCCAATGGATCCATGTCGATGTCGAGCGCGCGCGCCGCGAGATGCCGGGGGGCCGCACGATCGCGCACGGCTATCTGCTGCTCGCGCTGCTGCCGCGCCTGTCGCACGCGCTGTGGCACGTGCGGCGGCGCTCGCGGGGCATCAACTACGGCTCGAATCGGGTGCGGTTCACGGCGCCGGTGGCGGCCGGCGCGCGGGTACGGCTGAGCCAGGTCGTCGGCGCCGTCGAACCGATCGCGGATGGTGTGCGGGTGACACTGGCGAGCACGCTCGCGCTGGAAGGCAGCGAGCGCCCGGCCCTGGTCGCCGAGACGGTGTCGCTGCTCTACGAGTGAAACCGGGCGCCGATGCAGCCCCCGTTGCTACACTCGTCATGCCCGGCGAAGGCCACTGCTGTCCGGCACGCTACTTGCATGGGAACAGAGTGAGTTGGGGGATTGGGGGTGGTCGTTGGATTTTTGGCGGATCGAGCAGGTCGGCGATCGTTTTGCGGGTGAACAGATGGCTGCGGATGGCGGTCAGCAGGGCGGTTGCGGAGTGGGCGACCGCCTGTTTGAGCGTCTGCTTGGCGTGGGCGAGCCGCACCAGGATGTACGCGATCATAGCGGTGGCGATCTGGATGCGGACGGCGTTCTCGGAGGTACCCATGAAGCGGCTAATGCGCAGGTTCTGCTTGATCCATTTGAAGAACAGCTCGATCTGCCAGCGCTCCTTGTAGAGTGCGGCGATGGCCTCGGCGGGGCTGGTCAGGTCGTTGGTGAACAGGCGCAGGCTGCGGCCTGGGCCGATGCGGATCGTGATCTCGCGGCCGATATCGTCGAATGGGTTGCGGCGGCTTTTCGCCAGCCGCTCGGGCAGCCGGCCGGTGCGGTCCGACAGCACGATCGTGCCGGCGGCAACCGGCCGGTGTTCGACATCATGCAGCGGCGTGTTGCGCTTCAATCGGGTGACGAACCGGCAGCCCTGGTCGCGCAGCGCGGCCCACCAGGCGAAATCGTAGTAGCCGAGATCAAACACGTAGGTCGCCCCGGCCTCGATGGCCAGCATCCGCCTGGCGGCGGTGATGTCGTTGATCTTGGCCGAGGTGAGGTCGAACTGGACCGGCTGCCCGGCGCGCGGGTCATAGACCATGTGGATCTTGGCGGTCGGCTGGTTGCGGTGCAGGCCGATCCATTGGCGCATCCGCAGGCCGAGATTGACCTGCGTGCTGAGGGGGAAGAGTGGCGAAGGCCGGGTATCCACGACTTCACGCGCCGCCGGCCAGTCGTGGATGGCCGGGACAAGCCCGGCCATGACGAACTGGGTATCAGATCTCCCAGTCCTGCGCGCACAAGCCGCTGACGCGCGAGGAGTCCTGAGTGTTGTGACCGGCCGGCGGTCCGGTCGCGGCCCCTACGAAGTCCTCGTCGCGCGGTCCGACCAGCGAGTCCAGCCACGCCCAGTTCGTGGCCGCCGGCTCCAGAATGATCGCGCGCCCATGCCGCCGAATACGCATCGCGCGTGCTGGATGCCCACCGTCTGCGCGACTATGCAAGGCGGCACGGGAGCAGGAGCAGGCGATGAAAATCGACGGCAGGCCGTGGCGCACCATCTGGCTCGAACCGGACGGCTGGGGCGTGCGGATCATCGACCAGACGCGGCTGCCCTGGGCGCTGGCGACGGTGCGGCTGGAGACCGAGCAGCAGGCGGCGCACGCGATCCGGGCGATGCTGGTGCGCGGCGCGCCGCTGATCGGCGCCACCGCCGCCTACGGACTCTGCCTGGCCCTCCGGCGCGACCCTGCCACCGCGGCGATGGAGCACGCCGCCGCCATGCTGGCCGAAAGCCGCCCGACCGCGGTGAACCTGCGCTGGGCGCTGGAGCGGATGCTGACCCGGCTGCGCAATACCGCGCTCTCCGATCGCGTCGCCGCCGCCTATGCCGAAGCGGCGCTGATCGCCGAGGAGGATGTGGCCCAGAACCGCGCCATCGGCGAGCACGGCCTGCCCCTGCTGCGCGCGGTCGCGGACCGCAAGCAACGGGTGGAGGTGCTGACCCACTGCAACGCCGGCTGGCTCGCGACCGTCGATTGGGGCACGGCGCTGGCGCCGATCTACGCCGCGCACGAGGCCGGGATCGACCTGCACGTCTGGGTGGACGAGACCCGGCCGCGCAACCAGGGCGCCTCGCTCACCGCCTGGGAACTGGGCCGCCACGGCGTCGCCCACACGATCGTCGCCGACAATGCGGGCGGCCACCTGATGCAGCACGGGCGGGTCGATCTGGCGATCGTCGGCGCCGACCGGGTGACGCGCACGGGCGATGTCGCCAACAAGATCGGCACCTACCTCAAGGCGCTGGCGGCGCACGATACCGGCGTGCCGTTCTGGGTCGCGGTGCCTTCGGCCACGATCGACTGGCGGCTCGATGACGGCCTCGCCGGCATCCCGATCGAGGAGCGCGCGGCCGAGGAGGTCACGGCGATCACCGGCCGCGCCGCCGATGGCGCGATCGTGCGCGTCGATGTGGCCCCCGAGGGCAGCCCGGCCGCCAACCCGGCCTTCGACGTGACCCCGGCGCGGCTGGTGACGGGGCTCGTCACCGAGCGCGGCCGCTGTGCCGCGAGTGAAGCGGGCCTCGCCGGGCTGTTCCCGGAACGCGCCTAGTGGATAAAATCTGATCCTTGATGCCCAGCCGCTCATGGCCGCTCTCGACCCAAGATGGTCGCCAGCGGCCCAAACGAGCGATCCCGAAAGCCGACGTCGTGCAAGGAAGCAGCTTGCCGGCTTCGCGCCTTGGTCGACCGCTCATTTAGCGCCGCTCGCAATCCGCAGGTGTACATCAAACCAGTTCTTATTGTCGGCGGCTTCACACCCTCTTTGGAAGTGTCGCCACCGATCACCTAGCGGTGCATGGTCCAACAATCGATGGCCGAGGCCTGCGCTGATCAGAATTTTTGTTCGACTGATACAGGCCTGTAGCGAAGCGCCTCAACCAGAACGGCGAAGGCGGCCGAAGGCTGTCGGCGGCTCGGATAGTATAGGTGGTATCCCGCAAAGGGCGGGCACCAGCCCGTCAGCACCCGGACCAAGGCGCCGCGGTCGAGATGTTCCCTGACCTGCTGCTCGGTGAAGTAGGCGAGACCGAAACCTTCGAGTGCGGCCTTCAGCATCAGCGAGGCGGTGTTGAACACCAGCCGTCCATCCACCCGCACACTGAGTTCGCGACCGTTGCGCTCGAACTCCCAGGCATAAATCCCGCGCTTGGCCGGCAGGCGCAGATTGATGCACTCGTGCTCGGTCAGATCACGGGGAGTGCGGGGCGCCGGGCGCTGCGCGAGATAATCCGGCGAACCGACGACGGCCATCCGCATCGGGGGGCCGATCGGCACCGCGATCATGTCCTTCGCGACGGTCTCGCCGAACCGCACGCCGGCATCGACTTGCTCGGCAACGATATCCGTCAGCCCGTAATCGATGACCACCTCGACCTTGATGTCCGGATATTCGGGCAGCAGTTTGCGGATCGCCGGCCAGAGCACAGCCTCCGCCGCGTTCTCGGTCGCGGTCAGGCGGATCAGGCCCGCAGGCTTCTGACGAAGCTCGCTCGTCGCCGCAAGGGCCGCATCGATTTCCTTGATGCGCGGCGCCACGGTCTGGAGCAGGCGCTCGCCCGCCGGCGTCGGCGATACGCTGCGTGTCGTCCGGTTCAGCAGGCGGATGCCGAGCCGCGTCTCCAAGCCCCTGATCGTCTGGCTCAGCGCCGACTGCGATACCCCGAGCCTGGTCGCGGCGCGGGTGAAGCTGCGCTCTTCCGCGACGGCGATCAGCGCCGCCAGGTCGTCGAGGTGATCACCCGTCATTCATAAGCCCGTCTAATGGCTCCTTCCAGATACTAGGGCCTAATCGTCGGGCAATGCAGTGGCCAGATCAGCCTCACCAGACGGGCGCCCTTGCGCCCGGTTTCCACAGGATGGAAGCAGCATGGACATCATTCGCGCAGGATCGCAGCCGTCGGGAAAAGGCCCGGCCGAGTACTTCACCGGCACCGTCCGCATCGACCCCTTGAACGCGCCGCCGGAGCCGGCGCGCGTTTCGATGGCGCTCGTAACCTTCGAGCCGGGCGCGCGTACCGCATGGCATACTCATCCGCTCGGGCAGACGCTCATCGTCACCGCCGGCTGCGGCCGGGTACAGCGCGCGGGCGGCCCGATCGAGGAAATCCGCCCTGGGGACGTCGTGTGGTTCCCGCCCGGGGAGAAGCACTGGCACGGGGCCGGCCCGGCCACGGCGATGAGCCACATTGCCGTCCAGGAGAAGCTGAACGGTTCGCCGGTGGAGTGGATGGAGCAGGTGACAGATGCGCAATACCAGGGCCGCGCCATGACGGAGGCGCACTGACATGCCGCACGTCATCGTCAAGCTCTGGCCCAAGCCGGAGGCGCAGAAGCGAGCCTTGGCCGACGCCATCACGCAGGCCGTGATGCAGCAACTGGGCTACGGCGAGGACGCGGTCTCGGTCAGCGTCGAAGAGATCGCGCCGGCGGGCTGGACCGAGAAGGTCTATAAGCCCGACACCCTCAATGGCGCCGGCACGCTCTACAAGAAGCCGGGTTACGCCCCGTCATGACAGCCTGCGCACTCTCGGCACCAGCGACGCTCATGCGTCGCGCACATTCGGTTGCGGATGACCACTATCTGATTGCAACGGCCCCGACCTGTTCCGAGCACAAGCAGGCAGGGCGAGGCATCCGCAGCAGCGGGAGGTATGTACGATGATCCTGGAAGAGACCTTCACCCTGACGAACGGCGTGAACATCCCGAAGCTGGGACTGGGGACCTGGCGGATCGAGGACGCTGCCGTCGCGCCGGTGATCCGCGATGCCGTCAAGATCGGCTACCGCCATTTCGATACCGCTCAGGCCTATGCGAACGAGGGCGGTGTGGGCGAAGGCCTGCGCGCCAGCGGCATCCCGCGCAGCGACCTCTTCGTGACCACGAAGCTTGCCGCCGAGTGCAAGACCTACGCCGAGGCGAAGGATCGCATTGATGGCTCTCTGCGCGCACTCGGCATGGATCATATCGACCTGATGCTGATCCACAGCCCGCAACCCTGGTCCGAGTTTCGCGAGGGCGCTCATTTCCACGAGGGTAACCTGGAAGCATGGCGCGCGCTCGAAGAGGCTTATGGCGCGGGCAAGCTGCGCGCGATCGGCGTCTCCAATTTCGAGCGGACGGACCTGGAAAATCTCCTCGACAACGGCACCGTCAAGCCGATGGCCAACCAGATCCTCGCCCATGTCAGCAACACGCCGTTCGACCTGATCGAATATAGCCGCGGCAAGGGCATGCTGGTCGAGGCCTATTCCCCGGTGGCCCATGGGGCGGTGCTGAACAACCCCGATCTTGCGGCGCTCGCCGGCAGATATGGCGTCAGCATCCCCCAGCTTTGCATCCGATACTGCCTCCAGCTCGGGCTACTGCCGCTGCCTAAGACCGCCAATCCCGAGCATTTGCGCAGCAACGCTGCCGTGGATTTCGTGATCTCGGACGCGGACATGGAGACGCTGAAGAACGCCAGGGCCATTGAAGACTATGGCGAGGCGAGCATGTTCCCGGTGTTCGGCAAGAAGCGGCAGATCGACGGCGCCTCCGAGGCCACTGCTCGTGGAGCGGGGATGCAGCGCGGCACCATCGGATAGCGCGTCGTTACAATCGTTCGTCAATCGCAGGAGGTCGAACCATGTCCAACTCCCGTCGCTTCATCGGCAAAGTCGCTTTCGTGACCGGCGCTGCCAGCGGCATAGGCCGCGCCACCGCAGTCGCATTCGCTGCCGAGGGCGCGCGCGTGGCGATCCTCGACCGTACCGAGACCGCTTTGCACGAGACCGCCCGCGCGGTCGGGAACGCCGGCGGCGAGGTGCTCACACTCGCTTGCGATGTGTCGAAGCCGGAGGAGGTCGAAGCGGCCGTCGCCCGCACGGTCGAGAGGTTCGGCCGGCTCGATATCGCCTTCAACAATGCCGGCGTGGAGAACAAGGCGGCGCCGGTTGCCGAGATCGAGCTCGCGGAGTGGGACCGCATTCTCGACATCAACTTGCGCGGCACCTTCGTCTGCATGAAGCACGAATTGGCGCAGATGGTGCGGCAGGGCGGCGGCGTGGTCGTCAACACATCGTCGGGCGCTGGCATCCGCGGCGTCGCCGGTGGCGCCGCCTATGCCGCCTCCAAGCACGCAATCATCGGCCTGACCAAGTCCGCCGCACTCGACTACGCCAAGTTGAACATCCGCGTGAATGCCGTTCTCCCTGGCAACATCGAAACGCCGATGATGGATCGCTTCACCGGAGGCGACATCCAGAAAGCCATCGATCTTGAGCCGGTCGGACGCTTGGGCAAGCCGGAAGAGATCGCAGACGCCGTGCTCTGGATGAGTGCGGACCTCGGCGCGTTCGTCACCGGGGCATCAATCTCGGTAGACGGCGGTTGGTCTCTCTAATCGTTGCAAGGATGCCGCCAGTCCGCTTCCTCTCTGAACGACCGAAGCAGACTGGCGGCAAACCACCCAAGCCGGACCTACAGCACGGGACCACGCGTCAGATTTTATCCGCTACCGCCCGAAGCGGCGGCTGCGCTGCTGGAAGGCGCGCACCGCGCGCAGGAAGTCGAGCTTGCGGAACGCCGGCCACAGCACGTCGGAGAAGTAGAATTCGCTGTGCGCGCTCTGCCAGAGCAAAAAGCCCGATAGCCGCACCTCGCCGCTGGTGCGGATGATGAGATCGGGCTCGGGCGTGCCGACAAGATAGAGGTGCCGTCCGATCTCGGCCGGGGTGACGCGGGCGATCGCGTCGGCCAGTGTGGCCCCGGACGCGGCAGCGGCGTGCAGTATCCCGCGTACCGCGTCCGCGATCTCCTCGCGCCCGCCATAGGCGACCGCGATCGTCAGCACCATCCCGTCGTAGGGCGCCGTCGCCGCCTCCGCCAGCCGGATCGCCGCGAGCGTCGCCGGTGGCAGCGCCTCCAGCCGGCCGATCGCGCGGATGCGGACGCGGCGGCTGTGGATCTGCGGGTCGCGGGCCAGGGCGCCGAGCTTGGCCTCGACCGCAGCCATGATGCCGGCGACCTCGGCGGCGGAGCGGTCGAGATTGTCCGTCGAGCACACCCAGAGCGTCACCGCCGGGATCGCCAGCGCGCCGCACCAGTTGAGCACCTCGTCGAGCTTCTGGGCGCCGAGGGCATACAGTGCCGCCGGGTCGGCGACGCCGAACAGGCGGCCGAAGCGGCGGTTGCCGTCCAGGATCAGCCCGACATGGCGCGGCGGCGGCCGCAGCCGCACTTGCGCCATCAGGCGACGCTCATAGAGCCGGTAGACCGGCCCGAGCAGAGTGCCGACAAGATTGCCGGGCAGCGCGGGCGCCCGCAACACCGGAGCAGTCCGCGCCAGCGAGGTGGCGCCCAAGCCTGCTTCCCCCCGGTCCACGCCCGTTCTCCTGCTTCGCGCCCGGCTCTCGGCCGTTCAACACTATTAGCAGAAGAACCCGCCCCGAGGTCGTTAACTGGGCGATAATGCGGAAAATGCGTGGCGCACTTTTTTTCGCACTACATTTCAATGATCCCGCCGCGCAGCCCCTTGGCCACCGCCTCGGCGCGGCTCGCCACGCCCAGCTTGTCGAACACCGCCTCCAGGTGGAACTTCACGGTGTGCGCCGAGATGCCGAGCTGGCGCGCGATCGCCTTGTTGCTCAGCCCCTCGCCGAGCAGCGCCAGAATTTCGAGCTCCCGCCGCGTGAGCGGTGCCGCGGTCTCCTCCGCCGGGCCGAACCCGGCCGAATCGGGCGCCCGCACCACCAGCCCGGCCGCAATCGCGCGCAGCGCCGCATCGAGCTGGCGCGCGGAGATGCCGGCCGGCAGCTCGCCCGCAAAACCCTCGCCCGTGCTGCCGCCGAGCGCCAGCGCCGGCAGATCGGCCTCGCGCGGCGCCCCGTCGGCGGCATCCACGAGCAGCACGTCGCCACCCTCCGACACGACCGCGTGGCCGGCCGCGGCGACCAGGGCGGCAAGCCCGCGCCGCCGCACCGGATCGGCGGCCAGCAGCCGCACCGCGAGCCGTGCGGGCGGGTCGTCGTCGCTTGTGCTCAAGACGCAGGGCGTGCGGCGATGGTCACGTCGAGCGTCTGCACCGCGCCGCCGCGCAGCAGCCGCAGGGTTGCGACCTGACCGATCCGCTCCGGCCCCAGCGCCCGCCCCAGGCCGCGGGGCCGCGCCAGCACCGTCTCGTCAAGCGCCAGCAGAATGTCGCCGGGCAGCACGCCGGCCGCTGCCGCCGGTCCGCCGGGAGCGAGGCTCTGCACCATCATCCCCGTCGCGGCACCCCGCCGCCTCGCGCAGCGCCTCCGGCACCGCGACCGGGGCGAGCGCCACGCCGAGCCAGCCGCGCGCGACGCGGCCCTCGGCCAGCAGCGGTCCGACCACGCGGGCGATGGTGGCGGCGGGGATCACCAGCACGCGGCGGCGCGGGCCGGTCGTGGACATGCCCAGCAGCCTTCCCTCCGCGTCGAGCACCGGCCCGCCCTCGTCGGCACCGAGCCGTGTGTCGAGCCGCAGCAGGGCGTCGATCCGCCCGCCCGCCATGCTGTGCCACGCCGGCCCGACGGCGTGGATCATCGCCAGCCGTGCGGTCGCCCCGCCGGCCCCGTCGCCGCCCAGCAGCAGGGCGAGCGCGCCCGGACGGGGATCGGCGGCCGCCGCCGGCACCGCGGCGGCGACCGGTGCCGCGAGCCGCAGCACCGCGACGTTGGTGGCGGGATCGCGCCCGGCGAGCTGGGCGCTCGCCGTGGCGCCGCCGGGCAGGCTCAGCTCGAATTCGGTCGCGTCCGGCAGCGTCTGCTCGGAGGCCACGACCGCGTCCGGCTGCCAGATGATGCCGCTGCGCCGCCGATGGCCGCCGACGCGCAGGCCGACGACGCATCCAGCGGCCCCGGCGACTCGGGCCGCGAGTGCCGCCGAAAGCGCGGAGAAGGGATCGGGGGACATGGAGGAGGTTCCTTGGGTCATGACGGCGAAGATGGGCCGCCGCGCGCGGCCGCGGTATCGGCCGGATGGAGGGGAGCCGGCCGGGCGGATGGCGGGGCCGAGGGCTGACAACACCGCCGATCCGCCCCCATACTGCGGCCGAGCTCCCAGGGAGGGGCCGACCATGCTGGGGCTGATGCAGCGCCACGAACTGCTGGTCTCCTCGATCATCCGCTTCGCGGCCCGCCAGCACCCGCGCGGCGAGGTGGTCTCGCGCGACGGCCGAGGGCGAGACGCACCGCACCAACTACGCAACGATCGAGCGCCGCGCCCGCCGCCTCGCGCGCGCCCTGGCGCGGCTCGGCATCGCGCAGGCCGATCGCGTCGGCACGCTCGCCTGGAACGGGTTCCGCCACCTGGAGATCTACTACGCCGTCTCCGGCATGGGGGCGGTGTGCCACACCATCAACCCGCGCCTCGCCGACGACGACCTCGCCTACATCATCGGCCATGCCGAGGACCGGGTGCTGTTCGCCGACACCACCTTTGCGCCGACCTGCTCGCCCGGATCGCCCCGCGCGTCGACGGCCACCGTGCGCGCCGTGGTGTTCATGTGCGACCCCGCGCGCCTGCCGGACGTGCCGCTGCCGCCGGGGATGGCGCTGCTCTGCCACGAGACGCTGATCGGGGCCGAGAGCGAGGATTTCGACTGGCCGAGCTTCGATGAAAACACCGCCGCCTCGCTCTGCTACACCTCCGGCACGACCGGGCGGCCGAAGGGCGTGCTCTACAGCCACCGCTCGACGCTGCTGCACGCCTACGGCATCAACCTGGGCGACGTGCTGGCGCTGCGCGCCGTCGATCGCGTGCTGCCGGTGGTGCCGATGTTCCACGTCAATGCCTGGGGCCTGCCGTATGCGGCGCCGATGAGCGGAGCGGCGCTGGTGATGCCGGGGCGGCATCTGGACGGCCCCAGCCTCGCCGCCTTCATGGCCGAGGAGCGGGTGAGCTTCACCGCCGGCGTGCCGACGGTCTGGCTCGGGCTGCTCGCGCACCTGGAAAAGACCGGCGCCCGGCTGCCGGCGCTGCGCCGGATGATGGTGGGCGGCTCGGCCTGCCCGCTGCTGCTGCTGGAGGCGTTCGGGGCGATGGGCATCCAGGTGGTGCAGGGCTGGGGGATGACCGAGATGAGCCCGGTCGGCTCGCTCAATATGCCGACACCCGCGACCGCGGACTTGCCGCCCGCGGCGAAGCTGCGCCTGGGCGAGAAGCAGGGCCGCGCCTTCTTCGGCGTCGAGCTGCGCATCGTGGATGACGACGGCGCCGAGCTGCCCTGGGACGGGAAATCGGCCGGGCAACCTGATGGCGCGGGGCCCGTGCGTGTGCGACCGCTACCTGGGCGATCCCGAGACCCGCTGCGACGCCGAGGGCTGGTTCGCCACCGGCGACGTCGCCACGATCGACGCCGAGGGCTTCATCGAGATCACCGACCGCACCAAGGACATCATCAAGTCGGGCGGCGAGTGGATCAGCTCGATCGCGCTGGAAAACATCGCCGTGGGCCACCCCGACGTCGCCGAGGCGGCGGCGATCGCGGCCCGCCACCCGAAATGGTCCGAGCGGCCGGTGCTGATCGTGGTCGCCAAGCCCGACCACGACCTCGATCCCGAGAGCGTGCGCGCGCTGTTCCGCGGCGGCACGGTGCCGGAATGGTGGCTGCCGGACCGGGTGATCGTGGTCGATGCGATCCCGCACACCGGCACCGGCAAGATCCAGAAAACCGCCCTGCGCGAGCGGTTCGGCCGCTGCCTCGTGCCGGTGGCTGATGGCGGGGCGGCTGAGCGGCTCAGTGGCGCATCAGCAGGGGGATGTCGGCGTGCTCCAGCATGTGGCGGGTGACGCCGCCCAGGACCGCCTCCCGCCACTCGCCGTGGGCGTAGGCGCCCATCACCAGCAGGTCGGCCCCGCATTCGTGCGCCCCGGCCAGCAGCCGCGCCCCGACGCTGCCCTGCGGCACCGGCAATTCGTGGACCGCGGCCGCGATCCCGTGCTCGGCGAGGATCGCCGGCAGCCCGCCGCCGGCGCGGTGCGGCGGCAGCGCCCGCAGCACGTGCACGCGCGCGGCGCGGGCCAGCAGCGGCAGCGCCGCCCGCACCGCGAGCGGCGCCCGGGCGTCGTCCTTCCAGGCGATCGCGACCACCCGGCCGAAGCCGCGCGCCCGGGCGCCGGACGCCAGCCGGGCGGCATCACCAGCACCGGCTGCCCGGTGTCGAACAGCGCCGCGTGCAGCGCCTGCCGCGCGTGCGCGCCGGGGTGCCCGGCCCGCGAGGCGACGACCACGGCCTGCGCCGCACGCCCGCGCCCGGAGATCACGGGCGCCAGCTCGCCCTCGACGTCCAGCACCTCCGAGGCGATGCCGCGCCGCGCCATCCGCGGCCGCCACGCCGCCAGCACGGCCGCGAGCCGGCCGCCCCAGTCCTCGCGCGCGGCGCGCAGCGCCTCGGCGCGGTCGGCGGTCAGCACCTCCTCGCTCGGCAGCAGCGCCTCCAGCGGCGGCGTGCGCCAGGCCAGCACCTCCACCCGGCCGCCGCCCGCGAGCGCCGCCGAGGTGCGCCGCCGCGGCCAGCAGGCCGGGGGCGGTCTGCGGCCGGTCGAGCAGCACCAGCGCCGCCTCGCCCATCCCGCCCGCCGCGGCGGCGGCGCGCACGCGCCCGGGGTTGAGGCCCGCCGCCGCATAGTGCCCGGCCGCGACCGAGGCGAGGCACAGCGCCACCGACAGCGCGACATTGCCCAGCGCCTGGGAGAACCGCCCGTCGCGGGCGAGGTCGAGGGTTTGCAGGCTGAACGAGGAGAAGGTGGTGAAGCCGCCGCAGAGGCCGATCATCACGAAGGCCCGCGCGTCGGCCGGGGCGGTGAGGCGCCCGTCGGCGGCGGTGATGGTGCCGAAGAAGCCGATCACGAACGAGCCCAGGATGTTGATGAGGATGGTGCCCCACGGGAACGCCGGCCCGGTGGCGCGCGCGACCGCGACCGCGATCCAGGCGCGGGCCATGCTGCCGAGCGCGCCGCCGGCGGCGATCAGCGCATAGGTCAGCATTCTGTCGGTGGCACGGTCATCCCGGCGAAAGACCTATGCGGAATGGCGTCCTTATGCGATAGGCGTCGCGGTTCTGCCAAGGCCGGACATGACACGCGGCGCGCCCCGTCGCGACCGAGGATGCAGTGCCTCGACTCCGGGAGAAAATAGTGGATACAGGAGCTACGATCGAAGCTGTCGAGTTTGCCGAAGCTGGATATAAAGAACGCCGATGATGGCACGAGGTGCAAGATTTGCGGATCTTCTACGGAAATTTTTGATATCGTGGATTTCAGCAAGTTTTGCTCCCTGAAGAATTATCTATGCGTTTGGCACGTCCGGCATACAAGTGAAATATGTCGCTTGCCTGTCCTGCTCTTTCGTGTTCACCACTTTTTTTGACGACTGGACCAAGGAGGACTTTTCGCAATTCGTGTATAATGATGACTATATCAAGGTAGATGGCGAATACGCGGCGGCGCGGCCGGAGCGGGAAGCGCAAGCCATGGCGCGACGGCTAGCCAACCTGCGGGGCATCCGAATCCTGGATTACGGGGCCGGCTCCGGCGTGTTCGCCGAGCAACTCGGGGCGCTGGGGATCGCGGCGGTCGAGAGCTACGATCCTTTCTCCAGCCCCGACCGGCCGGACCGGACTTTCGACCTGTTGACGTGCTTCGAGGTGCTTGAGCACACGCCCTCTCCCGCCGCGACGCTGGCCGATATGAAGAGCTTCCTGGCTGAGGGCGGCTGCATCGTCTTCAGCACCGGGATTCAGCCGCCAAACATCGGCGAGCTCCGCGGTAGCTGGTGGTACGTGGCACCCCGCAATGGCCATGTATCGATCTACACCCATCGAGGCGCTCGCATTGCTCGGCCAGTCGGTCGGACTGACCCTGCATGCCGGCGAGGGCGGGCTGGCCTTCGCGAGCGCACGCCCCTCCCCCGCTTCCGCGGCCCTGCTCGCGTCAATCGTTGGCGGCCATTTCGCTTCCTGCAGCTGACCGCGCCCGAAGCCGACGAGGGAGACGGGCGTCAGCCGGCCGGACGCGAGAGTGAATGGCACGCCATTGAAGGGCCTGCGCTCGCTCGCTTCCGCTGGACGCGGCGGAAGGAAGTGCAGTGGCAGGTTGATCTCGGACCGGCCGGACCATGCCGGATCAAGATTGCGATCCCGTTCAGGATGGAGGTCGAGGCTGGGTTTGCCGACCAATGCCAGCTCGTCATCGGATCGAAGACGGCCCCGCTGTTGCGCCAGGGCAGCAGGCTGGTCGCCATGATGGACATCGAGGAACCGGCAGGCGGGGTCGTAACCCTGGTCACGCCGCTGCCGAAGCGGCCCTCGGAGTTGCGGCAAGTGGCCGACGCCCGCCGGCTCGGCCTGGCCGTCCCGGTTTTGTCGGCCCTGCAATCACCGAAGACGTGATAGCGCAAGGCCGACTGCGACACCCGGGGAGTGAGATGCCGACCTACGTAATCCACATTGGTCCGCCAAAAGCCGGCTCGAAAAACCTGCAGAGTTCGTTGCACTCGATCCGTTCCCATTTGGCGGCTCAGGGAATCCATTACCCGAGACGAATGGGGCAACATCCATCACGCCGGACTTTTGGCGGAGCTGCAAACCATTCCCAACCCCCAACTCGAAGCGGTGTTCCGAGCGCTCAATCGCTCCGAATACGAGACCATTGTCCTGTCCTGTGAAGGGTTCTATCGGCTTGGGCCGGACCAACTGCACTACCTGCGAGAGCTGCTTGACGGCGCTCCGGTCCGGATTGTCTATTATTGGCGGCGTTGGTCCGAGTGGATTCCCTCGCAGTGGCAGGAGATCGTCAAAGCCGGGCGCTTCGAGACATTCCCACAGTTGCACTTCCGGTTCACGCAAAATCCGATGAAGTCTCCCGAGATCAATCCTACGCTAACCTGGAATAAATTTGAGGACGTGTTTGGCCGCGATAGCTTGGCCCTGATTTCGTTTGACAATCTGGTTGATCGAAATCTTGACCTCTTCCAGCACTTCATTCGCGCCGTGCTGCAATGCACGGTCACAGCATCTCCCGAGAACGTCATGCGCAACACCTCGATGAACAAATTTGATATCGAGGTTCTCCGTGCTCTAAACTATTTACATTACCGGGCGGAGGGAACGACCGACGAATCGAACTCGAAATCTTTTTCTCAAGACCCGGGACCAGATCGATCGACAGCCAATCATCTCTTATATGGAACCTGATGTAGCCACCATCGCCCTCAACGACCGCGCTGCCGTGTTTAGCCCGTTTTGGATGCTATGATGCAGTACCGAGATAGATTTCTGAACCTCACGCCGCAAGGCGATCTTTTCGTTCGCAAGGTGCGACGCATCGACTATGTCCAGCAGAATTACCTATTGGACGGGGAGGCCGTTCAGGCGCTCAGACATATCTACGCCATGGTGCGGGCAAGCGGCCGCCGCGAGGCGCTCCCCCTATCGCAGTGACCCTTCCACGGCAGCTCCCGGGTCGCCGCATCCGCGTTCCGCGCACACCGTTAGCCTCTTGCAAGCACGACTTACGTCCCATCCAGCCTTGCATTACCGGACTTTCCGAACCCGCCGAAGACAGACATCGGCTCAAAGACGAGACAGGACCTAGAGAAGATGAGTCTACCGCGGTATGTTATCCATATCGGCCCGCATAAAACAGGCACCACATATTTGCAGGCTTCGTTTCGGAACCTTCGCTCAGAGCTGCTAGGACGAGGCGTTCTTTATCCGGACCTCTGGTGGCATTCGCCTGAGAACCCAAGCCACTCTCGTTTGGCCGAACAAGTGGCAGGCGGCAACCCCGAAGTTCTAGAAGAGCTATCGGGACAGTTCAAGGCATTCAATGCGTCCGGTCACCGCATAATTCTCATCTCGGCGGAAGATTTGGACGGCTTGAAACCAGATCATGTAGTCACGCTGAAGTCGCTGCTGGATGGAGCGTCGGCTGAGATTGTCTTCTACTGCCGCCGCTGGTCGGAACTTATCTCTTCAAGTTGGCAAGAGCGGGTGAAGGGTAGGGGCCTGACTCTGACCTTGCCCGAGCTCTTTGGCGAGCATCTTCGTAGCCCTCTTCGGTCTTCACTGATCAACTACGGGCTGATCCTTGACCGCTATACGGAGGCGTTCGGGATGGAGAGCATTCGACTTGTGTCGTACAGTCAATTGCGCGAGCGCGGCCTTGACCTCGTAACTCACTTCGCCGCATCGTTCCTAGGGTGGGCGAATCCCCCGCTGGCCGACTTGCCGACCAAACCGAACGCCTCGCTCAGCCCAACCGACATCGAGATGATCCGAGCCCTCAATGTGATCGATCTCGCGGGGAGCCATCAGTGGGGATCGCCGATACGCCAAGCGTATCTCCGATCCAAGCCGCACTTGGATATCGCGCGGCCGGCGGCGGCAATGGCGGGACATATATCGAAGCTTCGCTTCAATGAGGCGGCACCGGGCCTGCACGAACTGCACAACGCTTTGGTGGCGAAATACGGCAACCGGCTAGTACCGCCCGCGCCGCGCAAGCGGTTTTTCGTGCCGCGGGTCGCGGAGATCGCCTTCGTGCATCCCAATTATCTGCTCGAACGCGGCGTATCGGATGCGCTCAGCGAGCTGTACGAGGCAATCTGCCGCTCGCTGACGAAGGCGACGACGTCCGTCCCCATCGAGATTGTGGACCGGGTGGTCCGTTAGGTCGCCTAGCCTCTCCCAGGTGCGCAATGGACGACTGCCGTGCACAATACCAGTTAACCAGGAATGGCAGCGTCGTCGGATCGGACTCCGGCAACACATGCGTCGGGTGATCGTTCCAGCTTTCCATCACGACATAGGCCGGGGGTTCGGGAGCGGCAGCGTTCCATTGCTCGACGTGGCGCTGCGCGGCAGCTATCCACGCGGCGTCGCTGCGGTCTTTGAAGCCACCGTTGAAGATAACCCCGTACCCGACGCCGTAATATCGGAGCGCCCCAATCATTGGCCGGACGTACGTCCACCACGGCCGATGCCACTGCACGTCGAAAATCATGGCAATAGGTGCCGAGCCAACGTCGTTGCGCCTGAGACCGGTGATCCATTGTCCGATCTCCGCGGGCGATCCAAGACCGGTCAGCGGCTCGACGTCGACCACCTTGATGCCCGGGAACACCTGCTTCACCTGGCGGATGTTTTCTGAAACGCCCGCTGCAAGGCTATCGATGGTATAGGAGCAGGCGTCGTGGCCCTGATAGTAATGGCCGAAGTGCAACGGCTCGTCCAGGCTGATATAGGTGAGATTGGCCCCAAGTCGCCGCAGCCGCGCGGCCAAATTGAAGGAGTGACGCGGGTGAAAGCTCATGCCCTCTACGCCATGGCCGCAGGATCATGCCGGGATCGAAGGCCACACCACGGTGAGCCCGATGCCGTGCGCGCGCAAAAAAGCGAACAAGGACCGCAGTTCTTCCTTCGGCGCCGTCGCAGCGAAGTGCGGGCCAATCCCAAACACCTAAATCCTTCTGAGTGCCCGCTGCCACGGTGCTCCAGACTCAAACAGACGGCATAATCGCTGTCGGAAAAAAAGCCGCGTGGACTGACTTCGTCGCCGCGCGGCATCATCCAAATTGCCTGGGCATGGGCCGGAATCGCGCCCCCGGCCTTCATGCACGCCATGAGTATTATCCTGCAAAGAGGCATCCATCGCAGATGCGGCATGGTGCAACCTCCAATCCAGCAATTGGCCAACGCCATTGCCGCATCCTCATCGCTTTTCATCAACTCCGAACAGCCCGACCAGCAGCCTACGCCACCCCTGCGAAGCGGGTCTAACTATACCGGCCGCGGCAGGCTTCTGCCGTGAGGCAACGAACCGAAGGCTGTCCAGCCGGGTCGTGATTTCATAGTTGACTGGCGCGATCCGCTGCAATTTCTCGCCGGCCGCAAGCGCCAGTTCCTTGTAGTCCTTGTCGTAACATAGCTTGAAAAGCTGCCGTCAACGTGTCCGGGTCCTCGCATACGGCCGTGAGATCGCGGATCGTTTCGATGGCTCTTTCATCTCCATGAGCCAGCATGACTCGAACCAACCTGAAGCGCGGCCCATGCCACTCCGGCTTCGATGACGCCGATCGCGCGATCGATCGCGTGACGCGCTGATTGCTGCGTCATGCGCTTCGGTGGCGATCTCGGCAATCTGAAGCAATCCCTGGACGGTATCCGGCATGAACGGCACTGTTTCGGCCAGGTGCTTTCGCGCCAGCCGCTCCTTGCCTTGGCGAATCAGTATCTCCACCCGATCGCAGCGTGCCGCGAAGTCGTCGGGCTTGATCCGCAGCGCATGTTCGATCGCATTGAGCGCATCGTCAAGGCGACCGAGCCGGCGCTGTTGCTCGGCGACGCGCCGCCAAAACCAGCGGCTCTTCCACCGCGTGCTGCAACGCATCGGCCAGGTCCGCTTCGATCCTGTCGCGGGACAAACGCTCAGGCACCGGCTGGATCGCGACCAGCTCGATCCTCGCCTCCGCCGAGCCACCAGCCGCCGAAATGAAATGCCGGGTCACGACTTCGCGCGCGGGTCTGATCACCCAGCTTGCGCAGCAAGGCGAACGCCCGCCGCCAGGTCTGCTCATCGCGCGGCACCAGCGCCTCGAGCGGCGCGGCTTCGGCCTTCGCGGCCTCCCGCTCGCCCGCGGCCCAAAGGCTCTCGCACAGCCCGATCCGAGCGAGCGCCAGCTCCGGGTCTGCCTCCAGGCAAGCCCGCCAGGCCGCGACGGCCTTCCGATGCTTGCGCGCCCCGGCCAGCGCGACCGCCTCCGCATACAGCGCGCGGGCCTCCGCACTGGTCTCGGGCAGCGGCGCGCCCTCTCCGGGCGGTTCGTCGAGCGGCGGCATAGGCGGCTCCGGTCGGCCGCGCGATTCTGCCCGCGCCCGCCTCCTGCGGGCAAGCCCTTCCCTGCGGCAGGGCAATCGCATTTGGACAAGGACTACCGTCATGGTCGCCCCGGGCCGGGCATGACGAGGTGGGTTCGACCCTGTTCGCCTGCGCACCAACCCGCCGCTCAAAGCGATCGCCCTGCCGGCGCTCCACTTTTTCTTGACTTTTCCCGGCCGTTCGTTCATGTTCTGTTCCGTGGATTTCGCCCCAACCCATTCCCCAACCCATCCCGGCACCCCCCGACCCGGCGCAGCAGCGCACCGAGCGGCACCTGCAGATGCTCGCCGAACTCGGCGCACTCGGCATGGACCTTGCCCGTGCGCTGCACCGCCAGGCCATGAGCGAGGCCGCCGAAATGCCGGCCGGGCCGCCACCGGATGCCCCCGCCGACCGGGCCGCCGAAGCCGACCGGGCGCTGCAATTCGCCCGCGTCGCCCGCGCCGTCCGCCAGACCGTGGCCCTGGAAGCCCGGCTCGCCGAAGACCGCGACACCCAGCAGGAACGGCGCCAGGCCGAGCAGGCCCGCCAGACCGCCGACGCCGCGCGGGATGCCGCCGCCGGGCGCAAGAAGCAGATCAAGCGCCGCATCCTGCCCGCGCTCAGAAGCCAGCGTGACCCGCAATACTCGCTGGACGATCTTAAGAAGCGGCTCGACGACGACGCCGAGGACCCCAGCCAGCTCCCGCTCGCCGAAGCCGTCGCCCGCATCTGCCGCGACCTCGGGATCGACCCCGACCCCATCCCCGCCCTTTCCGGCGCTCGACCGGACGGAACCCGACGACACGGCCGCGCCGGACGCGGGTGCCGCGACCGGGGATGCAGCGACCGGGGATACAGCGGTCGGGGACGCAGCGACGGCGCCCCCCGCGACCCGGCCCAAAAGCGCTTGGGCGCCGGTTCGCCCGCCCGCCTCAATTTGCCCTCCCCTCGTCGATCCCCTCCCACCGCGCGGCGCCGTCTCGGGAGCCGGGCCGCCATAGCCCGTCACGCCTCCCGCTACCGATACACCGCCTGGTCCCACCGCCGGTGCAGCCACAGCCATTCCTGCGGCCGCGCCCTGATCCAGCGCTCCAGCGTGGCATTCACCTGGCGCGTCAGGGCGGCGATGTCGGCCGCGCGGTCGCCGCTCTCGGGCAGCGGCAGCGGCGCATCCAGGACCATGCGAAACCGCATCGGCCCGATGCGCTCGACATGCGCCGGCAGCACCGGGCAGCGGAAGCGCAGCGCGAAGGCGGCCAGCGCCGGCGCGGTCATCGCGGGGTGGCCGAAGAAATCGACCGCGATGCCCTCGTTCAGCTTCTGGTCCATCAGGAACCCGATCGTGCCGCCCTTCGCCAGATGCGCGAGCGCCGCGCGGGCGCCCTGCGCGCCCTTCGGAAACATCGGCAAAGGCGCGCCCGCCGCCTCCTGCCGCAGCCGGCTCAGCACGGCGTCCACCCGCTTGTTGTTGGCGGCACGGTAGGCGCCGGAGCCGAGCACCCCCAGCGCCGCCCCGATGCGCGGCAGAATTTCCCAGTTGCCGATATGGGCGGCGAGGATGATCGCCGGCCCGCCGGCGGCCGCGATCGGCGCCGCGTGCGCCTCGCCCGCCACCTCCCAGCCCGGCCCCGAAGCGGTGCGGTCGAGCCGCGCCAGATGCGGCAGTTCGGCGACCGTGCGGCCGAGATTGTCCCACGCGCCGCGCAGGATGCGCTCGTGCGCCGCCGCGTCGAGCTCCGGCAACGCCAGGCGCAGATTGATCCGCCCGATGCGCGAGACCGGCAGGCGCGGCCCGATCGTGCGCGCGACCGCGCCGCCCAAATTGGAGGCGCGCACCGGCCCCAGCGCCCGCAGCAGCCGCAGCCCCGCCGCCAGCGCCGCCGCCTCGATCCGATGCGCCAGGCTCAGGGAATCGCCCTATCCATGCCCTATGCGGGGTCCTAATAATCGTCATCCTTGCGCCCACTCGCATCAGCCGCGCTCAGTCGTCAGCTTGCCGGCAGGCTCTCTCGCAGTTGCCTCAGCGGGCGAAACCGCACGCCCGTGCTGGGCGGAACGTCGATTTCCTGGCCTTCCGGATTTCGCCCCTTGCGGGCGGGGCGGTGGACAACCGAGAGGGCGCCGAAGCCGGCGAGTCGCACCTCGCGCCCGCTCTTCAACGCGTCAGCGATGCTGCCAAGCATCGCTGCCACGATTTCATTCGCTTCCTTCGGCTTCACCTTGGCGACGGCCGCGACGGCCTGCACCAGATCTTTGCGCAGCAAAGGCTGGGCCGAATTGCTGGTCTCGCTCAAAGTTTCCTCCTGGTGACGATTCCACGCGATGATAGCATGGCGAGAGAATCGGCGGCAATCACGGAACCGCCCGCCGCAACAGCGCCTCGATCGCGGCCGGATCGTCCCACACCAGCCGCACGGCCACGATGGTGAGCAGCGCCCGCACATCCGGCGTGATCCGCGCCGCGTCCTTCGCCGTGGTCACGGGGATCGCGCGCAACCGGTGGGCGCGCTCGATCAGCCGTTCGAGGTCGAGGGCCGTGTATGGGTGATGGTCGGGGAAATCGGCGTGGCCCACCAGCTCGGCGCCGATCCCACGCAGCGTCGCCCGGAATTTCTCCGGCCGCGCGATGCCGGCGAAGGCGAACACGCGGCGGCCGGCGAGGCACGCGGCCTCGGGCGCGGGTGCCAGATGGGCGCGCAGCACCGGCAGCGTCGGCGGCAGATGCGCCAGGGCGTGCGCGTCCTCGCCGATCAGCACCGCCGCGGCGCAGCGGCCGGCGGCGGCCGCGACCGGCTCGCGCAAGGGCCCGGCCGGCAGCAGCCGGGCATTGCCGAACCCCGCGGCCGCATCGATCACGAGAAGGGAAAGATTTTTCACCAGCGCCGGGTTCTGCAATCCGTCATCCAGCACCAAGGCCTGCGCCCCCGCCCGCACCGCCGCGCGTGCCCCCGCTTCGCGATCGGCGGCGACCCAGGCCGGCGCCGCGCCGGCGAGCAGCAGCGGCTCGTCGCCCACCGCGCGCGCATCGTGCCGCGCCGGATCGACCCGCAGCGGCCCGCGCTCCCGCCCGCCATAGCCGCGGGAGAGGAAATGCGCGGCCACCCCCCGCCGCACCAGCCGCGCGCCCAAGATCGAGGGCCACGGTGGTTTTGCCGGCGCCCCCCACCGTGGCGTTGCCGACGCAGATCACCGGCACCGGCGCCCGCCAGCCGGGCCGCGCGAGCCGCCGGGCGGTCGCCGCTTCGGTCAGCGCGCCGAACGGGGCGAGCAGGGCGGCGGCGAACCCGTCGCGGTCCCAGAAGGCCGGGGCGCGCATCAGGCTCGGCGGCCCAGCAGCGATTGCAGCATCGCGGCGGTCTCAGCCGGCAGCGCCGCGAACCGCGCCACCGCCGCCTGGGCCGCAGCTCCGGCCGCCTCCCGCCGCGCCGGATCGCGCAGCATCGCGTCGGCCCAGGCGGCGAGTGCTGCCTCGTCGGCCACCACGCCGAGGCCCCCCGCCTCCGCCAGCGCCGCCACCGCGTCGGCGAAATTGGCAAAGTGCGGCCCGATCGCGACCGCGCAGCCGAGCCGGGCCGGCTCCAGCGGGTTCTGCCCACCCTGCCCAAGCAGGCTCTTGCCCATGAAGGCGAGGCCGGTCGCGCGGTAGAACAGGCCAAGCTCGCCCAGCGTATCGGCGACCCACAAACCCTCGTCCGGGGGCGGGGCGCCGGCGCTCCGGCGCGGTGCGCCAAGCTCGGCCGCGACCCTGGGGCCGCGCTCCGGATGGCGCGGCACCACGATGGTCAGCAGGCCGGGATGCGCGGGGGCGAGCGCGGCATGGACGCGGGCGGCCAGTGCCTCCTCGCCCGGATGGGTGCTGGCCGCGACCCAGACCGGGCGGCCGTGCAGCGCCGCGCGCAGGCGGGCCAGCGCGTCGGCATCGGCGGGCAGCGCATCGGCCGCGAATTTCAGGTCGCCGGGCACGGTCACGTTCGCGGCCCCGAGCCGCCGCAGCCGCTCCGCATCTGCCGCCGAACGCGCCTGCACGCACGCGAACCCGCCGAGCATCGGCCGCGCCACACCCGGCAGCCGCCGCCAGCCCGCGAAGCTGCGTTCGGACATTCGCGCATTGACCAGCGCGGTCGGGATCCGCCGCGCGCGGCAGGCGGCGAGCAGGTTGGGCCACAGCTCCGCCTCCACGAAGGCGGCGGCGTCCGGCCGCCAATGGGCGAGGAAGCGCGCTGCCCAGCGCGGCACGTCGAGCGGGACGAAGCGATGCGTCACCCGATGATCGAGGCCGAGCGCCGGCAGCCGCTGCGCCAGCAGCCGCGCCGACGTGACCGTGCCGGTCGTGAACAGGACATGGAGCGAAGGGTCGAGGCGGGCGAGCACCGGCAGCACCGACTGCGCCTCGCCGACGCTGGCCGCGTGCAGCCACAGCAGCCGGCCGGCGGGGCGCGGGCTGGGATCGCGGCCGCGCCGCTCGGCAAGGCGCTCCGGCAGTTCCTTGCCGCGCGCGACACGGCCGCGCAGCATCAGCCGCAGAGCGGGCTCCGCCAGCGCGGTCGCCGTGGCGTAGGCGGCCAGCATCAGGCGGGACACAGTGCGTCGGCCCGCTCGGCGGCCGCGGTCAGCGCCGCCTCGATCGCCGGCAGCGCGTCCTGCCAGGCGCCGCTCGCGACCGGGATCGGCGCCGCACAGACGATGACGCCGCGCCCGAACGGCAGCGGCAGCACCATCCGGTCCCAGGTGCCGAGGATGCGGCGGCGGCTGGTCTGGCCGCTGGCCGGCAGCACCGGCACGCCGGCAAGCGCCGCGAGCTGGGCGACGCCCGGCGCCGCCTGACGGCGCGGCCCGCGCGGTCCATCGGGCGTGATCGCCACGTGATCGCCCGCCGCCAGTAGTGCCAACAGGGTGCGCATCCCGGCCGCACCTCCGCGCGAGGAGGAGCCCCGCACGATCTCGAGCCGGAAGCGGCGGACGACGGCGCCGATGAACAGGCCGTCGCGATGCCGGCTGACCAGCACGTGCGCCCGGGCGGGCGCCCCCTGCCCGCGCGCGAGCCGCCAGAGCATCGGCATCAGCGCCAGCCGCTCGTGCCAGAACGCAACCACGCAGGGGGCACCGGCGGCATGCGGCGTCATGTGCTCGGCGCCGTGCAGCGTCCAGCGCGTGGTGGAGAGGGCGAGGTCGAGATAGACGCCGAGTATCCGCGCAAAGGCGGCCTGCCCGCCCGGGCTGCGGAGGAGGCGTTTCAGCATGGCATGCGGTAGCACGCGGGCGGAACGGCGTCACGGGAGGCCGCTTCGGCTGCGGACGGGACTGTGCTTCCCTGGATGCCTCTGCCGCGCAGAACAGCCATCGGAGACCCGCCATGCACCGTCGCAGCTTTCTCGCCGGCAGCGCCGCGGCCCTTGCCCTGCCCGGGATCGCCCGCGCCGCCTCCACGACCACCGTGAAATTCACGCCGGAAGCCGATCTCGCGGTGCTCGACCCGATCTGGACCACGGCCTCGCAATCGACGCAGCACGGGTACCTCGTCTATGACACGCTCTGGGGTGTGGATGCCGCCTACAAGCCGCAGCCGCAGATGCTGGAAGGCCATGTCGTCGAGAACGACGGAAAAGCGTGGCGGCTCACGCTCCGCGACGGACTGAAGTTCCATGACGGCACGCCGGTGCTCGCGCGCGATTGCGTGCCGAGCATCGCGCGCTGGGCGAAGCGCGACGTGTACGGCCAGTCCTTCGCGCTCGCCGCCGACGAGATCTCGGCCCCGGACGACCGGACCATCCTGATCCGCCTCAAATTCCCGTTCCCGGTGGCCGACGCACTCGGCAAGAGCTCGGGCAACATGTGCGCGATGATGCCGGCGCGCATCGCCGCGACGGACGCGTTCACCCAGATCAAGGAGACGGTGGGCAGCGGGCCCTATCGCTACCGGGCGGACGAACGCGTCGCGGGGTCGCGCGCCGTCTATGAGAAGAACACCGCCTACGTGCCGCGCGGCTCGGGCGCGGTCTCCGGCACAGCCGGTCCGAAAATC
Source organism: uncultured Alphaproteobacteria bacterium (assembly GCA_963777265.1). GTDB lineage: Bacteria > Pseudomonadota > Alphaproteobacteria > Acetobacterales > Acetobacteraceae > DATAYA01. The sequence continues at coordinate 52,234 of CAVZPY010000017.1, read as the reverse complement.
GCCCATTTCGACCGCGTGGAATGGGCGATTCTGCCCGATGCGGCGACCTCGGCCGCGGCGTTGCGGCGCGGCGAGATCGACTGGCTGCTGACGCCGGATGCCGACCTCGTCCCCATGCTGCGGCGCGACAAGGGGGTGACGGTGCGGGTGATCTCGCCCACCGGATCGATCGCGACGATGCGCTTCAACCATTTGCAGCCGCCCTTCGACAATGGCGCGATACGCCGCGCCTTGCTGCCGGCCATCATGCAGTCCGAGTACATGACGGCGATCGAAGGCAACGACCGCAGCCGCTGGCGCGACGGCGTCGGGTTTTTCTGCCCCGGTATGCCGATGGCGAACGATGCCGGGATGACGGCGCTGACCGGGCCGCGCAGTCTCGATGCGGCGAAGCGCGCACTGGCGGCTGCCGGTTACAAGGGCGAGCGCGTGGTGCTGCTCTCGCCGGGTGACGTGCCCTATTCCAAGACGCTCGCGGACGTGACGGCCGATCTCTACAAGCGGGTCGGCATCAATCTCGACTACGAGATGATGGACTGGGGAACCCTCGTGCAGCGCCGCGCGAAGATGGACCCGGTGAGCGCCGGTGGCTGGAGCGTGTTCCACACCAACTGGCCGGGCCCGGACCAGGCGAACCCCGCGGTGAACGTCTATTTGCGCGGCAACGGCCGCGCGGCGGGACCGGGCTGGCCCACGAGCCCGCGCATCGAGGCCCTGCGCACGCAATGGCTCCGCACCACGGACTTCGCGCAGCAGAAGAAGCTGGCCGAGGAAATCCAGGTGCAGGCGTTCCAGGACGTGCCCTACATCCCGCTCGGGCAGATGATCTCGCCGACCGCATACCGTGCTGATCTGACCGGAATATTGCAAGGCGCGGTGCCGGTGTTCTGGAATATCCGGCGGCAGGCGTAGGGTCCGCCCATGCTCCCCACCCTCGACCTCGCCGGCCGGATCGCACTCGTCACCGGCAGCTCGCGCGGCCTTGGCTGGGCGTTCGCGCAAGGCCTCGCGGCGGCGGGTGCCCGCGTGCTGCTGCACGGGCGCGATGCGGCGGCGCTGGCGGAGCGAGCGCGGACGCTCGCCGGGCGCGGAACACCGGCAGCCGGCGCGCTGCAATTCGACGTCACCGACGCGGCCGCCGTCGCCGACGCCTTCGCGCGCATCGGGAGCCAGCGCGGCGGCCTCGACATCCTGCTCAGCAATGCCGGCGTCATCGCGCGCAAGCCGGCGCTGGAAACCACCGACGCCGAATGGCAGGGCGTCATCGACGCCGACCTCACCGCCGGGTTTCGGCTCGCGCGGGAAGCGGCGCGGCTGATGCTGCCGCGCGGGCGCGGACGGATCATCGTCGTCTCCTCGATCATGGGGCAGGTCGCGCGGCCGGGCATCCCGGGCTACGTCACCGCCAAAGCAGCGCTGCATGGGATGGTGCGGGCACTCGCGGTCGAGTGGGCGAAACACGGGGTGACGGTGAATGCGATCGCGCCCGGCTACTTCCCCACCGAGGCAAACGCGACGCTGCACGCCGATCCGGAGTTCAGCGACTGGATTTCCCGGCGCACGCCGATCGGCCGCTGGGGCGATCCGGCGGAGTTGCAGGGAGCGGCGGTGTTTCTCGCCTCCGACGCCGCCTCCTACGTCACCGGTCAGGTGCTGTTCGTGGACGGCGGGCTGACCGCGGCCTTATAGACGACGAAGCCGCGGATCGCATCGACCAGCGCCGCCGGCTCATCGACGCGGATCGAATGGCTGCTGCGCTCGAAGATGCGCAGGTCGCTGCCGGGGATCAGGCGATGGATCTCCTCGGAGAACTCGGGCGCGCAAATCCAGTCGTGGCGCCCGGCGAGGATCAGCGTCGGCGCCGTGATGCGCGCCAGCTCCGGCCGCAGATCATAGTTCCACATGAACCCGCCCGGCGCGAAGGCACGGTTGAGCGCGTCGGGTGCGGGCGTCGCACGGCCACGCATCGCTGCCGCCTTGCTCGCATCGAACGTCACCGAGTAGAGCGGCCCCATGAGGTCGTAATAACGGCGCACCGCATCGACGGTGCGCAGCGCACCGGCATAGAGTTCTTCGAGCACGGCCTGCTGCTCGGGCGTGCCGCGCTCGCGCACGATCTGCCGCGAGCGTTCGATGAAGCCATTCTGCGCGGCGGTCACGACCAGCACGAGGTGCGAGACCGCGTCCGGGTGGCGCGCCGCGTGCGCCATCGCCACCATGCCGCCGTAGCTGGTGCCGATGCTCACGATCGGCCCGGTGCCGAGATAGAGCCGCAGCGCCTCCATATCTTCGACGTTCTCGTCGAGCGTGTATTTGGCCGGATCGCCGCGTGCCGACCGGCCCTGGCCGCGATGGTCGAAATAGACCAGCTGCATCCGCTCCGCGAGCGGCGAGAAGGCGGGCTTGAAGCCGCTATGGTCGGATCCGGGGCCGCCGTGAATGACGAACGCTGCCGGGCGCTCGCGCATCGCACCCGCTTCGGGCACCAGACCCATGCCCTCGACATCGAAATAGAGCTCCGTATCCCGCACCTTGGCCCGCACGGCACTCCCTCCCGCTATGGCTCGTCACAATGCGGCGGCAGGGGGATCGACAAATACGCCAGCCGCTTGATCTCCTTGCGCCCGCGCGTCACCGAATCGAGGATCAGCCCGCAGGCCGTGGACAGAAACGACAGCAGCACGAGGCCGGTCGCAAGCACCGCACTCGGCAGCCGCGGCACCAGTCCGGTGCGCACGAACACCACCACCACCGGCAGGCCGAATGCAAGGCCGAGCAGCAGCAGCACCAGGGCCGCCAGCGCGAAGAATTGCAGCGGCCGCTCCTCCTTCACGAGCACCATGATGGTGCGCAGGATGCGTAGCCCGTCGGCGTAGGTGCGCAGCTTCGAGGCCGATCCCGCCGGCCGGTCGCGATACGCCGTCTGCACCTCGCCCACCGGCATTCGCAGCTCGAGCGCGTGCACGGTGAACTCGGTCTCGGTCTCGAAGCCGCCCGCCAGGGCCGGAAAGGATTTGACGAAGCGGCGCGAAAACGCGCGGTAGCCGGAGAGCATGTCGGTAATGCGGTCGCCGAAAATCCAGGCAACGATGCCGGTGAGCACGGCGTTGCCGATCCGGTGCCCCCGCCGGTAGGCGGCGGCAATATCGGTCACTCGGGCTGCGTTGACCATGTCGAGCCGCTGCTCGAGCAGCAGGCGCAGCATCTCGGGCGCGGCCGATGCGTCGTAGGTGTCGTCGCCATCGACCAGCACGTAGGCGTCGGCCTCGATATCGGCGAACATGCGCCGCACGACGTTGCCCTTGCCCTGCAGCCGCTCGGTGCGCACCACCGCACCCGCCTCGCGTGCCCGCTCCGCGGTGCGGTCGCGGGAGTTGTTGTCATAGACATAGATGGCGGCATCCGGCAGCGCGGCCCGGAAGGCGGCGACCACCTTCGGGACCGCCACTTCCTCGTTGTAGCAGGGGATCAGCACGGCCACACGCAGGGCGCCCTGCCCCGCTGCCTGCAAGATGCCGGCCGGCCCTATCGCATCCACCGACCCGCCTCCCTCGTCCGATCAGCGGCGGGACCCTAGGCGGCGATGCCGCCGTTGCGCAAGCGGCTGCACCTTGACCCGCCCACGGCCGGGACCACAGGATCGGTGATCCAACCGGCTGCCCGGCGGAGGAATAATGACCGCGATCGTCCGGCCGGCGAGAGCCACCGCCTCGACCCCGCTCGCACCCACGCTCTGGGGGCTTGCTGCCGGGCTGTTCCTGCTGGGCGTGGTGGTCCTGTCATGGACCGGCTACACGGAATCCGATGACAGCCTCTATGCCGCCGCGGCGTGGCACTGGGTCCAGGAATTCCCCTTCCTCGGCATCAATCACTGGGGGCTGCGGCACGCGATCGTGCTGCCGATGGCGGTGCTGTTCTGGCTGTTCGGCCGCAGCGAGGCCACGCTCGAAGCACCGGTGCTGTTCTACTATGCAGCCCTGCTGGTGCTGACTTTCGCGGGCGTGCGGCGGATCGGCGGCTGGCAGGCGGGGCTGCTCGCGGCGGTGCTGCTCGGTGCGATGCCGACGCTCGCGACCGCCAGCTCGATCGTGACCGAAGACATTGCCGAGGCGTTCTTCGTGGTGGCCTCGCTGTGGGCGTTCTACACCGCGACGCGAGACCGTCGCGCCGGATTGTTCGTGCTCTCCGGGCTGATGGCCGGGCTTGGCTTCATCACGCGCGAGACCACGTCGGCGCTGGTCATCGCGTACGGCGTGCTGTTCCTGATGAATTACGGGGGCTCCCGCCTGGCCTATCGTCTGGATGGGCTTGGGTTTCGTGCTGGTAGTCGGCACCGATACGGCGCTGCTGTGGATTGCGAGCGGCGATCCGCTCTATCGCCTGCACATCAGCCTGATGGGCGTGCACGGCGACAACCCGAGCATGGCAGGGCAGTTCAAGACCATCGCCGGGGTTGGATCGCTTCGGCGACATCGCCGCCCCGCGTTGGCTACAGGCGTTCCTGATCCTGTTCGTGGGCCAGCATTACGGGCTGCTGTTCTGGGCGCTGGTGCCGGCGACGATCATGCTCGCGGCCGAGCGGCAGGACACGCCCGCACGCCGGATCACGCGGCTGTTCGGCGTGGTGGCGCTGGTCTGGTTCGTCGTGCTGTCCTACGTGTTCTTCTTTCTTTGGATCCTGCCGCGATACCAGCTCGTCACCGCCGCGGCACTGGTGGTGCCGCTCTCGCTGGTGCTCGCGCGGATGGCGTGGCGCGGTCGCGCCGTGCTGGCGGCGCTGGTCGTGCTCGCGATTCTGGCGAGCGACGTCGTGCTGATCGCGGCCACCAATCGCGATCCGCTCTGGGCCGAGCGGACCTTGGTCGCGTACGCGCAGCGCCATGCCGGGGTGGTGCAGACCGATCCCGGCACCCTGCGCGGCGCCGAGTGGCTGTTGCAGATCAGAGGCATTGCCGCCCGGGTCCGGGCGGCAGCACCCGAGCCTGGGCAGACCTATTTCTACGACGCGGCCCCGCGGCGCGGCATCCCCCAAGGCTGGCCCGTGCAGCGGCCGGACCCGAAATGGGTGGCACTGGCCCGGTTCTCGCAGCGCCGAGGGCCTGGCGCCGTTCTGATCAACCGCCTGGGCCTGCTCCGCATTGCTTCCGGGGGTGATCCGGCGCAAGCTCGACCCAGCGCCGCGCACGGCGACGCTCTATCGCGTACCCCTAGCGCCGGGTTAGGCCGTGTCGGGAATCAACCGCCTGATCGGGGATCATTGCGGTCGTCAGCCGCCAGTCCAGGGGTTAATCAGTCGGATGCCCAGGGCATCGAAGTCGGAGACATTGCGCGTCACGAGCGTGAGATCATGTCGTTCGGCCGTCGCCGCGATGAAGGCGTCCATCGTGCCCACCGGACGGCCCCCGGCCTGGCGGCGGGCCATGACGCAGCCCCATGAGTGGGCGGTCTCGGCGTCTACCGACAGCACGCGCGCTTCGAAACGTGCCGGCACCTGTTCGGTCAACCAGGCATCGAGCCGATCGCGTCGGGCGCCAAGCGGTAGCCTTTCGATTCCGTGCCGCAGTTCCGCCAACGTGATGACGCTAATGAACACGCGGTCTTCGTCGGCCTCCGCGAGCCACGTGACGATCCCGACGTCGGGGCGGGGTTTCGTCCACTCGGAGACGACGTTGGTATCGAGCAGGAACTTCACAGATCGCCGTCGCGGGGACCGTCCTCCGTCCGCGGGGCCTTGAGGCCCGACCCCGGCAAGGGAGACTCCCCGAAGAACTCGGCCAGATTTCCGCGGCGACGGGTCTTCCGCTCCCACTCCTCGGCCGACACCATCACGACGGCGGTACGGCCGTTCTTCGTAATGGTCTGCGGACCGCTCACCCGAGCCTCGTCTACGACCTCGCTGAACTTCGCTTTCGCCTCGGCGACTGTCCACGTCCCTGCGCCCATACCCGCTAGCTCCCAGCCAGAAACCACTATAGTCATTCTGGTCATTTTCGGACGGCTCCGCAAGGAGGCGCCTTATCGTTGCCCCATGAGCCAACCGGACCCTGCTGTGTTGCCAGCAAGTTGAACCCTATTCCGACCGGCCTATGGTTCCTCCGTCGGCGACGGCCGCTTCCGGCGCGCCGCCGCCCGGGGGAGACAACCGCATGACTGAGAACGCCGTCATCGAGCGGGAGCGAGGCCTGAGTCCGGGGCTGAGCAAGGCCCAGATCACCATGATCGGGCTTGGCGGCGCGATCGGGACCGGCCTGTTCATGGGCTCCGGCATCGCCATCGGGTATGCCGGGCCGGCGGTGCTCGTCAGCTACCTGATCGCCGCCTTCGTCGCCGTGGTCATGGTGTTCAGCCTGTCGGAAATGGCAGTCGTCCACCCGACCGCAGGCTCATTCGGAACTTATGCCGAGATCTATCTCGGCCCTTGGGCGGGCTTCGTCTCGCGCTACACCTACTGGATCACCCAGGTGGTCGCGGTGGGCGGCGAGGCGGTCGCCGCCGGGCTCTACATGGCGTACTGGTTCCCGGGCACGCCGGTTTGGATGTGGTCGCTCGCCTTCGTCGGCATCCTGGTTTACGTGAACTGCCGGTCGGTCACGAATTTCGGCTCGTTCGAATACTGGTTCGCGCTGATCAAGGTCGCGGCCATCGTCGCCTTCATCATCTTCGGGGCGGTGCATGTCTTCGGCATCGGCGCACCGGCGATCGGCTTCCACAACCTCACCGGGTTGGCGGGCGGCTTCTTGCCGCACGGCGCCGGTGGCGTGTGGATGGCGGTGCTGATGGCGATCTTCTCGTTCTACGGAATTGAGGTGATTGCCGTGACCTCGGGCGAGGCGGCGAACCCCACGGAATCGATCCCGCGCGCACTCCGCTCGATGGTGCTTCGGCTCTTCATCTTTTATCTCGGCGCGCTGACCATCATGCTCGCCTTCGTGCCCTGGACCCAGACCGGGGCCAAGATCGTCGCCGAGAGCCCGTTCGTAAAGCTGTTCGCCTATGTCGGCGTGCCCTACGCCGCGGGGGTCATGAACTTCGTCGTGCTGACGGCGGCACTCTCGAGCATGAACACCAACCTCTATCTCACCTCGCGGATGCTGTTCTCGCTCGGGCGCGGGAACTACGCGCCGGCCATTCTCGGGCGTCTCGGGCGTAACCACACGCCGCTCGCCGGCGTGCTCGTCTCCGGCATCGGTATTCTGCTCGTCGCCTCCATCTCGGCGTTCACCCCCAAGGCCTACAATTACCTGTTCGGCATCGCGCTGTTCGGCGGGTTGAGCGTGTGGGTGTTGATCCTGCTGAGCCATTTCCGCTTCCGCCAACGCTATCGGGCGGACCAGCTCCCGGTGCGGATGCCGTTCTTTCCGGTGTTCCAGATTGCGGGCTTGCTGCTGCTCGCCGCGATCATGATCACGATGGGACTCGATACCGAGTTCTGGGACATCTCCTGGATCGTCGGCGTGCCGTGGTTCGTTCTGATCACGCTGTTCTATTTCGTCTGGCGGCGGCGACCGGCGCTCGGGGAGGCAGTATAGCGACCCGCTGCTCCAAAATTGCCGCCGAAGTGTTCGGCCCGACGCCGGCCGACGTGCGCGCGCTCGTCTTCGGATTAACCGTCGGAAAGAGTTGATATGGGCGTCGTTTGGAATCACACCCCCAGGTAGCGATGCGCGAGGCCGGGATCGGTCTCCAGCTCCGCCGAGCTGCCCTGCCAGACCGTCCGTCCCTTTTCGATGATGAAGTGCCGGTCGCCGAGGCGCTTCAGCGGGGCCAGGTTCTTGTCCACGATCAGGATCGCCTGCCCCTCCGACTTCAGCGCCGCGATGCAGCGCCAGATCTCGGTGCGGATCAACGGGGCCAATCCCTCGGTCGCCTCGTCGAGAATCAACAGCCGCGGATTGGTCATCAGCGCGCGGCCGATCGCCAGCATCTGCTGCTCGCCGCCGGACAGCGTGGCGGCCATCTGCGTCGCCCGCTCCCGCAGCGGCGGGAACAGGTGCCAGATCCGCCCCAGCGTCCAGCACGGGTTCCGGGCCAGCCGGTTGGCCGCGGTCGCCACCAGGTTCTCGCGCACCGTCAGGGTGGGAAAGACCTGCCGCCCTTCCGGAACCAGCCCGATGCCGAGCCGCGCGACCCGATCGGCCGGCAGCCGGCCGAGCGGTCGCCCATCGAACCGCATCATGCCGCCACGCGCCGGCAGCAGGCCCATGATGGTGCGGATCGTGGTCGTCTTGCCCATGCCGTTGCGGCCGAGCAGCGTCACTAACTGCCCGGCGGCGACCGAGAGTTCGAGGTCGAACAGCACCTGGCTGGCTCCGTAGGACGCCCGCAGCCCTTCCAATTCGAGCATCAGGCGGCGTCACCAGCGCCGGCGGCGCTGCCTCAGAGTTTCGCGACGAGTGCCGCAAGTTGATCGGCGCAGCGTCCCCAGCCTTCGTGAAAGCCCATCTTTTCGTGCGCTTCGCGGTCGGCAACGGTCCAGTGGCGCACGCGGGCGGTGTAGCGAGTTCTTGCCGGCTTCATCCTCGAAGGTCACGATCACGGTCATGAATGGCTTTTGCGACGGTTCCCAAGCCGTGGTGTAGGCGTCGGTGAAGACAAGGCGCTCGTTCTTCACGACTTCCAGATAGACGCCCCGGTTCGGCATCTCGTTGCCGTCGGGGCCACGCATCACGACCAGGTTGGCACCGCCCGGCCGCACATCGAGTTCGGCGACCGGTGTGGTGTACGGGAGCGGCGCGAACCATTGCTTGAGCAGGTCGGGTTCGGTCCAGGCCCTGAACAGCTTCGCCCGCGGCGCATCGATCAGTCGGGTCAGCACCAGCTCGCGGTCAGCGGTCGAGGCAGCTTCGGCCGTGATGGTCATTCGTCTTCTCCTACGAGGACGCCGCTTTTTGCAGCGACAGAATGCGCGCCATGGCGCCGCGATCCGCGGTCGCGCTGTCGTAGAGGCGCGCCAGATCGGCCTTCAGCGCCGTGCGGGAGCCGCCGTCCAGATAGATCATGTGGCCGGACGGGTAATACCGGATGGTCAGGTTGTTCCGGACCGCGGCATCTACCAGTGGCATGTTTCGCAGATCAAGCGTGGTCTGGAAGAACGGGGTCACGGAATCGTAGTAGCCGTTTGCCGAGAGCACCTTCAGATCGACGTTCAGGCTCATCGTCGCCGCGAGATCGCCGGCCGTGTAGAGGATCACGTCGCCCTTCGCGTCCATGCCCTTCTGCGCGCCGGTCGGATCGACGTGGTGAAAGTCCCAGTTCGCGAAGGCCTGATCGTTGAGGTCGGTGAACGACGAGGTCGAGGTGTAGCGCAGCTCGTCGTTGAGATAGCTGTTCCACATTGCGGTATAGGCGCCGTTCACCGCGGTCATGGTTGGGTCGTTGCCGCCGGATTTCGGGTCGATCCGCGCTGCAATGCCGGTGTCGATGCCGGTCGCGCGCCCGTCGTAGGACCCGAGCGCAAGCCCCTTGCTCCTCAGCAACGTCAGCAGAAAGAGGGCCGTGCCCCGATCGTCGGTCGCGGCGACGTTGAGCGACCAGCTCGTCAAAATCGTTTCGTCAATGCCGATCATCGCGCTGAGCTTGCGGACCGTTACCGGATCGGCCTTCGGAAAGGCTTGCAGCGCCGCCGCGTAGTCGGTCGCGGCGAAGCGGGTCGCGGCCTCGGCGTAGGATGCCAGGTCCGCGGGCGGCGGCTGCGTCGCGACCTTGCCATGATAGAACGCATCCGCCGCCCAGGTCGGCAGCAATCCCACCGGATTGCCCGCCTGCGAATAGTCGAGGATGGAGGACTGCACGGTCAGCCCGTTCAGATCCACCCCGTCCTCGTGCAGCAGGTACGACAGCACGGCGGTCCGCGCCGTGCCATAGGATTCGCCGAACAGGAATTTTGGCGAGTTCCAGCGGTCGTAGGCGGTCAGATAGCGCTTGATGAACTGCCGCAGCGAGCCGGCGTCCTGATCGACGCCCCAGAAATCCTTGTTCACCTTGGGCGCGATCGCCGCCGAGTAGCCGGTGCCGACCGGGTTGATGAACACCAGGTCGCTGCGGTCGAGAAGGCTGTCCGTGTTGGTCTCGATCGTGTACGGCGCCGGCGGCGTGAAGCCGGGCAGATTGGTACGGATACGCATCGGCGCGAACGAGCCGAGCAGCACGTAGACCGAGGACGATCCGGGGCCGCCGTTGTAGAAGAACGTGACCGGACGGGTGCTGCGATCCGCCCCGTCCGCCGTGAACGCGACATAGAAGATCGCCGCGTCCGGCTTGGAGCTGCTCGGGTCCACCGTCACCAGATGGCCGGCGGTTGCGGTGTAGTGGATGCTCTTGCCGTCCAGCACGATCTCGTGGTGCGTCACCGCGGCGCGCTCGGTGGCGTCGGTTACGGAATCCTGCGGACCGTTGCCGTAGGCGACCGGGTCGGACAAGGGCTGGTCGAGTTGCGCCGCCCGGATCGGCCGCACGGCCGGGTCCGCCGCTTGCGGCGGTGTCGTGTGCGATACCACCTGCTTCTCTCCTTCGTCTCGCCCGTCCGGTTTTGGGATCGTTGCCGCGGTGCCGGCGAGGGCGTCCGCCAACGCCTGCCCGCGCGGGGTGCCGAGCCCCGTGCAGGCGTTCCAGCCCGGCCCGGCATCGTAGCCGATCGGCGATCCGGCCGCGCGGTTGGAACCCTGCGTGACGGGCGTCAGCAGTTGCGACCGGCCGTAGATCGCGGGCAGGAAAAACCCCACCGGCCGCGCCGCCTTCTGGTTGATCCGCGCAGCCAGCCCGGCCCAGAGCGGTGCCACCGCGCTGGTTCCCCCGGCGAGCTGCTCCTGCCCGCCAACCACGATCGCATAGCCGCTCCCGGGCGCGGCGTTGCCGGCGACATCCGGCACGCCACGCCCTCGCCTGCCGCCGTTGACGCTCGGCGGCAGGGCAACGCTGCGCTGAAAATCGGGCGGATCGAACAGATCGCTGATGCCGCCGCCGGTGCCGCTCGTGCCGTCGTTCCAGACGCGCTGCGCGGTGATCGCATCGCCCGAGATCGTCGTCGCGGTGCCGCCGCAGCCGATCGCCCAGGGACTGGAAGCGGGGAAGTCCACGTGCGCCTGCCCGTCCGCGATCCCGTCGGTCGCCAGGCCGTCGCCGGCCGCGGCGAAGACCGAGATGCCGAGACCGGCCGCGTCCTGGAGCAGCGAGTTCATCGTCTGCACCGCCTGCTGGGTCCAGCGCGCCTCGGCGCTGCCCCAACTGATCGAGATCACCGAGGGCTTGTGGGTTGCGTCCTGCGAGGCGGCGGAAAGGGCGTCGGCAAAACCGGCATCGGTGTTGGGCGCGAAATAGACAACGATCTCGGCGCCGGGTGCGGCGCCGCCGGCCACCTGGATGTCGAGCGCCACCTCGCCGTCGGGGCCGGCGCCGGAGGGCGCGTTGCGCACCTGATCCACCGAGACGGCGATGACGCGCGGCGGGTTCAGCTTCATGGCGTCGAACGCGGCCCTGGTATCGGCGGCGCTGAAGCCGCCGCCGAGTTCGATCAGCGCGATCGTCTGGCCGCTGCCGTCGAGGCCCGCCGGGAAATCGTAGAGGGCGGCGAACTGGTTCGGCAGGTGCGCCTGCGGCGTCGTCGCATCGGCGGCCGCACCAGCCGCGTCCGCGCGATCGGGCGGGTGTCGAGGCCGAGCACCGATTCGACGATGTTAGCCAGCTCTTGCGGCAGGTGCAGCACGCCGGAGCGGCCGCGGAATTCCTGCTCCGTGCCCCGGTAGCGGTGCAGGCTGGTGCGAAAAGCCTGCTCCATGCGGCTCGCCGGGCCGGAGAGCCTGACCAGCCGCCGCGCGGCATCGGCCATGACGACCGTGAGTCCGTTCGCCGCCGCGAAATCCGCGACCAGCCGGATGTCGTCGCGATAGGCGTGCTCGCGATCCGCGCGCAACGCCGCCCGCGCATCGGCCTCGCCGGCCGGCGGCGTGGCGGTGGCGTCGCGCGGCCTCAGATAGATGCTGACCTCGATCGGCTCATCCGGTGCGACCGGTGCGATCCGCGTGGCGTCCGGCGGAGCAGGACGGTCGCTGGACTGGAACTGGACATAGTTGCCGAACCTGTCTGGCACGTGCGCCTTCCCTCCGGGTTAATTCGAGGTGGGCCAGACTACGCACGGGTTCGTCGCGCGGGAAATCGGAGGCGCAAATGCCCGTCACCCCGGCTTTCACCGGGGTGACGGGACCTTTCAGAGACGACGACGAGACCCGCTCCTAAGGTGAGCGCGGCATCACGACGCGGACCATCCGGTTGCTCAGCGAGGTGCTGTTCAGCAACAGCGCGGCGCCACCGACGATCATCGCCGCCAGGGTCAAAACCAGCGCGTAGGCGGAGCCGACGAGCGCCAGGATGCCGAGGATCCCGACGGCAACGCCCGCGATCGCGCGCACGCTCGCGGTCGCGAACACCATCTCCTCACTGATCCGCCGCGCCATCGTGCGCTCCACCGCCATGTCGGAGTCCAGGCTCGCCAGCCGGACCGAGGCCGCGCTGTTGAGGATCAACCCCGTGCCGATCAGGATGACCTGGATCGGGACCAGCACCACTGCCGCAACCTGCAACAGGGCGAGGATGCCGAGGATGACCACGGCCGATCCGAGGAACATGCCGACCGTCGTGCCCATCATCTGCCCGCCCATCACCTCCGTGCCTTCGGCCCTGACGAGCAGCCGCCCGTAGGCGCCGGCGAAGGCTACGCCGACAACGATCAGGCTCAGCCCGAGCGCGATCGCGGCGATCGCGTCCAGGTACATCGGCACAGCCGGATGGGCCGTAGTGATGGCGAGACCGACGATGCCGAGGATGACCGCGACGATGCCGAAGATGCCCTGCGACGTCGTGCGACCGCCGATCGCTTGCCGCTCGGCCATTACCTCATGGCCGCCCATGACTGCTTAACTCATGACAACACCTCCTCATGCCTTGACCGGCAGGAGGCCAGAGAAGGACCGCGCCGCGGCCTGTCCGCCTGACTGCCCGGCGGGTGCGTGCCATTGCGCCGGCCATCGATCCGGCGCGGCGCGGTGCCGCGTACTCGCCACCGTCTGACCGGCACCGGAAGCAGGGCGGGATGAAAGCCCTGGCGGCAGGACCGGCCGGCCATCGTCCGCCACGACCGAGGCCCCGGAGCGAAGCACCCATGCGGGCCACCGCGTCGGGGAACGGCTCTTGCTCAAAACAGCAATTGGTTACGAGCGTGCGCCAACTCAACGAGATGACAACGGATTAACCCAGCCGCCAGCGCCTCGACACAAGGATGTGGCAACTCAACCTCTGGTTGGATTTCAAGTGCCCACTTTTCTCAGTGCCGAACCCTTGTGGGCGGCGATATGGTCGGTCCTGTCGCTCTTGATCTCGTACCTGCGGATCGGCCTCACTCGCCCGATGGGTATGCCCTTTGTAGTCAAAATCCTGGGTGTGGATTTTGATGATGGTGCCACTGACCTGTCCGGCCTCCGAGTTCCATGTCACGTGATCCCCCAGCTTGAACCGCCCGGTCATAACGCTGCGCCTCCCGACAGCCGCATCGAAGCAGGAGCCTGACCATGCCGCAAGCAACGGCCGCGTCGTCCGGTCAGTTCACGATCGGCGGCGACATCACGATCAACCGGCTCGGCTTTGGCGCCATGCGCCTCACCGGCCGCGGCATCTGGGGCGAACCCGCCGATCGCGAGGCCGCGATCCGCACCCTCCGCCGCGTGCGGGAGCTCGGCATCAACCTCATCGACACCGCCGACAGCTACGGGCCGTTCGTCAGCGAAACCCTGATCCGCGAGACGCTTCACCCCTATCGCGGATTGACGATCGCGACGAAAGGCGGTCTCACCCGCCTCGGCCCCGACATCTGGAAGCCGGTCGGACGTCCCGAATACCTCCGCCAATGCGCCCTGATGAGCTTGCGCCGCCTGAGCCTCGATCGGATCGATCTGTGGCAGCTCCACCGTCTCGATCCGCGCATTCCGCGCGACGAGCAGTTCGGAGCCGTCGCCGAGATGCGTCGTGATGGCCTGATCCGCCACATCGGCCTCAGCAACGTCTCGGTCGAGGACATCGAGGCCGCCAGTCCCTACTTCCCGGTGGCCACGGTGCAAAACCGCTACAACCTCGTCGATCGCAGCAGCGAGGACGTGCTGACCCATTGCGAACGCCAGAGCATCGGCTTCATTCCCTGGGCGCCGCTCTCCTCCGGCACGCTGGCGCAGCCGGGTTCCCTGCTCACCAAGATCGCCGACCGCCTGCATCTGTCTCCCGGCCAGTTGGCACTCGCCTGGATTCTCAAACGCTCCCCCGTGATGCTGCCAATTCCGGGCACCGCCAATCCCGACCATCTGGCCCAGAACCTCGCTGCCGCCGGCGTGACGCTGAGCGATGCGGATTTCCAGGCGCTGGACCGGCAGGGCCGCGAAGCATGGCTTCACGCCAACCGCGCGGTGTGAGGTTTGAAGGGGCCCTGGTTCACGATCGGCCACTCGACGCGCAGTGTCGAGGAGCTGGTCTCGCTGCTGCGGGCGGCCGGCGCCGACACCGTGATCGACGTCCGGACCGTGCCGCGTTCGCGAACCAACCCGCAATTCAATGCCGACACGCTGCCGGATGCGCTTGCGCGCGCGGGCATCGGCTATCGGCACATCGCCAGACTCGGCGGCCTGCGGGGGCGTCGCAAGGGCATGGGGCCGTCGCCCAACGGGTTCTGGGAAAACGCCAGCTTCCGCAACTACGCCGACTACGCGATGGGCGCGGAGTTCCGGGCCGGATTGTCCGAGCTGCGATCCCTGGCAGATCGCCACGCCTGCGCACTCATGTGCGCCGAGGCGGTATGGTGGCGCTGCCATCGGCGGATTATTGCCGATTATCTTATCGCGGCGGGAGAGCCGGTCGTGCATATCCTCGGCCACGACCATTTCGATGCCGCGAGCATGACGCCAGGTGCGCGACAGCAGCAGGACGGGACCTTGATCTACCCGCCGAAAGAGGAGAGCAACCCGTGACATCGCACGACGCCGGGCACAACGATGCCGGCATGCAGCGCAGAAATTTCGGGCCCACCGGGCGCGCGGTTTCGGTGATCGGCCAGGGCACGTGGTATCTGGAACAGTCCGACCGCGCCACCGCGATCGGCGCCCTGCGCTACGGCCTGGATTTGGGCATGACCCATATCGACACGGCGGAGATGTACGGCTCGGGCGCCGCCGAGGCGCTGGTCGGCGAGGCGATCGCCGGCCGACGCGAGGAGGTGTTCCTGGTCTCGAAGGTGCTGCCCCAGAACGCATCGCGCGACGGCACCATCGCCGCCTGCGAACGCTCCCTTTCGCGGCTGCGTACCGACCGCCTCGACTGCTATCTGCTGCACTGGCGCGGCGGCGTGCCGCTCGCGGAGACCATCGCCGCCTTCGAGGAATTGCAGGCAGCAGGCAAGATCCGCGCGTGGGGCGTCAGCAATTTCGACGTCGCAGATTTGGATGAGGCAAGGGCGATCGCAGGCGACGGCCGCATCGCCTGCAACCAGGTGCTGTACCATCTGGAAGAACGCACGATCGAACACGCCGTCTTGCCGTGGTGCGAGGCACACGGCGTCGCCGTTACGGCTTACAGCCCTTTCGGGCACCATCGGTTCGCCGATCCCCGGACACCAGGGGGCCGGGTGCTTGCCGCGATCGCCGAGGCGCATCATGCGACCCCGCGCCAGGTCGCACTGGCCTTCCTGACGCGGCGGCCATCGGTGTTCGCGATTCCAAAAGCCTCCAGCCGCAGCCACACGGAGGAAAACGCGGCAGCGGGGGGCCTGAATCTGCTGGCGGCGGAGATTGCCCGCATCGACGCCGCCTTCCCGCGCGGTCCGCGATCCCGCTCGCTGCCGATGCTGTAGCAGGCTGTTGAAAATCTACCATGGCCGAGCGGTGAAGGTCGCCTCGTCGCCCAGGTGGAAGCGGATTTCTCCGGTGATCGATCCGTCCGGCTCCAGATCGGCATCGCCATCGCCGGAGACTTCGGTCATCTCATCGTAGCCCGAGAATGTGAAGTGGACGCTGCCTGCTCCGTAGTGGCAGTCCAGGCCGATCTGAACCGCGCCGAACGCCATGTGGCCGCCATCGCGATCAAATTGGATGTGGCCCGGGCCAAGCATGTCGATGTAGTCGGTGTCCCAGAGGTCCATCTCGACGATGCGCCATTTGCCGATCAGTTGGCGGCGGCCACGCTTGGTCATGCGCGGGGCGTGAGTGGCATACCGAACGGCGACGCCAGCTCGATCGCCCGCGCCGCTCGCAGTACCAGATCGTCGCGATACAGCGCCGCCGCAACCTGCACCGATCGCGGCAGCCCATCCTCCCCCGGCGGCATCGGGACCGTGATCGCCGGCTGGCGCGTCAGGTTGAACGTGAAGGTCCACGGCGCCCACTCCCGCCACAGCGCCTCGGCGGCGCGCACGGTGGGGGCGTCCGCGAGCGGCGGCCCGGCCGGCACGGTCGGGCACAGCACCAGGTCGAAGCCTTGCGAAAACCGCGCCATCGCGTGCGCTGCCGCCAGCCGCATCGCCTCGGCGTCCAGGTATTCCGCCGCCGCCATGCCCTGCTGCGCCGCGGCGATCTCCGCCAGGCCCGGATCGAGCAGCGCACGATTTTCGACGTCGAACGTCATCCACAGCCGCGCCAGCGCCACCCCCCACACCCGGCCGAAGATCATCCGCGTATCCGGCAGGCCGGGATCGGCCTCCGCCACCTCCGCACCGGCCTCGGCCAGCAGCCGCGCCGCGGCCTCCAGCGCCTCCGCCCCGCCCGCATCGAGCGGCGCCTCGAAGCCTGGGCGGCGCAGGATGCCGACCCGCAGCTCGGCGACGCCGTCCTCGATCCCGTCCCGCCAGTCGCGTGCCTCGTCCGGCAGGCAATAGGGATCGCGCAGGTCGAACCGCGCCATTGCCGAGAGCATCAGGCCCGCATCGCGCACCGTGCGTGTGATCGGCCCGGCGCAGGCGACGGACGCGAATGCACCCAGAGGCCATTGCGGCACCCGCCCGAAACTGGGCTTCAACCCGACCGCGCCGCACCAGGCCGCCGGGATGCGGATCGAGCCGCCGCCGTCGGTGCCGACATGCAGCGGCCCGAACCCCGCCGCCGCCGCGGCACCCGCCCCCGCGGACGATCCGCCCGGCGTGCGGCGCGTGTCCCACGGGTTGCGCGTGATCCCGTGCAGCGGGCAGTCCCCGGGCGACTTCCAGCCGAACTCGGTGGTGGTGGTCTTGCCGACGATCACCGCCCCTTCGCGTCTCAGGCCAAGCACCAGCGGCGCGTCCTCCGCTTGCGGCGTATCCTCCGTCGTGCGGCTGCCGCGGCGCGTCGGCAATCCGGCGACATCGACCAGGTCCTTGATCGTGCAGGGCACGCCGTCGAGCAGCCCCGCCGGCCGGCCCGCCGCCCAGCGCCGCTCGCTCTCCGCGGCAGCCGCCTCGGCCCGCTCGTCGAAGCAGGCAAAGGCGTTGAGCGCCGGGTTGAGCCGCGCGATGCGCGCCCGCACCGCCGCCAGCGCCTCGACGGGGCTGAGCGCGCGGCGGTCGAACTGGGCCAGCATCTCCTCGGCACTCATCAGGGCAGGGTCGGTCTGCGTCATCGTCGCTTCCACCGTCCGGGTCAGCGGCGCAGCATGGCCGCGAAGCCGTGCGGAGGGAACCGGGAATGGATACCGAGCAGAAACCGTGGCAGTGGGCCGAACCGACCTGGCGCCGCATCGTCGGCCGCGCCCGCGCCGGCCGCAGCCTGCGCCCCGCCGCCTGGCCGGACGGCGCCCGCTGCGCCGTGGCGCTGAGCTTCGATGCCGATCACGAGACGATCCCGCTGCGCGACGCCGACGAAAGCCCGATGCGCATCAGCCAGGGCCAATACGGCGCCCGCCAGGCGGTCCCGCGCATCCGCCGCCTGCTCGCGCGCGAGGCGATCCCGGTCACGTTCTTCTATCCCGCCGTCTCGGCGCTGCTGCACCCCGAGGAGGTGCGCGCGGTCGCCGGCGAGGGCCACGAGATCGGCATCCATTCCTGGATTCACGAAGCGAACACCACGCTTCCCTACGACGCCGAGCGTGATCTCTCCTTTCGGGCTGCCGACGTGCTGGAAAAACTCGCCGGCCGCCGGCCGGTCGGGATGCGCACCGCGAGCTGGGATTTCTCGGTCAACACGCTGCGGGTGATCCGCGAGCTGGGCCTGCTCTACGACAGCAGCCTGATGGCGGACGACGACCCCTACGAGATCGAGGAAGGCGGCGAGCCGACCGGCATCGTCGAGCTGCCGCCGGAGTGGATTCGCGACGATGCGGTCTATTTCAACTTCATCCGCTTCTCGGCGCTGCGCCCGTACACGCCGCCCTCGGCGGTGGAGGAAATCTTTCGCGCCGAGTTCGACGGCGCGCACGAGGAAGGCGGGTTGTTCCTGCTGACGATGCACCCGCACGTCACCGGCCACCGCTCCCGCCTGCCGCTGCTGGCACGCCTGATCGCGCACATGAAATCGACCGGCGGCTGCTGGTTCGCGACCCACGCGCAGGTCGCGACGTGGTGCAAGGAACATGCCGGCGTGAGCGCGCTCGACCGCGCCTACAACATCGCCGACCTTCGCCGCCTGGCGCGGCGCCGCCTGCCGCGCGGCATTTTCGAGTTCATCGACCGCGGCACCGAGGACGAGGTTAGCCTTGCGCGAAAACCGCGCCGCGTTCGATCGCATCAAGCTGCGCCCACACGTGGCGGTGGACGTATCGAACCGCAGCACCCGAGCAACCATCCTCGGTCAGACCCACACGATGCCGCTCGCGGTGGCACCCACGGGTGCCGCCGGCCTGATGTGGCACGAGGGCGAACTGGCACTGGCGCGCGCGGCGGCTGCGTTCGGCGTGCCGTTCACGCTTGCCACCGGCTCGCTGACCGGGATCGAGAAGATCGCCGCCGCCGGCGGCCGCCTGTGGTTCCAGCTCTATGTCTGGAAGGAAAGAAACCTCACCTGGGACCTCGTCGAACGCGCCCGCACGTTTGGCTTCGAGGCGCTGCTGATGACCCTCGATACCGCGGTTGCACCCAACCGCGAATATAACCGCCGCAACGGCTTCGCGGTGCCGTTCCATGTCGGGCCGCGCGCGGTCGCCGACATGATGCTGCATCCCGCTTGGCTCGCGAACGTGCTGCTGCGCTACCTGCGCACGACCGGGATGCCGCAGTTTGAAAATCATCCACCGCATTTGCGCCGGCGCATCACCGGCAACCCGCTCGACAGCGGGGCGATGCGCGGCGACGACCTCACCTGGGAGGATGTGCGTGAACTCCGCCGCCGCTGGCCGGGCAAGCTCATCGTCAAGGGCGTGCTGCGCGGCGACGACGCGATGCGGGCGGTGTCGCTGGGTGCGGATGCGGTGATCGTGTCGAACCACGGCGGCCGCAATCTCGATGCCGCGATGGCGCCGATCGACGTGCTGCCCGAGGTGCTGGACGCGGTCGGCAATCGTGCGCCGGTGCTGCTCGACAGCGGCATCCGGCGCGGCAGCGACATCATCAAGGCGTTGGCACTCGGGGCGCACGCGGTGCTGGCGGGGCGCGGCCCGCTCTACGGCACGGCGGTCGCGGGCGAGGCCGGGGCGGCGCACGCGCTCAAGCTGCTGCGCGCGGAGATGGTGACCGCGATGGCGTTCATCGGCTGCAACGACGTCCGTGAACTCGGCCCGGACTTCCTCCAGCCCGGCACCACTCCGCGCGCGATGTCGCAACCGCTCGCGGAACTTGCCGCGGCCGCGGAATAACCTCAGCGCTCCGCGGGCGGTGTGGTGAAGAACCAGGGATGGCCGCCGAGGTCGTGGACGGTGTAGGTCCGGCCATAGGGTTCGTCATGCGGCGGGTGGACGATCTCGGCACCCGCTTCCCGCGCCCGCCGGTAATGCGCATCCACATCGGCGAGATAGACGAACACGCCTTGGGTCGCGGCTTGCGTCTGGCGTGGGCCTTGCATCCGCCACTCGGCGCTGCCCTGGCCCATCATCACGCGCTGGCCGTCAAGCGTCATCTGCGCGTGCATCCCGCCCTTCGGCGTCGCATGGCGCATCTCCTCGACGAAGCCGAACGCGCGGGTGAGCCAGTCGATCGCGGCAGGGACGTCGTCGTAGAAGATGTAGGGGATGATAGCCGTGCGAATTTCAATTTGTGCTCGGCCCATGCTTGCCTCCTACCAACCGCTCAACACATCGACCTCTTGCCCCCTCCCCCAGCCCCCTCCCGCAAGGGGAGGGGGAGTCGAGCACGAAAGCCCCCTCCCCTTGCGGGAGGGGGTTGGGGGAGGGGGCTCAGCTCCGGCGGCGGGAACGGTGGTGCGGCGGCCGCGTCGTCAGCGTCAGCGCCGCCCCGGTGCAGACCAGCCCCAGGCCGGCGGGGATCAGCCACACCGGCCGCAGCAGCAGCGGAACGGCGACGCCGCTCCAGGCCCAGGGACCCAGATGCGCGCTGATCCCGTCATGCGCGACCTGCAAGGCGTGGCCGTTGAGCGAAAACAGCGCCGCCCCGAGTGAGAGGTCGGGTGCCACCAGGGTCGCCAGCGCGAAGGCGCCGACCAGCAACACCGCAGCCAGGATCGCGAACACCCGGCCTGCCATCACATGAATAGCTTTTCGTTCTTCATGCCGGCGTAGAGCGATGCCACCCACTCACCATAGCCGTTGTAGATCTGCGTCGGCGCCCGCTTGCCGGTGCCGATCAGGCGCTCGGTCCGCTGGCTCCAGCGCGGATGCGGCACGGCGGGGTTCACGTTGGCCCAGAAGCCGTATTCGTTGGGGGCGATCGCCTGCCAGAAATTGACCGGCCGCTTGGTCGAGAAGCTGATCTTCGCCAGCGCCTTGGCCGACTTGAACCCGTATTTCCACGGCACCAGCAGCCGGATCGGGCCGCCATCCTGCGGCGGCACCGGCTTGCCGTACATGCCGGTCGCGAGGAACGCGAGGTCGTTGTTCGCCTCCGCCATCGTCAGGCCCTCGATATAGGGCCACGGATACCAGACCTCCGACAGGCCCGGCATCACCTTCCGATCCTCCAGCGTCTGGAACACGATGTATTTGGCCGACGCCTTCGGCTTCGCGAGCTTGACCAGCTCGGCCAGCGGGAAGCCGGTCCAGGGCACCGTGATCGACCACGCCTCGACGCAGCGATGGCGCAGCACCCGGTCCTGGAGCTGCACCTGCTTGAGCAGGTCGGGCAGTGCCATGGTGAACGGCTTCTCCACCTCGCCGCCGATCTGGATCGGCCACGGGCTCTGCGGCAGCTTCTGCGCCGCCTGCCACAAATCCTTGTCTTCACTGAATTCGTAGTAGTTGTTATAGGTCGTGACGTTCTTCTCGGGCGTCACGGCGCGGCCCGGCGGGTATTTGGTATCGACGATCGCCGTCGCGGCACGGCCCGCTGCCGGCGCCAGCCCGACCGCCGCTGCGCCCGCGACCAAGCGCTCGCCGCCCGAGCACGAAACGCTCGGGTGTGGCCACCCGCTCCGGAAGCTCCCAACCGCGTCGGCGATGGACGAACATAGCACTGCCTCCCGTATTTGCCCTGGGTTGTTCGGCCCAGCCCGGGATGTGGTTGCAGTGTGGCGAAAGACGCGCCGGAAGGAAAGGGCGCACGCTTGGCGGAAGCAAGAAACCCGATCCATGCGCACCCTGTTGAGGGCGCGGCAGAGGAGGTTTCCCATGAACATGAAGGGCAAGGTGGCGCTGGTGACCGGGGCCGGCTCGGGGATCGGCCGCGCGACCGCGGTGATGCTCGCCGGCGCCGGCGCGAAGGTCGGGCGTGCTCACCCACACCGAGGGTGAGGCGCGCGAGACGGAGCAGGAAATCCGCGCCAAGGGCGGCGAGGCGGCCGTCCTGGTCGCCGACGTTGCCGACGCGCAGCAGATGCAGGGAGCGGTCGAGAAGCTGGCCGGACAGTGCGGCAGGCTCGATCTCGTTTTCGCCAATGCCGGCATCAACGGCGTCTGGGCGCCGATCGACGAGCTGCAGCCGGAAGAGTGGGACCGGACGATCAACACCAACCTGCGCGGCACCTATCTGACCCTGCATTTCGCTGTGCCGCACCTCAAGCGGGCCGGCGGCGGCGCGATCGTCATCACCGCCTCGATCAACGGCACCCGCAGTTTCGGCAGCGCCGGGGCCACCGCCTATTCCGCGACCAAGGCGGCGCAGGTCGCGATGATGCAGATGCAGGCGCTGGAGCTCGCCAAGCATCACATCCGGGTCAACGCGGTCTGCCCCGGGCGCATCGAGACCGAGATCCCCGACAACACGCAGCCCCGCCACACCGAGGAGGCCAAGTGGCCGGCGGAGTACCCGCACGGCAAGATCCCGCTCACCGGCGACAAGCCGGGCAAGGCAGAGGACGTCGCGGCGCTGGTATGCTTCCTGCTGTCGGACCACGCGCGCCACATCAGCGGCACGCCGGTCTGGATCGACGGGGCGCAGTCGCTGCTGGCGTAGCAGAAGCGATCAGACCTCCTCGACGCGCTGCACGCCCGGAACCACCTTCAGCGCCTGGACCAGACGCGGCGTCACGTTGAAGCCGCCGGGGAGCCTTATTTCCACCGGCGGCGCGCCGAGGCAGGGGATCAGCACCACGCGCCCTCTCCCCCCCTGCTCGCGGCCGAGGATCGCGCGGATGTGCGGCACCGCCTCGGTGCGCTCCAGCCAGACCCGCATCTCCGCCCCGGCACCGCCGGCCGCCTCGTCCAGCCGCCCTACCTCTTGGGCGGTGACCCGCAGCGCCTCGCCCTCCAGCCGCAGATCGGCGCTGACCAGCACCAAGGTGCCGGTGGCCAGCAGGTCGCGCGCGCGGCCCAGCACCTCGCTGAAACACGTCACCTCGACGCTGCCCACGGCGTCCGAGAGGCGCACCCAGGCCATGCGCGCGCCGGTGCGGGTCGGCCGCTCCTTCAGCCCCACCACGATCCCGGCAAGCTTCACCCGCGCCGACCCCTGCTCGGCGCGTTGCGCGAGCTGGTTGCTCGGCACGACGCCGAGCCGGCGCAGCACGCCCGCATAGGCGTCGAGCGGATGCGCGGTGAGGTGAAAGCCGACCGCCTCCGCTTCGTACGCCAGCCGGTCGAGCGGCGGCCAGTCGGGCGCGTCAGGCAGGCGCAGCGGGTCCGACTCGCGGTCGCCGAACAGGCCGATCTGGCCACTGCCCTTCTGCTCCGCCTCGGCCACGGCGCGCCGCAGCACGATCTCGGCGCCGGCAAACAGGCGCGCGCGGTTGCCGGCCAACGTGTCGAAGGCGCCGGCCTTGACCAGGTTCTCGAACGCCATCCGGTTGAGCTGGTGCGGATCGACGCGGGCGGCGAAATCCGCGAGATCGGTGAAATCCCGCCCGCCGCGCGCCGCCACGACGGCCTCCATCGCCGCGCGCCCCACCTTTTTCACCGCCGCCAGCGCGTAGCGGATCGCAAGCGTGCCGGGCGCGCGCGGCTCGACGGAAAAATCCGCCTCGCTGCGGTTGATGTCGGGCGGCAGCAGCGCGATGCCGAGCCGTGTCGCCTCCTGACGCAACGCCGCCAGCCGGTCGGTGTTGCCGATGGCGAGGCTCATGCAGGCGGCGATGAACACGACCGGATGGTTGGCCCGCATCCAGGCGGTCTGGTAGGCGACCAGCGCATAGCCGGCCGCGTGCGACTTGTTGAAGCCGTAATCGGCGAACTTCGCCATCAGCTCGAACACCTCGACGGCCTTCGCCTGCTCGATGCCGCGCGCGACGCTACCTGCGACAAACCGCGCGCGATGGGTGTCCATCTCGGCACGGATTTTCTTGCCCATCGCACGGCGCAGGCTGTCGGCGGCGCCGAGCGTGTAGCCCGCCATCACCTGCGCGATCTGCATCACCTGTTCCTGATAGACCATGATGCCGTAGGTGTCGGCCAGGATGTCGTGGATCGACGGATCGGGCGCCTGCCACGGCTCGCCGTGCTTGCGCGCGCAATAGGCGGGGATGTTCGCCATCGGCCCGGGACGATACAGCGCCCCGGCGGCGATCAGATCCTCGAACCGATCGGGGCGCATCGTGCGCAGCACGTCGCGCATTCCCTGGCCCTCGAACTGGAACACCCCGCCCGCCTCGCCGCGCGACAGCATCTCATAGGTGCGCGGGTCATCGAGCGGCAGGCGGTCGAGATCGACGGCGATGCCGAGCCGGGCCAGGAAACCCTTGGCGCGTTCCAGGATGGTCAGCGTCGTCAGGCCGAGGAAATCGAATTTCACCAGCCCCGCCTGTTCGACGTATTTCATCGAATACTGGGTTACCAGCAGCTCCGATCGCGGGTCGCGATAGAGCGGCACCAGCTCGACCAGCGGCCGGTCGCCGATCA
Organism: uncultured Alphaproteobacteria bacterium; assembly: GCA_963777265.1. GTDB lineage: Bacteria > Pseudomonadota > Alphaproteobacteria > Acetobacterales > Acetobacteraceae > DATAYA01. The sequence goes on along the minus strand of CAVZPY010000017.1, from coordinate 27,868 downwards.
CCACGCCCGCGGCGTGGGTGCTGGCGTGGCGATACAGGCCCTCGAGCTGGAGCGCGATCTCGAGCAGGCGGCGGACGCTCTCGTCCTCGTCGCGCATCTGCTGCAACCGGCGCTCGCCCGCGACCGCCTGCGCGAGTGTCACCGGATGGGCGGGGTTGTTCGGGATCAGCTCGGCGATGCGATTGACCTGGCCGTACGGCAGGCCGAGCACGCGGCCCACGTCGCGCACCGCGGCGCGCGCCTGCAACTTGCCGAAGGTGATGATCTGGGCGACGCGATCCTCGCCGTATTCGCGCCGGACGTAGGCGATCACCTCGTCACGCCGGTCCTGGCAGAAATCGATGTCGAAATCCGGCATCGAGATGCGCTCGGGATTGAGGAAGCGCTCGAACAGCAGGCCGAAGCGCAGCGGGTCGAGGTCGGTGATGGTCAGCGCCCAGGCGACCACCGAGCCGGCCCCCGAGCCGCGGCCCGGGCCGACCGGAATTCCCTGCGCCTTCGCCCACTGGATGAAGTCGGCGACGATCAGGAAATAGCCCGCGAAACCGGTCTCGGCGATCATGTCGAGCTCGTAGTTGAGCCGTTCGCGATAGCGCGCCCGCGCCGCGGCATCGGCGCCGAGTGCGTCCATCCGTCGCGCCAGCCCGGCGATTGCCATCGCGCGCACCGTCTCCGCCTCGGTGCTGCCGGGGGCGACCTTGGGCGAGACCGGCAGCATCGGCTTGCGGGTCTCGGCCATCACCGCGCAGCGCCGCGCGATCGCGAGCGTGTTGTCGCACGCCTCCGGCAAATCGGCGAACAGCGCGCGCATTGCGCTCGCCGGCTTGAACCAGTGCTCCGGGGTGACGCGCCGCCGGTCTGGGTCCGCGATCAGGCGCCCCTCGGCGATGCACAGCAGCGCGTCGTGGGCCGCGTGCATGGCGGGATCGGCGAAGAAACATTCATTGGTCGCGACCAGCGGCAGGCCGGCTTGCGTCGGCGAGCGCGATCATCCCCGGCTCGATCGCCCGTTCGATCGGCAGCCCGTGCCGGTGCAGCTCCACCGCGATGCGGCCGGGAAACGCGTCGGCGAGCCGCGCCAGCAGCGCCGCCGCCTCCGGCGGGCGGCCCTCGGCGAGCAGCCGCCCGAATGGGCCGCGCGCCCCCCCGGTGAGCAGCAGCAGGCCCTCGGCATGGGCACACACACGCTCGATCGCAACCTGCGGCGCCAGGCCCGGCTCGGTCTCCAGGAAACCGGCCGAAGACAGGCGGCGCAGGTTCGCAAATCCCGCGGCGTCTTGCGCCAGCAGCACGATCGGATCGGGTGCTGCGCGCGCGCCGTCGGTGCGGGCGAGGGCCACCTGGCAGCCGATGATCGGCTGCACGCCATGCGCGGTGCAGGCCTGGCTGAATTCGAGTGCCCCGAACAGATTGGCGGTATCGGTGATCGCGACCGCCGGCATCGACGCCGCCTGCGCCAGCGCCGCGATTTTTTCCGCCTTGATCGCGCCCTCGCTGAGCGAATAGGCGGAGTGGACGCGCAGGTGGACGAAATCGGCGTGCGGCATGGCGGCAGTATCGGCCGGCGGCACGCGCGCGGCAAACCGGTTTGCGAGTCGCGGGTTGCGTCCCCGCCGCACCCGATCATACGATCGAAACCGCAACGGAGGGAACAGCAGATGGTATCTCGGCAGGCCGCGCGATGCCGGATCGGTTGGGCGCTGCTGCTGCTGCTCGCGCTCTGGCCGTTCGCGGGCCGCGCCCAGGAGACGGCGCCCGTCGGGCTGCAGCGGATCGAGTTCTTCGACCCGCAGCAGGGCGGCCGCACCCTGGCGGTTGCGATGTTCTACCCCGCCGCCCTGCCGTCACCGGCACCGAAACCGATGCCGACCCCGTTCTACACCGGGCTGACGCTCTACCTCGATGCGCCGAGTGCGCCGGGTGCGCAGAAGCGCCCGCTGGTGATGTTCTCGCACGGCCGCGGCAGCAACGCGATGGTGTATGCGTGGTTCGCGCAGACGCTGGCCTCGCACGGCTATATCGTCGCGGCGCTGAACCACTATCATGCGAACACCTACGACGCCCGCATCGCGTATCTCGCCAACAAGCTCTGGCAGCGGCCGCTCGACATCAGCCTGGTGATCACCGACCTGCTGCGCGATCCGAGCTGGGGAGCGCTGATCGATCCGGGGCGGATCGGCGTGGCCGGCCATTCGCAGGGCGGCTTCACGTCGCTGTGGGTCGCGGGCGCGCGGGTCAACGCCGAAAAGTTCACGGCCTTCCAGCGCCGCTGGCGAAACAACCCCGACGTTCCCGCGCATCTCCGCCGCAAGCTGCCGGTCGATGCCGCCCCGGCGCTGCACGTCCACGACCCGCGCATCAGGGCAGCCTTCGCGATGGCGCCGGGCATCATCCAGGCGTTCGGGATGGACCCGGACGGGCTGCGGCATCTGACCGTGCCGGCCTACCTCATCGTCGGCGCCCGCGATACGCAGACGCCGCCCCCCGAAAACGCCGAGTTCGCGGCGAAATACATCCGCCACGCCACGCTGACCGTGATTCCGGGTCCCGTCGGGCACGAGATCTTCGTGAACGAATGCGACGCCGAGGGGCGCGACGAGTTCCCCGAATCGTGCATCGACGCACCCGGCGTCGATCGCGCGAAGCTGCATGCGATGATCGGGAAAGCGGCGCTCGCGTTCTTTGGGCAGAATCTACGGTAGCACTATAGTACCGCGCCTCCTTCGTCATCGCGAGCCGCTGCTTGGCGGCGTGGCGGTCCAGGCGGGCAACACCGTGCGGCGCGCCTGGATTGCTTCGTCGCTTCGCTCCTCGCAATGACGACAGCAAATTGCATGGCGACTCGCGCCCTACGGGTCGTGCGTCCTAGCGAACCTGATACCGCGCGATCACCTCCGGGTTCGGCTCCACGCCCAGTCCCGGCTCGGTGGGCAGGTGCGCATAGCCGTCGCGGATCGTGACCCGCTGCTTCGCCAGGCGCTGCGAGATTTCGCTGGGTTCGACGCAGTATTCCATCACCAGCGCGTTCTCGATCGCGCACAGGAAGTGCAGCGACGCGGCGGTGTTGATGTCGGTCGTGAAATTGTGGTTGCAGACCTTGCGGCCGCGCCGGTGCGCATACGCCGCAATGCGCATCGCCTGGGTGAAGCCGCAGCGCGTCAGGTCGATCTGCACGATGTCGATCTGCCCTTCGTCGATCAGGCGCTCGAAGCCCACCACCGTCACCTCCTGCTCGCCGGCGGCGATGTGCTGCGTGCAGGCGCGCGAAACGCGGCCGTAGCCCTGGTAGTCGTCCGGGTGCAGCGGCTCCTCGATCCAGAACAGCTTGTACGGCTCGAACAATCTGGCACGGCGGATCGTCGTCTTGGCGTCCCAGGCAAGCCCGACATCCAGCATGAAGTCGCGCTCGTCGCCGATCGCGCGGCGGATCGCCTCGACGTAGCGGAGGTCCGCCGCCTCCTCGCGACCGAACGGCTCCCAGCCGAATTTGACCGCGGTGTGCCCGGTGTCGATCGCCCGCTTGGCACGCTCCACCGTCGCCTCGACGGTGAATTGGAACATGTTGGAGGAATAGACGCGCATCCTGTCGCGCAGTGCGCCGCCGAGCAGCTCGACCACCGGCTTGCCGAGTGCCTTGCCCTTGATGTCCCAAAGCGCGATATCGACCCCCGCCATCGCCTGGATCGCCGCACCGCTGCGGCCGTAATAGAGCGTCTGGGCATACATCTTGTCCCACAGCCGCGTGGTCGCGAGCGGATCCTCGCCGAGCAGGATCGCGCGCAGCCCGTTCACCTGGGTGTGCGAATAGCCCGCCTCGATCACCGCTTTCGCGACCTCGGGGCAGCCATCCACCTCGCCCCATCCGGTGATCCCGGCATCGGTGCTGATTTTCACCAGCAGCGCGTCCTGCGACGAGTCGGTGCGCGCCTGGATCTCCGGCAGGCGCAGGATGATCGCCTCGACATCGGTTATTTTCATCTGCTTCCTCTTGCTTCGCTCAGGCCCGGGTTCACTCAGGCGCGGCGCCGGTCACGGCGGCGGCGGCGTTCCTCGACCAGCGCCTCGAAGTCGATCGCCGCGTTCTGGGCGCGAATGTGCTCCTCCAGCGCCCGCTCCAACGCGGCCGGCCGGCCGACGGCAAACGCCTCCAGCAGCGCGCGGTGCTCGGCGACGATCAGCGCCATCGGCTTGCCCAGGGTGGAGAGGCCGACGATGATGGTGATCTGGCGCGACAACTGCTCCCACATGCCGCACAGCACGGCATTGCCCGAAAGCTCGCACAGCGCACGGTGGAACTCGGTATCCGCGCGGGCGCAGCCATAGGCGTCGCCGCGCGCGGCCACCCGTTCGAGCGCCTGCAACCGCGCCGCCAAAAGCTGCCGGCCGTCGCCGCGATGGCGGCCGAGCTTGCGCGCGCGGCGCGCGGCCGTCACCTCCAGCGCCAGCCGCACCTCGGTCGCCTGGTCCAGCCGCGCCTGCGTCACCGGCATCAGGCGGATGCCCTTGTACGGCTCGCTCACCACCAGGCCCTGGCTCTCCAGCAGGCGCAGCGCCTCGCGCACCGGCACCCGGCTGATGCCGAGTGCTTGGGCGATCTCGGTCTCGACGATGCGGTCGCCGGGCAGGATCAGCCCGCGCGAGGCCCCGGCGATGATCGCCTCCATCGCCTGATCGACCAGCGTGCGCGGCCGCAGCTTCTCCCAGCCGGCCGGCGCGGCATCGGCGACCAGGTGCGGCCGGACGCGCGCGGGCGGCTCGGCGCCGTGCCGGCTGGCGGTCGCGGCGGCATGGCTTGCTTGCTTTGACAACGCGGCTCCGATGCGCTGGTATACGATTAAACATAGAGGAGGAACCGTCATGCGCAAAGCCATCTTTGCCGCCGTCCTGTCCCTGCTCGCCGGGACGGCGTTCGCCGCCGAGACCTACCCCTATAACGGCCACACCTATACCTACGAGGCGACACCGAGCATCCAGAACTGCGGCGACCCGTCGCTCGCGAATGCGCAGAAGAACGGCATCACGCTTGGCATCTCGCCGACGCCGCCCTATTCGATCATCGACCCCAAAACCCACAAGGCGCTCGGGATCGACGTCGACATCAACGTCGCCGTGCTGCACTTCCTCGGCATCAACACGATCCGCTACGAGGTGATGCCGTTCGGCCAGCTCATCTCGGCCCTGCTCGCGCATCGGGTGGACCTGATCGCCGCCAACATCCACTACACGCCCGCCCGCGTGAAGGTCATCGACTTCACCGGGCCGGCATGGTGGTACGGCCCCGCGATCGTGGTGGCGAAGGGCAACCCGGAGCACCTGACCACCTTCGAGCAGCTCAAGGGCCGCAAGGTCGGTGCGGTGGTCGGCTCGGCCGCCGACGAATACCTGCGCAAGCTCGGCGCCGATGTGACGCCCTTCAACACCGCGCAGGAGGAATACGCCGCGATCTCCTCGGGCCGCGTGCCGGCCTTGGTGGAGGACGACGTGCTGGTGGCTTCTTGGTTGCAGGCGAACAAGAACGCGAGCTTCGAGATGGTGCCCAACGTGCAGGTTCCCGACGAGCTGATCTACAAATACGGTTATGGCTACGCGCGCTACGCGACGCGCAAGCCGGATTGCTCGCTGCGCGCCGGCTACACGCTCGGCCTTGCCGAGAGCCGGGGCGCCGGCGTGGTCTCGGCCATCCTGCGCAAATACGGCCTGTCGAACCGCAATCTGTTCTTCTTCCCGCTGCAATAGCCCAACCGGAGCCGCCGCCGGCCGCGAACGATGGAGCTGCTCAATCTCCAGGTCGTGCGCGAGTACGGCGGCGTGTTCCTGCACGGGCTGATGATCACGGTCATGCTGACCGGGATCGTGATCGTGCTGGCGGGCACGCTGGCGATCCCGATCGCGGTGGCGCGGCTCGCCAAGCTGCGGCTGGTGCGCTGGCCCGCGGATTGGTACGTGGAGTTCATCCGCGCGACGCCGCTGATCCTGCAACTGATCTACATCTACTACGTGCTGCCCGGCGCCGGCATCCGGCTCGCGCCGTTTACGGCGGCCGTGCTCGGCCTCACGCTCAACTATGCCGCCTATATGAGCGAGGTTTACCGCAGCGGCATCCAGTCGGTGCCCCGCGGCCAGCGCGAGGCGGCGGAGAGCCTCGGCTTGCGCAAGCTGCCGATCCTGACGCACATCATCCTGCCGCAAGCGATCCGGATGGTGCTGCCCGCACTCGGCAACTACCTGATCGCGCTGTTCAAGGACACCGCCCTCGCCTCGGTCGTGACCGTGCAGGAGCTGATGTTCAGCGGCCAGATCATCGCGGCGCGCGACTATCAGTATTTCACGGTCTATACGGTCACGGCGATCCTGTATTTCGCGGTCAGCTACCCCTCGGCGCTGCTGGTGCGGCGGCTGGACCGGGTGCGCGCGTGACGGTGGGCATGGCGAACGGGGCGGCATCGGCAAAGCGGCGCAGCACGTTCCAGGTCAGCCGCGCCACCGGATTGTCGAAGCCGTTATGGCCGAGCGCGCCCGCATAGGCGATCGAGCCGGTCGAGAACACCGCACCGCCGCCCGGCGTCTCGAAAAACACCATGTCGGCGCGGATCTGCGCCGCCAGCAGCCCGTCGGTCATGCCGTGCGCCACGCGCACCTCCTCGGCGACCAGCTCGTAGGTGTTGGAGTGGTCGGCGCTGCTCGCCAGCACCAGCGCGTGCGGCGGCGTGCCGAGCAGCGGATCGACGCAATCGATCTCCAGTCCGGCGGCACCCCCCTGCATGGTTCCGAAATCGCCGATCACCCGCTCCGGCACGTCCGCGAAGATGAACGCGGCACGCGGGTCGTCCGCCCCCGGCCCGCGGTGATAGGGGGCGGAATGGTCAAAGCCCTGGCTGATGAAGCCGACACCGGCGAGCGCCTGCGGCGGGCGCCCGTTGCGCCGCCACAGCCCGCCATATTCGCCGGTGAAAGCGTGGTAGTACTCGCCGGGCTCGGCGTCCCACGCGCGGGTGCCGTCCTCGGCGCGGCGCACCTCGATGATGCCCGGCTGCGCGGGGTGGTGCGCGATGCGCCAATAGAAGCCGTTGCCGCCGAGATACATCATGCGGCCGCCGCGGCGCAGGAACGCCTCCAGCGCGTCCAGCATCTCCCGGCTCGCGTATTCGGGATGGCTGCCGGTGACGAGCACGCGGTTGCCGCGAATCGCATCGAGTCCCTCGCGGTGCAAATCCTCGTCGGTCACGACGTCGAAGGCGATCCCCGAGCGCTCCAGCCAATCGACGATGAACAAATCGGCGCAGTAGTTCCAGAAGCGGCCGGTCGGGCGCGTGTTGGTGGCCGGCCGCAACCGCGAGGAAGTGGCGACGCCGCTGCCGTCGGCATGGCGATCGTAGGTGGAAAGCCCGAGTTCGGGATGGCGCAGCAGCAGCATGTCGATCGCATCGATCACCGTCAGGCGCCCTTGCATCACCTCGGTCATCGCGGTGCGGAAGCGCCCGGCGTTGTTGCAATAGACGGTGTAGGTCGCGGTCGCCGCGAGATAGACCACTGGCGCCGGCCTGGCCCGGTGGGCGGGGCGGACGAAGAACGGGATCTGGAACTCCGCTTCCGCCGCTTCCAGCAGCGCCGCGTAGCAGCCGCTGCGCAGGCTCGCCGGAACGCTCGAAGGAAAACGCGGTCGGCCAGCGCGCGTCCGAAAGATCGTCGTCATGGAAATGGATCGCGCCGTACTGGTGCGGGGCGCGCGTCCAGCAAGTCTCGCCGCCGTCCCAGTTGTGCCCGGTGACGGCGCGCGTCGGCAGGTTGACGGTGTAGCCGTCGAGCCGATTGGGCGACGCATCGCGGATCGTCTCGGTCGGGATGTCGCGAGAGAAGTCCCACGCCGCGACGATCTCGGCGCCGAGGGCCGGCGGAAGTGCAGCGGCGGCGAGCGCCTCGATCGCGGCGCGGTCGAGCGCGCGGGCGGCGAGCCGCGGCCGGTCGATCCGGCCGTTGAAGCAGCCGCCGACGCGGGGATACGGCGGCACCAGCCCGTCATCGTCGGCCTCGTGCCAGGCGGCGAACAGGAATTGCGGGCCGGGGCGGAAGCCGCGCACGGATTTCTCGATGCTGACCGAGCACGGCGCGGCCATCGTGCGGTCCCCGATGACGGTCGCATGGAGCCGTGCCGTGCCGCTCCCCGCATCGAAACTCGCGGCGAGCAGATACCAGCGGCGCGGCAGCAGCGGCGTCCCGCATCCCAGCACGATCGGCTCGCCGCCATCGCCCAACCGAAGCTCCGGCGTGCCGTCCTCGGCGATCAGCAACCCGAAGCCGGTGCAGGCACTCTCGCTCCAGGTGCCGAGGATCGCCTGCCGCCGCGCGCCGGGCAGCGTCGGCCACACCATCGCCTGCAAGGTGAAACTTTCCAGTTGCTCGATCAGCGGCGTGGGCGGAACCACGGCGAACGAGCCGGCGTGCAGTGGTTGCGCGTGCGCCGGCAGCGTGCGGTCGAACGGCGGGTCGAGCGGTTCGGTGCGGAACGGCGGCGCGTCCGACCCGGCCTGCGGGCTGAGCACGCGAACGATTCGCGCCCGGTACTGCGCGGCGCCGGCGCAGCTTGTGCAAAAGCCGATCGTCTCGCCCGGCCGGACGCTGATCGCGTCGGCATAGCCCATCACCTCCGCCATCACTCGACCTCTGGCGGTGCGCCCGCCAATGCTTCCCAGCGCAGCCGGAATACCGCCCACTCGGCTTCTTCGAGGCTGTCAAATGTCGTGTTCGTCGGCTGCGGCGCGCCGAGGCCGCACGCCGGCATCCGCGCCAGCGTCCATTGCACGTGCGGCCGTGTCATCAGCAGCACGTAGCGTCCGCCGACATCGCTGGTGCGCATCAGATTGAGCAGATATTGCAGGTCGGGACTGTGTACCCCGAACGGGCGGGCCCGGTATTCGCGCGCGAGATCGAGCCGTGTGGGATCGAAGCGGAACACGCGGCCCTCCTTGTCCAGCATAAACCATCCCATGCGGACATGATGAGCGTCAAGCCGCACCAAGCCCCCGCCGTCACGGTCGGCGGAGGGGCCGCGAAGTCGTGGATGCCCGGCCTTCGCCGGGCATGACGAGGTTGGCTCGATCGACCTTGCGGTTCGGTCGCGCCGGTCCGCTGGTCAAATGCGATTGCACCGTGGTGCCTCCATTCCGTATCGGTTGACGCCCGCTCCGTGCCCGCTCATGATCCGTCGCACTCGTGCCGTTTGTTGATCGTGGGGGAACGACCGATGCAGCTTCGAACAGCCTGGGTGTGCGCAACATTTCTGGCGGGCGCGGCGATTCCGGTCACGGCGCAGGCGGCGCATTTCGTCTGCGGCCATCGCGGCGGGGACTTCACCTACGCGTTGCAGGCCAACGTCGCCGGGCTTGATCAGCACACCACCGCCGCCGCCTCCACTCGCGACATCTCGGTGAACGTGTTCGAGACGCTGATGACGCGCGACGAGCACATGAAGCCGATGTTGCAGCTCGCCAGCTCCGAGAGCACCAGCCCAGACGATCGCATTTTCACCTTCAAGCTCCGCCAGGGCGTCACCTTCCACAACGGCCAACCAATGACTTCCGCCGATGTGCTGGCCTCGTTCCGCCGCTTCCAGCGCGTCGGCGTGGACCGTTCGGTGCTGGCCGGCGTCGATCACTTCGAGGCGCCCGATCCGGACACGTTCGTCATCGTCCTCAAGCAGCCGACCCCCACATTCCTGGAAGCGGTATCGGTGTTCACCGTGCCGATCACGATCATCCCCAAGCAGTACGAAAATGCGCTGCCGCAGCAACTGCCGCCGATCGGCACCGGCCCGTATCAGGTGGAAAAGTTCGTGGCCGACGGCTATGTGAAGCTGCGCCGCTACGGAGGCTACAAGCCCGATGCGCGATATGACGACATCAGCGGCTTCGGCGGCTACAAGGTCGCCTGTCTCGATACGGTGACATTCCGGATGGCGACCGACCCCAGCGCGCGCACCGACGCGCTGCTCACCGGAGAGGTACAGGGCGACGAGGACGTGCCGGTCTCGCAGCGCAAGCAAGTCGCCGGAAACAAGAACATCAAGCTGCTCAAGCTCGGTGATTTCTGGCTCAACGTCACCTATCCGAACTTTTCGGCGCCACCCACCGACAATCTCAAGTTCCGGCAGGCGGTGCAGGCGGCGCTCGACCTGAACGAAATCATGGACGCGGCGAGCGACGGCGACTACAAGCTCAATCCTTCCCTGCAATACCCGGGCACCGCCTATTACAGCGAGATCGGCGGCGGGCTCTACAACCAGCACGACCCGGCCCGCGCGAAGAAGCTGCTCGCGGCATCCGGCTACCACGGCCAGAAAGTCGTGCTGCTCACCAATCACGACTATCCCGTGCTCTACAACACCGCGCTCGCGATGGCGCAGGAGCTGAAGGCGGTCGGCATCGACGCGCAGCTTCAGGTGCTCGACTGGCCGACCGCGCTCCAGCGCAGCATGCACCCTGATGCCGGCTGGAACTTCTTCTTCACCGGCTGGATCACCTATACCGCGACCGGGGGGTTGCAGTCCCTGCGGCCGTTCGCATCGCCCAATCCGGTGTTCACTCCGCCGGGCGGCCAGTCCGATCCGGCGTTCATGCGCGACTTCCATGCGGTCGAGACCGGCAAGACGCTCGCCGCGCGCAAGGCCGCCTTCGGCCAGGCGCAGCAGCGCGCGATGGACCTGGTGATGGCGATCCCGATGGGCGTGATCCCGCAGGTGTCCGCGGTGCGCAGCAACGTCGAGCACTATATCCCCTACTACAACCCGCGCATGTACAACGTCTGGCTCAAGGATTGAGCCGCACATCGTGCGTATCACCGCGGTCGAGCCGATCCTGCTGCGCGGCGCGCAGCGCTATGGCGCGGCGCCGGACGCCGCGGAGGCGAGCGACAACGGCGACTGGCAGCTTCTGGTGCGCGTCGCGACCGACGAGGGGCTGACCGGCTGGGCCGACGTCGAGACATTGGCACCGGCAGCGGTTGCGGTGATCGCGGGACAGGGCATGGCGAGCCTCGGCTTTCGCACGCTCGGCGAGCTGATTGTCGGCGAGGATCCGCGCGACGTGGCGCGATTGTGGGACCGGCTCTATATCGGCAGCGCCTATTACGGGCGGCGCGGCATCGCGATGCACTGCATCTCGGCGATCGACAACTGCCTGTGGTCGATCCGCGCCCAGGCGGCGTCGATGTCGCTCGCGCGCCTGCTCGGCGGGCGCCGCCACGAGCGGGTGACGGCGTACGCCTCCACGCTGTTCCGGGCCACGCCCGAGGCGATGCGCGACGCCGCGCTCGGCTACGTCGCGCGCGGCTTCCGGGCGGTCAAGTTCGGCTGGGGCGTCTTCGGCGAGGATGCCGGCCGCGACCGCGAGCTGGTGGCGGCGGCGCGCGAGGCGCTCGGACCCGACCGCACGCTGCTGGTCGATCCCGGCTGGTATGCGGCCGGCGGGCCGGGTCCCGGCCGCGCGCGCAGCCGGCGCGATGCGCTCGCATTGTGCGCCTGGCTCGCCGAGTACGACGTCGGCTGGGTGGAGGATTTCATCCATCCCGAGCGCTTCGAAGAATACGCCGCCGTGCGCGCGGCGAGTGCCGTGCCGGTCGCCGCGGGCGAGCAGGTGGAAACGGCATGGGACTTCTCGCGCTTCATCGGCCAGGGCTGCGTCGATGTGGTGCAGCCGGACCTCTCGCGCTGCGGCGGCATCAGCGTCGGCGCCGAGGTCGCGCGCCTGGCAGAGCGGGCCAACATCGACCTGGTGCCGCATTCGTGGCTCACGCACCTGCTCACCGGCTACAGCCTGCAACTGATCGCGACCCTGCCGCGCGCGCGCTTCGTCGAATTCAACGTCAGCCAAAGCCCGCTTACGCGCGGCGTGGCACCGGATGCCTTCACGCTACAGCCGGACGGCACGCTCGCGATCCCCGACGCGCCCGGGATCGGTGTTGCGGTGGACGAGGATTTTGTTCGTGCCCACCGCGTGAACTGAGAAGGCCGGCGAGGCAACCGATGCGACCCATCGTACGTGCGGCGAACCTCGATCTGGAGACGCCTGGGCGCCGTGACTACCACGTGGCGATCGAGCACGATTCGATCTGGGGCGATCACCTGATCCCGCTGACCGTGATGGTCGGGCCGAAGGCGGGGCCGGGCCGCGGGCTGGTCGCGTTCGGTTCCAATCACGGCAACGAATACGAGGGGCCGGTCGCGATCCGCCATTTGATGGACACGATCGAGCCGCAGGCGGTGCGCGGCCGCATCATCCTGGTCCCGGTGCTCAACGTCGCCGCGTTCCGCGCCGGCACGCGCAACTCATCGCTCGACGACCGTGTCAACCTCAACCGCGCCTTCGTCGACGGCGCCGGACAGGCACCGGCGCTCGCCGGCATCACGCACCGCATCGCCGCCTTCGTGCGCAGTGCGATCTGGCCGCACGTGCATGTCGTGATCGACGTCCATTCCGGCGGCGACGTGGCGCGGTTCGCGCTGTGCGCGAGCTTTCATCCGCTCGACGATCCCGAGCAGGCGCGCACGATCGAAGCGACGGCGCGCTGGTTCGGCACGCCGCTGGTGATGACCTACCAGAACGAAACCCCCGGGCTGCTGCCCAGCGAGGCCGAGCGGCTGGGCAAGATCGCGATCGGCACCGAGCTCGGCTGGGGCGGTGCAGTGCAAGCGGCGGGCGTGCGCCACGCGCGCCACGGCATCATCGCCGCCGCGATCCGTCACGGACAGCTCGCCGGCCGCATCGAGCCGATCGGCCATCACCGCGACGGCACGCAGCGCAAGGTGGCGACGGTGGATCGCGGCTGCATTGCCGTCGCCCCCTTCGCCGGCCACTACGAGCCGCTGCTGGAATGCGGCGCCGATGTGCGCGAGGGCGACGCGATCGGCCTGCTGCACGATTTCGACCGCATCGACCTGCCGCCCTGGCCGGTACGCGCCGCGGTGGACGGGATCGTCGTCGCCCAGGCCTGGGCCGCGCGGGTGGCGCAGGGGCAGCACATCGTCGTCGTCGGACAGGAGCAGGCGTGGCTGGCGCCGCCGGCCGCCGCCTACAGCACGCCGTAGCGCGCGAACACCTCGGCCAGCGACTGTCCCGCCTGCAAGTCGCGCAGCGTGCTGCGCTCGCCCGCGACCTTGGCGAGTGCCAGGCGCAGCACCTCCTCCTCCGCCGCGCGCGGGATCACCACCACGCCGTCCGCATCGCCGAACACGAGGTCGCCGCTTGCGACGGCGACACCCGCGCACTCGATGGGGATGTCGACCGCCATCACCCGGCCGCGGCCGCGGCTGTCGAGCGGCGCGATGCCGCCGTGGAACACCGGAAACCCCATGGTACGGATCGCCTTGATGTCGCGCGTGCAGCCGTCCATCACCGCGCCCACGGCGCCGCGGGCGCGCGCTGCCGTGCTGAGCAGCTCGCCCCACGGCGCGACGCGCAGCGGATTGCCGCAAGCGAACACGGGAATATCTCCGGGACCCAGGCTGTCTATCAGCTTGATCTCGAGCTCATACGCGTTTTGTCCAGGATCGACGTGATAGACCTCCATGAACGCCGCGGTGCGCGCGCGGCCGACCATCACCGCGGCCTCGTCGAGCGGCCGGATGCGCGGCGCCAGCGCCTGATGGCGCAGCCCGACCGCGTCGAGACAGTCGGACAGGACCGAGACGAACAAACGTTCGCCCAGCTCGTGCAGCGTCAGGTCCATGCCATCCTCGCTCGGGTTTGCGTCCCGCCCATCATCTACTTCACCTGGCCGAGGCGCGAAAGTGTATGTCCGTGGCGGGCCGGAGGCACGCGTGATCTTCCCGAACCAGCCGCAATCCACCGCCGCCGTCGCGGCGCACTACGACGAACTCGACGCCTTCTACCGCGAGGTCTGGGGAGAGCACATCCATCACGGCTATTGGGCGACCGGACGCGAGAGCGCGGCGCAAGCCGCCGTAGCCCTGGTCGAGCTGCTCGCCGCGCGGCTGCACTTGGCACCGGGCCAGCTTGCCTGCGACATCGGCTGCGGCTACGGCGCGACGGCGCAGTACCTTGCCGAACGCCACGGCCTTGACGTGACCGGGTTCACGGTTTCGGCGGCGCAAGCCGTGCGCGCCCGCGCGCGAACCGTGACGCGGGGCAGCCTTTGCATCGTGCAGCGGGACTGGCTCGAAAACGGTCTTGCCGCCGGACGCTTCGATCGCGCCTTTGCCATCGAAAGTTCCGAGCACATGGCGGACAAGCAGCGCTGCTTCGACGAGGCGTTCCGCATCCTCAAGCCGGGCGGCCTGCTAGCGGTCTGCGCCTGGCTCGCGCGCACCGATCCGCGCGCGTGGGAGGTTCGGCATCTGCTGGAACCGATCTGCCGCGAGGGACGCCTGCCGAGCCTGGGCGACGAGGCGGACTATCGCCGGCTCGCCGAGCGTGCGGGATTTTGCGTGGCGGGCGTGGAGGATCTCAGCGACCGCGTGCGGCGGACCTGGTGGATCTGCACGCGGCGCGTGGCGACGGGCCTCGCGACCCGGCCGCGCTACCTGCGCTTTCTCGCCGACCGGCAGGCGGCGAACCGCGGCTTTGCCGCCACTCTGGTACGCCTGATGGTCGCGTACCGGACCCGCTCGATGCGCTACGGCCTGTTCGTGTTCCGCAAGCCGGAGGCATGAAGGCGGTGCGCACGATGATCGCGGCGGTGGCGATTCTGTGCGCCATCTCGGCCGGCGTGCAGGCGCAGCCCACCGTCACGGGGCTGTGGCGCACCTTCGACGATCGCACCGGCCGCGAGCGCGCCGCGGTGCTGATCCAGAGCCAGGACGGCGTGCTGACCGGCCGCATCGTCAGCGTGGTCGATCCGGCGGAAGCCGCACGGGTTTGCGAGCTGTGCCAAGGCGGGCGCAAGAACAAGCCGATCCTGGGATTGACCATCATCACCGGGATGCACCGCGACGGCGATCATTGGGGCGGCGGGCAGATCCTCGATCCGCAGACCGGCTCGGTCTATCGCTGCATCCTGCGACTGGCCGATGGCGGCCGGAAGCTGATCGTGCGCGGGTTCGTCGGCATCGCCTTGTTTGGCCGCTCGCAGACCTGGCTGCGTGCCGGGTGACGCTCGCGTGCGGGATCAGCCCTGCGCGGGGGCGGCGGTCGTGGCCGTGACCGGCATGGCCGCCTCCGGCGCCCCGTAGATCGCGCGCGCGCGGCGCTCGAAGGCGTTGACCATGCGGCGCACCGCTTCGTTGAACACCGCCCCGATCGCCATTTGCAGGATGCGGCTGCGGAACTCGAAATCAACGGCGAAATCGACCAGGCAGCCGCGGGGGTCGGGGTGGAACAGCCAGGCGTTGTTCAGATAGCGGAACGGGCCATTCTCGTAGCGCACCCGGATGCGCTCCGGCCGCTCCAGCCCGACGCGACTGGTAAAACTCTCGCGGAACGGTCCGAAGCCGATCGTCATGTCGGCGACCATCTCGGTCTCGGTGCGGCGGCGCACGCGAGCGGCGACGCACCAGGGCAGAAACTCCGGATAACGGCCGACATCGGCGACCAGGTCGAAAAGCTGGTCGGGCCGGTACGGGATCAGCTTCTTCTCGGCGTGACGCATCAGGCCGCCGCCAGGCTCCGCTCGCGCGCCGCGCGCAGCGCCGCGAAATCGGCGTCGGCGTGATAGGAACTGCGCGTCAGCGGCGTGGCACTGACCAGCAGGAAGCCACGCCCGCGGGCGAGGGCGGCGTATTCGGCGAACTCTGCTGGCGGCACGAAGCGGGCAATCGCGGCGTGCTTCACGGTCGGCTGGAGATATTGGCCGATGGTGAGGAAATCGACCTCGGCCACGCGCAGATCATCCATCACCTGAAGGATCTCCGAGCGCTCCTCGCCCAGGCCCACCATCAGGCCGGACTTGGTGAACAGCGTGGGATCGAGCCGCTTCACGCTGTCGAGCAGGCGCAGCGACTGGAAGTAGCGGGCCCCGGGGCGGATCGTCGGATAGAGGCGCGGGACGGTTTCCAGATTGTGGTTGAACACGTCGGGACGCGCCTCGACGACGACCTCCGCGGCACCCGGCTTGCGCAGGAAGTCCGGGGTCAGCACCTCGATCGTGGTGCCGGGGGCAGCGTTGCGGATCGCGCGGATCACGGCCCCGAAGTGGCCGGCGCCGCCATCCGGAAGGTCATCGCGATCGACCGAGGTGACGACGACGTGACGCAGGCCGAGCTTGGCCACTGCATCGGCGACGCGGGCGGGTTCGGTGCCGTCGAGCGCGTGCGGCTGCCCGGTGCGGACATTGCAGAACGCGCAGGCGCGGGTGCAGGTCTCGCCCATGATCATCATGGTGGCGTGGCGCTGCGACCAGCACTCGCCGATGTTGGGGCAGGCCGCCTCCTCGCAGACGGTGACGAGGCGGTTGGCGCGCATCAGGGCTGCGGTCTCGTAATAGACCGGGTGGGTGGGGGCGCGGACCCGGATCCAGTCCGGCTTGCGCTGGATCGGGTTGTCGGGGCGCCCCGCCTTCTCCGGGTGGCGGAGCACGGCAGCGCCGCCGGCGCGGTGATCGATCAGGACGCGGGTTGACATGTTGGCGCAGAAGTGGCGGGGGGCGGCGGGGAGGTCAAGCGGCGTTGGGCGGCCGGCCCTGCGCCCCTCGTCCGGCGCTCGCCTCGGAGTTCATACACCGGATTTTGCGCGCTTCACGGCCCGTCTTTAATGTAAGATTGACTCATGCTTGCGCTGACGCCAGGGTTGGCCGCGGCGCGGGGACAACTCCCGTGAGACGGGCCGGATGGGGGGTCCTGCTGGCGGTGCTCGCGGTCGGCGGCTGCCGCGAGACCTATCCCGCCTACCCGATCGTGCCGCCGCCGCGAGCCGAGCGGGTGCCCGAGCCGCCGCGTTCCGCCGAGGCGCTGAGCTGGCGGCCGGGCTACTACAACTGGGCCGACGGCCACTACGTCTGGGTCCCCGGCAAGTGGATGCCGGCCGCAGGCCACGGTGCGATGTGGCAGGACGGCTATTGGCAGCGGACCGGCTTCGCCACCTATCAATGGATTCCGCCAGGATGGAAATGAACCTTCGCCAGCAAGACCATCGCGCGGCAGGGACGATCGCTGCGGGTGCGGCCGCCACCTGGGCCGGCCCCGGTGCGGCCCCGCTTCCCGTGCTGCCGATCACGATCGGCGCGGGACAGGCGATCGCGCATCGCGGCTGGGTCGCGGCGCGAGAGGCGGCGCTCGCGGCCTTGCGGTCCGGCCCCAGCCTCGTCGCCATCGCGGGCGCGCCCGGAACCGGCAAGACGCTGCTGCTCGAGGAGTTGGCTCGCGTGCTCACGGCGAGCGGTGCCGCGATCACCCTGCACCGGCGCGGCGATCTCGGTCAGGACGCGGCGGCGGGTGCAGGCGACGCGCAGGCCGCCTTTCGCGTCGTGTTGATCGACGAGGCGGACCGGATGGACGAGACGGCGCTGGCACGGCTGGCGGCGGACGCGCGATCCGGCCTGGTGCTCGCCTGCAAGCAGCTCCCGGCCGATGGCGAGGCCGATCCCCGGTGCGCGGCTGCGTCCGGCGGCAGGCCGGTCAGCTTCGTGCGGCTGGCTCCGCTGCTCCCGGGCGAGACCGGCGCGTTCCTCCGCGAGCGCCTTGCCCGGACCGGGCATCCTGGCGGCGTCATCGGCGACGATGCGATCGCCGCCCTCGAAGCCTATTCCGGCCGCGTTCCGCGGCTCGTGAACATGCTCGCAAGCGCCGCGCTGTTCCTCGCCGCCAGCAACGACGAGCGGCAAGTGAGTGCGGAGCACGTGGCCGAAGCGGCCGCCCTGCGCAGCCTTGCAGCACCTGGAGAGCCGCAAGAGCCGGCGACATCCGATGCACCTGCGCCTGCACCTGCGGCGCCGGAAAGCGAGCCGGCATCGGGAGGGGCTGCGGGAATGTCGGGAGCGCCCGCGACGGAGATCGCCGTGATCCCGCCCGGGTTGCCAGAGCAGCCGAAGGTTGGATCGGAGCCGACGCCATCGGCGGTGCAAGTTTATCCCCCAGGCGGCCCTGGCTTGCCGGATCGGGTATCGCCGATCCTGCCGGCCGCAGACGCGGCCCGTGTGCTGATCGCGCGCAACGCCGCCGCCGTCGTCCGGCCGCCACCCGGCCCCGCTTCGGCCGATCGGCCGAGGGCGTTTCGCCGCGTCGCGGTCCTGGCACTCTGCACCGTGGCGGGCGGCGCTGCCGCAGCGGGGTGGATTGCATCGCACGAGGCCAACCCGACCAGCCAATCGGCTCGCGGCGGTACGGCCCCCCTGCTGCCGACGACAAGCGCGGGTGGGGCGGGCGCCCGTGCCCCTGCGGGATCGGATGCCGCTCCGGCCGCGACGGCTCCTGCCCGGCTCGCGACGTCCATCCCGGCCGCCGCCGATCCGCGGCCGATCCGGAACAAGCTGGCCGCGACTTCCGCACCCCTCACATCCCCACCGCCGGCGGTGGCGTCGAGTTCCGCGCAACCGAACCCTGCCACGCCGGCTCCATCATCCCCTCCGGCAGCTGCAGCGGAGGCCACGCGCGGGCAAGGCCCGGCGCCCAACGGCCCGAGACCACCGCCCCCGACCGCGACGCTCGCAGCGCGCCAACCCAACCCGTCAGCCGGTGCCGGCACGAGTCCCGATTTGCCGTCACCGGCCGAAAGGCACCCGGTTGCCCCATCCGCCGTCGCCTCTGCAAAACCGCCCCCGGCCCCGGTCGCGAACCCCATCCCGACCGCCGCCGATCTGCGGCCGATCCGGAACAAGCTGGCCGCGGCTTCCGCACCCTTCACACCCCCGCCGCCGGCGGCGCATGCACTGCCTTCGCCCAGCGCGGTCGCGTCGAATTCCGCGCAACCGAACCCTGCCACGCCGGCTCCGTCATCCCCTCCGGCAGCCGCAGCGGAGGCCGCGCGCGGGCAAGGCCCGGCGCCCACCGGCCCGAGGCCACCGCTCCCGCTGGCGACGCTCGCAGCGCGCCAACCGAGTCCGTCAGCCGGTGCCGGCACGAGTCTCCGCGCTGCCGCCACCGGCCGAACGGCACCCGGTTGTCCCATCCGCCGTCGCCTCCACAAAACCGCCCCCGGCCCCGGTCGCGAGCCCCATCGCGACCGCCGCCGAGCCACCGCCAAGCCCCGCCAATCCCAGCCCAGCCCAGCCAAGCCCGGCCAAGCCAAGCCCGGCTAAGTTTGCCGCGGCTCCCGCACCCGTCACACCCGCACCCCTCAGGGCGGTGGCGGCAGCAGCCCCAGCGCCGAAATCGCAGGTCCTCCGTGTCGCCGGGTTCGTGCCGCCCCTGCCGCCGAGGCCCGCGTCCGGGAAAGCCCTTACGAGCACCGACCCAAGAACCCCCCATCGCGCCAGGCCGGAAGCCGATCGTCCCCTCACCACCGCGACGGCCGGGCCGGTCCGTGCGCCGAGTGCGCCGCGCGCCAGGAGTGAGCGTGCGTCCGCCGGATGGGGGCCTCTGCTGCTCGGCGACCTGCGGCACGACGCCTCGCCGCCCGAGCGCGCAGCAAGGGCGCAAGCCGAACAGACTTCCGGCGGCTCGCCGCGACAGCTCGATGCTCCGACCCCATCCGAACCCCAGTCCCAGCCCGCGCCGCAGCGATATGTCGGCATCTATGTCACGGAGCCGGACGGGCGCCGCACTTTCATCGCGAACCAGTAGCCTGGCGAACCAGCCCAGGCAGGGCCGCGTTCGTCTTGCTGCCAACGCATGAGGGAGAGGGCAATGCGTTTCGCCTTCCTGGCCGCAGGCCTGAGCCTGCTGATCGCGGCGCCGCTCGGCGCGCAGCCGATCATCGTCCCCCTGTCGCCGCAACCGCGGCGACAGCCGCCGCCACCGCCGCCGCCCTCGCCGGTGCCGATGGCACCCGCGCAAGGTGCTGCGGGCGCGCGTCCGCCGGTCGTGTTCAACGGCGGCACCGCTCAGCAGGGCGGTTACGCAGACGGCACCGCCGCGGGAGCTGGCGTGCCGGGAGCCGGCGTGCCGGCCGGACAGCCGCCCGTGATCGCCGCCTCGCCTCCGCAGTAGTCATCGTTCACGGAGCGGTCGGCGCGGGCGGAGACCGTCCGTGGCGGCAAAGCGGCTCAGTCCCGGTCGGGAGCGCCAAGAGGGAAGAACGCCCTGTATGGCCGCGCCTCATCAACGGCTCTCGCAAAGGCAGGACGGGCAACGAGGCGGGAGCGATAATCGCGCAAGTGGGTGAACGCGGCGTCGATCTCGTGCGCCCAGTCCGCATAGAAAAGGGATGGGGCCGCCGCACAATCGGCGAGGCTGAACGATTCCCCGGCCGCCCAAATCCGCTCCGCCATCACGCGGTCGAGCCAACGATAGACCGTGTCGAGCATCGCCTTGGCTTCGGCGACACCATAGGCATCGCGATCGGCCTCGGGGCGCCTCCGGTCGAAGACGAGCTTCTGCATCGGCGTCATCACGTAGTTGTCGAACACGCGATCCATCATGCGAACTTCGATCGCGGCCTGACGGTCGTCCGGGATAAGCCGAACGCTGCCCGCGTGATGAAGCGCCAAGTGCTCGATGATGATGGTCGCCTCGAAGATTACGCGCCCGTTCTCGACGAGCACGGGGAAGCGCTTGAGTGGCCACATCGCCGCGAGCTCCGCGTCCGCCGCTTGGTCCTCGGCGCCGAGCATCCGGAACTCGAACGACGTGTCGTTTTCGTAAAGGGCGATCAGCACCTTCTGGCAGTATGAGGAGAAAGGATGTGCGTAGAGGATCGGTGTCATTTTCGCGCTCCTACTGACGGGTACGCGCTCACACTATAGTTTGCCTGTGTGGCAGGAGGCGCGCCTGCTGCGCCGCTGCGGGCTGCGAAGGCACTGGGCGCATGGGAACTGGCCGGTACAGGACCCCGAGGCTACTAAACTTGACATATCGCCAGGAGAATGTTATCGGAAATGTCGGAGTCGCGGCCGGCGCGGGCGGAGCCGGCGCGGGAACTGACCCGCGTTTCGCGATGCCGAGCTGTGACCATGATCGCCGCGGAGGCTGAGATGACGGAGGTGAGGACGATGCGACTGGCGAGACCCCGGGGCCACTCCCCGCTGCGGTGAGCCTGATAAAACCCTGTTCTCAGGAGCCCCGCCCCTGATTCAGCCCTGTTCTCAGGCCGGCGACGAGCCTGGTCCGGCCCTGTTCCTGGGCCTCAGGGAGCCTCATCCGGCCCTGTTCTTCGGCCGATCAGGTTGAGCCGGGCCTGGCCTCTCCGCCCGCGCTTGCGCCGCCGCCCTCAGAAATAAATCGCCCGTCCGTACGCGTCCAGCACCGCCTCGTGCATCGTCTCGCTCACCGTCGGGTGCGGGAAGATGGTGTTGATCAGCTCAGCCTCGGTGCTCTCGAGCGTGCGCGCCACCACGTAGCCCTGAATCAGCTCGGTGACCTCGGCGCCGATCATGTGCGCCCCCAGTAGCTCGCCGGTCGCGGCGTCGAACACGGTCTTCACCATGCCCTCCGGCTCGCCCATCGCGATCGCCTTGCCGTTGCCGATGAACGGGAAGCGGCCGACCCGCACCTCGTGCCCCTCGGCCTTGGCACGTGCCTCGGTCAGCCCGACCGAGGCGACCTGTGGACGGCAATAGGTGCAGCCGGGCACATTGGTCCAGTCGATCGGGTGGACGTCGTTGAGGCCGGCGAGCTTTTCCACGCACACCACGCCCTCGTGACTCGCCTTATGCGCGAGCCAGGGCGGCCCGCACAGATCGCCGATCGCATACACGCCCGGCTCGCCGGTGCGGCAGTATTCGTCGATCTTCACGTGCGTACCGATCGACCTCGATGCGCGTGCCCTCCAAGCCGATGCCCTCGACATTGCCGACGATGCCGACCGCCGAGACCACCCGATCGACGGTGATCTCCTGCGCGGACCCGTTCGCGCTAATGCTCGCGGTCACGCTGTCGCCGTTCTTCTTGGCGCTCTTGACGGTGGCGCCGGTGAAGATGCGGATGCCCTGCTTCTCGAATGCCTTGCGCGCGAAGGTGCTGATCTCCTCGTCCTCGACCGGCAGCACGCGGTCGAGCATTTCCACCACCGTCACCTCGGCTCCCATGTTGCGGTAGAAGCTCGCGAACTCGATGCCGATCGCGCCGGAGCCGACGACCAGCAGCGATTTCGGCATCGCCTTCGGCACCATCGCCGCCTTGTAGTCCCAGATCAGCGCGCCGTCGGTTTCGAGCCCGGGGAGCTGGCGGGCGCGCGCGCCGGTGGCGAGGATGATATGCGGCGCGGTCAGCGTCGCCACGTCGCGCCCGTCCTTGGTGACGGCGAGCGTGTTCTTGCCGGCGAGCCTGCCGCTGCCGTCGAATACCGCGACCTTGTTCTTCTTCAGCAGATGCCCGACGCCGGAGGAAAGCTGCTTGGCGACCGCGCGCGAGCGCTTCACCACGCGGTCGATCTCGAACCGAGGCTCGACGGCGGCGAAACCGAACTCGGGCAGGTGATGCAGCAGATGATTTATTTCAGACGTGCGCAGCAAGGCCTTGGTCGGAATGCAGCCCCAGTTGAGGCAGATGCCGCCAAGGTGCTCGCGTTCCACCACCGCGGCCTTGAGGCCGAGCTGGGCGGCGCGGATCGCGGCGACGTAGCCGCCGGGTCCGCCGCCGACGACGATCAGGTCGAACTTGCTGTCCATCTCATTCCATCCCCGCGAGGGCGGCGAGCGCGTCGCCGGAGAGGCGCTGCACGGTCCATTCGTCCTGCGCCACCGCGCCGAGACCGCGATAGAAGGCGATCGAGGGCGCGTTCCAGTCGAGCACCGACCAGTTCATGCGCGTGCAGCCTTCGCGCAAGGCGCGGCGGGCCAGCCATGCGAAGATGGCGCGCCCGATGCCCTGTCCGCGCTGCGCCGGGATCGACGAACACATCCTCGACAAAGAGGCCGGGCCGACCTTCGAAAGTGCTGAAATCGTAGAACCAGACCGCGAAGCCGACCGCGGCGCCGTCGATCTCGGCGAGCAGCGCGTAGGCGCGGCGGGGTTCGGCGAACAGCGCGCGGCAAAACTCCGCCTCGGTCGCGCGGACCTCGTGCGCAAGCCGCTCGTACTCGGCGAGCGCCCGGACGAAGCGCAGGACGGTCGGCAGATCGGCCGGAATTGCCTCCCGCAGCAAAACTCCGGTCACAGCATCAGGCTCAGCGGCTCCTCGACCACCGCCTTGAACGCCGCCAGCCATTCCGCGCCGAGGGCGCCGTCGATGACGCGGTGATCGACCGAGAGCGTGCAGGTCATCACCGTCGCGACCGCAAGCGCGCCGTCGCGCACGACCGGCCTCGGCTGACCCGCCGCGACCGCGAGGATCGCCCCCTGCGGCGGGTTGATGATCGCGGAGAAGGCGCTGACGCCGTACATCCCCATATTCGAGATCGAGAAGCCGCCGCCCTGGAACTCTTCCGGCTTCAGCTTGCCGGATTTGGCGCGCGCGGCGAGATCCTTCATCTCGTTGCTGATCGCGGCGAGGCCCTTCTGGTCGGCGCGCCGCACGATCGGCGTGATCAGCCCGTCGGGGATCGAGACCGCAACACTGATATCGACGTCCTCGTAGAGCGCCGTCCCCTGCTCGGTGTAGCTCGCATTCACGGCCGGCACACGGCGCAGCGTGATCGCGGCCGCCTTGATGATGAGGTCGTTGACCGAGAGCTTGAACGCGCCCGGTCCTTCCTTGGGGGATTTGGCGTTCAGCTCGGCGCGCAGCTTCAAGAGCGCGTCGATCTCGATGTCCATCTCGACGTAGAAGTGCGGCACGCCGTGCTTGGTCTCGGCCATCCGGCGCGCGATGACGCGGCGCGTGGCGGAGAACGGCACCAGCCGGTGCGGCGCCGTGATCGCGATGGCCGCAGCCGGTGCCGGCGCGGGCGCAGCCGGGGCGGGAGCGGGCGCGCCCGGCGTCGGGGCGGCCGGCCTGGCGGATGGCAGCGCCGCCTCGATGTCGGCCTTGACGATGCGCCCGTTGGGGCCGGAGCCTTTCAGGGCGGCGAGATCGAGGCCCGCCTGCTGCGCCATCCGGCGCGCCAGCGGCGACGCGAAGATGCGGCTCTCGCCCGCCGGCGCCGGAGCCTGGGCGCCGTTCGGCTTCGCCGCTGCGGGGCGCGGCGCGGCAGCCGGCGTCGGGGCGGCGGGCTGCGCCGGCGCCGGGGCGGGCGTGGCTGCCGGTGCCGCATCGCCGGCCGGCACCGCCTCGCCGTCGGCGACCAGCACCGCGATCGGCGCGTTCACCTTCACGCCCTGGGTGCCGTCGGGGACGAGGATGCGGCCGAGCACGCCCTCATCGACCGCCTCCACCTCCATGGTCGCCTTGTCGGTCTCGATCTCGGCGATCACGTCGCCCGCCGTGACCCGCTCGCCCTCGTGCTTGAGCCAGCGCGCCAGCGTGCCCTCGGTCATGGTCGGCGACAGTGCGGGCATCAGGATGTTGGTCGCCATCGGGGTCTCCTCAGACGATCCGCTTCACCGCGTCGATCACCCACTCCGGCTGCGGCAGTGCCAGCTTCTCGAGGTTCGCCGCATAGGGCAGCGGCACGTCGAGGCCATGCACCCGCACCGGCGGCGCGTCGAGCCAGTCGAACGCGTGCTCGGTGATCTGCATCGCGATCTCGGCGCCGATGCCGGCGAAAGGCCAGCCCTCCTCCACCGTCACCAGCCGGTTGGTCTTCTTGACGCTTTCGACGATCGCTGCGGTATCGAGCGGGCGCAGGCTGCGCAGGTTGATCACCTCGGCCTCGATCCCCCGCTCGGCGAGGGCCTCGGCGGCCTTCAGGGCCACGCCCACCATGATGCTGAAGGCGGCGATGGTGACGCGATCGCCCGGCCGTTCGATCTTCGCACGCCCGATCGGCAGCACGAAATCCTCCGCGACGGGGCAATCGAACACCTGCCCGTAAAGGATTTCGTTCTCGAGCACGATCACCGGGTTCGGATCACGGATCGCGGCGCGCAGCAGGCCGCGGGCATCCGCCGACGACCACGGGGCGAGCACCTTCAGGCCGGGCACGTGTGCGTACCAGCTCGCGTAGCATTGGCTGTGCTGGGCGGCGACGCGCGAGGCAGCCCCGTTCGGGCCGCGGAACACGATCGAGCATTGCATCTGGCCGCCCGACATGTAGCGGGTCTTGGCCGCCGAGTTGATGATCTGGTCGATCGCCTGCATGGCGAAGTTGAAGGTCATGAACTCGACGATCGGCTTGAGGCCGGCCATCGCGGCGCCCACGGCGAGGCCGGTGAAGCCGTGCTCGGTGATCGGCGTGTCGATGATGCGCTTGGGGCCGAACTCATCGAGCAGGCCCTGGCTGACCTTGTAGGCGCCCTGATACTGCGCGACCTCCTCGCCGATCAGGAACACGCGGTCATCGGCGCGCAGCTCCGCCGCCATCGCGTCGCGCAGCGCGTCGCGGACATGCAGCGGCGTGGTCTGGCCCCAATCCCGCTCGGGCGCGGGGGCCGCCTCGGTCGCGGGGGCGCGCCGCTCGCGCCCGCGCGCCGCGACCGCCGCCGCGTCCTCCGCCTCGGCCGCGACTTTGGGTTCGGCGGGCGCGGATTTCGGGACGGGCGCGGGTGCAGGTGTCGGCGCGGCGGCGGCGCCGCTGGCCTCGCCGTCGGCGGCGAGCACTGCGATCGGCGTGTTCACCGCGACCGCATCGGTGCCTTCGTCCACCAGGATGCGAGCGAGCTTGCCCTCCTCGACCGCTTCCACCTCCATGGTCGCCTTGTCGGTCTCGATCTCGGCGATCACGTCGCCGGCGCGGACCTCGTCGCCCACCTTCTTGAGCCACTTGGCGAGCTTGCCCTCGGTCATCGTGGGCGAGAGCGCCGGCATCAGGATCTGCGTGGACATCTCCGTCAGGCCTCCGCCAGCACGTCGGTCCAGAGCTCGGCGGCATCCGGCTCGGGGCTGGCCTGCGCGAAATCGGCCGCCTCCTGGATGCGCTGCTTCACCTCGTCGTCGATCCGCTTCAGGCCCGCCTCGTCGAGTCCCGCCTCGATCAGGTGCCGGCGCGCGCCCTCGATCGGGTCGCGCTCGGCGCGCATCTTCTGCCGCTCCTCGCGGGTGCGGTACTTGTCGGGGTCGGACATCGAGTGGCCGCGGTAGCGGTAGGTCCGCAGCTCCAGCAGGTACGGGCCGCGGCCGCGCGCGGCAATGCGCGACCGCGGCATCCGCCGCCTCCTTCACCGCCAGCACGTCCATCCCGTCCGCCTGCTGGCCCGGAATGCCCCACGGGGCCCCGTTCTTGGACAGATCCGTCGACGCCGAGGCGCGCTCGACACTGGTGCCCATGCCGTAGCGGTTGTTTTCGATCACATAGAGGACGGGCAGCGTCATCAGGGCGGCGATGTTGAAGCTCTCGAACACCTGCCCCTGGCTCGAAGCGCCCTCGCCGAAATAGGTCACCGCAATGCGGTCGTTGCCGCGATACCAGTCGGAGAAGGCGAGCCCGGTGCCGATCGGCACCTGCGCGCCGACGATGCCGTGGCCGCCGTAGAAATTCTTCTCGCGCGAGAACATGTGCATCGAGCCGCCCTTGCCGCGCGAGTAGCCGTCGCGGCGGCCGGTGAGCTCCGACATCACGCCCTTGGGGTCCATCCCGGTCGCCAGCATGTGGCCGTGGTCGCGATAGGAGGTGACGACCTGGTCGCCCGGCGACAGCGCCGCCTGCACCCCGACCACGACCGCTTCCTGGCCGATGTAGAGATGGCAGAAGCCGCCGATCAGCCCCATGCCGTAAAGCTGGCCCGCCTTCTCCTCGAAGCGGCGGATCAGCAGCATGTCGCGATAGGCGGCGAGCAGGCCGTCGCGGGACAGCGCCGGCTCGCGCGCCGGTCGGCGCCGGCGGGTCTCGGCCGCTTGGGCATCCTGTCTCCTCCTGGCACCGCCTCGCACGGTTCGGCACCGCAGACCTAGCCGGGCGGCATGGCCTCGGCAAGCGGGGAGGATGGCAAAATCCCTTGTGTTGCAATGCAAAAGGGGCGGTTAACTGATTTGCGGTTCATCGCTTGGGCAGACGATCGCTTGCCCTCGCCGCCGGTCGGTCCCGTTGCGCATCCGCCCGCCCGCGTGCCAGATCGTGTCGGCAGGAGCGCGTCCGGGACGCGTTGTTGCCGGACGCGTTATTGCCGGCTTGGCGGCCCGCCCACCCGGATGCGAGGATGCGTCCATGCCCCAGGACGGTTTCGCGGCCCGGCTCTGGTCGTTGGCGGTCTGGACCGTGGTGGGCTTCTTCGTGCTCAACCTGCTGGCGATGATCGCGGCGGTGGTGCTCGACAGCTTCGCCACCCGCTGGCTCAACACGTGGCTCCCGGCTGCCCTGACCACGCGCTGGTACGGCAGCGCCTGGGACGAGTTCCAGCTCGGCGACGTGCTCAGCGTCACGTTCGAGGTGGTGCTGGCGGTGGTGCTGATCTCCGGCCTGCTCGGCGTGCCGGCGGGCTACGCACTGGCGCGGCGGAATTTTCCGGGCAAGCGGCTGGTGCTGCTGATCTTCCTGCTGCCGCTGCTGGTGCCGCCAATGACCTACGGCATCCCGCTCGCGACCGCCCTCTACGGCACCGGCCTCGCCGGGACGATCTGGGGCGTGATCCTGGCCAATCTGGTGCCGAGCGTGCCGTTCGTCGTGTTCGTGATGATCCCGTTCGTCGAACAGATCGACCCCCGCATCGAGGCGGCGGCGCGGGTGTTCGGCGCCGGCACGCTGCGGCTGTTCGCCACCATCCTGGTGCCGCTGCTGATGCCGGGCATCCTGGCGGCGCTGCTGCTGGTGCTGGTGCGCGCGATCGCGATGTTCGAGCTCACCTTCCTGACCGCCGGGCCGGACAGCCAGACGCTGGTGGTGGCGCTCTATTACGCGGTGTTCGCGGCCGGGGTGC
>CAVZPY010000016.1:0-51493 GCA_963777265.1 uncultured Alphaproteobacteria bacterium | reverse complement strand
CCCCGATGATGAGCGCGGCCGTTCGAGCCTCGAGCCGTTCGAGCCGATCCTGCGCGACTGCGTCCGCGCGCGCCTGCCGATGGTCTGCGCCAATCCCGACCTCGAAGTGATCCGCGGCGGGGTGCGCGTGATCTGCGCCGGCCTGCTCGCGCAGCGCTACGCCGATCTCGGCGGTGAGGTGCGTTCGCTCGGCAAGCCCGATCCGGCGATCTATGCGCCCGTGCTCGCCATGCTCGGCACGTCGCCCGCGCGCACGCTCGCGGTCGGCGATTTGCTGCGCACCGACATCGCCGGGGCCGCCCGCGCCGAGCTGGACGCCGCCTGGGTGCTCGGCGGCATCCACGCCGAGGCGCTGGCCGGTGACCCGGCCCGGATCGAGGCGGCAGCGCGCGAGGCCGGCCTCGCCCCGGTCGCGGTCCTTCCCCGCTTCATCTGGTAGGTGGCCTATCCTCGCATGTAGGCCAGCGCCCGTTCGATCGAGTCGCTTGGCACCACAATCAGGCCGGTGAACGCTCCGTCCATTTCGACGATGAGAAAAATCGCGCCGGCGATCGAGGCGGCGCAGACCAGCAGCACGACCACGACCAAACCGTTGCGGGGCGCGTTGTAGCCAAAGCTCGCGAAGATGATGCCAAGCCACACCGTCAGCGCGATCACGAAATCAGGGGAGACGGCACTGGGTCGCGTCCGTCAAGGTGGTGGAAATTCGGGGCCAAATGAGATGGCCAAACGGTCGCCTGATTGGGTGGAATTGTGAGATAGGCTTGTGTTTGACGGCGCTCGTCATGGTCTTCCGGCTGGGCATGGCCCTCAAGCCCTGCGCCTTCGGCGCACCGCTGCGCGGCTTCGGGGCTTGACCGCCATGCCCAGCCGGAAGCGTGGCATTGATGCCGTCGACGGCATAGTCTGTCACTCGCTTTGGGGGCTATGCCGCGCACGGGATCTGCCTGGTCTCGGCGTCAATGGCGGGAGCAGTGAGCTCGGCCATTGCCTCGGTCTGCATGTAGCGGTGCTGCAGCTGCCATTCGTCGTTGACCTCCAGCAGCACGGCGCCGATCAGGCGGACGATGGCGCTCTCGTTTGGAAAGATGCCGACGACATCGGCGCGCCGCTTCACCTCCTTGTTCAGCCGCTCCAGCGGATTGGTGCTGTGGATCTTAGTGCGGTGCTGCACGGGGAAATCCAAATGCGCCAGCACGTCGGCCTCGCTGTCGTCGATGAACCCGCCGAGCTTCGGCCACTTGGCCCGCAACTGATCGGCAACGTGTCGGAGCGTTTGGCTGGCGCTGGCACGGTCGGTCTGGATGAACGCCTGACGCAGCGCGGCCGAGACCATGCTCTGCTGGCCCTTGGGCACGTAGGACAGCGCGTTGCGCATCCAATGAACGCGGCAGCGCTGCCAGGAGGCGCCGACCACCCGTCGGATCGCCGCCTTCAGCCCCTCGTGAGCATCCGAGATGACCAGCCTCACGCCGCGCAGGCCGCGGCGGACCATGCTCTTGAGGAAGCCGGACCAGAAAGTCTCCGCCTCGGAGGGGCCGATATGCAGGCCGACGATCTCGCGCTTGCCGTCGGTGTTGGCCGCCACGGCGATTATAGCGGCGACGGAGACGATGCGGCCGCCTTCGCGCTGCTTGAGGTAGGTCGCGTCGAGCCAGAGATACGGCCACTCGCCGGCGAGCGGGCGGTCGAGGAAGGCGTTCACCCGGTCGTCAATGTCCTTGCACAGCTTGCTGACGGTGCTCTTGCTGATCCCGGCCAGGCCCATGGCTTGCACCAGGTCGTCGACGCGACGGGTGGACACGCCGCCAACCCAGGCCTCCTGGATCACCGCGACCAGCGCCTTCTCGGAGGTCTTCCGAGGCTCGAGGAAGGGCGGGAAGTAGCTGCCCTGACGCAGCTTGGGGATGCGGAGCTGTAGGCTGCCCAGGCGCGTGTCGAGGGTGCGGTCGCGATAGCCGTTGCGGTAGGTCGTGCGATCGCCGGAGCGTTCGTGCCGCCCGGCGCCGATCAGGCCCTCCACGTCGGTCTCCATCAGCAACTGCACCACGGCCTCCGCCACGCTGCGCAGGAAGTCGCCGTCCCCGGCTTTGGCCAGCAGCTCGGCCAGCGGTAGTCTGTCCTCGGTCATCGGGTCCTCTCGACATCAGGTTGAAGTCTCGCAACTCCACCTTAGCCGACCGATCCGGTGACCACCCAGATCAGCCCCGAATTTCCACCACCAGGACGGACGTTAGCCGGCACTGCCGCTCTCCTCGATCAGGGTCCACCGCTCCCGCACCAGGTCGCGGATTTCCCCGTCCGCCTGCTCGATCAGTCCTGGCCGGCGCGGGTCAGGCGGGAGTGCGAGGACGGCCGCCTCCGTCCGATCCAGCAGCGCGCCCGCCGTCCGGTCCTCGACGATCACCGTTCCCTCTTTTGGCCATGTCTCCTCCAGCGCCCGCTTGGTGTAGCGCGTGAGCAGGCCGCGGGCGGGTTCCGCGCCGGGGCCGTAGAAGCGCAGCGCCCGATCGACCAGGATCAGCTCGGTCGCGAAGACATGCACGTCGCGGGTCACCTGGTCGAAGCTGCCCTTTACCGAGGTAATCAGCAGCCCGAGCACCAGCGCGGTGGTCGTGGCGACCACGCCGATGCCGAGGCGGACAATATCGGCGGTTTCCTTCGAATGATGGGCCGGCGGCAAATGCGGGTGGAGCCACAAGGCGAGCAGCGCAGCCGCGGCTAGAAAGAAGAACACCAGCACGCCGGTCGCGAGTCCGCTCATCCCACACCCCCGGACCGATATGCAGGGAAGGTTGAGGGGCGTCGAGAGATATTGACCCGCCTGTTGGACCGTTCGAGTGGAAGCGTGCCTATTTCGGCAGGGCTGCCGCTGCCCTGGCCCCCTTGCTCCACGCTGCCCGGCGTGCCAAACGCGGCGCTCCCCTGCCGGGGCCTCGGCACGCTCCGGCTATGCCCACGCCATCCCGGCAAGCGGGCCGATCCAGCCATAGGGAGCCACCATGCCGCTCTACGAATGCGTGCTGATCGCGCGCAACGACGTCACCGAACAGCAGGTGGACGCGCTCGCCGACCAGATCGCCGGCCAGCTCGACAGCGACGGCGGCGGCGTGCGCAAGCGCGAATACTGGGGCCTGCGCAGCCTCGCCTACCGCATCAAGAAGAACCGCAAGGGGCACTACCTGCTGCTCGGCCTCGACGCCAAGCCCGCCTTCGTCGCCGAGATGGAGCGCCAGCTCCGGCTGAATGAGGACGTGCTGCGCTTCATGACGCTGCGCGTCGATGCGATCGAGGAGGCGCCGTCGGCGATCCTCAGCCGCAAGTCCGACGACCGCGAGCGCGACCGCGGCTTCCGCGGTCCCAAGCCCGCCGGCCGCTTCGAATCCGGGCGCCGCCGCGGCTACGACGATCGCGAGGAATTCCGCGCCCGGCCGAGCGAAGAGCCGGCCGTGGTCGAGGAGTAAGGCCCGATGTCCGACAGCACCGAGATCAACCCCGCCGCCCGCCGCGCCGCGGTCGGCGCCCGCCGCCCGTTCTACCGGCGCAAGAAATCCTGCCCGTTCTCCGGCCCCAACGCGCCGAAGATCGACTACAAGGACGTGCGGCTGCTGTCCCGCTTTCTCTCCGAGCGCGGCAAGATCGTGCCCAGCCGCATCACCGCCGTCTCGGCCAAGAAGCAGCGCGAGCTGGCGCTGGCGATCAAGCGCGCCCGCTTCCTCGCCCTGCTGCCCTACGTCGTGGTCTGAGGAGGCGGCGATGGCATCCGTCGAGGTGATCCTGCTGCAGCGGGTCGAGAAGCTCGGGCAGATGGGCGAGATCGTGAAGGTCAGGCCCGGCTTCGCCCGCAACTTCCTGCTGGCGCAGAAGAAGGCGCTGCGCGCCACCAAGGAGAACCGCGCCCGCTTCGATGCCGAGCGCGCGCAGCTCGAGGCGCAGAACCTCAAGCGCCGCGAGGAGGCCGAGCGCGTCGCCGAACGCGTCCACGGGCTTGCGGTCACGATCATTCGCCAGGCCGGCGATTTGGGCAGCCTCTATGGCTCGGTCTCGGCGCGCGACATCGCCGAGGCGGCCACCGAGGCGGGGCTGACCATCGACCGCGACCAGGTGGTGCTGCAGCACCCGATCAAGACGCTGGGCTTGGCGCGCACACGCGTCGTGCTGCATCCGGAAGTGTCGATCCCGGTCACGGTCAACGTCGCGCGCAGCCCCGAGGAGGCCGAGCGGCAGGCGCGGGGCGAAACCGTGGGAAGTGCCGCGGAGCCGACCGACGAGGCAGCGATCGAGGCCGAGCTGTTCGACCCCGGCGCCGGGCCACAGCCGGGCTGATCGGCACCTTTTGGTTCACGCTCCCGCGAGGACCGCTCACGAGGGTGCGGTGCGGTTTTGACGTAATCGCGCTCGCCTCGCATCTTTCCGTTCGCTGACACGCAGACGGAACGGAGGGTGCGATGCGGGCGGTGCTGGATCGGCTGCTGCGGGGTTTCATCGTCTGGGGCACGCTCGAGGTGCGCTGGCCCAACGGGACGATGAGCCGCTATGCCGGGGCCGAGGGGCGGCGCGCGGGGATGGCGCTGCGCGACGCGGCGACCGTCCGGCGGGTGACGCTGAACCCGGGGCTCGCCGTCGGCGAGTCCTACATGGACGGCACGCTGGCGCCGATCGACTGCTCGCTCTACGAACTGCTCGACGTGCTCACCGGCAATCTCGCCCGCGGCGGTCGGCATCCGGCGGTCGTCCTGCGTGACCGGCTGCGGAGTTGGACCACGCGCTGGACGACGCGCAACCCGGCCGGCCGGGCGCGCCGCAATGCGGCCCACCACTACGATCTGAACGGGCGGCTCTATAGCCTCTTCCTCGATCGCGATCGGCAGTATTCCTGCGCCTATTTCCCCCGCGGCGACGAGACGCTGGAGGAAGCGCAGCTTGCCAAGAAGCGCCACATCGCGGCCAAGCTGAAACTCGACCGGCCCGACCTCTCGGTGCTCGACATCGGCTGCGGCTGGGGCGGCATGGCGCTGACGCTGGCACAGGAGTTCGGCGCCCGGGTGCTGGGCATCACGCTCTCCACCGAGCAGCTCGCCGAAGCGCGCGCGCGCGCCGCGGCGGCGGGCCTCGCCGGCCGGGTGCGCTTCGAGCTGATGGACTATCGCGCGGTCCGCGAGCGGTTCGACCGGATCGTGTCGGTGGGGATGTTCGAGCACGTCGGGACCGCCCAGTACGGGGCCTATTTCGACACCATCAAGCGCTGCCTCGCGCCGGACGGGGTGGCGCTGCTGCATTCGATCGGCCGCCGCGAGCCGCCCGGCGGCACCAATGCGTGGCTGGCCAAGTACATCTTCCCCGGCGGCTACACGCCGGCGATTTCCGAGGTGGTGCCGCACATCGAGCGGTCCGGGCTGTGGGTGACGGATATCGAGATCCTGCGGCTGCACTACGCGCACACGCTGCGCCACTGGCGCCGGCGCTTCGCCGCCAACCGCGATGCGATCGGGGCGATTTTCGATGAGCGGTTCTGCCGGATGTGGGAGTTCTACCTGGCCGGCGCGGAGCTGTCGTTCCGCAACGGGGGGCAGATGAATTTCCAGATGCAGCTCGCCCGCGCCGTCGATGCGCTGCCGATCACGCGCGACTACATCGCCGAGGCCGAGCGGACCGCGAAGCAGCAACGCCTGCCGGAGCGCGGGATCGGCGCCTCGCAGGAACGGGGCGGGTAGACTCCGGTCAGTCTTTCGTGGTCGAATATCGCGGCATTGGCGGCCCTCAGCCCAGACATCGGGCCATCCAGGTTCCCACGGGCAATTCCCGGACCGGTATGCCATAGTCGCGCATGACCGAAGATCACAAGCAAAGAACCGAGGAACTGCTTCATCAGCAGACCACCCTGGCGCGTTTCGGCGAATTCGCGTTGAAGTCGGACGACCTGGACGAAATCCTGACCGAGGCGTGCCGCTTGGTCGACGAGGTGCTCGGCACCGAGTTGGCGAAGGTCCTCGAACTCAGTGCGGACGGCCAGGAACTCCTGGTCCGCGCCGGGGTCGGGTGGCCGCCAGGCATCGTTGGCCGAGCCAAGTTACAGACCGGGCGATTTTCGGCAGCGGGACATGCCCTACGGACCGGCACCCCGGTCATCTCGGCCGACCTCCGGAATGAGGACCGCTTCGATATCCCCGAGTTCCTGAAACAACACGGCGTCCAGGCCATGGTGAACGTCATCATTCTCGGCGCGGACGGCAAACCGCCGTATGGCGTGCTGGAGGTGGACAGCCGCGCGCCACGACAGTTCAGCGACGACGATACCGCGTTCCTGCGTGGCTACGCCAACCTGCTCGCTGAGGCGGTTAACCGCTTCGGTTTTGTCAGAGAGCTGCGCACCAGAGCGGACGAGAAAGAGCGACTGCTGCGCGAGCTTCAGCACCGGGTGAAGAACAACCTTCAGGTGATCACGAGCCTGGTCAGCATACAGGCGCGCCGAGCGAAGCACCCGGAGGCCCAGCGAGAGCTAAGCGTGATCGGCGAGCGGATTGAGACGCTCAGGCTGGTGCACGACAGGCTCCATGCAACGGGCGAGGCGGACCGCCTCGACCTCGGTACCTATCTCGGCGAACTGGCCGCCAGCCTGCTGCAGTTTCATCGCGGCGGGGCAACCAATATCCGTCTCATATCGGACGTGGGCATGGTCACCGTGTCGCCTGACGTCGCAGTACCGCTCGGAATCATCGTGACCGAGTTCATGACCAACAGCCTCAAATACGCCTTCGGCGGTGCAGGCGGGTCCATTGGTGTTCGACTGGAAGAAATCGCACCGGGACGAGCGCGTCTGGTCCTTTGGGATGATGGAAAGGGCATGGCCGACGACAAGCCGAGTGGAACGGGACTGCAGCTCATTGCCGGATTTGCACGCCAATTGGGTGCTGACATCGCTTGGCAAAGTGATCACGGGACGAAACTCGAGCTAACCTTGATGACGGACCCCGTGTCGGCAGCCGAGCCTGAATAGCTATGCCAATGGCCTTTGCGTCGGTCAGCCGGAGCGCGGATAGAGATCGTCCGCCGGCCAGGTCGCGATTCGCGCGATTGCGGCTGCCACGCCGTCGGTCATGGCGCCGAGATAGGCGCGAATGTCGGTGGGCAGCCGATTGGTGCAGAACGCGTAGGTGATGCCGCCCGGCAGCCGGCCGATCATCGAGGACGTGCCCCAGGTCAGCGCACCGTTATGCGCCATCACGACCTGCCCGGGAGTTACGTTCCACCCGAACGCGTAGTATTGGGGCGCAGCGCGGTATTCCGGCAGGTCCGGGCGAGCCAGCATCACTTGCACCGTGGCGGGGGCAAGGAGTTGCGTCCCCGTCGTGCCGCCGACCGCGTTGAGGAAGCGTGTCAGGTCGATCGGGCTCGCGACGTAGCCGCCATGCGCGTCGAGCGCCTCCATCGAGAAGGCGCCGTAGCTCGCGGGCCGCACCGGCGCGTCGTCGGGATAGACCGAGTAGCAGAGCGACGCCAGCGGATCGTCCCAGCATTCCACCTCGTCGGGAAGCCGGTCGCGGGGTCGGGTGCGGCCGAGCACGAACCGGCCGGCGCCGGCCGGTTGCAGCACCGCCTGCGCGACCGCGTCGGCGTAGGGCAGGCCGGTGACACGCTCGATGACGCGGCCCAGCGTGTTGTAGCCGAAATTGGAATAGACGTATTTCGTGCCCGGATCGAAGGCCAGCTTCTCGCCCATCATGTAGCCGACCAGATCGGCCGGGGCGGCCGGCGGCGGGCGCCCGAATGCCTCGGCCGCGATGCGCAGCGCATCGAATTGCGGATCGATCACGGTGCTGTCGAAGCCGCCGCTGTGCTCGAGGAGGTGGCGCACGGTGATGGTGTGAAGGCGCGGATCGAGGCTGCGGCCGGCGGGCGGCCCGAGGGCGGCCAGCATGACGAAGGGCCGGTCGTCCAGTCTGAGCCGCTTCTGCTCGATGAGCTTCATGATCGCGACCGCAGTGATCGGCTTGCTGCTGCTGGCGATCCGAAACCGATGGCGCGGCGTGGCCGCCACGCGGCCCTTCAGGTCGGCGAAGCCGTAGGCCAACGCGTGGCCGAGGCGGCCGTCGCGAGCGACCGCGATCGACGCGGTGGGGATCGCCCATTGCTTCATGAAGCCGGTCATGAAGTCGGCGAGGTTGCGATCACCGTCCCCTGCTTCGGGAACAGGTGCGGCGTGGGCGGCGAGCGGGGTCAGCGCGGCAGCCGCAATCATACTGCGGCGGCTGATCCCCGCACGGCGGTATCCGGTGTCCGGCGACATAGGTCTGCTGCTCCGCGACCGTCAGCGCAGCAGACCAGACCTTTGCCCGGAGGTCCAGATTGGCGAGCGTGAGCGTCAGGGCAATCGTTTGGACGGAACCGGAACACGGCACCGGCGTTGTCGCGCCCACGGACTTGATCTGTCGCGACACGGATTTCAGGCGCTGGAGGGGGCGAAACTCGGGGCGGAGGCATCAGGGCGCCGCCGCTCGGCTCCGGTCGGGCACGCAGCATAGCGTCAGGCCCGCGTCTGCGGCTACGCTCGCGGGCGGCCGCCAGCGCGGGAGAGGATCGTGCAGCTGAAACGCGAACACCATTTTTCGCTCTGGTACTTCATCCTGGCGTTCCTCGCGATCATCTGGATCCAGGGCTGGCTGGCGACCAAGAGTGCCGTCAAGTCGATCCCCTACAGCGAGTTCCAGCAGCTTCTCCAACAGGGCAAGCTCGCCGACGTGGTGGTCGGGCCGCAGCAGATCACCGGCAAATTGAAGGACGCAAAGCCGAAGCAGCCCAACCGCTTCGTCACCCAGCAGGTGCCGCCTGCGCTCGCCAAGTCGCTCACCGAGGCCAAGGTGACGTTCACCGGCCAGCCCGCTCCCGGATTGCTGGCGCGCGCGCTCGGCTGGCTGCTGCCGGTCGCCGGCTTCTTCCTGATCTGGTATTTCATGATGCGGCGGATGGCGGGAGGCGCGGGCGGCGGCCTCGGCGGCGGGCTGATGGGCATCGGGCGCAGCCGCGCCAAGATCTACGTCGAGAGCGACGTCCGCGTCACCTTCGACGACGTGGCCGGCGTCGACGAGGCGAAGGACGAACTGCGCGAGATCGTCGCCTTCCTCAAGGACCCGAAGGCGTACGGCCGGCTCGGCGCGCACATCCCCAAGGGCATCCTGCTGGTGGGACCCCCGGGCACCGGCAAGACGCTGCTGGCGCGCGCCGTCGCCGGCGAGGCGGGGGTGACGTTCTTCTCGATCTCCGGCTCGGAGTTCGTGGAGATGTTCGTGGGCGTGGGGGCGGCACGGGTGCGCGACCTGTTCAAGCAAGCGCGCGAGAAGGCGCCGGCGATCATCTTCATCGACGAGATCGACGCGCTCGGCCGCTCGCGGCTGGCGGGCTTAGGCGGCGGCGGCCACGACGAGAAGGAGCAGACGCTCAACCAGCTGCTCGCCGAGATGGACGGCTTCGACACTTCGGTGGGCGTGGTGCTGCTGGGGGCGACCAACCGGCCGGAGGTACTCGACCCGGCGCTGCTGCGCGCCGGCCGCTTCGACCGCCAGGTGCTGGTGGACCGGCCCGACAAGAAGGGCCGCGTTGAAATCCTGAATCTGCATCTGCGCAAGCTGCGGCTGGCCGCCGACGTCTCGCCCGAGGAGATCGGGGCGATGACGCCGGGCTTTACCGGTGCCGACCTCGCCAATCTCTGCAACGAGGCAGCGCTGCTCGCCACCCGCCGCGGCGCCGAGCAGGTGGCGGAGGACGACTTCACCCAGGCGGTGGAGCGGATCGTCGCCGGGCTGGAGAAGCGCAACCGGCTGATGAACCCGCATGAGCGGGAAGTCGTGGCCCACCACGAGATGGGGCACGCGATCGTCGCGATGGCGCTGCCGGGCACCGACCCGGTGCAGAAGATCTCGATCATCCCGCGCGGCATCGCCGCGCTCGGCTACACCATGCAGCGCCCGACCGAGGACCGCTTCCTGATGGATCG
This sequence comes from uncultured Alphaproteobacteria bacterium, assembly GCA_963777265.1. Lineage (GTDB taxonomy): Bacteria > Pseudomonadota > Alphaproteobacteria > Acetobacterales > Acetobacteraceae > DATAYA01. The sequence goes on along the minus strand of CAVZPY010000016.1, from coordinate 41,502 downwards.
GTCCGAGCTCGCCAACCGGCTGGCGGTGCTGCTCGGCGGCCGGGCGGCCGAGAGCCTGATCTTCCCGGAGATCTCGACCGGGGCGGCCGACGATCTGGTGCGAGCGACCGACATCGCCCGCAGCATGGTGACGCGCTTCGGCATGGACCCCGAGCTCGGCCAGGTCGCCTACGAGCCGCAGCAGCCGCGGATGCTGGCAACGCCCGAGGGAATGAACTTCGAGCCGCGCCGCTACGCGGAGAGCACGGCGTCGGCGATCGACCGGGCGGTGCGGACCCTGGTGGAGCAGGCCTTCGAGCGCGCCCGCGCCATCCTGCGCGACAATCTCGGCCTGCTGCGCAGTACCGGCGGCGCGACTGCTGGCGCAGGAAAGCCTGACCGGCAGCGACCTCGCGGCGATCGCGACCGAGGTGCGCCACCCCCCGGCCCTGCCCTCGCCACGGGCGGCCGCGGAGTAGCGGCCGGACGTGCGAAAGGGCCGGCGCGGGGCCGGCCCTTTCGCTTTTGCCCGACGCGTTATGCCTGCTGCTGCGGGCGTCCGTTGGCGTGGCTGTTCAGTTCGCTGCCGCCCTCGGCCTCCGCCAGGATCAGCCGCGGCGCCGCCGGGTCCACGAACGCGAGCGTCTGCGGCTGGTCGTGGCGCATGATCGAACCGCCCTCCGCGGCGAGGGTCGCGCCGTGCTGCGGGCCGGCGCTCCCCTGCGCGCCGCCCTCGGCGGCGAATACCGGGGTGGAAGCGAGCAGGCCGAGTGCCGCGAGCGGGATCAGGAACTTCTTCATCGTGGTCTCCATGTCGGAATGCCCCAAGGGCCGTGTGTGAGTGATCGGGGCAGGAGGCGGATTATTCCCCGCCGGCAGGCGCGAACATCGTCCATGCTCGGCGATACCGAAACCGCCAAAAACCGTTATGATCAATGCCCAAAAGTATGAAAACGATCGCGATCAGGCGAAGCGCGGCAACACCCAGACCACGACCCAGGTGAGGACCGCGGCCAGCACCAGGATCGCCAGCGCCAGCAGCGAACTCGCCATGCGCGGCGCGCGCGTCCTGCCCGGCAGGCGCTTGCGGCCGGTAATCATCGGGCGGATCAGGGTGCGGCGACGGAATGCGGTCTCGGTCAGGATGGCCAGCAGGTGCAGCGCGATCGCGGCCAGCAGCAGGTCCCAGAGCCAGCCGTGCCAGGCGCTGAGGCGCTCGCTCGTGCCCGGACCCACGGCGGCGGCGAGCGGCCCCCGGTTTCCCCCGGCGTCGCGGGCAAACAGGCCGGTTACGGTTTGCGCCGCGAGCAGCAGCAGCAGCAGCAGCACCATCCAGCCGCCGGCCGCGCTGTAACCCACCGAATTGTCCGGCCCGCCGCCCCCCGCGCGCGCCAGGTCGCGCAATCCGGCGAGCGGGCTGGCCGCGAACTGCCGGAAGCGGGACGTCTCGCTGCCGGCGAAGCCCCATGCCGTGCGGAAGATCAGCAGCGCCAGCACCGCGTCGCCGACGACGTAGTGCGCCTCGATCCAGCCGAGCCGCCAGGAGGCGTAGGCCAGCACGACCAGGATCACGATCGCCCAGTGGAACAGCCGCGTCGGCGCATCCCACACCCGTATCGACAGACGAACCTCGCGCGCCATTCCCCACCCGACATCGGCCCGACGTACCCTGCCGCGACTGCCGCCGCCGCACCAGCGCGCGGATGCACGCCGATTGCGGAGGCGGCCGGAAAAATCTAGGGTTGGGAGGGGGAATGATTTTCCGGGCGTCCGGTCGCTGCCATGCGTCGCGTGTACGCTCTGCTGTCCGGGCTGGGGCCGCTGGCGGTGGCGGCTGCGGGAGCGGCGTGGCTGCTGCCCTCGCCCGCGCCGCCTCATGCGCGTGCGCCCATCGCGCGGGTGGCCGCGACCACGCCTCTGCCGCCCGCGAAACCGACCTCCCCTGTGCTGCCCCCGGACAAGCCGGCGTTCGACGTGGTGCGGGTGGCACCGGACGGCAGCGCGGTGCTGGCCGGCCGGGCTGCGCCGGGCGCGCAGGTGACGGTGCGCGACCGCGGCGGCACGCTCGGCGTGGTCGAGGCCGACCGGCACGGCGAGTGGGTGCTGGTGCCGGATCGCCCGCTGCTTCCGGGCGGCCAGGCGCTGACGCTCTCGGCGAAGCTGGCAGGCCAACCGGCGGTCGCGGGCGCGGCGCCGGTGGTGCTGGCGATGCCGGCCGCGCCGCCGGGGCCGCACGAGCAGACCGCCGCCGCGACCGCGCCGCTCGCGGTTCTGGCACCGGCCGACGCGCCACCCAGGGTCTTGCAGGCCCCGCCCGGCGCGGTCGCCGCGGCCGGCAAGCTGGGCCTCGACACCCTCGACTACGACGCGAAGGGCGCGGTGCGTTTCGCCGGCACCGCGCCGCCGGGAGCGGTAGTGCGAGTCTATGTGGACAACCACAACGAGGGCGACGCGCGCGCCGGCGCCGACGGGCGCTGGACGCTGACGCCGCGCCGGAGCATTGCGTCGGGCGCGCACGCCATCCGCGCCGACCAACTCGACGCCGCCGGACACGTGGTGGCGCGGCTGGCGCTGCCGTTCCGGCGGGTCGTGCTGCCGGCGGTCGAGATCGGCGCCGGCGAGGTGATCGTGCAGCCCGGCCAGAGCCTCTGGCGGATCGCGCGGCATGCCTACGGAGAGGGCATCCGATACACCGTCATCTATGCCGCCAATCGCGGCGCGATCCGCGACCCCAACCTGATCTATCCCGGCCAGGTATTCGCGGTGCCGACGCTAGGCGGTGGATCCCTGGGCGGCGGATCGCGCTAGCGGACCGCGCGCTTGTCCGGGCCCGGCGATGCCGCCATAACCGCGCCCCGCATGGCCGCCCCCCTGTTCGCCTCGCTGCGCATGGTGCTGGCGCCGCCGCACCCGGCGGGGCACCCGTTCCTGATCGGCGGCCTGGTGCTGCTGCTGGTGGGCCTGATCTTTGCCGGCTGGCTCGCCTGGCTGGCGCTGATTTTCACGCTCTTCTGCCTCTACTTCTTTCGCGACCCCGAGCGGGTGCCGCCGGGCGATCCCGACCTGCTGCTGGCCCCGGCCGACGGTCGTGTGGTCTCGCTTGCTCCCGCCGTGCCGCCAGCCGAGCTGGCCCTGGGGGCCGCGCCCCGCTGGCGGGTCGGCATCTTCCTCTCGGTGCTTGACGTCCACGTCAACCGTATCCCCGCCGACGGCACGGTGACGCGCATCGCCTATCGTCACGGCGGGTTCGTCAACGCCAGCCTCGACAAGGCGTCCGATGCGAACGAGCGTAACGCGCTGGCATTGCGCCTGCCCGACGGGCGCGAGATCGCGGTGGTGCAGATCGCCGGCCTGATCGCACGGCGCATCGTCTGCGCGGTGCGCGAGGGCGACGCGGTGCGCGCCGGCGAGCGTTTCGGCATCATCCGCTTCGGCAGCCGCACCGACCTCTATCTGCCGGTGGGCGTGCGGCCGGTAGTGGCGGAGGGCCAGACGATGATCGGCGGCGAGACGGTGATCGCACGGCTGGCGCGATGAACGAGCTGTTTCCCGGTTCCGGCCCTGGCACGCAAGGGCGGATGCCGCGGCGGCGGCTGCGCCGGTTACGCACCCGCACGCGCCCGCGCTTCAAGGGCCCCTCGTTCAACCGCGTGATCCCCAACATCATGACGCTGCTCGGCCTGTGCGCCGGGCTGACCGCGATCCGGTTCGGCATCGAGGCGCGGTTCGGTGCCGCCGTGGTTGCGATCCTGGTCGCCGGCTGCATCGACGGGCTGGACGGGCGGCTGGCGCGGCTGTTGAAGGCGACCAGCCGCTTCGGCGCCGAGTTCGACAGCCTCGCCGATTTCCTCTGCTTCGGAGTGGCGCCGGCGATCGTGCTCTATCTCTGGTCCCTGGAGCGCTGGCGCGGCTTCGGCTTCATCCCGTGCCTGATGTTCGCGGTGTGCATGGCGCTGCGGCTGGCGCGGTTCAACGCCGCCCTCGAATTCAGGACCGGCGCCCGCCTACACCTACAATTTCTTCGCCGGCGTGCCGGCGCCGGCCGGCGCGGGGCTGGCGCTGTTCCCGCTGTTCCTCGGGCTGGAGGCGCAGTCGATGGGCTGGCCGCGGCTGCTCGACGCGGTGCAGTACCCGCTGTTCTCGCTGCTGGTGCTGGTCGGCACCGCGGTGCTGCTGGTCTCCACATTGCCGGTGTGGAACTTCAAGAACTTCAAGGTTCCGGCGGAATATGTGCTCGCGATCCTGCTCGGCGTGGGCGGGTTCACCGCGTTTCTTGTGGCCGACCCCTGGTTGGCACTCGCCGTCGCCGGGCTGATCTATGTGGGCATGCTGCCGTTCTCGGTGCGCAGCTTCCGGCGGCTGAAGGCCGAGGCGGAGGGGGAAGCAACCGAGGACGGCTAGAGCGTATTCAGAAACTTCCAGGGGAGAACACGATGCCGGTCATCGACGTCCACACCCATATGTTCACCCGCAGCTTCATGGAGTTGCTGCGCGCGAAGGGCGGCATCTACAACCTGCAGACGCGGCCGGATGGACAGGTGGAGATCTTCCGCCACGACACCCCGGTCGCGATCCCGCAGCGCGGCCATTTCGACTACGAACTGCGCTTGCGGGACATGGACGCGGCGCACGTCGACATGGCCATCGTCTCGCTGACGTGCCCCAACGTCTACTGGGGAACCGAGGAGGTCAGTTGCGAGGCGGCACGCTCATCCAACGACAGCATGGCGGCGGCACAGAAGACCTGGCCCGACCGCATCCGCTGGCTCGCCTCCCTGCCCTGGGAATATCCGCCTCGCGCCGTGGACGAGCTGAAGCGGAGCTGCGATGCCGGCGCGGTCGGGGTGATGGTGCTCGCCAACATCGCCGGGCGAAGCCTGACCGATCCCGTCTTCGCGCCGGTGTGGGACGAGATCGACCGATGTGCTCTGCCGGTGCTGGTGCATCCGACCGATCTGCCCGGCATCGACCAGATGGACATGAAGAAATACGACCTCAGTTGGTCGGTCGGCTTCATCGCCGACACCACCCTCGCCTTCACCCGCATCATCTTCGACGGCTTCCTCGACCGCTATCCCAACCTGAAGCTGATCGCCTCGCACGGCGGCGGCGCGCTGCCGTATCTGGTCGGGCGCTTCGATAAGGGCGACGAGGTGGAAATCCCGTCGCGGCGCCGGATCACGGCGCGGCCGTCGGCATACCTCAAGCGTATCTGGTACGATTGCCTGACCTACCATCCGGCGGCGCTGCAGTTCCTGATTTCGATCGTCGGCGCCGATCGCGTGCTGTTCGGCGCCGACTATCCGCACCAGGTGCATGATCTGACGGGCTCGATGGCGAACACCGCAGCCCTGCCCGCCGAAGTCTGCCACGCCATCCGTGAGGGCAACGCACGCGCTATTTTCAGGCTTTGATACCGGCGAGCGGGCGCGTTGACCTCTCCCTCGTCATGCTCGGAAGGCCGAGCATCCACGACTTTGCGGCCGCACGAAAGACGCGGATGGTCGGCCGGAGCCTGTCCTCGGGCGGGCCTTCGGCCCGACCCGGGGGCCGACCATGACGATGGGGGTCAGCTCAGGGCAACCGCGAACCCGCGCTGCACCGCTGGGCGCGCCATCATTGCCTCGTACCAGCGCTGCACGTTCGGGAAATCCGCCAGCTCGACCTGGTGGCGCTCGTGCCGCCACGCCCAGCCGAGAATCGCGAAATCCGCGACCGAGAGCGGGCCGGCGAAGAACTCGACCCGGGCCAACCGGCGGTCCGCGACGCCATAGAGGCGGCGGGTCTCCTTCAGGTAGCGGGCGAGGCCGTAGCGGCGGTCGGCCTCGTTTTCGACTTGCAGGAAGTGGTGCGCCTGGCCGGGCATCGGGCCGAAGCCGCCCATCTGCCACATCAGCCACTCCAGCACCGGCACGCGGTCACGCAAGGCGCGCGGCAGGAAGCGGCCGGTCTTCTCGCCGAGATAGAGCAGGATGGCGCCGGACTCGAAGACGCTGATCGGCCGCCCGTCCGGTCCCTCGGGATCGACGATCGCGGGGATGCGGTTGTTGGGGCTGATCGCGAGGAAGGCGGGGTCGTGCTGCTGGCCCTTGGTGATGTCCACCACCTGCACCGTGTAGGGCAGGGCCATCTCCTCCAGCGCCACGCTGATCTTGCGGCCGTTGGGCGTGTTGAAGGCGTGCAGCTCGATCGCCATGATGCGGCTCCTGTGCGCGGGCGTGCGGTCTAGCGCGGCGGGCCGGCGGCCGGCAATCGAGCCCCGCCTAGACTAGCCGCTCCGATGCAAAAACCGTCCAAACGCGCGCAGACTCGCTTCCGAGACGTGATGCTCGATGCCCTCGGCATCCGCCTCCGCCGCCTCCGGCGGCACCCCCACCGCCAGCAGCAGGGCCACCACCAGCCGATGCCGCGCCCGCACCCGCTCGGCGAGCGCAAGGCCGGCTTCGGTGAGGAACACGCCGCGATACGGCCGCGCGGTCGCCAGGCCCTCGCGCTTGAGGCGCGCGATGCTCTTCACCGCCGTCGGGTGCGAGACGCCGAGCCGGCGGGCGATGTCGATCGGCCGCGCCTCGCCGCTGCTGGCGAGCAGGTCGGCGATCAGCTCGACATAGTCCTCGAGCACCGCACCGGCCTGCGCCGAGCGCGCCTTGCCGAAGCGCCGCGCCTGGGTCGGCTCGGCGGGCAACGGCTCCGGATGCGGGTCGGCCGGGATGGCTGGCGTCATGCACTCCTCACGGCGGCGACGATCCCTGCATAGCCCCCCTGCATAGTCGGGCGGGCACACTATTCCAACACTGCGACCGGATCAGGGCAGAGGCGCCAATTCGTCACTGGATGTTCAAGAGCGGCATGATTGACCAGGGTATAGCCGAGGCTATACTACGCCCAGGAGGACGGCATGGACGATCTTGGCGGCAGGGCGCCGACAGCGGCGGACCCGGTGGCGGACACAATCCTCGACGAGGCACGCCGGGTCGCGGCCCGGCGGGATGTAGAGTGGCCGCCACGCCCGCTCACGCCCGGGCTGCGGCTGCTGCTGTGGGTGATGCGCGCCTATGTCGTGCTGATGCTGGTCGTGGTCGCGGTCCAGTTGCTGCGGGTGGCCTGAACGGTGCCGGACGCGGTCACCCACGAGGATCTCGACCGCGCCCGCGACCAGCTCGCGGTGGTGGAGGCTCGCCGCCGGCCGGGGCGGCTGCGCGGCCTGCGCGTGCTGTGGCTGCTGGCGGGGCCGGGCGTGCTGGTGTTCCTCGGCGAGAACGACGCGCCGAGCATGCTTTCGTACGCGGCGACCGGTGCGCAATACGGCATCGGCTTCTTCCTGCCCTTCGTCGCCCTCACCTTCCTGGTCGCCTTCGTGGTGCAGGAGATGGCCGGACGGATCGGTGCCATCTCCGGCGCCGGCCACGCGGCGCTGATCTTCGGCCGCTTCGGGCGGTTCTGGGGCGGCTTTGCGATGCTCGACCTCATGGCGGGCAATCTGCTGACGCTGGTGGCCGAGTTCATCGGCGTTCGCGCCGGCCTCGGCTTCTTCGGCGTCCCGCCGGCGGCGGCCGTGGGCGGCACGCTGGCGGTGATCCTCGGCGCCGCCTGCACCCATCGCTACTGGACCTGGGAGCGGATCGCGCTGGGGCTCGCCGCCTGCAATGCGGTGTTCGTGCCGGTGGCGCTGCTGGCCCGGCCGGACTGGGCGGCGGTGGGCCATGGGTTCACGACCTGGAGCCCGCTGCCCGGCGGCCTGACGCCGGACGCCGTGACGCTGATGGTCGCGGACATCGGCGCCACCGTGACGCCCTGGATGCTTTTTTTCCAACAAGGGGCGGTGGTGGACAAGGGCCTGCGGCCCGGCGACCTCGCGGCGGCGCGCGTGGACACGGCGATCGGGGCGTGCCTCGCCGCCGCGTTCGGCATCGCCTGCATCATTGCCACCGCCCCCCTGCACGCGCACGGGATCAGCGCCGCGCACTTCGAGGCCGCTCAGTTCGCCGAGGCGCTGGTGCCCTATGTCGGGCACGGAGGCGCCGCGCTGTTCGCGCTCGGCATCTTCGAGGCCGGGCTGGTCGCGGCGGTGACGATCTCCACCTCCTCGGCGTACGCGTTCGGCGAGGTGGTGCGGCGGGTCCACAGCCTGAACGCGCCGGTGCGCGAGGCCTGGCCGTTCTATGCCGTGCTGCTCGGCTCGGCGGGGCTGGCGGGTGGCGTGGTGCTGATCCCCGGCGCGCCGCTGGAGGCGATCGTGATCCTGGTCAACGTCGTCGCCACGCTGGCGATGCCGCCGGCGCTGGTTTTTCTGCTGCTGCTCGCGAACGACCCGGCGGTGATGGGCCGCCACCGCAACGGCTGGGCGCTCAATCTCGTCGGGGTCACCGTGACCGTCCTGCTGGTCGGCAGTGGCATCGCCTATGGCGCGAGCGTGCTGTTGCCCCATCTGTTCGCCGGCTGACCGCCCCCCGCGGTGTAGCGAGCACCTAAAGATGTCCGGTGCAGGTAGCAGATGAATTGACCGCTTTTGATGATGCTGGCCCTGTGGGCAAGTGGGCAAGCCACTTGGCTTGTCCACCTTGTCCACAGGGCTCGGCCGGTCGCGAAAGCGGTTCACGCGGCGGGCCTCAACTCGGGGTCCGAAGCGGCGGCCGGATCGCCCGGCCAGCGCACCAGACAGCGCGGACCATGAAATAGCGCCAGCGCGCCGTCGGCATACTCATGCACCCGAACCCGCGCCCGCACAAAATGCGCCCGCGCCGGGTGGGGTGGGATCTGTAGCCGCCGACCGCGCCAAGCCACCGTGTTGTCCGGCGCTACCACCCGCTCCTCCTGGATGCACAGCACGTCGCGCCATTGCGCCTCGGCCACCGGCACGAACGCCGAGGCGCTCTCTGCCGGTGCTATCACGAACTGCGCGTTGTGCAGCGGCAGATAGACCTCGCGGATGAAGCGGTTCGCCGTCGCCACATCCTCGGTGATGCCGGCCAGCGCCAGCTCCTTCGGCAGCCGATCCTGCAGAGTTCGGAACGCTCGCTCGCAGCGCCCTCGCGCCTCCGGCGAGTAGGCCGCAATGTGCTCGATGCCAAGCTGCGCCAACGCCCGCCCGACCTGGGTGTGCACCCCTCGGCCCACCGGACCGCCCGCTTCGGGTGTGTGAAAATAGTGGCTGCCGCGGTCGGTATAGAGCGCGCACGGCAGGCCGTGCGCCGCGATCGTCTCCGCCAAGCTGGCAAAACTCGAGGCCGTGCCCTCCTCGGTCACCAGGAACGCCGAGTAGAGCGTGCTGGTGGCGTCATCCAGCGTGATCACCAGGTCAAGCGGCGCCAGCCCGGCCAGCCAGGCGTGCCGCGAGCCGTCCTGATGCAGCATCATCCCCACCATCGGCCGGCGCGGGCGCTTGCGGCGATGCGCCCCGCGGCGGGGCGCCTTTGCCACCAGCCCGCGGCTTTGCAGAAAGGTCTTGGTCCAGGTGTAGCCCCAGGCGAAGCCGTGGCTGCGCCGCAGATGCTCGTGGAAGTGCTTCACCGTAAAACCGGCGTAGCGCTCGCGGAACAGCCGCTCCACCTCGGCCGCCTCGGCTTCCGGCACCGCCCGCCCCGATCGCCGCCCCAGGCGCCGGTCCATCACACCGGCCTCTCCCTCCTCCTCATAGCGCCGGGTCCAACGACGGAACGTCCGTTCGCTCATCCCCAGCAGCTCAGCCGCTTCCATCTGACTCAGCTCGTCCGCCTCCCAGCGGCTCAACACGTCGCGAAGCTTCAGCATCCGCACGCCCTGCCGTTGCTCCGTCCGACGCATCTAACCCCCCAGAGGTCAAATGCACCGGACAGATCACGTGCTACCTGCACCGGACAGACCGCGTGCTCCCTACACTGACCGCCCCCCGCGGTTGCGCGCGCGTCCGGCGCCATGCTAGAGGCGGCGCGCTCACGACCCTTCGCGAACGGAACCCCAATTCGTGGCCGCTGATGGCGCGATGATACCCAGGGGCGGCCTCGCCGCCCGCTATGCCGCCGCCCTCTATGCGCTGGCCGACGAGACCGGCCGGCTCGACGAGGTGGTGGCGCAGATGGAGACGCTCGGGCGGACGGTCGATGCGTCCGCCGATTTCCGCCGCCTGCTGGAGAGCCCGCTGATCGACATCAACCAGGGGCGCGCGGCAGCACTCGCGATCCTGGTGCAGGAGGGGTTCGGCAAGACGGTGCAGGATTTCGTGGGCGTCGTCGCCTCCAACCGCCGCTTGCGCAACCTGCGCGAGATGATCGCCGCCTTCGCCGCGCTGGTCGCCGACAAGCGCGGCGTCGTCGTCGCCCGCGTCGAGACCGCGCACCCGCTCTCGACGGTGCAGCGCGAGCAGTTGCGCGCCCGCCTGATCGCCGCCGGCTACGGCCGCGTCGAGATCGAGGAGCGGGTCGATCCCGCCCTGCTCGGCGGCCTGGTCGTGCGCATCGGCGCCCGCCTCTACGACAGCAGCCTGAAATCCCGCCTGCAGCGCCTGCAGTACGCCATGAAGGGAGCCGCCTGAGATGGAGATCCGCCCGGCCGAGATCTCGGACATCCTGAAGAAGCAGATCGCCAACTTCGATTCCGAGCAGAACGTCGCCGAGACCGGCCAGGTGCTCAGCGTCGGCGACGGCATCGCGCGCGTGTTCGGCTTGCAGAACGTGATGGCGGGCGAGCTGGTGGCGTTCCCCGGCGCCGGCGTGAAGGGCATGGCGCTCAACCTCGAGACCGACAACGTCGGCATCGTGATCTTCGGCGACGACCGCCAGATCCGCGAGGGCGATACGGTCAGCCGCACCGGTCGATCGTCGATGTGCCGGTGGGCAAGGCGCTGCTCGGCCGGGTGGTCGATGCGCTCGGCCAGCCGATCGACGGCAAGGGGCCGATCGACACCACCGAGCGGCGGCTGGTCGAGGTGAAGGCGCCCGGCATCATCCCGCGCCAGTCGGTGCATGAGCCGATGCAGACCGGGCTGAAGGCGATCGACGCGCTGATCCCGATCGGCCGCGGCCAGCGCGAGCTGATCATCGGCGACCGGCAGACCGGCAAGACCGCGGTGATCATCGACACCATCATCAACCAGAAGGGCGTCAACGCCTCGGGCGACGAGAAGCAGAAGCTCTACTGCATCTATGTCGCGATCGGGCAGAAGCGCTCGACGGTCGCACAGCTCGTGCGCACGCTCGAGGAGAACGGCGCGATGGAGTTCTCCATCGTCGTCGCCGCGACCGCCTCCGATCCCGCGCCGATGCAGTTCCTCGCCCCTTATGCCGGCTGCGCGATGGGCGAGTATTTCCGCGACAACGGCATGCACGCGGTGATTTTCTACGATGACCTCTCCAAGCAGGCGGTCTCGTATCGCCAGATGTCGCTGCTGCTGCGCCGCCCGCCGGGGCGCGAGGCGTATCCGGGCGACGTGTTCTACCTGCACTCGCGGCTGCTGGAACGGGCGGCGAAGATGAGCGACGCCAACGGCGGCGGCTCGCTGACCGCGCTGCCGGTGATCGAGACGCAGGCGGGCGACGTCTCCGCCTACATCCCGACCAACGTGATTTCGATCACCGACGGCCAGATCTTCCTTGAGACGGAACTGTTCTTCCGCGGCATCCGCCCGGCGGTGAATGTCGGGCTGTCGGTCTCGCGCGTGGGATCGGCGGCACAGATCAAGGCGATGAAGCAGGTCGCCGGGCGCATCAAGCTGGAACTGGCGCAATATCGCGAGATGGCGGCGTTCGCGCAGTTCGCCTCCGACCTCGATGCCTCGACGCAGAAGCTGCTGGCGCGCGGCGCGCGGCTGACCGAGCTGCTGAAGCAGCCGCAGTACCAGCCGCTGCCGATCGAGGAGCAGGTGGCGGTGATCTTCGCCGGCACGCGCGGCTATCTCGACGGCGTCGAGACCGGGCGCGTGACCGCCTACGAGCAGCAGATGCGCAGCCAACTGAAGGCAACGCGAGCCGGGCATCCTGGAGGCGATCCGCACGCGACCGCGAGATCAAGCCCGAGATCGAGAAGCAGATGCTCGCCTTCCTCGACGGCTTTACCAAGTCGTTCTCCGGCTGAAGTATCCGGAATTAGCGGGAGCGGGACATGGTCTTCGTCATCGCGAGCCGCCGCTTGGCGGCGTGGCGATCCAGGCGTGCAGCTCCGAGCGGCGGGCCTGGATTGCTTCGCTTCGCTCGCAATGACCGCGGCACGTTGCGTGACGACTCACGCTCTCGCGATGGTGGGCACTAGCGATGCCGAGCCTCAAGGCGCTGCGGGCGCGGATCAACTCGGTCAAGTCCACGCGCAAGATCACCGTCGGCGATGAAGATGGTCGCCGCCAGCAAGCTGCGCCGCGCGCAGAGCCAGGCGGAAGCGGCGCGGCCCTATGCCGAGCGGATGGAGCGGATGCTGGCGACGCTGGCCGCCAATGTCGCCGGCTCGCCGACCGCGCCGAAGATGCTGGTCGGAACCGGGCAGGACCGCACGCACCTGATCGTGGCGATGACCGCCGATCGCGGCCTGGCCGGCGCCTTCAACACCAATGTCGGGCGCGCCGCCCGTCTGCTCGCGCGCCGGCTGGAGGGCGAGGGCAAGACGGTCAAGCTGCTCGCGGTCGGGCGCAAGGGGCGCGACTATCTGCGGCGCGAGTTCGCCGACCGGATCGCCGGCGACGTCAACTATGTCGGCCGCAAGCGCATCGAGTTCACCGACGCGGCGGACGTCGCCCAGCGCATCACGCGCATGTTCGAGGCCGGCGAGTTCGACGTCTGCACGCTGGTGTACAACCGCTTCGTCTCGGTGATCGCGCAGGTCACGACCGAGGTGCAACTGATCCCGCCGCCGATGCCGGAGGGCGAGGCGCCGGCCGCCGGCGAGCCGCGCGCGATGGTCGAGTTCGAGCCGGACGAGGAAACCATCCTCGCCCGCCTGCTGCCGCGCAATCTCGCGATCCAGGTCTATCGCGCGCTGCTGGAATCCGGCGCCGGCTTCCAGGCGGCGCAGATGACGGCGATGGACAACGCGACGCGCAACGCGGGCGACATGATCGACCGCCTCACGCTCAACTACAACCGCACCCGCCAGGCGAACATCACCCGCGAGCTGATCGAGATCATCTCCGGCGCCGAGGCGCTCTGAAGGAGCATCGACAATGTCGGACCCCACACCCCGCACCCGAGGGCAGGAACGTCGTCGGCCGCGTCGCCCAGGTTCTGGGCGCGGTGGTGGACGTGCAGTTCGAGGGCGAGCTGCCGTTCATCATGAACGCGCTGGACACCAAGATCGGCGATCGCGCGCTGGTGCTGGAAGTGGCGCAGGAGCTGGGCGAGCGCACCGTGCGCTGCATCGCCATGGACAGCACCGACGGCATGGTGCGCGGCTCGGAAGTGACCGACACCGGCAAGCCGATCGAGATGCCGGTGGGGCCGGAGACGCTGGGCCGGATCATGAACGTGATCGGCGAGCCGATCGACGAGCGCGGCCCGATCGGCGCCAAGATGCGCTACCCGATCCATCGCGACGCGCCCTCGTTCGAGGACCAGGCGACGTCGGCCGAGATCCTGGTCACCGGCATCAAGGTGGTCGATCTGCTCGCACCCTACCTCAAGGGCGGCAAGATCGGGCTGTTCGGCGGCGCCGGCGTGGGCAAGACCGTGCTGATCCAGGAGCTGATCAACAACATCGCCCGCGCGCATGGCGGCGTGTCGGTGTTCGCGGGCGTGGGCGAGCGCACCCGCGAGGGCAACGACCTCTATCACGAGATGATCGATGCCGGCGTCATCAAGCTCGGCGACAACACCACCGAAGGCTCGAAGGTGGCGCTGGTCTATGGCCAGATGAACGAGCCGCCGGGGGCGCGCGCGCGCGTCGGCCTCTCCGGCCTCACCGTCGCCGAGTATTTTCGCGACGAGGAGGGCCAGGACGTTCTGTTTTTCGTCGATAACATCTTCCGCTTCACCCAGGCGGGCGCCGAGGTGTCGGCGCTGCTCGGGCGCATCCCCTCGGCGGTGGGCTATCAGCCGACGCTTTCGACCGACATGGGCGCGTTGCAGGAGCGGATCACCAGCACCAAGAAGGGCTCGATCACCTCGGTGCAGGCGATCTACGTGCCGGCCGACGACCTCACCGACCCCGCGCCCGCGACCTCGTTCGCCCACCTCGACGCGACCACGGTGCTGTCGCGCGGGATCGCCGAGCTCGGCATCTATCCGGCGGTCGATCCGCTGGACAGCACGTCGCGCTCGCTCGACGCGCGCATCGTCGGCGACGAGCATTACGGGGTCGCGCGCGAGGTGCAGCGCATCCTGCAGACCTACAAGAGCCTGCAGGACATCATCGCGATCCTGGGCATGGACGAGCTCTCCGAGGAGGACAAGCTGGTGGTGGCGCGGGCGCGCAAGATCCAGCGCTTCCTGAGCCAGCCGTTCCATGTCGCCGAAGTGTTCACCGGCTTCCCGGGCGTGTTCGTGCCGGTTGCCGACACGATCCGCAGCTTCAAGGAGATCGTCGAGGGCCAGCACGACAATCTGCCGGAGTCCGCGTTCTACATGGTCGGCACGATCGAGGAGGCGGTGAAGAAGGCCGAGAGCATGAAGACAGAAGCATGAGATGCCGGTCGATCTGGAGATCGTCAGCCCCGAGCGGCTGCTGCTGTCGCGCGCCGTGGACATGGTGGTGGTGCCCGCCAGCGAAGGCGATATCGGCGTGCTGCCCGGGCACACGCCGATGATCGTGATCCTGCGCGGCGGCGCCATCTCGCTCTACGAGGGCGAGCGCGTGACCGAGCAGCTTTTCGTGCTCAGCGGATTCTGCGAGATCACGCCCGAGCGCTGCACCGTGCTCGCCGACGAGGTGCTGCCGCTCGCCGAGGTGTCGCGCGCGATCGCCGAGCGGCGGATGGCGGAGGCCGAGGCGCAGAGTGCCGCGGTCGATACCAACGACATCGTGGCGGTCGAGGCGGCGCAGGAGGCGATGCTGTCGGCCCGCGCCATGCTGGACGCGGCGCAGGCGCCATAGCGGCGGGGAGAAGGGTCCGCATGAAGCACTGGCGCATCGAGCAGGTGGCGTGGGATCGGTTCGACCGCGCGCGCGTCGATCCGGCGATCGTGCCGCTGGTGAAGGCGGCGGCGATGGTCGAGCGCAACGGCACCGACTACGCCGTCTATCTGAACAACGTGTTCAGCGACGATCCCGACTTCCGCCGGGCCGCCGACAACTGGGCGGTGGAGGAGGTGCAGCACGGCGACGCGCTCGGCCGCTGGGCGATGCTGGCCGATCCGGCATTCGACTACGAGGCGGCGTTCGCCCGCTACCGTGCCGGGTATTCGCTGCCGCTGGACGCGAAGGCCTCGGTGCGCGGCTCGCGCACCGGCGAGCTGATCGCGCGCTGCATGGTGGAGACCGGAACCTCGAGCTACTACACGGCCCTCGGCGAGGCGACCGAGGAGCCGGTGCTGAAGGAGGTCTGCCGCCTGATCGCGGCCGACGAGTACCGGCATTTCAAGCTGTTCTACGACCACATGCGACGCTATCTCGCGCGCGAGCGGCTCGGCGTGATCCGCCGCCTGCGCATCGCCCTCGGCCGCATCAACGAGAGCGAGGATGACGAGCTGGCCTTCGCGTTCCATTGCGGCAACGACCCCGAGGGCACGCCCTATGCGCACAAGCGCTGCATCACCGCCTACATGGGGCAGGCGATCAGCTTCTATCGCTTCCGCCATGTCGAGCGCGGCATGGGCATGGTGTTCAAGGCGGTGGGGCTGAAGCCGCGCGGCCGGCTCTCGGGCCTGTCGGCGAAGTTCGCGTGGCGGATGATGCAGCGGCGGCAGCGGCGTTTCGCGGCGCGCGGCGAACTGCCACGCGCCGCGTGATTGCCGCTGCCCCAGTCGTCGAAAGTAATGACATACCCGGTCTTGTGCCCATCGGACGTCATGCTCGGCGAAGGCCGAGCACCCACGTCTTTCGTGCCACACAGCGAAGTCGTGGATGGTCGGCCTTCGCCGACCATGACGGTGGGATGAACCGCCGCGATGAGTCGATATTTTCAGCGCCTGGTACTACTTCACCGACGAGAAGCTCGTCGGCTGCAGGAACGAATTGACGATGTTGGCGATGAGCGGGCCGTCGCGCTCGGAGGCGGCGCGCTTCTCGATCCATTCCTTGTCGGCCATGAAGCCGGTCCAGATGCGCTCCCGCTCGGCCATCGACTCCCAGGCGAGCAGATAGGTGAGCTCGTTGTTCGATTCGCCGACCAGCGTGGTCCAGAACCCGGCCTGACGGATGCCGTGCCGCTCCCAGATGGCGAGCGTCGCCTTCTCGAAGCGTTGCAGCAGCGCTGGCAGCCGCCCCGGCAGGCAGCGATAGACGCGCATCTCGTAGATCATTCCGGCCCCTCCCCCGTTGCGGGCGCAGTCTGCGGCGCCGGCGGGCGGCCGGCAAGATGCCGGCTTGCGCGACCGCGCCGCCGCGGCGATGCTCGGCTTCATGATCGTGCAGGGCTGCCTGAACGGCGCGCGCAAGCCGGGCTTCCATCCGCGCCTGCCGCTGACGCCGGCAGCATTGGCCGACGACGCGGCGGCCTGCGTCGCCGCCGGGGCGGCGGAGTTCCACATCCATCCGCGCGCCGCGGATGGGCAGGAGAGCCTCGCGGCCGAGGCGGTCGGGGACGCGGTCGCGGCGATCCGCGCGCAGCTGCCCGGCACGCTGATCGGCATCTCGACCGGCGCCTGGATCGAGGGCGAGGCGGACAGGACGCTGGCCGCGATCGCGGCGTGGCGCGTGGCCCCCGACTACGCCTCGGTCAATTTCTCCGAGCCGGCGGCGCCGGCGGTGCTGGAGCGGCTGCGGCACCGGGACGTCGGCATCGAGGCCGGCATCTGGACGGTCGCGGATGCCGAGCGGCTGGTGCGGCTCGGGCTCGGCGGCCGGGTGCTGCGCGTGCTGATCGAAATCGACGGCGCCGAAAGGGCGGAAGCGGAGGCCGACGCGATCCGCGCCGTGCTCGACCGCGCCAGGCTGCGCCGGCCGCTGCTGCTGCACGGTTCGGGCGAGAACACCTGGGCGCTGATTCGGGCTGCCGCGCGGCACCGCATGTCCACGCGCATCGGCCTGGAGGACACCGACCGGCTGCCCGACGGCCGCGTGGCCGCGGACAATGCGGCGCTGGTCGCCGCGGCGGTCGGGATCATGCGCGGCTGAGGTGGCCGCCCTCGATCGCGTCTGGGACGTGCTGGTGGTGGGCGGCGGCAATGCGGCACTCTGCGCCGCCATCACCGCGCGCGAGGCCGGCGCCAGCGTGCTGCTGCTGGAGCACGCGCCGCGCGCGTTCCGTGGCGGCAACAGCCGGCACACCCGCAACCTGCGCGCGATGCACGCGGCCCCCACGCAGGTGCTTACGGACTCGTATCTTGAAGACGAGTTCTGGGACGATCTGCTGCGCGTCACCGGCGGCGAGACCGACGAGGCGCTGGCGCGCATGACGATCCGCGCCTCGGCCGAGGCGCTGGCGTGGATGGCGGCGTGCGGCGTGCGCTTCCAGCCCTCGCTCGCGGGCACGCTCAGCCTGTCGCGCACCAACGCCTTCTTCCTCGGCGGCGGCAAGGCGCTGGTCAACGCACATTACGCGCACGCCGAACGGCTCGGCGTCGTCGTGCTCTACGACAGCGAGGTGACGTCGCTGCGGCTGGACGGCGGGATGGTGCGCGAGGCCATCGTCACCAGCCGCGGCTTCCCGGCGACCATCCGCGCGCGCGCCGTGGTCGCGGCTTCCGGCGGGTTCCAGGCGAACATCCCGTGGTTGCGCGAATACTGGGGCGAGGCGGCGGACAATTTCCTGATCCGCGGCACGCCCTATGCGCAGGGCCGCGTGCTGCGCGACCTGCTGGCGCAAGGGGTCGAGCCGGTGGGCGATCCGACGCAATGCCATGCCGTCGCGATCGACGCTCGTGCCCCGCGCTTCGACGGCGGCATCGCGACCCGCCTCGACTGCGTGCCGTTCAGCATCGTCGTCGATCGCGACGCGCGGCGCTTCTACGACGAGGGCGAAGATGTGTGGCCGAAACGCTACGCGATCTGGGGCCGGCTGGTGGCGCAGCGTCCGGGGCAGATCGCGTTCTCGATCATCGACAGCAAGGCGGAGGCGCTGTTCATGCCGTCGGTATTTCCGGCGATCCGCGCCGACACGATCGGCGGACTGGCGGAAAAACTCGGGCTCGATCCGGCGGCGCTGGAGGCGACCGTGCGCGCCTACAATGCCGCCGTGCGGCCGGGGCGTTTCGACGCCATGCGGCTTGACGAATGCCGCACCGAGGGTCTCGATCCGCCTAAAACCCATTGGGCGCGCACCATCGACGAACCACCCTTCATCGGCTATCCGCTGCGGCCCGGCATCACCTTCACCTATCTCGGCGTGCGCGTCGATGGGCAGGCGCGGGTGCGGATGCAGGACGGGCGGACGACCGAAAATCTGTTCGCGGCGGGCGAGATCATGGCCGGCAACATTCTCGGCCGCGGCTATCTCGCCGGGTTCGGCATGACGATCGGCACCGTGTTCGGCCGCATCGCGGGGCGGGAGGCGGCACGCCATGCCCGAAACTGACGCGCCGCCAGAAACCGACGCGCTGATCGAAGCGCGGCGCGAGATGGAAATCTGCAATGCCTGCCGCTACTGCGAGGGGTTCTGCGCGGTGTTCCCGGCCATGGAGCGCAGGCGGGCGTTCACTGCGGGCGATCTCTCGTACCTCGCCAATCTCTGCCACAACTGCCGCGCCTGCTATCATGCCTGCCAGTACGCGCCGCCGCACGAATTCGGGCTGAACCTGCCGCGCGCACTCGCGGAGCTGCGTGCCGAGACCTATGCCGAGCACGCCTGGCCGAAGCCGCTTTCCGCCCTCTTCCGCCGCAACGGCACGGTGGTCAGCCTGGCGGCCGCGATCGGCGCGGCGCTGGTGATCGCGGTGACGCTGCTGCTGGTCGCACCGCGTACGCTCTATGCCGCGCATCGCGGGCCGGGCGCGTTCTACGCGGTGATCCCGTGGGGCGTGCTCGCCGGACTGGCGGGTGCCGCGTTCGTCTTGCGCTGGTGGCACTCGGCATCGCCACGCGCGGCTTCTGGCGTGCGACCGGCGGCGGCGGCGCCGGAGGACCGGCGGCGCTCGCCGCGACGCACGACGTGCTCACGCTGCGCAATCTCGGCGGCGGCGGATACGGCTGCAACGACCGCGGCGAGGCGTTCAGCATGACGCGGCGCCGCCTGCACCACGCGACGTTCTACGGTTTTCTGCTGTGTTTCGCCGCGACCTGTGCGGCGACCATCGCCGCCGACCTGTTCGGCCGTCCGGCGCCCTATCCGTTCTTCAGCGCGCCGGTGCTGCTCGGCACCGTGGGCGGCGTGCTGCTCGCGATCGGCACCGGCGGGCTGGCGTGGCTGAAAATCGTGGAGGATCGCGCGCCGACCGCACCGGGATTGCTGGGCGCCGATTTCTCGTTGCTCTTAATACTCGCACTGGTCGCGGTCTCCGGCCTGCTGCTGCTGGCGTTTCGCGCGAGCGGGGCGATGGGCGTGCTGCTGGCGCTGCATTTCGGCCTGGTGCTCGCGTTCTTCCTGCTGCTGCCGTTCAGCAAGATGGTCCACGCACCCTTCCGCGCCGCGGCGCTTCTGCGCAACGCACAGGAGGCGCGCGTGCGATGACCCCTGCCCTTCCCTTCAGCTCACCACGATGCGCGGACCACTCGCCGCCGGTGCCCCCAGCTTCTCGCGCACGCGCGCGGCGATCTCGGCGTAGATCCGCGCCGCCGCGCTCTCCGGTTCGGCGGCGCTGATCGGGGTGCCGGCGTCCGACGTGGTGCGGATGTCGAGCAGCAGCGGCACCTCGCCCAGGAAATCCACGCCGAGCTTCGCCGCTTCGCGCTTCGCACCCCCGTGCCCGAACAGCTCGGTGCGATGGCCGCAATTGGGGCAGCAGAACACGCTCATGTTCTCGACCAGGCCGAGCACGGGGACGTTCACGCGCTCGAACATCCGCACGCCGCGCCGTGCGTCGAGCAGTGCGATGTCCTGCGGCGTCGAGACGATCACCGCACCGGCCAGCCGCACCCGCTGCGCCATCGTGAGCTGCGCGTCGCCGGTGCCCGGCGGCATGTCCACCACCATCACGTCGAGCGGACCCCAATCGACCTGGCCCATCATCTGTTCGAGCGCGCCCATCACCATCGGGCCACGCCAGATCATCGCCGTCTCCTCATCGACGAGGAAGCCGATCGACATCGCCTTCAGCCCCCAGGCGGAAACCGGCTGCATCCGCTCGCCGCGCACCTCCGGGCGGCGGTTGAGGCCGAGCATCCGCGGCAGGCTGGGGCCGTAGATGTCGGCGTCCAGCAGGCCCGTGGCCAATCCCAGCCGCGCCAGCGAAACCGCGAGGTTGACCGCGGTGGTGGACTTGCCGACGCCGCCCTTGCCGGAGGCGACCGCCAGGATCGCGCCCACCTCGGGCAGCAGCAGCGTCGGTGCCGCGCGGCCATGCGGCGCCGCGGCGGGCGGCGGCGCCGGCACCTCGCGATGGGCGGTCAACACCACGGCGGCGTTGGCGACCCCCGGCTCGGCGGCCAGCAGGCGTTCGGCCTGCCGTGCCAGGGCCTCCATTTCGCGCACCCGCTCGCGGCTGGTCCGCAGCGTCACCTGCACCAGCCCGCCGCGCACCTGCACGCTCTCGACCAGGCCGGCTTCGATCAGGTCGCGGCCGCTGGCGGGATCGGCGATTGCCCGCAGCCGCTCGCGCAGGCTCTGTTCCGTGGGTTCGGGCATCGGCTTGTGCATCCTCGCGGTTGCGTCCTATTCAACCCCACCTCGTCAGGCGGGATATGGCGCAGCGGTGCCGATCCTCCAACCAAGCCCGACGCGGCGGAGGGATTGCGCCCCGGATGCCCTGGAATGATGGCGGCCCCGGTCAGGGGGATGGGCCGAACCCCTGGGGATCACCCGGCGGCCCCCGTCCCGGGCCACGCCCGGTGCCGCCGCGCGGGCGGCCGTTTCCCGGGCCGCCCGATCTCGACCGCATCATCGCCCAGCTCCAGGCCTGGGCGCGGCGGCTGCTGCCGGGCGGCGGCGCCGGCGGCCGCGGACTGGCGCTGCTCGCGGTCGTGGTCGTGGCGCTGTGGCTCGCCAGCGGCTTCTATCGCGTGCAACCGGACGAGCAGGGCGTGGTGCTGCGCTTCGGCGCCTTCGTGCGCACCACCGCCCCCGGCCTGAACTACCACCTGCCGTGGCCGATCGAGACCGTGGACCTGCCGGCGGTGACGCGCATCAACCGCATCGACGTCGGCTTCAGCCCAGCCCCCTCGGGCACGGCCGCGACCGCCCCGGAATCGCTCGCCGCACGCGACATCCCGCAGGAGAGCGAGATGCTCACCGGCGACGCGAACATCATCGACATCAATTTCAGCGTGTTCTGGCGCATCCGCAGCGCCTCCGAGTACCTGTTCGACACCCGCCATCCGGCGGCGACGGTGAAGGCCGCGGCGGAGAGCGTGATTCGCGAGGTGATCGGCCGTACGCCGATCCAGCCGGCATTGGCCGAGGCGCGCGCGCAGATCGAGACCGAGGTGACGAAGGGTACGCAAGCGATCCTGGACCGCTACCGCGCGGGCGTGGAGATCACCCAGGTGCAGTTGCTGCGGGTCGATCCGCCGGCCGCCGTGGTCGAGAGTTTTCGCGACGTGCAGCGCGCCAGCACCGATGCCGACCGGCTGCGCAACGAGGCGCAGACCTACCACAACGACATCGTGCCGCGCGCGCGCGGCGACGCCGCCCGCATCGTGGCCTCGGCGGACGCCGAGCGACAGGCCGCGATCGCGCAGGCGACCGGCGAGGGCCAGCGCTTCGACGAGGTGCTCGCCGCGTATCGCGCGGCCAAGGACGTGACGCTGCGGCGACTCTATATCGACACCATGCAGGACATCCTGGCACACGCGCCGAGCACGGTGCTCGATGGCGCCGCCGGCAACGTGCTGCCGCTGCTGCCACTCGGGGCGCGGCCCGTGACCTTGCCGCCACTTGCCCCGCCATCGTCGTCGGCCCCATCGTCGTCTGATTCGTCATCATCCGCCCCGAAGGCGGCCACGCCATGAGCCGCGTGGGGATCGCGACACTCGCCGCCGTCATCGTGCTGCTGCTGATCGCCAACTCGGCGCTGTTCGAGGTGGGGCAGACCCAGCAGGCGCTGCTGACGCAATTCGGCCAGCCGATCCGCGTCGTCACCAAGCCCGGCCTGCACACGAAGCTGCCGCTGGTGCAAACCGTGATCAGCTTCGACAACCGGCTGCTCGACTACGATATGCCGGGCGAGGAGGTGATCCTGGGCGACCAGCAGCGGTTGATCGTGGATGCCTTCGCACGCTTCCGCATCACCAACCCGCTGCAGTATTTCCAGGCGGTCGGCGCGCAGGAGGAGGGCATCCGCGCGCGGCTCAACTCGGTGGTGAGCTCCAGCCTGCGGCGCGTGCTCGGCAACGAGACGCTGCCGGACGTGCTCTCGGCGCAGCGCGACCGGATCATGCGGCAGATCAGGACGGAGGTGAATGCCGAGATGCGCGGCTTTGGCATCTCGGTCGAGGACGTGCGCATCCGCCGCGCCGATCTGCCGCCCGAGAACACGGCGGCGGTGCTGTCGCGGATGCAGTCGGAACGGCAGCGGATCGCCGCGCGGGCACGTGCTGAGGGCGCCGCGGCGGCGACCCAGATCCGCGCCGACGCCGACCGCGAGCGCACCGTGCTGCTGGCGAACGCGAAGGCGCAGGCGGACAAGCTGCGCGGCGAGGGCGAGGCGCGCGCGATCGCGATCTATGCAGCGGCGTTCCAGCAGGACCCGCATTTCTTCGGCATCTGGCGGACCTTGCAGGCGTATCGCAGCGCGTTCACGGCGGGGAAGGCGCATCTGGTGCTGTCGCCGAACGACGCGTTCCTGAACCTGCTGCGCACGCCTCCGGCGGCGACGGCGGCCCCGGGGCATTGAAGGCGAGGGGCGCTGCCCCTCGACCCCGCTGGGGCCGGCGGCCCCAGACCCCATGAGCGACAGCAGCCTTGCGGCGGCGATTTTTGTGGCTACATTTAGTTGTGGAAATCGAGTTCGACCCAGGCAAGGACGCCATCAACCGACAGAAGCACGGACTTTCCCTTGCCGACGCGGGACGCATGGACATCGAGGCGGCGGCTGTAATCCCCGATGAGCGCCACGCCTACGGCGAGGCCCGTTTCCGGGCTTACGGCTGGATCGAGGGACGGCTGCACATGCTGGCGTTCACCACGCGGCGACGTGCTGCGGGCGATCTCCTTCAGAAAGGCCAATTCGCGAGAGGTGAAACGCTATGGCTGACCAAGACCCGGACCTGATCGACGACGAAGACAACCCCGAATGGACCGAGGAGGATTTTGCGCGGGCAAGGCCGTTCAAGGAGGTTTTCCCCGAGCAATACAAGGCATGGAAGAAGCTGGGGCGCCCGCCGGTCGAAACGCCCAAGGTCCACATCGGCTTTCGCCTGGCGCCAGACGTGGTGCAGGGCATTCGCGCCACCGGCCGAGGCTACAATGCTCGCGTCGAGAAGGTGCTGCGGGACGCCCTCGCCAAAGGCGAGCTGTAGAGGGTTCCAAGGGCGACTGCCCTTGGCGGGGTCCAAGGGCGGAGCCCCTGGCCTTCCTTCACGCCGCCACCACCCGCCCCTCGCGCAGCGTGACCCGGCGGTCCATGCGCGCGGCGAGGTCGGGATTGTGGGTCGCGATCAGCGCCGCGAGCCCGCGCTCGCGCACCGCGCGCAGCAACTCGGCGAACACGGTCGCCGACGTGTCGACGTCGAGATTGCCCGTCGGCTCGTCGGCCAGCAGCACCTTCGGCGCGTTGGCGAGCGCGCGGGCGATCGCGACCCGCTGCTGCTCGCCGCCCGAGAGCTTGCCCGGCAGATGCCGTGCGCGCGCGGCGAGGCCGAATGCCGCCAGCAGCGCGCCCGCCCGTGCCGCGGCCACGCGGCGCGGGCGGCCGGCGATCATCTGCGGCAGCATGATGTTTTCGAGCGCGGTGAACTCCGCCAGCAAGTGATGGGACTGATAGACGAAGCCGATCGTGTCGCGGCGGATCGCGGTGCGCTCGGCGTCGGGCAACTGCCCGGCGTCGCGGCCTTCGACCAGCACCGCCCCCGCATCCGGTTTCTCCAGCAGCCCCGCGAGATGCAGCAGCGTGGACTTGCCGCTGCCCGACGGGGCCACCAGCGCCACCGTCTCGCCTGAACCAAGCGAGAGGTCGGCGCCGCGCAGCACCGGGATTTCACCGCCCTCCGTGCGGAAGGTTCGCGCCACGGCCCGCAGCGTCAGCGCATCACTCATGGCGCAGCGCCTCCACCGGGTCGGTGCGGGCGGCACGCCAACTCGGGTAGAGCGTTGCCAGCAGTGACAGCACCAGCGCCATGACCACCACCTGCACGACCTCGCCCCAATCGATCCGTGCTGGCAGGTGCGTCAGGTAATAGACCTCCGGGTTGAACACGTTGACGCCGGTTGCTTCCGTCACCCAGTTCTGAATGGTGTCGATATTGAGCGTGAACACCAGGCCTAGCACGCAGCCGGCCAGCGTGCCGATCACGCCCACCGACGCGCCGCACATCAGGAAGATGCGCATCACGGCGCCGCGGCCGGCGCCGATCGTGCGCAGCACCGCGATGTCGCCCGTCTTGTCCTTGACCATCATGATCAGCGAGGAAATCACGTTGAACGCGGCAACGACGATGATCAGAGTCAAAATCAGGAACATCACGTTGCGTTCGACCATGATCGCGGTGAAGAAGCTGTTGTTGCTCTGCGTCCAGTCGAACACGCGCACCGGCTGGCCGGCGAGGGCGGCTCGGATCGCGCGGTTGACGATGCTCACCCGGTCCGGATCGCGCACCATCACCTGGATCTGCGACACCGCATCCGGCATCTGGAAGAACACCTGCGCCGCCGAGAGCGGCAGGAACACCGTGCCGTCGTCATAGACGCTGACGCCCACGTTGAAGATCGCGACCACCTGATAGCTCTTCACGCGCGGGATGGTGCCGAACGCGGTCGCTGCCCCGTTGGGCGAGATCAGCGTCAGTTGGCCGCCGACGCCCAGCCCCATGCTCTGCGCCAGCGTCGAGCCGATCGCGATCGCGTCGTTGCCGTGGAAGCCATCGAGGCTGCCGGCGACGATGTGACCGCTCACCTCGGCGAGCTTTTGCAGATCGGCCGCGCGCATCCCGCGCACGATGCCGCCGCTCGAGAGGCGGCCATTGCTGAGCAGCACCTGGCCTTCGACCAGCGGCGCCGCCGAGACCACACCCGGCACCACGCGGATACGCGCCGCGATCGCATCGAAGCCGTGCAGCGTGCCCTCGACCGGCAGCACGCTGAGATGGCCGTTAAGGCCGAGGATGCGACCCATCAGGTCGGCCCGGAACCCGTTCATCACGCTCATCACGATGATCAGCGTGGCGACGCCGAGCGCGATCCCGAGCAGCGAGAAGATGGCGATGACCGAGATGAACCGCTCGCCCCGTCGCGCGCGCAGGTAGCGGCTCGCAACCGCCCGCTCGAACGCGCCGAACACGCCGTTCAGCCGCGAATGCGGGCCAGCGCCGCGTCGGGAGCGAGTTCGTGCCGCTCGCCGCTCGCGCGCCGCTTCAGCTCCACCATTCCGGCGGCAGCACCCCGCGGGCCGACCACGATCTGCCACGGATGGCCCATCAGGTCGGCGTCGGCGAATTTGACCCCCGCGCGCTCCTCGCGGTCGTCATACAGCGCGGCGCCGCGCAGCCCGGCATACAGCGTCTCGCAGAGCCGGTCGCAGGCGGCATCGCCCTGCTTGAGATTGAGGATGGCGGCGCGGAACGGTGCCACGCTGTCGGGCCAGATGATGCCGGCGGCATCGTGGCTGGCCTCGATCACCGCGCCCACCAGGCGCGACACGCCGATGCCGTAGCTGCCCATCTCGGGATGCACGGGGCGGCCGTCGGGGCCGGCGACGGCGAATTCCATCGGCCGGCTGTACTTGGTGCCGAAATAGAAGATGTGACCGACCTCGATGCCGCGCCCTTCGCGCCGCCGCACCGGGTCCACCTTCTCCCACGCCGCAGCGTCGTGCTTATCGTCGGTCGCCGCGTACAGCGACGTCATCTGCGCGAAGAAGCGCTCCAGATCGGCGGGTTTCGCCGCATCGAAATCGGCGCGTACCCAGTCGATGTCCTCGAAACCCTGGTCGTAGAACACGCGACTTTCGCCGGTGGGAGCGAGGATGATGAACTCGTGGCTGAGATCGCCGCCGATCGGACCGGACTCGGCCTCCATCGGGATCGCCTTCAGTCCGATCCGCTGGAAGGTGCGCATGTAGGCGAGCATCATCTTGCGGTAGCTGACCACCGCGCCCGCGTAGTTGAAATCGACGCTGTAGGCGTCCTTCATCAGGAACTCGCGCCCGCGCATCACACCGAAGCGCGGCCGCACCTCGTCACGGAACTTCCATTGGATGTGGTAGAGGATCTGCGGCAGTTCGCGATAGCTGCGCACCGACTGGCGCAGCAGGTCAGTGATCATCTCCTCGTTGGTCGGGCCGTACAGCATGTCGCGCTCGTGGCGGTCGCGGATGCGCAGCATCTCCGGGCCATAGGCGTCGTAGCGGCCGCTGGCGCGCCACAGGTCGGCGGGCTGGATGGTCGGCATCAGCAATTCCTGCGCGCCCGCCGCGTCCTGCTCGGCGCGCACGATCTCGGCGATGTTGCGCAGCACCCGAAAACCCGCCGGCAGCCAGGCATAGATGCCGGCCGAGGTCTGCCGCACCAGCCCGGCGCGCAGCATCAACCGATGGGAGACGATCTGCGCCTCGGCGGGCGTTTCCTTGAGCGTGGGCACGAAGCCGCGAGAGAGGCGCATCACGGGTCCTTGGGGCGAGAGGGCCGCGCGGACCATAGAGGCGGTGCGGGGGAGAGGCCAGCGGCCGGTTCCGCGACAACCGAGACATTTTGTTGCACCGCACAACGGTCGGGCGGCAAGAAATCACGCGAAAATCACCCTGCCCGCACAAAATCGCGTGACTTCCGCCGACACATTGCGGTAACAAGAGCCGGGCCACGCGCGCTGCGGGCCAAGTTTGGGGAGCAAACGCCAGCCAAAGGCAGGATGAAGGCCAGTCCCTCAGCCGAGCCAAAGACTGCGCGGGCTTCGCGGCACGGGTCCATCGGAAAAGCGAGGACCGGTGCCGTTTTTTTATACCCGAGGCGAACATCGCTGGCCGATCGGCGCGGCCTGACCGGCGCGCCGCCTAGTTGTCAGGCAGCGCCAGCCAGCCGTGCCGGAAACTCAGATACGGGCTGCGGATCACCAGGAACAGCACCAACCAGATCACGGCCGCGACCAGCGTGGTGGCGATGACCTTGCGGCCCAGATGCGGGTGCTCCGGGACGCCGCGCCAGCCGCTCGCGGCGTCCGGCTCGGCACGGGCGCGGGTGCCGGTCGGCAGCACGGCGAACAGCGTCGTCCACCAGATCAGCGCATAGAGGACGCAGCCGGTAAACCAGCCCATGCTCAGACCCGCAGCAGATGCACATCGACCAGCGGCCGCTTTTGCAGCCGCCGTCCCAGCGCCCGGCGCAGCGCCGCCCGCGCGGCGTCGGCCAGCGCGTCGTCGTCGCCGCGCCGCAGCGGCGCCGGCAAATCGGCCAGCTCGTCGGCGAAATCGCTGGCGAGCTGCGCCGTCTCCGGGTCCTCGGGCGCAAACAGGCCGGGCGCGCTGACCCGCGGCTGGCCGCGCAGCCGCCCGCCGGTGTCGATTGCGAGGCTCGCCAGCACCATGCCGTTGCCCATCATCCGCCGCCGCGCGGCGAGCACCTTCCCATCCACCGGCACCAGCCGTGCGCCGTCCACCGCGAGCCGCCCGATGGCCGCACTGTCCACCACCTCCGGCCGGCCCGGGGCTAGGTTCAGGACATCCCCATCCTCGATCAGGAACGGCGTGACGCCCGCCTCCTGCGCCAGCGCCGCGTGGGCCGCGAGGTGGCGCCACTCGCCATGCACCGGCACCGAGAAGCGCGGCCGCACCAGCCGATAAAGGCGGCGCAGCTCATCGCGCGCGGGGTGGCCCGAGACGTGAACCATGTGGTCCGCCTCGGTCATCAGCCGCACCCCGCGCCGCACCAGCCCTTCCTGCACCGTGGTGATCGCGCGCTCGTTGCCGGGGATGACGCGGCTGGAGAAAAGCACCGTGTCGCCCTCGCCCAGTGCCACGTGCCGGTGCTGGTCGGCGGCGATGCGGGCCAGCGCCGAACGCGGCTCGCCCTGGCTGCCGGTCGCCAGGATCAGCACATTGTCGTCGGGAATGTCGGCGATGTCGTCTTCGCCCGCAAACGCCGGCAGCCCGGCGAGATAGCCGCACTCCCGCGCCGCCGCCTCGATGTTGCGCAGGCTGCGGCCAACCAGGGCCACGCTGCGTCCGGCATCGCGCGCGGCGAGGGCCACGCTTTCGAGCCGTGCCACGTTGCTCGCGAAGCAGGTCACGACGACGCGCCCGCGGAGGTCGCGGATCAACGCCGCGAGCGAGCGGCGCACGTCGGCCTCGGACCCCGAATGGCCCTCCACCATCGCGTTCGTGGAATCGCAGATCATCGCCAGCACGCCCTGATCGCCGAGGGCGGCGAACGCAGCCTCGTCGGTGGGCGGCCCGATCAGCGGGTGCGGATCGAGCTTCCAGTCGCCGGTGTGCAGCACGGTGCCGTGCGGGGTGCGGATGGCGAGCGCCTGCGCCTCCGGGATCGAGTGCGCGACGCGCAGGAATTGCAGCGAGAAGGGGGCCAATTCCCACGCCCCGCCGGGCGGGATGATGCGCAGCTTCACCTCGCCCAGCATCCCGGCCTCGATGAGCTTGCGGCGCAGCACGGCGGCGGCGAAGGGGGTGGCGAAGACCGGGCAGCGAAGCTGGCGCCACAGCCACGGAACGCCGCCCAGATGGTCCTCGTGGGCATGGGTGATGACCAGCCCGACCAGCCGCTCGCGCCGCGCGGCGATGAAGCCGGGGTCGGGCACCATGATCTCGAACTCCGGCTGGTCGCCGCCGGCGAAGCCGATGCCGCAATCGACGGCGAGCCATGCCGCGCCGCTGCGGTAGAGGTTGAGATTCATGCCAATCTCGCCGGTCCCGCCCAAGGGCAGGAAGGCCAAGTCGCCGGATGCTGCGTCCATCAATCGCCTTCGGGCAGTCGTACTCTGTCGCGTGACAATGTGGGGGCCGGGTTGCGCTCCGCCAACATGCGAAGCCCGTCAAGGGTCAGGTCCGGGTCGATCCGCTCGATCACGAGCGTGCCTTCGGCGAACAGCGGCGCCAGCCCGCCGGTCGCGATCACCTTCATCGGCCCGCCGTACTCGCCGCGGATGCGGCCGACCAACCCCTCCACCAGCCCGACATAACCCCAGTAGATGCCGGACTGCATGGCCGGCACGGTCGCACGCCCGATCACCGCCTGCGGCCGGCCGATGCCGATCCGCGGCAGCCGCGCCGCGGCGTGGTGCAGCGCCTCGATCGAGAGATTGATCCCGGGCGCGATCACGCCGCCCAGATAGGCCCCGTCGGCATCGACGACGTCGAAGGTCGTCGCGGTGCCGAAATCGAGCACGATCAGCGGGCCGCGATAGCGATGGTGGGCGGCGAGCGCGTTCACCAGTCGGTCGGCGCCGACCTCCTCGGGGGTGTCCACCCTTATCTCGAACCCCCAGTCGAGCGCCGCGCGCGCGACCAGCGGCTCGACCGCGAACCAGTCGCGGCACAGGCGACGCAGATGATAGAGGGCGGCGGGGACGACGGTGCCGATCACCGCCGCCGAGACGTCTTCCGCTCGCAGCCGCGCGTGCGACAGCAGCGCCAGCAGCCAGACCGCGTATTCATCCGAGGTGCGCTGCGCGTCGGTGCGGATGCGCCAGATGCCGCGCCAGAGCGCGCCGTCATGCACCGCCACGACGACGTTGGTGTTGCCGGCGTCGATGACCAGCAGCATCGGCCTAGGTCCTGCTTTCATGGTCGCGTGACTGATCGCCATGCATTCCCGTCACTGCGAGGAGCAACGCGACGAAGCAGTCCAGGCGTGCCGCACGGTGCCGCGGGCCTGGATCGCCACGCCGGCCAAGCGGCCGGCTCGCGATGGCGATTTCTCGCGATGGGCATCGCCTATCCATGACTTCGCCGACCCCGGGGCCGATCATCCCGCCAGCGCCTGCGCCGCATTCTGCGCCGCGGCCACGATCGGCGCGGGGAAGAGGAAGAACAGCAGCGTGAACAGCGCGCTCGCGGCGGCGACGAAGGAGAGCGAGGCGGTGCGCCGGTCGAACGCCGGCTCGGCGGGATCGAAATAGATCACCTTGACGATGCGGATGTAGTAGTAGGCCGAGAACACGCTGGTGACGACCCCGATCACCGCCAGCCACCAGTTGCCCGCCTGCACCGCGGCGAGGAACACGTAGAGCTTGCCGAAGAAGCCTGACAACGGCGGGATGCCGGCCAGGCTGAACATGAACACCGCGAAGGCGAGCGCCAGCATCGGATCGGTGCTGGCCAGGCCGTTGAGATCGGCGATCTTCTCCAGCGACCGGCCGCGCCGGCGCATGGCGATGATGCAGGCGAAGGTGCCCGCGCTCATGAAGATGTAGGTCACGAGATAGACCAGCACGCCGCGATAGCCGGCGGCGGTGCCGACGGCGAGCCCGATCAGCGCGTAGCCCATATGGCCGATCGAGGAATAGGCCATCAGCCGCTTGATGTTCCACTGCCCGATCGCGCCCAGCGCGCCCAGGATCATCGAGGCGACCGCGATCAGCGAGATCAGCGGCGACCATTGGGCGAGCAGATGGCCGAACGGCACCGCGAGCGTGCGCAGCAGCAGCGCCATCGCCGCGACCTTCGGCGCGGTGCTGATGAACACCGTGACCGGCGTGGGCGCCCCTTCATAGACGTCCGGCGCCCACATGTGGAACGGCACGGCCGAAATCTTGAAGGCGAGGCCCACGATGATGAACACCACGCCGACGATCAGCCCGGCCGAGGCCGACGCCGGGGTGGTGAACGCCTTGGAGAGTGCCGCAAAATCCATCGTCCCGGCGAAGCCATAGACCCAGGAGATACCGTACAGCAGCAGCCCCGACGCGAGGGCTCCGAGCACGAAATACTTCAGCCCCGCCTCGGACGACCGCAGATCGTCGCGCGCGAAGGCGGCGAGCACGTAGATCGCAAGCGATTGCAGTTCCAGCCCGAGATAGAGGCTCATCAGGTTGGTGGCCGACGCCATCACCATCATGCCGACGGCCGCGAACAGCACCAGCACCGGGAACTCGAAGCGCGTGATCCCGCCGCGATCGTTGGTGTCCAGCGCCAGGATGACCACCATCGCAGCACCCGCGAGCACCAGAACATCGATGAAGCTCGCGAGCGGGTCGGTGACGAACTGGCCGTGATAGGCGACGCCGTAGGGTGTGCTGAGCATCAGGGCCAGCGTGAGCACGAAGGCGCCGATGGTCAGCATGGTGCAGATCAGCGTCGATTCCCGGCGGTACAGCACACCGAATACCAGGATCGCGAAGCCGCAGACCGTGAGCACCAGCTCGGGGATCGCCAGCGTCCAATTCATCGTGCGGCACCTCCGGCGAAGCGGGTGGTGGCGAGTGCCGCCGTGTGGCTCCGCACCATCGCACCGATGCTCGCGTCCCAGAAACTTGTGAAGCTCGACGGATAGACGCCCATCCAGAGCGTGAGCAGAACCAGCGGCGCGAACACCGCGACCTCGCGCGGGGTGAGGTCGAGCAGGCGCTTGAGGTCGGGCTTGGTCAGCGCGCCGAAAATCACGCGGCGGTAGAGATAGAGGGTGTAGGCGACGCCCAGGATCATCCCCATGGCGCCGAGCAGGGCGAGCCAGAAATTGACTTGCAGCGCGCCTATCACGACCAGGAACTCGCCGACGAAGCCGCTGGTGCCGGGCAGACCGACGCTGGCCAGCGCAAACACCATGAACACGACCGAGTATTTCGGCATGTTCACCACCAGCCCGCCGTAGCGGTCGATCTCGCGCGTGTGCAGCCGGTCATAGACCACGCCGACGCAGAGAAAGAGTGCCGCCGAGACGATGCCGTGGCTCAGCATCTGGAACAGCGCACCGGAGATGCCCTGGATGTTGAAGACGAAGAAGCCGATGATCACCACGCCCATGTGGGCCACCGACGAATAGGCGACCAGCTTCTTCATATCATCCTGCGCCAGCGCCACGAACGACGTGTAGATCACCGCGATCACGCCGAGCGTGAACATCAGCGGCGCGAACTCGGCGGAGGCCTGCGGCAGCATCGGCAGCGAGAAGCGGATGAAGCCGTAGGCGCCCATCTTCAGCAACACGCCGGCCAGGATGACGGAACCGGCGGTCGGTGCCTCGACATGCGCGTCCGGCAGCCAGGTATGCACGGGCCACATCGGCACCTTCACCGCGAAGGATGCGAGGAAGGCAAGAAACAGCCAGAACTGCATCCGCGGCGGAAATGACGTGTGCAGCAGCACCACGATGTCGGTGGTGCCAGCATAGAACCACATCGCAAGCAAAGCCAGCAGCATCAGAACCGAGCCGAGCAGCGTGTAGAGGAAGAACTTGAACGCGGCATACACGCGCCGCGGACCGCCCCAGATGCCGATGATGAGATACATCGGGATCAGCACGCCCTCGAAGAACATGTAGAACACGATGAAGTCGAGCGCGCAAAACAGCCCCACCAGCATCGTCTCGAGGATCAGGAAGGTGATCATGTATTCGCGCACGCGGCTGTGCACCGAGTCCCAGCTCGCCAGCACGCAGATCGGCGTCAGCAGCGTCGAGAGCAGCACGAACAGCACCGAGATGCCGTCCACGCCCATCCGGTAGGAGGTCTTGAACGCCGGCAGCCAGGTCACGTTCTCGACGAACTGAAAGCCTGGATCGGCTGGGTCGAAGCGGAACCAGAGCACCAGGCTGAGTGCAAACACGATCAGGCTGGTCCAGAGCGCGGTCCAGCGCGCGTTCGCGGCGACCGTCGCCTCGTCGCCGCGCACGCAGAGCATGACACCGACGCCGGCCAGCGGCAGCCAGGTGATCAGCGACAGGATCGGGAAGCCGGCGGCGTTCATCGCGCCCTCAACCGAACAGGAGGAAGATGCTGACCAGCAGCACGAGGCCGATCAGCATGACAAAGGCATAGACAGCAAGCGAGCCGGTCTGGATGCGCGTGACCTCGGTCGAACCGTCGGTGGTGAGCGCCGCGAGGCCGTTGGGCACGCCGTCGATGATCGTTGCATCCCCGGTCTGCCACAGGAAGCGCGCCAGCCGGAACGTCGGGCGGACGAACAAGAAATCATAGAGCTCGTCGAAATACCATTTGTTGAGCAGGAAGCGATAGACGCCCGGGAAGGCGCTGGCGAGCTGCGCCGGCAACGCCGGCCGAACCATATAGAACAAATAGGCGACCGCGATGCCGAGCAGTCCGAGGATCAGCGGCAGCAGCGCGATCAAGGGCGGGACGTGCTCGGCGTCCACCAGGATGTGGTTCTGCGGTCCGGCGACGATGCTGCCCATCCAGAACTGCTGCCAGCCGGTGCCGATGAACAGGCCGTGGAATGCGAGCCCGGCGAAGGTGGCACCGATCGCAAGCGCGATCAGCGGCCCGGTCATCACCGCAGGGCTCTCATGGACGTGGCTGGCCACGTGCTCGTCGAACCGCCGTCGCCCGTGAAACGTCATCAGCAGCAGGCGCCAGGAGTAGAACGCGGTCAGTGCCGCGGCCAGCGTGCCGCACGCGAAGCCGTAGAGGGCCACCGCATCGCCGCGCGCGAAGGCCGCCTCCAGGATCGCGTCCT
Source organism: uncultured Alphaproteobacteria bacterium (assembly GCA_963777265.1). GTDB lineage: Bacteria > Pseudomonadota > Alphaproteobacteria > Acetobacterales > Acetobacteraceae > DATAYA01. Next base: position 7,648 of record CAVZPY010000016.1, on the reverse strand, counting down.
TCGAGAAATAGCCGGAGAACGGCGGGATGCCGGCCAATGCCAGGCTGCCGATCCACATCGTGACGTAGGTGATCGGAACCTTCCGCCAGATGCCGCCCATGCGGCGCATGTCCTGTTCGTCCGACATGGCGTGGATCACCGCGCCCGCGCACATGAACAGCAGCGCCTTGAAGAAGGCGTGGCAGAACAAATGAAAGATCGAAGCCTGATAGGCGCCGGCGCCGGCGGCGAGGAACATGTAGCCGAGCTGCGAGCAGGTGGAATAGGCGATCACCTTCTTGATGTCGTTCTGCACGCAGCCGATGGTCGCCGCGAACAGCGATGTGGTGCCGCCGATGAACGTGACCATGCCGAGCGCGAAGTGCGTCTGCTCATAGATCGGCGACATGCGCGCGACCAGGAACACGCCCGCCGTCACCATCGTCGCCGCATGGATCAGCGCCGAGACCGGCGTCGGCCCCTCCATTGCGTCCGGTAGCCAGGTGTGCAGGAAGATCTGCGCCGACTTGCCCATCGCGCCGATGAACAGCAGCACGCCGATCACCTCGTAGGCCTGCCAGGTGCCGCCGAGCACGTGATAGCGGGCGGCGAGATGCGCCGGGATCGCGTCGAAGATGGCGTCGAACGAGATCGAGCGAAACAGAAAGAAAATCAGCGCAATGCCGACCGCGAAGAACAGATCGCCCACGCGGTTGACCACGAACGCCTTGATCGCGGCGGCGCAGGCGCTCGGCCGGTCGTACCAGTAGCCGATCAGCAGATACGACATGAGGCCGACGCCTTCCCAGCCGAAGAAGAGCTGGACGATGTTGTCAGACGTCACCAGCATCAGCATCGCGAAGGTGAACAGGCTCAGGTAGCAGAAGAAGCGGCTGGTCGGCGTATGTTCATGCGCCATGTAGCCGACGCTGTAGATATGGATCAGCATCGAGACGGTCGTGACCATCGCGACCATCACCACCGAAAGCGTATCGTGCCGCAGCGCCCATTGGACATGAAAGCTGCCGGCCTCGATCCAGGTGGCGATCGGGAACAGCTCGGCCGCACCCTGCTTCACGATGAACGGGACGAACTCGGTGATGCCGCAGGCGGCGGCGACGATCATGCAGACGATCGTCACCCCCTGGCTGGCGCGGTCGCCGATCAGCCGGCCGAACAGCCCGGCGATGGCCGCGCCCAGCAGCGGCGCGAACACCGCGATCGTGAACAGCATCGGCTCAGCCCCGCATCAGGTTCACGTCCTCGACCTGGATCGAGCCGCGGTTGCGGAAATAGACGACCACGATCGCAAGCCCGATCGCCACCTCGGCCGCGGCGACGGTGAGGACGAACATCGCGAACACCTGTCCCACCAGATCGCCGAGGGCCGCCGAGAACGCGACCAGGTTGATGTTGACCGCGAGCAGGATCAGCTCGATCGACATCAGGATGATGATGACGTTCTTGCGGTTGAGGAAAATGCCGAACACCCCGAGCACCAGCAGGATCGCGGCGACGGCGAGAAAGTGTCCCAGCCCCGGCATCTAGGTCGAGCCTCCCGACGGGTGGGCGAGTTCGGCGTCTTCCTCCGCAAGCTCGGGCGGCTCCGTCGCTGTCGGCCGGCGGATGCCGATGCTCGCGATGCCCATGCCGATCCCGACCTCCACGATCTCCAGCGTATCTTCCGGCCGGCGTGCGTTCTGCACTGCGATCGCTTGCTTGCGCGAGGCGCGGCGGTCGCGCAGCGTCAGCACGATCGCGCCGATCATCGCCACCAGCAGCACCAGCCCCGCGATCTGGAACAGCAGGATGTTGTCGGTGTAGAGCACGCTGCCGAGTGCGAGGGTGTTGGTCATCCCCGACGGCATCGGCTGCAGCCGCAACGTGGTCGCGGCAGGGGCGATATGCCAGCCGGTGACGACCAAAGCGAGCTCGGCCAGTAGGATCGCCCCGATCGTCGCCCCCACCGGGGCATAGCGCTGGAACCCCTCCCGCAGCTCGACGAAGTTGACGTCGAGCATCATCACCACGAACAGGAACAGCACCGCGACCGCGCCGACATAGACGATGACCAGGATCATCGCCAGGAACTCGGCGCCGGCGAGCACGAACAGGGCGGCGGCGTTGAAGAACGCCAGGATCAGAAACAGCACCGAATGCACCGGGTTGCGCCCGGTCACGACCATGCCGGCCGCGAGCAGCAGCACCACGGAGAAGACGTAGAAGGCGACGGTCGGGAGGATCATCATCGGTAGGGCGCGTCCAGCTCGAGGCGGCGGGCGATCTCGCTCTCCCACCGGTCGCCGTTGTCCAGCAGCTTCTGCTTGTCGTACATCAGCTCCGACCGCGTTTCGGTCGAGAATTCGAAATTCGGCCCCTCGACGATGGCATCGACCGGGCAGCTCTCCTCGCACAGGCCGCAATAGATGCATTTGGTCATGTCGATGTCGTAGCGCGTGGTGCGCCGCGAGCCGTCCTCGCGCGGCTCCGCCTCGATCGTGATCGCCTGCGCCGGACAGATCGCCTCGCACAGCTTGCAGGCGATGCAGCGCTCCTCGCCGTTCGGGTAGCGGCGCAGCGCGTGCTCGCCGCGAAACCGCGGGCTGAGCGGACCCTTCTCGTAGGGATAGTTGATCGTCGCCTTGGGGCGGAAGAAGTAGCGCAGCGTGAGCCAGAGGCCGGCGACCAGCTCCGGCAGCAGCAGGCCGCGCGCGGTGCGGTCCAGAAACGCCATCTCAACCCTCGCTCCTCTCACGCGGCATGGGGCAGCCACCCGGTCGCCAACAGCACGCCCGCGGTGATCACGAGCCAGCCGAGCGACAGCGGCAAGAACACCTTCCAGCCAAGCCGCATCAACTGGTCGTAGCGGTAGCGCGGCATCGTCCCTCGCACCCAGATGAACACGAACAGGCAGATGCAGATCTTGATGATGAACCAGATCGGCCCGGGTATCCAGGTGAAGGGCACAAACGGGATCGGCGACAGCCAGCCGCCCAGAAACAGGATCGTGGTCATCGCCGACATCAGGATCATGTTCGCGTATTCGCCAAGGAAAAACAGCGCGAACGCCATCGCGCTGTATTCGACGAAGAAGCCGGCGACGATCTCGCTCTCCCCCTCCGGCAGATCGAACGGGTTGCGGTTGGTCTCGGCCAGGATCGAGACGAAGAACATGATGAAGACCGGGAACAGCGGGATGAAGTACCAGACATGCCGCTGCGCCAGCACGATGTCATTCAACCGCAGGCTGCCCGCGCACAGCACCACCGAGACGATTATGAAGCCCATCGAGACTTCGTAGCTGACCATCTGTGCGGCCGAACGCAGCGCGCCGAGGAAGGCGTATTTTGAGTTGCTCGCCCAGCCCGCCACGATGATCCCATAGACGCCGAGCGAGCTGATCGCGAACAGATAGAGCACGCCCACGTTGATGTCGGCCACCGCCCAGCCATTGTTCACCGGGATCACCGCCCAGGCGAGCATCGCCAGCGAGAAGGTGAGCATCGGCGCCATCAGGAACAGCAGCCGGTTCGATCCGGTCGGGATCACCGTCTCCTTCATCAGCATCTTGATCGCGTCGGCGAAGGGCTGATACAGCCCGAACGGTCCGACCACATTGGGTCCGCGGCGGATCTGGATCGCGGCCAGCACCTTGCGCTCGGCGAGCGTGAGATAGGCGACCGCGATCAGCAGCGGCACCAGCAGCGCCAGCGTCTCGGCAATCGTCAGGATGAGCTGCCCGAGCAGCGTGTGCAGGAAGAACTGCGCCATCGCCTATTCGGCCGCCTGCAAGGCCGGCCGCACGAACAGGCGCGAGCACTCCGCCATCGTCGGACTGGCGCGGCTGATCGGGTTGGTCTGGTAGTAGTCGGCGATCGCGTACCCGACCGGCGCGTCCGAGAGCGCGGCCGGGTCGCCGGCCGGCCCGCCCTGGTCGGTCGCCCCGAGCCGCACGTGCTCGCCGACGCGGGCGAAGAGCGGATTTATCTCAACCAGCCGCCGCCGCAGCGCGTCGAGATCATCATAGGGCAGCGGCCGGCCGATCACCGCACTGAACGCCCGCAGAATCTTCCAGTCCTCGCGCGCCTCGCCCGGCGCGAACACGGCGCGGAAGCTGCGCTGCACCCGGCCCTCGGTGTTGACGTAGGTGCCGTTCTTCTCGGTGTAGGCGGCACCGGGAAGAATAACGTCGGCGCGGCCGGCGCCGCGGTCGCCGTGATGGCCCTGATAGACGACGAAGGTCGCATCCCCGATGCGCGCGGTGTCAAACTCGTCCGCTCCCAGCAGCCATAGCAGATCGACGCCGCCGTCCAGCATCGCGTCGATCCCGCGGCCGCGCGAGCCGGGCAGGAAGCCGAGATCAAGCGCGCCCACGCGCGCCGCCGCGGTGTGCAGCACGTTGAAGCCGTGCCACTCGAGGCCGAGCGCCCCCACCGCCACCGCCAGCCGCCACGCCGCCGCCAGCACCGCCGACCCGTCGGGCCGCGCCAGCGCGCCTTGGCCCACGATCACCATCGGCCGCTTCGCCTCCCGCAGCGTCTGCGCGAAGGCGTGGCCGCCATCGTGCAGGACATTCAGCAGCGCCGGCGAATCGCCGAGAAAATCCACGGGATAGGTGAGGTCAGCAGGCGCCCCGATCGCGCCGATCGGGAAATTGCCGTGCAGGAAGCGCTTGCGGATGCGCGCGTTCAGCACCGGCGCCTCATGGCGGGGACTGCTGCCGATCAGCAGCAGCGCGTCCGCCTCCTCGATCGCGGCGATCCCGGCGTTGAACAGGTAGAACTCGCGCCGCGTCGCATCCAGCCGCGCGCCATCCTGCCGGCAATCGAGATTGGCCGACCCCAGCGCCGCCATCAGGTCCTTCAGCGCCGCCATGCTCTCGGCATCGCACAGATCGCCCGCAATCGCGCCGATGCGATCGCCGGGCAGGTCGTGCAGCCGCGCCGCGATGGCGGAAAAAGCATCAGGCCAGGTCGCCGGCTGCAATCGTCCGTCGTGGCGCACCCAGGGCCGATCCAGCCGCCGCCGCTTCAGCCCATCGACGGAGTGGCGCGACTTGTCGCCGATCCACTCCTCGTTGATCTCGTCGTTCACACGCGGCAGCACCCGCAGCACCTCCGACGAGCGGCTGTCGACGCGGATCGCCGAGCCAAGCGCATCGAGCGCATCGACGCCGTCGGTCTTGCGCAGCTCCCAAGGCCTGGCGACGAAAGCGTATGGCTTCGCAGTCAGCGCGCCGACCGGGCAGATGTCCACCAGATTGCCCGACAGTTCCGAGGTGAGCGCGCGCTCGATATAGGTGCCGATCTCCATGTCCTCGCCGCGCGCGGTGGCACCGAGTTCCGAGGTGCCGGCGATCTCGGCCGAGAAGCGGACGCAGCGCGTGCACTGGATGCAGCGCGTCATCACCGTCTTGACGATCGGGCCGAGATACTTGTCCTTCACCGCGCGCTTGTTCTCGACGTAGCGTGAATGGCCCAGGCCGTAGCCGTAGGACTGATCCTGCAAGTCGCACTCGCCGCCCTGATCGCAGATCGGGCAGTCGAGCGGATGGTTGATAAGCAGGAACTCCATCACCCCGCGCCGTGCCGCGCGCGTCATCGGGCTGTCGGTCAGCACCTTCATGCCGTCGGCCACCGGATAGGCGCAGGAGGCGATCGGCTTCGGCGCCTTTTCGAGTTCCACGAGGCACATCCGGCAATTGCCGGCGACCGAGAGCCGGTCGTGGTAGCAGAAGCGCGGAATCTCCTTGCCCGCCGCCTCGCAGGCCTGCAGCACCGAGATGCCGTTCGGCACCTCGATCTCGGCGCCGTCGATCGTCAGCTTCGCCATCGGCCTACTCTGCCGCCATCGGCAGATCGAGCCTCCGCCCGGAGCGCTTGTAGGCGGCGATCCGTTCCTCGATCACCGGGCGGAAGTGGCGGATCAGCCCCTGGATCGGCCACGCGGCGGCATCGCCGAGCGCGCAGATCGTGTGCCCCTCCACCTGCCGCGTCACCTGCTCCAGCATGTCGATCTCGGATACCTCGGCGCGCCCCTCGACCATGCGGTACAGCACCCGCATCATCCAGCCGGTGCCCTCGCGACATGGCGTACACTGGCCGCAGCTCTCGTGCTTGTAGAATTTCGCCAGCCGCGCGATCGCGCGGATCACGTCGGTCGATTTGTCCATCACGATCAACGCCGCGGTGCCGAGCGCGCTCTGGGCGTCGCGCAGGCTGTCGAAATCCATCAGCACCGTGTCGCACACATCCTTCGGGATCAGCGGCACCGATGCGCCGCCGGGGATCACCGCGAGCAGATTGTCCCAGCCGCCGCGCACGCCGCCGGCGTAGCGGTCGATCAGCTCGCGCATCGGGATGCCGAGTTCGTCCTCGACGTTGCACGGCTTGTTCACGTGCCCGGAGATGCAGAAGATTTTTGTCCCCGTGTTCTTCGGCCGCCCCAGCGCCGAGAACCAGGCCGCACCCCGGCGCATGATGGCCGGCACCGCGGCGATGCTCTCGACGTTGTTCACCGTGGTCGGGCAGCCATAGAGGCCGACCGCCGCCGGGAAGGGCGGCTTCAGCCGCGGCAACCCTTTTTTGCCTTCCAGGCTCTCCAGCAACCCGGTCTCCTCGCCGCAGATATAGGCGCCGGCGCCGCGATGCAGATAGAAATCGCAATCCCAGCCCGAACCGCTGGCGTTGCGGCCGATCAGCCCGGCCTCGTAGGCCTGGTCGATCGCCGCCTGCAGCACCCGCGCCTCGTTGTAGAACTCGCCCCTTATGTAGATGTAGCAGGTGTGCGCCCCCATCGCGAAGCAGGCGATCAGCGCGCCCTCGATCAGCTTGTGCGGATCGTGGCGCATGATGTCGCGATCCTTGCAGGTGCCGGGCTCGCTCTCGTCGGCGTTGACCACCAGATAGGCAGGCCGGCCGTCGAACTGCTTCGGCATGAACGACCATTTCGTGCCGGTGGGGAACCCGGCACCGCCGCGCCCGCGCAGGCCCGACGCCTTCACCTCCTCGACGATGGCATCGCGGCCGCGCGCCAGGATCGCCGCGGTGTTGTCCCAGTCGCCGCGGCGGCGCGCCGCCTCGAGGCCCCAGTCGTGGATGCCGTAGAGATTGGTGAAGATGCGATCGCGATCGGCGAGCATCACTCGCCCACCGTCGTCAGGGTGTTGGGTCCGCCCTCGGGTGCCGAGGCCTGCCGCGGGATCGTCGGCCCCGGCATCGGGCGTTCGCCGCGACGCAGCGCCGCCAGCAGCGCCTCGGTGCGCGGCCCGTCGAGGTCCTCGTAGTAATCGTCATTCACCTGCATCATCGGCGCATTCACGCAGGCGCCCAGGCACTCGACCTCGGACATCGTGAACATCCGATCGGCACTGGTCTGCCCCCAGCCGGCGATGTCGGTCGAGCGGCGGCAGGCGGCCACGACCTCGTCCGAGCCGCGCAGCCAACGGCGTGGTGGTGCAGATCTGGAGGTGGAAGCGGCCGATCGGGTGGGTGTTGAACATCAAGTAAAAGGTCGCGACCTCAAAGACGCGGATCGGCGGCATCTCCAGCCGAGCCGCGACTGCCCTCCATGGCCGCGCGCGGCACCCAGGCGCTGCCCGTGGTGCGCGCCATCTGCCGCTGCGCGATGTCGAGCAGCGGCAATACCGCACTCGCCTGCCGCCCCGGCG
>CAVZPY010000015.1:290000-351397 GCA_963777265.1 uncultured Alphaproteobacteria bacterium | reverse complement strand
CGGCAGATCGCGCAGGGGTTCCTGCCCGGCGAGGCAGCCTGGACGCGCTCGGGCAGATCCGTGCTGCTCGCGCTCTACCTCCTGCACCGGGTGCCGCTCGCCCCGCGAGATGCCGCGACCATGGCTTCCCGAAACGCTGTGGTCGCGCACCCCGCGACGATCGCCGACAATCTCCGACCTCGCGCTGGCAGCAGGGGCGGCGAGCGACCTCTGCGGCTGCCATTGTGGTGGCCACCCGGCGGCTCGCCCCGTCGATGGCGAGATCAGTACTGGTCATAGCTCAACCGGCAAGGCGGCTTCGGCCGGAGGGACAACCTCCACCGCTTCGTCGGCCCGGGCGACTCGCTGCCGCAGAGCGGGTACGTGACCAGGCAGGGACACGTTCGCGCAGTGGCCAGCCATTATGCCAAACTCTGTCACAGTATCCGGGCGCGAGGAGGGCTCATCGGACGCGATCAGACGTGGGTCGATTTCGCGTGATCGCCGGAAACTTCGGCGCGCATCGAGGGTTCTTCCAGAAGCACGAATTCAAGGGCCTGTTCGAAACGACGCGCTCGATTTTACCTGCATGGTAGGCTACGCCGCACCAACCTGCGTCAGCGACCCCAGATCGGCCCGACTTCGATCTAGGGCCTGTCGTCAATCGAGCCAAACGAACAACTCGACCTTGGGTGTCAGAGCTCCCTCCTGCCTGCTCGTGCAGCTGCTTCTTCGAGGCATAGACCTGGTTCGGGTGAACCTGATAGCGCTGCGCCAGATCGGCTACAGTCGCCTGCTCTCGCAGCGCCTCAAGCGCGATTCTCGCCTTCAGCGCCGCATCCACTTTCCGTCGCCCCGTTTATCGTCCGCTCCGTCTCAGCACGACAGTAACGGCACCTGCTTCCAACTCAAGCCCGGCGTTGATATCCATTTAGGCGCTCAGTTCCTCTCCGACGCCATTACGTAATTTCTAGCTGCCTGGGTTTGCTGCGGCTGCGGCAGGCGATGGCCCCCGCTTGCGTCGCAGGCCGGGCGGCTCAACGAACATCCCGAGAAGCGGCGCCTTCAGGCCGACCGCCGACGGCGGTCTGGCGGGGCAGTATCACCGGCACGCTCCCACCTCCAGCACATCGGCGCCGCGCTGTTCTGCGAGCAACGGTCCCGGCTCCCAGTCGTCCAAGATCAGGTATCCACCGTGCGCCCGACCAGCAGCTTGCGCAGCGGCTCGTCGCTATGGGCCAACGCCAGCAAGGAGCCAGCAGCCTGCGGCGCACGCGGGTGCAGATACGATAGGTTCTCGCGGCAGGCCTTTAGCCGAGCGCGCAGGCAAGGCTGCCCACGCCAGCCGGACCGGTCAGCAGGCAATGGCGCCGCTCCCGATCCAGTTGCAGCCCGCCAGCTTCAGGAACACCGTGCGGTCGAGCCCGCGCGGAGTTCGGTAATCGACGTCCTCGGCCGCGGCGAGGTGGCGCAGCTTGGCGTTCTTGGCCCGGCTCTCGAAGCGCTTCTGCTGGCGCTGCGTGCTCTCGCGCTCGAGGAGTTGCCGAGCCACTCCGCATGATCGAGCGCCTGGCTCTCCGGGTTGTCCATCATCTCCCGGAAGCCCTTCGCCATGCCGTCCAGGCCGAGGTCGTGCAACAGGTCGAGTGTTGGATGGTTGAGCAACGTCAGTCTCCTAATGGTAGTAGCGGAGACCGAGCCGTGGTCGGAGCGCCGCACCGATTTCGGTCGTGTCAGCTCGCGGAGCGCGCGATAGATCGTCCAAATCGATACGCCGTATGCCGCGGCCGCACGTGCGATCACCTCGGTGCGGGCCGGATCACGCGGCGACAGCAACGCCAGGCGCCCGCGCAGGTCGACCAGTGCCTCGCCTGGCGGCCGCTTCGAGTGGTCAGCCACGGGCGGCGACAGCATCCGCGGCATCCTCGGCGGCGCGTTTGCCGACATGCCGATAAAGGGTGGCGACCGATACGCCCATGCGCTTGGCGACGTCGCGCACCGGCAGCTTGCCCTCTTTCATCAGGGCACACGCCACGGTGACGTCGCCAGCCTTGAATGCCGGAGGACGCCCACCCTTGCGGCCGCGGCGGCGGCCTCGGCAAGGCCGGCAGCGGTGCGTTCGCGGATCAGGGCGCGCTCGAACTGCGCGATCGCCCCGAACACATGGAACACCAGCACACCGCCCGGCGTGGTGGTGTCGATGTTCTCGGTCAGTGACACCAACCCGATGCCGCGTTCCTCGAGATCCTCGGCCGTCGTGATCAGCTTCTTCAGAGACCTGGCAAGCCGGTCGAGTTTCCACACGACCAGCACATCGCCCTAGCGCAGCACATCGTCGAGCACGCGCGCGAGTTCGGGTCGATCCGTCTTGGCCCCCGACGCCTTCTCGGTGAGGATCTCTGCAGCCGGCTCGCCGGAGCGCGTCGAGCTGCAGCTCGGGCGACTGGTCGGTGGTGCTGACCCTGGTGTACCCGACCCGCATCCTGCGCCCTTGTTCTCGAAACCGGTCCAATGGGTAGCGTTTCGGAACAGGGCAATCAAGAACAGTTGTGAGAAGGGAGAGTGCCTCGATCCGCGGTGTAAATGTCAGCGCTGCTTGGCACGGCTCTGTCACCGCTAAATGGCACGTCGGAACGGCAAAAAGTGGTGGTTTGCCGCCCGACATCTCTCAGGCAACCAACCTGCAGAAGCGGACGTTTATTCGTTTTCCTACCGCCCGAGCACGACGTGCGTCGCGAGGTCTGTGGCACTGGATTCCATCACGCGGTAGCCCAAGGCTGGGAGATTTCAAGCCCTCGAACATCGCCTCGCCCCGTCCGAGCAGAACAGGCGAAAACGCAAAGTGCAGTTCATCGATCAGGCCGGCTTGCAGGTATTGGCGAACGGTCGAGACGCCACCTCCGATCTTGACGTCACGTGCTCCCGCGACGTCGCGTGCGCGCTCGAACGCGGCGTGAATCCCCTCCGTGACGAAGTGGAACGTGGTGCCGCCCTCCATTACGATCGGCTCGCGGGTATGGTGCGTCAGGACGAACGTCGGAGCGTGATAGGGCGGATTGTCTCCCCACCAGCCTTTCCAGCTGTCGTCCAGCCATTCCCCGCGGACTGGCCCGAACATGTTCCGGCCAAGGATGAAGGCACCGAAGCCATCCATCGAGCGGTGGGCAAAGGTCTCGTCCACACCCTCCGAGCCACCGCCCTCGCCGAACATGGCCTTGAACGTCTTCGTTCCGGCGAACCAGTTGTGGAGCTCCTTCCCGCGCTTTCCCAGAGGATCCTGAAGACTCTGTTCCGGACCCGCTCCAAACCCATCTAGAGACACCGAAAACCCCGCGACTCTGACACGTCCCACCCTAGCCTCCTCTACTGCTTGCAACATGCTGCCTTGCTGAACGAATGTCTGCAATCATGACCGGCGAGCGCGGCATTGAACGGCGAGTTTTGGGGCGCTTCCTGCCGGTTAGGCTGCCTTTGCTGGCGCGGCCGACTGGCGACCGAGCGTCCGGTATACGGTCGGGCGCGAGATCGAGAACAACTCGGCGAGATCGCTGATCGAGTAGTCGTTGGTGTTGTACATGCGGCGCAGCTCCTTCTGCTGTCGATCCGACACCTTGGGCTTCTTGCCGCGCAGCTTCCCCTTGGCGCGCGCCACCGCCATGCCCTCACGGGTCCGGAGCTTGATGAGGTCGGCTTCGAACTCAGCGAAGGTGGCGAGAATGTTGAAGAACAGCTTGCCCATCGGGTCTGCCGGATCGTGGACGTTGCCGCCGAGCTGGAGCTTCACCCCACGAGCGGCGACTGTCGCCGATCGCGCGCGCATCCGGCACGGAGCGGGCGAGCCGGTCGAGCTTCGGCACTACAAGCGTGTCACCGCTCCGCACGGCCGCCAGCGCCTGATCGAGGCCAGGACGGTCCCGGTTTGTGCCGGTGAAGCCCTTGTCGGTATAGATGCGATCGATCGCCACCCCGAGCTTGAGCAGCGCGTCATGTTGGGCGGCAAGGTCCTGTTTATCGGTTGAGCAGCGGGCATAACCGATCAGCGTGTGCGTCATAGGCCAGACTGTAACGTATAAGGCCCCGTCACCGCAAAACATATGGTACCATCTATGTGAGACTCGGTATCCGGCGGTTTTCCGTGCGCCACGGGATCGGCCGGCGCGGGTCCGCTGAACGATCCCCTTTCGGTCGGGGAAGACCACCATGACGGATAACAGAGAGCCGGAATCAGACAGCAGCGAGGTCGCGGCGCGAATGGACGTGCTTCGCCCACATCTCCACGACGGAGCGCCGTTGACGAAGGTGGCGGCCGATGCCGGCATCCCGATCCGCACCGCCCGCCGCTGGCTTGCTCGCTACCGCGCCGGTGGACCGACTGGGCTCGCGCGACCGCCTCGGCCGGAAGCCGGCAAGCGCACTTTCCCGAATGAATTGGTGAAGCTTGTCGAGGGCATGGCCCTCCTCGAACCCCCGGCATCGGTCGCCACCATCCATCGTCGTATCGCCGGTATTGCCGGCGCGCAGGGCTGGCGGACGCCATCTTATAGCAGCGTCTACGACATCGTGCGCCGGATCGATCCTGCGATGCTGACGCTCGCCCATGAAGGAGCTGCTGCTTTCCGCGACAAGTTCGAGGTGGTGCATCGACACCGCGCCGATCGTCCGAACGCTACCTGGCAAGCCGATCATACCCAGCTCGACATTCTGATTCTCGATGCTGGCGGCCGGGAAGCTAGGCCGTGGCTGACGACCGTGTTGGACGATCATTCGCGGGCGATCGCCGGCTACATGGTGTTCCTGGGAGCGCCGTCCGCGCTCAACACCTCGCTAGCGTTGCGACAGGCGATATGGCGCAAGGCCGATCCGGCATGGCCGGTCTGCGGCATCCCCGACGTGCTGCACGTCGATCATGGGTCGGACTTCACCAGCCTTCACCTCGAACAGGCGGCGGCCGATCTTCGCATCCGCCTGATCTACTCGGCCGTCGCGCGCCCGCAGGGCCGGGGCAAGATCGAGCGGCTGTTCCGCACCATCAACACCGAACTGCTACCCGAACTGCCGGGCAACCTGCGCGACGGCAAGCCGGCCTCGCCACCCAGCCTGTCGCTTTCCGAGCTGGACGCCGCGATCGGCGCCTACATCGTCTCGACCTAGAATGTCCGTCCTCATCGCGGGATCGGCATGGCTCCCGTCGACGCATGGCGCGGCAAGGGGTGGTTGCCTCGGATGCCCGAGACGCTGGCCGAGCTGGACGCGCTGCTGGTCATGGTCGCCAAGCCCCGCAGCGTGCATCGCGATGGCATCCGCTTCGAGGGACTGCGCTACTTCGATCCCACGCTTGCCGCCTATGTCGGCGAGCCGGTCACGATCCGCTACGATCCCCGCGATATGGGTGAGGTCCGCGTGTTTCACCGCAACGCCTTCCTGTGCCGGGCCATCAGCCCCGACCATGCCGGCCAGAGCATTACCCTCAAGGATGTGCAGTCCGCCCGCATCGCCCACCGCCGTCGCCTGCGGAGCGAGATCAGGGAGCGGAAGGCGCGCGTCACGGATCATCTGCCCTCGATCCTGCTCGCGCCGCGAGCGGGCTTGGCCCGAGAACCCGAGCCGGAAACCGCTCCTGCTGCCAAGCCCGCGCCGGCACGGAGCAAGCCTCGCCTCCGCACTTATTATGAGGGCGAGTGATGACGGACGGCGGCGCGCGCCACGCCAGCTTCATCTCGACGCAGGAGCATCGCCGCTTCACCGAGTTTGCTGATTCTGTCCGCAAGCATTGCTATATCGGCCTGTGTCATGGCCCGGCCGGCGTCGGCAAAACGCTGTCGGCGCGACGCTATGCCCGCTGGGACGGCGCGGTCTCGCTGCTCACCATCTGGGGCGTGCGTGCTCCTTCCGACCTCAAGGTCTATGCCGATCTCGCCCGTTCGCGCGCCGTGTTCTACACGCCCACGGTCGGCTGCGCGTTCCGCGAGCTTCGCCACGACCTGCCCCTCCTCATGGAACGGTGGATATCTGCATCGGTCAGCATGTCCGTCCCAAGCCGGGCATCTTGGTCGAAACCCGCCGCAAGCGCTTTGTCGAGCTGCTGATCGTTGACGAGGCGGAGCGCCTGTCCACGACGGGTCTGGATTATATGCGCGACCTGTTCGTTCGGTTGCGGAATCCGAGCCAAGGCGGACAGTCATTCCGACGCAAGGCGGACACTGATTCCGACGGAAGCCGGACAGTGATTCCGATCGATCCCGGACGGCCCTGAGGAGGGGCATCCGGGGCCGAAGTCGGCGATCCCATGACCGGTAGCGTGGTCCTCCGACCGAGGGGGACACGATGCCAGCCGAGAGATTGTCGATGCGGAGAGTACGAGAGGTTTTGCGGCTGAGGCACGCGTGCGGCGCGAGCGTTCGGACGATCGCACGGTCGGTCGGGGTAGGTCACACGACGGTCGCCGAATACCTGCGGCGGACGTCGGTGATCGGGATTACCTGGCCGGTGCCGGCGGAGATCGACGACGCCGAGCTGGAGCGGCGGGCTGTTCACGCCGGCGGGTTTCTACAAGGCGCCAACGCGGGTCATGCCCGACTGGAACCACGTCCATGCGGAGCTGCGGCGCCGGGGCGTGACGCTGGTTCTGCTGTGGGAGGAATACAGGGCCGAGCACGCGGACGGCTACGGCTACAGCCGGTTCTGTGATCTCTACATCGATTGGCGGCGGGGCGTCAGCGCGACGATGTGCCAGACCCACGTCGCCGGCGAGAAGCGGTTCGTCGACTACGCCGGCGACACGGTGCCGGTGTTCGACGGGGCGACCGGAGAGGAGCGGCGGGCGCACGTGTTCGTCGCCGTGCTGGGCGGAGCTGCCCAAGGTTCCGCGCGCGAAGCGCGTGGAATGGCAGCGGAGGGGCGTCGAACTACACCTACGCGGAGGCCCGCTGGAGCGAGGGGCTGGCCGACTGGATCGGGGCGCACGTCAATGCGCTGGCGTTCCTCGGCGGCGTGCCGAAGCTGCTGGTGTGCGACAACCTGCGCGCCGGGGTGACGGCGACTTGCCGCTACGAACCCGGCATCAACCGCAGCTACCAGGAGATGGCGGGCCACTATAGCACGGCAGTGCTGCCGACCCGGGTCCGCCGCCCGCGCGACAAGGCCAAGAGCCTGCCCCCGCGAAGGCGGGGGTCGAAGTCGCGGTGCTGATCGTCGAGCGGTTCATCCTGGCGCGGTTGCGCAATCGCCGATTCCTGTCGCTGGGTGAGCTGAACGAGGCGATCCGCGAGGTGCTGGGTGACCTGAATGCCCGCCTGATGCGCAAGCTTGGCGCCAGCCGCCGCGAGTTCTTCGAGACGATCGATCGGCCGGCGCTGCTGCCGCTGCCGCCCGAGCCGTACGCCTATGCCGAGTGGCGGCGCTGCCGAGTGGCCCCGGACTACCACGTCGAGGTGCACGGACATTTCTACTCGGTGCCGTCGCGGCTGATCCGCGAGGTGGTCGAGGCGCGCATCACCGACACCACGATCGAGGTGTTCCACGCCGGCACGCGTGTTGCGGCCCATCCGCGATCGACGCTGCGGCGGCGGCACACGACGACAGCCGAGCACATGCCCAGCGCACATCGGCGCTACGCCAGCTGGACGCCGGCGCGACTGCTGTCCTTTGCCGCCCAGGTCGGGCCAGGCACGGCGGCCCTGGTCGAGACGATCATGCGCACCAAGCCGCACCCCGAGCAGGGCTTCCGAGCATGCCTGGGGATCCTGCAGCTGGCCAAGACCTACGGCGAGCCCAGGCTGGAAGCGGCCTGCCAGCGCGGGCTGACGATCGGTGCGCGAACCTACGGGTCGATCGCCTCGATCCTGCGCACCGGCCTGGACCGGGCGTTCCACGACGATCCGGCGCCTGAGCCCGCTCCCCTGCTGCACGCGAACATCCGCGGCCGCGGCTACTACCATTGACGGAGGAACCCGATGCTCGCCCACCCCACGCAAGAACGCCTGCTCGCCCTCGGCCTGACCGGCATGGCTCGCGCGCTCGATGATCAGCGGCGACAGCCCGACATCGCCGCCTTGAGCTTCGAGGAACGGCTCGCGCTGCTGCTCGACCGCGAGACGATGGAGCGCGAGAACAAGCGGCTGGTCGCGCGGCTGCGGTTTGCCGCCCTGCGCCAGGAAGCCGTCGTGGAGGACGTCGACCTGCGGGCGGTCCGTGGTCTCGACCGCACGCTGTTCCAGAAGCTGGCGGCGGGCAACTGGATCGATCGCAAGCAGAACCTGCTGGTCATCGGCCCGACCGGCGTCGGCAAGTCCTGGATCGCCTGCGCGCTCGGCCACAAGGCGTGCCGGGACAACCGCTCGGTCGTCTATCACCGTGTCCCCAGGCTGCTCGAGACGCTGGCGTTGGCTCGCGGCGATGGGCGCTACGGACGGCTCTTGAAGGCGCTCGGCCGGGTGCAACTGCTGATTCTGGACGACTGGGGTCTGGCGCCGCTCACCAGCGAGCAACGCCGCGACCTGCTCGAGATCATGGACGACCGCCATGACCGCGGCTCAACCATCGTCACCAGCCAGGTGCCGGTCGACCACTGGCACGAGGTGATCGGCGATCCGACGATCGCGGACGCCGTGCTGGACCGGCTTGTCCACAATGCACACCGCTTGGTGCTGAAGGGAGAATCCCTCCGAAAGCGGGCGGCCAAGGCGCTCATGCTTGACGCTTGATCTGCGCCGCTCCCTTGGCGGCGATCAGACCGAACTTGGCGGCATAGCCGCGGATCGTGTTGGTCAGTTGGGTGCGCTGGCGCACCAGCCGCTCGCGCTCGCCGGCCAGCATCAGCGCCGCCTGCTGATCGACGGTCTTGATCGGCACGAACCGCATGGTCGGCCGGCCCGCCGGGTCCACCCCGTGCAACTGGAAGAAACGCTTCGACGTGTCCACGCCGACGCGGGATAAGCTGGTTCATGGGCGGCTCCCTTCGAATGAGATCTTCAACGACCTCATCCTGGCACACAGATGCCGTTCGGGGGCCGTCCACCCCAACGGGGCGGTGCCGCGGGCGAGGCTGCTGGATTGCTTCGCTGGCGAGATCGCGCCTCCGGTGCAGTGCCCTGCTTTGCATTACCAACTCCGTTCAGACAGCGGCCGGGTTGCTGGCACCCGTTATAAGGGGCATGATCGTGGACGTGGGAGCAAATCCGCGACTCGGATTCCGCACCGGCTTCACCATCATCGGCTGGGCCGTGATCGGTTGTGGCATGATCGGGGCCGTCCTGATGAATCCGGAGCGCGACCCTGCGCTATTCCATGCCCGCTCGGAAGTGGCCTTGCTCCCTGAGCCTGTGTCCGTTGTGAAATCCCGCTAAGGACGGACCCCATGCATCACCCTGGACGCCTCGGCCGCATACGGAAGCGTCCGCCAGTAGCACCAAAGCCGAAACTTCGATTGAGCGCGAGCGGCCCGCTTACTCCATCCTCTGCTGATCGCACCGCCGAACCGTCGCGGGCCAGATATCGATGGGCGGCCTGGGTGAGCTCGACGAGGCGCTGGCGGTCGCGGACGAAGAGGTCAAGACAGAGATTGGCTTCCAGCGCTCCGATCTGTTTGGTCAGTGCGGACTGGGAGATCCCAAGGTACTGCGCCGCGCGCCAGATATTCAACTCTTCAGCCAGCGCGGCAAAATACCGGAGCCGGCGTAGGTCCACTGTCGACTGAGACCTCCAGATACCCGGCGACGGCGAGCGTCTCGCCGAGCATCCTCGGTTCGCCGATCCGTCGCACGGGCCCGGCGGCCCGGCGCAAGATCCGCTCCATGCGGACATCAGTAACGGTGGCAATATCAGTGAGCCGCGAGTTGCCTCATCCAGGAATGCTCCCGGAATGTGGCCAAGACGAATATGACGCGGCTCTATGGCCGCAGTCCCCGAGGTCAGCGGCTGATCGGCACCGCCGCGTATGGCAGTGGCATTTTGGGCGGGAAGCCTGCTGGCGTGGCAGCAAGAGCTTGCAAGGCTCAAGGAGCGGGTGGCGCCGATTTTTGGCCGACGCGAGTCGAGGGAGACGAGCGGGGCCGTTATCGAAGGTTTGTTGTCGGGGATCGCCCGCAAGACCGGCTGGATGCTGGCCGAGCAAGCCGGCGCGGAGCGGCCGTATCGGATGCAATCGCTGCTCGGGCGCAGCCGCTGGGAGGCCGATGCGCTGCGCGATTGGGTTCGTGGCTACGTCATCGACGCGCTGGGCGATGCCAACGGTGTCCTGGTGGTGGATGAAACCGGATTTTTGAAGAAGAGCACGCATTCGGTCGGCGTCGCCCGGCAGTATTCCGGCACGGCTGGGCGGATCGAGAGGTGCTCGGCTGGATCGCGCGCCGGGCGGCGGGAGCGCGCAGCGTGTTCTTGGTCTGCACCGGCGCGCTGATCCTGGGCGCGGCGGGGCTGCTGCGCGGGCGGCGGGCGACGACGCATTGGGCGCCGTTCCATTTGCTGGAGTTCTTCGGCGCGATCCCGGTCGATGAACGCGTGGTGGTGGATCGCGAGTGGGTGTTCGCCGCCGGGGTGACGGCGGGGATCGACGGCGCGCTGCGCCTCGCCGCGGAACTGTGCGGCGAGGCGGTGGCGCAGGATGCAAGTTCTGACGGATGCCCAATGGGCGAGGTTTGAGGCGGCGATCGCGGCAGTGAAGATTCGTGGCGCGCGTCCGCGCAAGGATGACCGCCGGACGATCGAGGCGATCCTGTGGCGGCTCGACAATGGCGCCAAATGGCGCTCGATCCCGGCGGAGCTGGGCGATTGGCATCACGCCTATCTGCGGTTCCGTCGCTGGGCGGAGCCTGCCAAGGTTCCGGCGGCGTAGCCGCTGGAAAGCAGGCGGAGGGGGTGCGCGGCGTGTGGGACCGGATCATGGCGCATGTGGTAGCCGCGGGGGAGCCGAAACTGGCCTTCGCCTGCATCGACGGCACCACCGCGAGGGCGCATCAGAAGGCCACCGGCGCGCATTCGCGCAAACTCCGCCACTGAGTCTGCGACTTAATCGCAGCACCGGCACTCCGAGCGAAGCGCTGGGGCGGTCGCGCGGCGGCCTTGGCACCAAGATCGTGGGCGTCTGCGACGCCGTCGGCCGCCTGGTCGATTTCATCCTGGCGCCGGGCCAGGCGCATGAGCTGGCGCCCTCGCTGACGCTGCTGAAGCGTCTGCCCGAGGCGCCCGACTGGGCATTGGCCGACATGGCTTGTGACGCGCGGGAGTTCCGCGCAACGGCGCGGGCGATGGGAGCTATCCCGGTGGTGCCGTCGCGCCGCGGTGCGCGCGAGCCGCAGCCTTGTCCCAGCTACATCTATCGCCATCGCAACCTCATCGAGCGCTGCTGGTCCCGCCTCAAAGAGTGGCGCGCGATCGCCACCCGCTACGACAAGCCCGCCGCCTCCTATGCCGCCGGAATTGCGATCGTCGCCTCGCTTGATTGGATCAAGTCCCTGCTGTGACATATATTCAAATGCGAACGGACCCTAGCAAGAATTTGGAGCGGGCGAAGGGATTCGAACCCTCGACCCCAACCTTGGCAAGGTTGTGCTCTACCCCTGAGCTACGCCCGCCCGCAACGTCGCCCGGTTTAGGCAAACCACCCCGCGGATGCAAGCCGCGCCCCGCCGCCTTTCACTCGAGCGCCAGCCGCGCCTCCACCACTTCCGCCTCGTGCGGCAGATGGCGCACCGTGAACCCCAGCTTCCGCACCAACGCCAGCATCGGGGTGTTCTCCGCCAGCACTTGCCCCACCACCTCGGAAATCCCGCGCGCCCGCGCCCAGCCCAGCAGCCGCTGCGTCAGTGCGCTCGCTATCCCGTGACGCTTCGCGTCAGCCTGCACCATCACGGCGAACTCCGCCTCCTGGCCTGAACCGGCATCGCTCGCCTCCCGCACCAGCCGCGCTACCCCCACGGTCGTGCCGTCCGCTTCGCGCACCGCGATCAGCGCCATCTCGCGCTCGTAATCCACCTGCGTCAGCCGCGCGATCTGCTCCGGTCCCAGCTCGCGCAGGCTGGAGAAGAAGCGCAGCCGCACATCCTCCGGTGGCAGGCGCGCGAAGAATGCGGCGTGCGCGGCGGCGTCCTCCGGGCGGATCGGACGGATCGTCAGCGCCTCCCCGCCCAGCACCACGCGCTCGACCAGCGCCACGGGATAGGGCGGGATCGCGAGCATGGCACTCTCCCCCGGCGGGCGCAGCCACAGCCAGGCGTTGCCGGCCAGCACGCCGTCTGCGTCGGCGAACAGCGGATCGAGCGCCAGGCCCGCGATCTCGGGGAAATCCACGATCAGCTGACTCACCCGCACCAGCGTCGCGGCCACGGCCGCTGCGTCGGCGGCCGCCTGGTCGGGGCCGGCGGCCAGGGCCGCGGCCGCCCCGCTGCGCGCGATCAGCGCATGCGCGAGCGGCAGGTTGAGCGGCAGCAAGTCGAACGCACGGACCGCCGGCGTGACCACGCCGCCGATGCCAAAGCCGATCGCCGGGCCGAACACGGGGTCGTCGGCGACCCGGAGCGAGAGCACGCGCGCTCTGCCGACCTGCCGCTGCACCAGCAATTCCGTTTCGGGCCCGTGCCGCCGGACCAGGGCCGCCGCCGCCCGCTCCACCTCGGCCGCGTCCGCCAGATCGAGTGCCACACTGCCGGCAGCGGGCGGCAGCGGCCGGTCGCGATGCAGCTTGACCACGGCCGGGAAGCCCAGCATCCGGGCTGCGTCGGCGGCATCCTGCGGCGTCTGCGCCACCCGGCCGGGCACGGCCGGCAGGCCATAAGCCCCGAGTGCCTCCAGCGCCTCCGCCGCCCCGATCTCCGATCGCCCCGCGGCGCGCGCCCGATCGAGGATCGCGCACACCGCGCGACGGTCGGGCGCCAGCGCCAGCACCGCGGCATCCGGCAGCTCGCGCGCCGCTTCCCGGGCGCGGCGCTGCTCCAGCAGGTGGCGCATCCCGCGCACCGCCGCCTCCGGCGAGGCGAACGCCGGCACGCCGGCCTCGGCGAGCGTGCGGCGATGCGCCGCCCCGGTGCTCTCGCCCATCGCGCAGACCAGCAGCGGCACCCGCAGCCCCGGCGCCCCGGCGGCGAGGGCGGCGATGGTGGCCGCATCGTGGGCTCCCGCCGGCGCGTGAACCGCCAGCACGGCGCCCGCTTCCGGCGCCCCCGCCAGCATCGCCACCGCTTCCGCCAGCCGCAGCGGCGGGTCCAGCCCGGCATAGACCGGGCCCGCCCCGGCCGCGCCGTCGGGCAGGACCACCTCCAGGGCCGCGCGGCCGGCCGCGGAGAGGCCGGCGAGTGCAAGGCCCTCGCGCAACGCGGCATCGGCCGCGAGCTGGCCGGGGCCGACGGCATTGGTCACGATCGCCAGCCCTTCGCGCCGCAGGGGTGCGGCGCGCGTCAGCGTCTCGGTCGCCGCCAGCAGGTCCTCGAGGGTTGCGACGCTCAGCACCCCGGCGCGGCGCAAGGCGGCCGCGAAGGTCGCCTCGGCCGCGCCCGCGGCATCGAGCAGCCGGCCACCGGCGCGGATCGCCACCACCGGGCGCAGGCGCGCGCAGGCACGGGCGGCCGAGAGGAAGGCGCGCGGATTGCGGATGCGGCGGATGTCGAGCAGCACCAGGTCGCAGCCCGGGTCGGCCGCCAGCCAGTCCAGCGCGAGCGCGAAGCCGAGATCGGCATTGCCGCCGACGCCGATCAGGTGGCTGAAACCGACCCCGTTCGGTCCCGCCCAGTCCAGCACCGCGCGGCACAAGGCCGCCGATTGCGAGACCAGCGCCACCCGCCCGGCCGGCGGCACAAGGTGGCCGCGCGTGGCGTTCAGCCCCAGCGCCGGCACCGCGATGCCGAACGAACCCGGCCCATAGACGCGCACCCCCGCGGCGTGCGCGGCCGACCCGAGATCGGGCGCCAGGCCTGGCACCACGGCCGCCCTTGTCCCCCGCGCCCCCAGCGCTGCCAGCGCCGCTGCCACCTCGGCCGGCGCGCTCGCCACCACTGCAAGGTCGGGGGCGAGCGCCAGGCTCGCGACCGCCGCCGCTCCAGGGGCTTCCAGCACCGTGCCGGCGAAGCCGCCGGTGCGGATATTGGTCAGCACTTCGTCCGCCATCGGCGTATCGCCGACTACGGCAAGCGTGTCCGGCCGGAACAGCAGCTCGGGGCGAAAGCGGGCGAGTGAGGTAAGCCGGGATCGAATCATGGTGCGCCGCAACATAGTGCGGGTGCACGGCCGGCGCAGCCCCCTCCAGTACGCCCCACGGGCGCAACGGTGCCGGTGTTCACGCTGACGGGGCGGATTTCGTCACGATCCATGCCACGGCGACGGCTCTAAGCGACGACGGCGCCGGAGCTGTGACTCCGGCGCCGCCTATACCGCCAAGGCTAGTTGGCGGGACGTCGAGGAGCAAGAGATGTTAGCGCATCTTTGGCCCCTGCCGCTGATCTTGGTCACTTTGTCCGTAAGGATCAAGGTGACCATACGTCGTCGGTAGGCGTCAGGGCCAGCCCTTTGCCGGGCTGGCCCGCTTCTCTGTGTCCTGTTCGCGACCGATGCTCAGCCGCGATGATGCCCCCCGAAATCGTGCTCGAATTCGTGGTGCATTCCGCTCGCCAGGAAATGGTGCCGATGGTCGAAATCATGGAAGCGATGCAGGTGGTGATCGTGGTCCAGGAAGAAGACCGCCCCCAAGCTGAAGCCGAAGGGCGGGCCCCAGAGCCACCCGTCGTCGGCGTAGGGCGGCCAGTAGATGACTTGCTGCGCCGGCTGGCCGGGGGCGGTTTCGACCGCCTCCCACGCACCATCGGAGCGGCGGCAGAAGCGCCCGGCGATCTGCTGCGGCAGGCCGTTGACGACCGCCGTCGCGGTGTAGTCGCGGCACTGCGGCAACCCGGCGACGTCGTGCTCGGTGATTTCCGTGATCACCGCCTCCGGCGCGGCCGCGGCGACGCAGCCGGCGCAGACGAGAGGTACGGCAAAGCTTAACAGCGCGCGCGACATCCGGCCCTCCTCTCGGCTCAGTATCCCGAGCTGCCGCCCGAGCCGCCCGATCCACCTGCCCCACCCTGGCCGGCGGTCGCGGCCGGCGAGTGCGAGCCGCCGAAATCCGCCGCCGTGCAGCCGGCGGCGAGCGCGGCAAGGGCGGCCGAGAGCACGATGACGACGAGCGATCTTGGCATGTCGAACCTCCGCAGCGGTCTTTGTACGGCAGGGCGGACGCCCCGCAGCAGACAGACAGCGGCGGACCGCAATCTATTCCCGGCGAAATCGGGCTACGCCCGCAGATGCTCCGGCGTCGGCAACCCCAGCCGCAGCGGCACGTCCCACACCTCGCGCACGCTGCGGATCGGCCGGAAACCGGCGCGCAGATAGGTGGGCAGCGCCCGCGGATGGTCCGCCGTGCAGGTGTTCACCGTCACCGCGCGGGGTCGTGCGCGCCACGCCTCATCGACGGCGGCACGCAGGAACGCCGACCCCAGCCCGGTGCCCACCGCGTGCGGCAGCAGGCCGAAATAGCTCAGGTTCATGTCCGGCGCCGCGCGCCCGTCGAGTTCGAAAAACCCCGCCGGCGCACCGCCGCGATAGAGCACGTGAACCGCGATCGCCGGATCGGCCAGCACCGACGCCAGCGCCGCATCCGTGAGCGAGCGCCGCAGCCACCACACATACGCCTCGCCCACGGTATGATAGAGGTAGCGGTAGAACCCGACCTCCGGGCGCGCCACGCGCACCACGCTCGCATCCGCGGGAAGTGGCAGCGGCGGCGCGAGCGGGGGGTGGTCCATGCGCAGGAACGTCACCGTCACCGCGACCCGGACCGACGGCTCGGCCACCTCCCGCCCCGACTCCCGCCCCGATGCCGGCGCCGCGCTCAATCGTCCAGGAAGCTGCGCAGCTTGCGGCTGCGGCTCGGGTGCTTGAGCTTGCGCAGCGCCTTCGCCTCGATCTGGCGGATGCGCTCGCGCGTGACGTTGAACTGCTGCCCCACTTCCTCGAGCGTGTGGTCGGTGTTCATGCCGATGCCGAAGCGCATCCGCAGCACCCGCTCCTCGCGCGGCGTGAGGCTGGAGAGCACCCGCGTCGTCGCCTCGCGCAGATTGGCCTGGATCGCCGCGTCGAGCGGGATCACCGCCGCCTTGTCCTCGATGAAGTCGCCGAGATGGCTGTCCTCCTCGTCGCCGATCGGCGTCTCGAGGCTGATCGGCTCCTTGGCGATCTTCAGCACCTTGCGCACTTTCTCGAGCGGCATTCCGAGCTTCTCGGCCAGCTCCTCGGGCGCCGGCTCGCGGCCGATCTCGTGCAGCATCTGGCGCGAGGTGCGCACCAGCTTGTTGATCGTCTCGATCATGTGCACCGGGATGCGAATGGTGCGCGCCTGATCGGCGATGCTGCGCGTGATCGCCTGGCGGATCCACCACGTCGCATAGGTGCTGAACTTGTAGCCGCGCCGATACTCGAACTTATCGACCGCCTTCATCAGCCCGATATTGCCTTCCTGGATCAGGTCCAGGAATTGCAGGCCACGGTTGGTGTATTTCTTGGCAATCGAGATCACCAGCCGCAGATTGGCCTCGATCATCTCCTTCTTGGCGCGCGCCGAATCCCGCTCGCCGCGACTGACCGTCGCATAGACGCGGCGAAATTCGGCGATCGGCAGGCCGGCATCGTTCGCGACCGCCTGGATTTGGGCGCGGATCGGCGGCACCGCGCCGGCATTGCGGGCAACGAAGGTCTTCCAGCCCTTGCCGGGCAGGTCGGCCACCCGCTCCAGCCAGTTCGGGTCGAGCTCGTGGCCGCGATATTCGCGCAAAAACTCCTCGCGATTCACCTTGGCGCTCTCGGCGAGGCGCAGCAGCGGGCCTTCAAGGGCGGTCAGCCGCTGGTTGAGCTGCTTGAGCTGCGCGACCAGCTCCTCGATGCGGTTGTTGTGCAGCCGCACCTTCTCGACCAGGCCGACCAGCTCCTCGCGCTGCTTCTCGTAGCTCTTCTCCGAGCGCGCGGTGATCTCCTCGCCCGAACTGATCGTCTCCAGCCGGCGCGACTGCACCTTCGAGAGCTTCTTGTAGAGCGCCTCGATCTCCTCGAAATTGGCCAGCACCTCGGGCTTGAGCTTCTCCTCCAGGGCCGAGAGCGACAGACCCGGGCCCTCGCCCTCCTCGCCCTCCTCGCCCTCCTCGAAGGCGGGTTCGGCGGCGGCGGGTTCCGCCGCGGCCGGTTCGGTGGCGGCGGCGGTCGTGGCGGCTGGAGCCACGGCCGCATCCTTCGGGCCGCCCTGCGTCGCCTCCAGGTCGATGATGTCGCGCAGCAGCATCCGCCCGGCGCGCAGCGCGTCGTGCCAGGCGATGATGGCGCGGAAGGTCAGCGGGCTCTCGCACAAGCCGCCGATCATCATGTCGCGGCCGGCCTCGATGCGCTTGGCGATCGCGATCTCGCCCTCGCGCGACAGCAGCTCGACGCTGCCCATCTCGCGCAGGTACATCCGCACCGGGTCGTCGGTGCGGCCGAGGCTCTCCTCGTCGACGTTGCCGGTCGGCTCCTCGGCCGCCTCCTCCTCCACCTTCTCGACCTTGGCGACGATCGGCTCGGCCTCCTCGGCCTCCTCGCCCTCGACCACCTGCATGCCCATCTCGTTGAGCATGGCCATTACGTCCTCGATCTGCTCGGAGCTGTTCTGGTCCGGCGGCAGGACGGCGTTCAGCTCGTCGAAGGTGATGTAGCCGCGCTCCTTGCCGCGCCCGATCAGCCGCTTCACCGCGGCCGACTGGGTGTCGAGGAGGGTGGTGTCAACGTCCGGCTCGGCGGTCGCCGTCTCACCGTTCACGGCTTGCTTGGTCGCCATCGCTCAGCGCACTCCCGCAACTATCGGGCGAAAAAACCGCCCCCTATAATAAGGCCCCAGCTTCACACGCAGCTTCACACGCAGCTTCACACGCAGCTTCACGCGCCTCACGCGCCAGCCTCACGCATCCGTCTCACGCTCCGCCTCGCCGCGCCGCAGCGCGTTGCGGGCGATGGCGAGCGCGGTCAGCCGCCGTTGCAGCCGCTCGTCGGAATGGGCGGCAAAGGCGTCCCGCGCTTCAGCAAGCTCCTGGTCCAGCCGATCGGGACGCGACAATCCGAACAGCTCCCACCACCCCGCCTCGGCCTCGGCCGGGGTCGCGTCGGCGGCGGCGCAGCCCGGCAACGGCATTGGCGCACTGGAAAGCGCCTGCGCCACATCGTCCGCGAGGCCGGAGCTGCGCACGTGGTCAAGCAGGGAGGTGGAGTCAAGCAGATCGGCGGATTGGAACCATTCGAGAATGGCGCTTCGCAGCCGGGCGGCGGGCGGCGGCAGATCGAGCTGGCCCCACGCCTCGGCGACGTCGCGGAGCAGCGCCGGGTGGCGCACCACGATGGCGGCCAGGCAGCGTTGCCGCTCGGCCTCGGGCGAAGTCGGCGCCGGGCGCGAGGCCGGCGCCACCGCCGGGGGCGGCCTGCCGCGCCGGACACGGGCGGCGAAGAAGCGGTCGAGCAGGGCCCGGCGGTACTCCGCCGCGAGCGCCCGGTCGGCGATCCGCGCCGCAGCCGCTTCCAGGCGGGCGCGCAGCGCCGCGCGGCCCTCCGGGGTCGCCGCCTCCGCCCCCTCGCACAGAGCCGCGAACAGCGCCTCGTCCAGCGCACGCGCCGATCGCAGCACCGCCTCGAACGCCGCGCCCCCGCCGCTGCGCACAACGGAGTCCGGGTCCTGCCCCGCCGGCAGGGCCGCGATCCGCAGGCTGCGGTCCGGCCCGAGCAGCGGCAGAGCGGTCTCCATCGCCCGCAGCGCCGCCCGCCCGCCCGCAGCGTCGCCGTCGAAGCAGAGCACCGGCGCCGGCGCCAGCCGCCACAGCGTATCGAGCTGCTCGGCCGTCAGCGCCGTGCCGAGCGGGGCGACCGCGCCGGCAAATCCCGCCTGGTGCAGCGCGATCGCATCCATGTAGCCCTCGACCACCGCCACCGCCGTCCCGTCCTGGCGCACCGCCTCGCGGGCGAGGTCGAGCGCATAGAGCGTGCGGCGCTTCGCAAACACCGGCGTCTCCGGGCCGTTGAGGTATTTGGGCTGGCCCTCGCCCAGCGTGCGTCCGCCGAAACTGATCGTGCGGCCCCGGCGGTCGCGGATCGGGAATATCACGCGCTGGAAAAAGAACTCGCGTGCCGGCTGGCCCGGCTCGGCCGTGCGCAGCAGCCCGGCTTCCTCAAGCTGCTCGGGCGCGATCCCCTGCCGTCCGAGCTCGGACGCGAGCGCGCCGCGTCCTTCGCCCGACCAGCCGAGGCCAAAGTGCCGGATCGTCGCGTCCGAAAGTCCACGGCCGCGCAGATACGCGAGCGCCGCGGCGCCTTCGGGCAGAAACAGGCGGCGCTCGAAGCTGGCAGCCGCCGCATCGAGCACGGCATGGAGGCCGGCGCGGCGCTGCTCGGCGGCGGCAGCCTCGGGGGTGGCCTTCGGCACCTCCAGTCCCGCCTCGGCGGCCAGCATCCCGACCGCCTCGATAAAGGCCGCCCCCTGCGCCTGCATCACGAAGGTCACGGCATCGCCGTGCGCGCCACAGCCGAAGCAATGGAAGTGGTCGTCATAGACGTGAAAGCTGGGCGTCTTCTCGTTGTGGAAGGGGCAGCAGCCGGTCCAGTTCCGCCCCGACCGGGCCAGCTTCACCCGCCGCCCCACCAGCGCCGCGAGCGGCGTGCGCGCGCGCAGCTCGTCGAGGAAGCCGGCTGGCAGCGCCATCGCCTCAGCCCGCGAGCCGCGCCTTCACCAGCGGCCCCGCCCGGCCGAGATCGAGCGCCGCCCCATGCCGCGCCTTCAGCGCCGCCATCACGCGGCCCATCTCCTTCGGCGAGGCGGCGCCGGTCTCGGCGATCGCGGCAGCGACGGCCGCCTCCAGCGCCGCGTCGTCCATCGGCCGTGGCAGGAAGCTTTCGATCACGGCGATCTCCGCCTCCTCCTTGGCGACCAGATCAGGCCGGTTGCCCTGACGATACATTGCCACCGATTCGGTGCGCGACTTGACCATGCCGCGCAGCATCGCCGCGATCTCCTCCTCACCGACCTGGGCCACTCCCTTCGGCCGCGCGGCGATGTCGGTGTCCTTCAGCCGTGCGAGGATCATCCGCAGCGTCGAGGTGCGTGCCGTGTCGCGCGCCTTCATCGCCGCCTTGAGCTGTTCCCCGAACCGCTCGCGCAAGCCCATGATCCGCTCTCCCCCGCCGCGTGGCGGGATACCAGGATGCGCGGCAATCAGGAAGGAAGGTCGGGGCTCCGCCCCGAACCCCGCCAAAGGGCAGTGCCCTTTGGAAACTTGCCGCCGATGTAGGTTTCGTCAGCTTCCACGATGCCCAGGAGCTTGCGGAACTCGGGATCGACCAGTCCGGCCCGGATGCGGTGGCACATATAATGCGCGGTCTTGTAGGAGCCGAAGCCCATCACGCGCTGGACCTCAAGAGCAGCCACCCCTTTCTTGGCCGTCAGCATCATGTAAACGACGCGGAACCAGTCCCGCAGGCCGATATTCGTGTTCTCGAAAATCGTGCCAGCGATGACGGAGAAGCGGTAGCCGCCAGCCGCCGCGCATTTCGTGCATTGCCAGTGGAACGGCCGGTTAGTCACGGGATAGACCTTCTCATTGCCGCACCGAGGGCAATGCACGCCTTCCGGCCACCGCCGCTCTTCCAAGTAGCGCTTGCAGGCGTCATCATCCGGGAACAACTCCTCGAACTCGCCGATCGTCATCTGTCTGGTGAACTGAGCCTTGGCCATGGGAGCCGCCCCGGGTGCCTGACGGGAAATATAGGCCCATCAGCTCGGTTAGTCAAGTACGGCATAATCGCCTTTGGAAACCCTCAATCAGTCGTCCGCTCCCTTGTTCCTGGTCGCCAATCTTTCCCTTTGCGCCCAGGGCGATCTGGCCGGCGCGCAGGACCAGTGGAGCATTCTCAGCCGGCATCGGCGCGCGGCATCCCCCAGTCCTCGTAGAAGGCCTGTCCCTCTGCCGACGTCGCGACCTGATTGCCGATTACCGCACTTGCTTCGCGGATGCGGGTTCGCCGCGCCTCACGGGCGGCCGTGGTCGCGAGATCACGCAACAGGGTTGCCAATTCGATCCCGCCTGCCCGGGCCTGCCCCTCCAGTTCGTCGCGCACGTCCTCGTCCAAGCGGATTGAGATCGGCAGGCCCATGACTGCACACCGTGTCGTTGCAGCTCGACGCAATAATGTAGTGCGCGGCGATCAGGCGGACAGGGCGGCCCGCGCCCGTCCGCCCTGACCCGACGATCCGGCGATGGGCCTATGGCAGCGGCAAGGTGAGCCGCACGCCCGGCACGCGCACCGCGCGGCGGTCGTCCTGCTCCTGTAGGCTCGCTCCGTAGGGATAGCCGTCGCCGGTGACGGTGCGGCGCAAATGGAACAGCGCCGGACGCGCGGAGAGGCCGGTGGGGTCGGGCGCGGCCGGCGCCCGGGCATCGAGATTGGGCACCGGCGCCGGGCCGAGCCAAGCGTACGGCGGCAGCGGCGGGACCGGCAGCGCCGCCATGCGAGCCGGCGGCATCCGCGGCGGCATGGGTGGCACCGGCAGGGGTGCCCGGTGTGCGGCCGGCGGCAGCGGCGGCACCGGCAGCCGGGCAGCCTGCGCCCTCGCCGCCAGCAGGATCGCGGCGGCAGCAGCGCAGGCCAGCACTCGGCCTTGTCGTGACATGCTCGCGAGCTACCACAGGCAGCCCGAATTCCCCGCCGTCACTCGACGGCGCAGACGCCGTCCGCGTTCTCGCCCGGATGATGTCCGGGCTGCGGGGCCAGTTGGATTTTGGCGAATCCGGGTCGATCGGCCGCCGGGAACGGCTTCGCGCCGGCCGGGTAGCAGTTCGCCGCCAGCAGGAAGGCCATGACCTCGGCATACTGTTTTGGCGGCAGCGTCCCCGCGGCGTCCAGCGGCATCATCGTGAACACCAGCGTGCGGATCACCTCCAGCGTCCAGCCATTGCTCTTGGCCGTCGCCAGGAAGTCGGACCCGGCGACGGCGGGGGCCGAGACCCCGTGCAGGTTCATGCCGTGGCAAGCCGCGCAATGCGCCATGAACACGCCCTCGCCCGCCAGCGCCTGCTGGTGCGTGTAGAACGCGGGCGCCGCCGCGGCCGGCGTAGCGGCGGCGTGCTGTCGCGCGCAGGCGGCTTGCACCGGTGCGGCGGAGGCGGTGCGCAGGACGAGGAAATCGCCCTCCACCACAATTGCCCGGCCGCCGAAGGGGGCGGCGAGAGTGTGCGGCCCCTGGCTCGCCGGCAGCGCAATCCAGGCCAGCGCGCCGTCATGCACCCCATAGGCGGGCGCGGTCTGCGGGGCGGCGCAGGCATCCGCGACCGCCGCACCGGCGGGAACCGCGAGGGTGGTGTTGGCGAGCGCGCCCTCGATCCCGCCCAGCACGCCGGTCTGGCTCGCCCGCCCTTGGGCGAGTTCGATCGAGGCGAGCGCAGACGTCACGCTTCTCTGGAAATCCATCAGCTCGTGCGCGTGCCCGGCCGCCATGAGCGAGGCCGCGGCGGCGCGCAGATTGGCCTCCGCCCCGCGCAGCGCGTCGGCCCAGATCGGCGTCGCCTTGCGGTCGAGCAGATGGTCGATGCGGCCGACGGCGCCCTCGGGATCGTCGCCCGGCTTCGCGAGTGCCGGCGCGTAGGCGGGGTCGCTCGTGCCGAGCAGCAGGTTCGCCGCGTGCCGCGCCGCGCCATAATAGACAGTGCGGTCGGTCGAGTAGCTCATATCCGCCGCGGTGATTGCACCGATCGCCGCGCGCAGGTCGGCCAGCGCCTTCTGCGCCTCGGCATGGTCGTCGGCCGCGCGCGCGGGACGGGCCGCGAGCAGCAGAGCCAGGGCAAAGAGAACCGGCCCGATCGCTCGGGCCGGCCAGGTGCATCGCGCGCCTCGCAGCGCGCGGCCGAGAAGATTCATGTCGGTTGCCGAAAATATCGACTCATTGCGACGCTTTATCCCCACCGTCATGGTCGGCGAAGGCCGACCATCCACGTCTTTCGTGCGGCCGCGAAGTCGTGGATGCTCGGCCTTCGCCGAGCATGACGCGGGAGAGGTCAACGCGTTTGGCGCCTGGTTTCACTTCAAGCTGAACGCGCTGATCATGGCGCCCTTCGTGGAGTGGCCTTCCAGCTCCGGCACCTTCTGGTTGCCGACTTCGCCGGAGGCGACGACGACGAATTGCTTGCCGCCCTGCTCGAACGACATCGGCGGCGCGATGATCGGCGAGCCGGTCTCGGCGTGCCACACCAGCTTGCCGGTCTTGGTGTCGTAGGCGTCAAACCGGCCGTCGAGTTCGCCGGTGAACACCAGCCCGCTCTTGGTCACGAGCGCGCCGCCGGCGGCCGGCAGGCTGTAGTGCTGCCGCCAATTGAACACGCCGGTATCGACATTGATCGCGTTGAACCAGCCGGTATTGGGGCCGACATAGGTGGGAAAGGCGCCGCCGAGATAGAACTGGCCGGCGATGTAGGTCGCCTGCGGCAGCGATTTCCAGAACCCGCACTCGTTCACCGAGGGGGCGAAGATCGTGTTGGTCCCGGGATCGTAGGCGACGCCGTTGTATTCGATGCCGCCGTTGGTGTTGGGACAGGCGACGTTGCCTTGCAGGTCGGGCCGGGTGTCCTGGCCGTGCTGGAAGCTGACCACCGTGTGATCCAAGAGCTTGCCGGTCTTGGCATCGAGCAGCCAGAAATTGCCGGCCTTGTCGCCGGACGCGACGAGATCGACCGTGGCGCCGCCGCGCTTGCCTTGGAACAGCAGTGGTGGTGCCGCCGGATCCCAGTCGTGCGTGTCCTGCTTGATGAATTGATGATACCATTTCATCTTCGGCTGAGCGCCCGAGATGTCGAGGGCGATGATCGAAATCGCTGTACAGATCGTCGCCCTGGCGCACCGACGCGAGGAAGTCGGGCTGCGGATTGCCGGCATCGATATAAAGCGTCTGGCTCGCCGGATCGATCGCGACCCCGCTCCATACCGCGCCGCCGCCACGCTTCCAGCTATCGCCGCTCCAGCTATCGTGGCCCGGCTCGCCGGGGCCCGGGATGGTGTTCCACTGCCACAGCCGGTGCCCGTCCTTCGGGTCGAAGGCCGCGATGTTGCCGATCCCGCCCCAGTCGCCGTCGGAGACGCCGAGCAGCAGCATGTCCTGCCCGGTTGCGGCGTTGTGGTACGGCACCGGCGCCATCGTGTAGAACGAGTTCTTGGTGTCCTCGACAGTGACCTTGTCCCACACCTTCTGCCCGGTCTCGGCGTTCAGCGCCACCAGATGCCCGTCGAGCGTGCCGATATAGACGTTGCCGTCCATCAGCCCGACGCCGCGGTTGGCCGCAAATGAAATAACGTGCGGCTTGTCCTGGAACTCCCATTTCAGCTTTCCGGTCGCCGCGTCGAGCGCATAGACGTGGTTGTGCGCCGAGGTGACGTACATCGTGCCGTGCCAGACGATCGGTGCGGTCTCCATCGGCCCGTCATCGGAGAGCTTGAAGGTCCACGCGTCTTGCAGGCCGTTCGCGTTCGCCGGCGTGATCTGGTCGGAGGTGACGTAGCGGTTGCCGCTGTAACTCTTGGCGGGCAGGATCCAGTCGGCGTTGTCGCTTGCCGCGTTGAGGTAATCCTGCGCCGTCGGCGCCGATCCCGATGATTGCGCGACCGCCATCCCGGCCCACAGCGCCGATGCGGCCGTCGCCAGAACCACTCGCGCCGCGCTGGCGTGCAGCATTCTCCGCAAACCCATCGTTTCCCCCTTGCAAGGTTTTTGCCTGCTCGCCCGGACCGGGCGCCGGCAGGCTAGCGCAAAGTCGGATGGGCGCCAGCCAAATCGGGGCACGCGCGAGACACATACCTGCGATCGCGCGCGGACAAACCTCTCACGCGATCGGCTTGCCCGTGACTTCGCGCAGAAGTTTTCGCCGCATCGCCTCGGCGAACGCCTTGTAGTCCGGGCAAGCGAGCGCGAAGGCGCCGGGGCCGCCGATTACCTCGCGCTCGTAGCTCGCCACCAGATCCGGCTCCTCGTGCAGCACGCAGAGGCCGTTGATCACCACGCCCGCCTGCACCATGCGGTCGCGCACCGGGCCGGGCGGGATGCCGGCATTGCTGCGGCCATCGCCGATCACATCGACCACCTGCCGCGCGGACGTCGCCGGCGCGGCCACCAGCAGCTTCAGGCTCGCCAGCAGCGCCTCGCCGATCGCGGTCGTGCCGGGGCGGATCGCGCGCGGGATGTCGTCCACCGCGTGGGCGAATTTTTCCGCCTGCGGCTTGGCGCCGATCCGGGTCCACGGCACCAGCACCGCCTGCTGCCCCGGTCCCGACCACAGCAGCACCGCGCCGAGGCTCGCCCCCGCAGGCCCGCCAAGCAGTCCCGCGACCACCTCCGCATCGCGCAGCGCCGCCGCCATGCCGCCGGCGATCAGGTTGAACTCGTCATAGGTGACGCTGGCCGAGCCATCGACCGCCAGCACCAGGGCCAGGTCCGCCTTGTCCATCACGTCTCTCCGGCGGAGACTGCTGGCCCGAGACCGGAGGACGCGCAATGCCCGAGGGGATGCCTGACGAGCAACGAACCGCCGACGCCCCCCTGCCGCTCGCCGGGCTGCTGGTGCTCGACCTTACGCTGGCCCGCGCCGGGCCGACCTGCGTGCGCCACCTCGCCGACTGGGGTGCGGACGTCATCCGCGTCGAGCCGCCGCGCGTCGAGGCCGAGGAGATCAGCGGCTCACGCGACGGGTTCGACTTCCAGAACCTGCACCGCAACAAGCGCGCGATCCGCCTCGACCTGAAATCACCGCAGGGCCACGCCGCCTTCATGCGGCTCGCCGCCCGCGCCGACGTGGTCGTCGAGAACATGCGCGCCGAGGTGAAGCACCGGCTGAAGGTCGCGTGGGAGGACCTCCATCCGATCAATCAACGCCTCGTCTATGGCTCGATCAGCGGCTTCGGGCAGGACGGCCCCTACGGCCGCCGCGCCGGGGTCGATCAGATCGCGCAAGGGCTGGGCGGGCTGATGTCGATCACCGGCCTGCCCGGCCAGGGGCCGGTCAGGGTCGGCATCCCGGTCGCCGACCTTACCGCCGGCAACCTGCTGGCACTCGGGATCATGGTCGCACTCTTTGAGCGGGAGCGCACCGGCGTCGGGCGATGGGTCACGACCTCGCTGCTGGAATCGATGGTGTTCATGCTCGACTTCCAGGCCAGCCGCTGGCTGATGGCGGGCGAGGTCGCCGGCCAGGCCGGCAACGATCATCCGACCGGCATCCCGATGGGCGTGTTCCCCGCCTCCGACGGGCAGATCAACATCGCCGCCAGCTCAGGCCGGCTGTGGGCGCGGTTCTGCGAGGCAATCGGGCGGATGGACTGGCTCGAACGCCCGGAGTGGCAGAGCCAGAAGGGCCGCAGCGCCGACCGGCGCGCGATCAACGCGGCCATCGGCGAGATCACCCGTACCAAGCCCGCGGCGCACTGGATCGCGCTGTTCGAGGGCGCCGGCATCCCGTGCGGGCCGATCAACACGATCGACCGCGTATTCGCGGACCCGCAGGTGCAGCATCTGGGCCTCGCGGCGCCGCTGCATCACCCGCGCCTCGGCGATACGCACGTGGTGGCCTCGGCGATCAACCTCTCGGGTGTGCCGAAGACGATCCGGAGTGGCACGCCCGAGGCCGGCGCAGACACCGACGCGGTGCTGGGCTGGGTCGGCTACACGCCAGCGGAGATCGCCGAGATGCGCGCCAAGGGCGTGGTCTGATGCAGCGCGCCGGGGGAAAGCTGCTGGCCGAGGTGGAGGACGGGGTCGGCCTCATCACCTTCAACCAGCCCGAGAAGCGCAACGCCATGTCGGTCGAGATGTGGGAGGGGCTGCGCGACGTGCTCGACGCCTGGGCGGAGGGCGAGGCGGTGCGAGTTGTTGTGCTCACCGGCGCCGGGCATAAGGCGTTCGTCTCCGGTGCCGATATCAGCCAGTTCGAGCAACAGCGCGGCAGCGACGACGCGCGCCGCGAATACGACCGGCGCGTCCAGCCGGGGGCGACGGCGCTGGCGAATTTTCCCAAGCCGGTCATCGCGCGCATCCGCGGCTACTGCCTCGGCGGCGGCCTGGCGATCGCGCTGCGCGCCGATATCCGCATCGCCGCGGCCGATTCCGACTTCGGCATCCCGGCGGCGCGGCTCGGGATCGTCTATGGCTTCGACGCGGTGCGCCAGCTCGTCGATCTGGTGGGGCCGGGGCACGCGCGGATGCTGCTGTTCACCGGCGCACTGATCGACGCCGAGGAGGCGGTGCGGATCGGACTCGTCAACCGCATCGTCGCCGACGAGGACCTGACCGAGACCGTGCTCGACCTCGCCCGCACCATCGCCGACAACGCGCCGCTCTCGGTACGCGGCATGAAGCGCGTGGTTGCCGAGGTGCTGCGCGATCCCGCCGAGCGCGACCTCGATGCCGTGGAGGCCGCGATCGCCGGCGGTTTCGACAGCCTCGATTACCGGGAGGGCCGCCGCGCCTTCATGGAGAAGCGAACCCCCCGGTTCGTCGGCCGCTGAGCCGACGCGCCGCCTCCCCCCGACCCCCTCCCGCCAGGGGAGGGGGAGCAACGGGCACGAAGAGCCCCCTCCCCTTGCGGGAGGGGGTTGGGAGAGGGGTTCTCACAAGTCGGATGGTGCATGGCGGGCGGCTGGAAGCGGCGCGGCGGCGCTGGCCGCAGGCCCCCGAGCCGTGGATCGACCTCTCGACCGGGATCAACCCGGTCCCGTATCCGATCCCCGCGTTGCCGCCGGCGCTGCTGGCGCGCCTGCCCGAGCCGGAGGCATTGGCGGCCCTGGAGGCGGCGGCGTCCGATGCGTTCGGGTTCCGTGCTCCGGCGTCGGTGGTCGCAGCACCCGGCACGCAGACACTGATCGGCCTGCTGCCGCTGTTGCGGCCGGCGTCCCGCGTCGCCGTGCTGGGCCCGACCTATGCCGAACACGCCGCCTGCTGGGCGGCGGCGGGACATTCGGTGCGCACGGTCGCCGCCCCCGACGCACTCGGCGAGGCGGAGGTCGCGGTGCTCTGCAATCCCAACAACCCGGACGGGCGCGTGGTCCCGCGCGCTTCGCTGGCCGCACTCGCCGACCGGCTCGCCTCGCGCGGCGGATGGCTGGTCGCGGACGAGGCGTTCGCCGATCTGGAGCCGCCGGACATTTCGCTCGTGCCGTTGCTGCCGCACCCGGCGATCGTGGTGCTGCGCTCCTTCGGCAAGCCATACGGGCTGGCGGGGCTTCGGCTCGGCTTTGCCCTGGCACCCCCGGCCCTGCTGGCCCGGCTGCGCGCGGCCCTCGGGCCGTGGCCGGTCTCGGGCCATGCCATCGCGATCGGCACGGTGGCGCTGCGCGATGGCGCGTGGCGGGCGGCGGCAGCGGACCGGCTGCGCGCCGACGCGGCCCGGCTGGACGCGGCGCTGATCGCGGCTGGCTTGCGCATCCTCGGGGGCACCTGCCTGTTCCGGCTCGCGACCCACACGCAGGCCGGCGCGATCGCCGACGCGCTCGGCCGCGCCGGCATCCTGGTGCGCCGCTTTGCCGAACAGTCCCGAGTGGCTGCGCTTCGGCCTCCCCGCCGCGCCCGACTGGCCGCGGCTGGAGGCGGCGCTTCAGAGCTTGCGCTGCAACGCGGCCACGTAGCCGCGATTCCAGGTGGGGGTGATCAGCACCTCGTTGAGGCAGACATGCGGCGGCAGGCACGCGATGTAGCGGATCAGATCGGCGCAGTCGGCCGGCTGCACCATCCGCGCCCGCTCCTCGGCACTCACCGGCACCGGGCGCTTGTCGAGGATCGGGGTCGCCACTTCGCCCGGGCAGATCACGCAGGAGCGGATGCCGTTCGACGCATTCCTCCATGTTGATGCTGTGGCTCATCGCGACGACGCCGTGCTTCGCCGCGGTATAGGCCGGCCCGCTCAACGGGCTGATGAAGCGCCCCGCCAGCGAGGCGGTGTGGATCAGCACGCCGTCATGCTGCGCGCGCATCAGCGGCAGGGCGACGGTCACGCAATAGAAGGCGCTGGCGAGGTTGCCGTCGATCACCTCCTCGGCGCCGGCGGGCGTGAGTTCCGCCCAGCTCCGGCGCGCCACGTTCAGCCCGGCGTTGTTCACCAATATGTCCAGCCGGCCGAGCGTATCGCGGAGGAATGCGCCGACGCGCTCGACCTCGGCCGCGCGCATCAAATCGGCGGGCTGCACATGCGCGGTGCCGCCCGCATCGGTGATGCGCGCGGCAACCGCATCGAGTGGGGCGCGGCGGCGGCCGGTGAGCACCACGCTCGCCCCCTCGCGCGCCAGCACCTCCGCCGCCGCCTCGCCGATGCCGCTGCCGGCTCCCGTGATCCAGGCAATTTTTCCCCGAAGTGTCGGCATCGTGCGTCCTCCCCTTTCTGCCCGCCCACTCTAGCCGCCACGGCTTGCCGCGTCAGGCCCGTCGTGCTTCGTTCGGGCAACGCGGCGGGAGGCCAGTCCATGAAGGTCACGAGGATCGACACCCTGCAATGCGACGCCGGCTGGCGCATGTTCTCCTTCCTCAAGCTCTCCACCAGCGACGGCATCATCGGCTGGTCCGAGTTCAACGAAAGTTTCGGCAGC
Organism: uncultured Alphaproteobacteria bacterium; assembly: GCA_963777265.1. Taxonomy (GTDB): domain Bacteria; phylum Pseudomonadota; class Alphaproteobacteria; order Acetobacterales; family Acetobacteraceae; genus DATAYA01. Next base: position 321,787 of record CAVZPY010000015.1, on the reverse strand, counting down.
GCCGGACTTTCGGGCGTGATCGCGGCGCTCTCGCCGCTGGTGATCGGGCAGGACGCGCGCGCGGTCGAGCGCATTATCTCGCATCTGCACGTGATGACGCGGCAATCGCGCGGCGGCATCAATCACCAGGCGATCGCCGCGTTCGAGAACGCGCTGCTCGATGCCAAGGCGAAGGCGCTCGGCATCCCCGTCTATGCGCTGTTCGGCGGCCCGGTGCGCGACCGCTATCCCGCTCTACTGGTCGCACACCGGCACCTATCGCGTGCGCAGTGCGGCGCTGATGGAGGTGCCGGAACTGCGCAGCTACGACGACCTCGCGCGCCATGCCGCCGAGATCAAGGCGCAGGGCTTTCGCGCGCTCAAGACCAACACGCTGCTGCACGACGGCGAAAGGCTCGCCAGCTTCAACCCCGGCTTCGGACGCACGCCGGGCTGGCCGGAACTGAATTGGGACGCGCGCACGCTGCGCGGCATCGCCGACACGCTCGCCGCCATCCGCGAGGGCGTGGGGCCGGATTTCGGCGTCATGCTCGACGTCAACTTCCATTTCAAGACCGAGGGCTTCCGTCGCGTTGCCGACACGGTGGCGCCGTTCGCGCTCTCCTGGCTTGAGATCGACACGCACGACGCCGAAAGCCTGCGGCTGATCCGCGAGATGGCGCCGTGCCCGATCGCAAGCTGCGAAACCCTGTGTCACCGCCGCGACTTCAAGCCGTTCTTCGAGAAATATGCGATCGATATTGCGATCATCGACGTGCCGTGGAACGGGCTGGCGGAATCGGTGAAGATCGCGGCGATGGCGGAGCCGTACGAGATCAACATCGCCCCGCACAATTTCTACGGCCATCTCTCCACGATGCAGAGCGCGCATCTTTGTGCGTCGGTGCCCAATTTCCGCATCATGGAAATCGACATCGACGGTGCGCCGTGGCGCGATGAGTTCTTCACCGACACGCCGCGCATCGAGGACGGTTGCCTGGTGCTGCCGACCGCGCCCGGCTGGGGGATCGACATCAACGAGCGGGCGGTGCGGGCACGGCCGCCGAAGTAAGATCGGGGCGCTGCCCCGAACCCCGCCAAGGGCTCGCCCTTGGAACCCTTTCGTCAAAGGGGTCTGGGGCCGCCGGCGCCCAGCGGGGTCGAGGGGTGGAGCCCCCGCCTTTTCTGTGGAAGGAGACACCAGTTGGCCAAGTTCAGGATCGTCACCCCCGCGGGTGCCAGTTTCACCGTCGCCGGCGGCGGCTATGCGACCGAGATGGCGCAGCTCGTCGGGCTCGATGCCGAAATCGTCGAAGTGCCGGCCGACAGCGAGGACGAGTTCATCAAGCACGCCCGCAACGCCGATGCGATCTACGCCAAGGCGATCCGGTTCACCAGGAAGATCATCGACAACCTGGAGAAGTGCCAGGTGATCGTGCTCGGCAGCGTCGGCGTCGATAGCGTCGATGTCGCCGCCGCGACCGAGCGCGGCATTCCGGTCACCAACGTGCCGCACACCTTCATCGAGGAAGTCGCGGATCACACGATGGCGCTGTTGCTCGCGGGCTTCCGCCGCCTGGTCGAGCAGGACCAGATGGTGCGCACCGGACGCTGGCGCGAAGGCAGGCCCGCGCTGCTGAAAATCCCCCGGCTGATGGGCCAGACACTCGGCTTCATCAGCTTCGGCCACGTGCCGCGCGCGGTCGCGGTGCGCGCACGGCCGTTCGGGTTGCGAATGCTGGGCTACGATCCGTATATCGAGGAGCTGACGATGAGCCCGTATGGCGTTCTGCCATCGACGCTCGAGGAGGTGCTCTCGCAATCGGATTTCGTCTCGATGCACGCGCCGGCGACGCCGGAGGCGCACGGGATGCTCAAGGAGCACCATTTCCGCCAGATGAAGAAAACCGCGTGGTTCATCAATACCGGCCGCGGCCCGACGGTGCAGGAGGGCGCGCTGATCCAGGCACTGGAGGAGGGCTGGATCGCCGGCGCCTCGCTCGACGTGCTGGAGGTGGAGCCGCCGCGGCAGGACAACCCGCTGCTGAAGATGAGCAACGTGATCCTCTCGCCGCACAACGCGTCGGCCTCGGCACGCTTCGATCCGGCGCGCCAGACGCATGTCGGACGCGAACTGGCTTTGGTCGCGTCCGGCCGCTGGCCGATGAGCTGCGTCAATCCCTCCGTGCTCGCCCACGGCAAGCTGCGCCGCTGGCAGCCGGTGTCCATGGAGCGCGGCCCCAACAGCTAGGCGGCCTCTCCGGCAACTTCGTCGTGCGCGTCGCTTTGAGGTCGCGATCGGGCTGACAGAGGAGAGAGCGATGCAGCAGCGCGAGCTGGGCCAGAGCGGCCTGATGGTCTCGGCGATGGGCCTGGGCTGCATGGGGATGTCGGATTACTACGGCGGCCGCGACGAGGCGGAGGCGATCGCGACCATCCACCGCGCGATCGACCTCGGCGTGACCTTCCTCGACACGGCCGACATCTACGGGCAGGGCGCGAACGAGGAACTGGTCGGCCGCGCGATTCGCGACCGCCGCGACCGCGTGGTGCTGGCGACCAAGTTCGGCAACGTCCGCAATCCCGACGGCAGCCCCAAGGGCGTGGACGGCAGCCCCGCATACGTCCGCCAGGCTTGCGAAGCGAGCCTGCGGCGGCTCGGGGTCGAGGTGATCGACCTCTACTACCAGCACCGCGTCGATCCCGCCGTGTCGATCGAGGACACGGTGGGTGCGATGGCCGAGCTGGTTGCACAGGGAAAGGTGCGGGCGCTCGGCCTGTCGGAAGCGGGTGCGGAGACGATCCGCCGCGCCCACGCGGTCCACAAGATCGCAGCCCTTCAAACCGAATACTCGCTCTGGAGCCGCGACCCCGAGGCGGCGATCCTGCCCGCGGTACGCGAGCTGGGCATCGGCTTCGTGCCGTACAGCCCTCTCGGCCGCGGCTTCCTGACCGGCCGGTTCCGCCGGCCGGAGGATCTGCCGGAAGGCGACTGGCGCCGCAACCAGCCTCGTTTCCAAGGCGAGAACTTCGCCAAGAACCTCACGCTGGTCTCCGAGGTGGAGGCGATGGCGCGGGACAAGAAATGCACCGCCGGACAACTGGCGCTCGCCTGGGTGCTGGCGCAGGGCGAGGATATCGTGCCGATCCCCGGCACCAAGCGCCGCGCCTATCTGGAAGAGAACGTGGCGGCACTCGCCGTGCGGCTCACGCCCGCCGATCTTGCCCGGCTGGACCGCACGATGCCCGCCGGGGCGGCGGCAGGGACGCGCTATCCCGCAGCCGCGATGGCCGGTCTGGGACGGTAGCCCAAGGGCTGCCGACGCCGAAGCCTATCGCAAGCTCTGAGGTTCAGGACGTCATCGACCCCGCCCTCCGGCCCCCTCCCGCAAAGGGGGAGCAGCGCACATAAGCCCCCTCCCCTTGCGGGAGGGGGCTGGGGGAGGGGTGTAACGGCGCCGAAATGGGTCGTCACGAATTACCGCTGGATAACGCCCCATCAGTTCCGAGCGCGGTTCGCCGCCCACCCCCCGCATCGCCGCACCGACCCAGGCGAGCACGGCGAGCAAGGCGAGCGCGACGGAGAGGCGGGTGAAGGGCGGGCGGTAGAAGAACCGCACGTCGCTGCTGCCTTTGGGCAGCGCCACCGACTGGAAGATCGAAGCCGTGCGGCGGAGCGGCACCTCGGCCCCGTTCACCCGCGCGCGCCATCCCGGGAAAAAGAGTTCGCGACGCACCAGCGCCGCCGGTGCGTCGCACGTCGCACGCACCGCCTTCCGGTCCTGCACCAGCAGCCGGCATGGCGCGTCGGGGGCGCTGAAATACGGCGCCGGATTGGGCAGGCGGTAGATGCTCATGGTCGCGTTCGCGAACACGCGCGGCGGCCCGGCGGCGGGCAATGTCAGGGACAGGATCGGCGCGAGCCGCGGCAGGTGCCGTGCGCCGGAGGCCGTGCTGCCGGCCGGCGCGCGACCCAGCCAGATCATCACCGGCTCGCCGGCGCCGTGAACCAGCTTGAAGTGCAGCTTCGCCGCGGGCGGCAGCTTGAGGAGCGGATGAAGCGGGATCGCGAAGGGCAGGTTGTCGGTCGCCTGGCCCAAATCTGCGCTGCCCTGCGCACATTCCGCGCCGAGGCATAATTGCAGCGATAGCGGCCCGCTGGACTGGCCCTGGTAGGTGCCGAGCACGATGGTGGCGCCGCCGATGACGGCACCTGCGGCCGGTCCGGGTGGCAGCGTGCCTTCGACCGACTCTCCTGCCGCCAGGCGCACGCCGCCCGAGTTCTGGGTGGCGATCGCCAGCGCGATCGCGGGCTGGAACGGGTTGGTGCCCGGGGGCGCCAATACGTGTCGGACCCCGACAGCCTCGTAGCTGGCCAGATTCCGCCGCAACTCCTCCGACTGGTCTGGTTTGCCGCGCATCTCCCTCGGCTGGGACCCGGTGAACACGACCGGATCGGCATAGCGATCGAGCCGATCATTCACGTAGCGCGCCCAGTCGAGCGGCATCGGGAGCTGCGATCCGTTGATGGCGGCGACGCCGAAGGCCGCCGGGTAGTTCACCCCGAACGGGCCGAGCGAATAGGCGCGCGACAATCCCTGGTGCGCCTGCAAATAGACGACCCCGCCCAGATCCAGCCGGCCCTGGCGCAGATCGGCCAGTTGCGGCACGCCGATCAGCAACGCCGCTTCCAGCAGCACGACGCCAGCCGCGAGGCGTGCACGGACCGGGGTGGAGGCCGCCTTGAGCACGCCGAGCAGGAACCCGGCAGCCGCGAGGCTGATGATGACCGAGGCTGCCGCGAACAGCGGCATCCGGGCATCGGAGCGCAGCGCTCCCGCCGAAACCACCAGCACACAGGCTACGATCAAAGCGGTTGAGGCGGCGGCGATCATCAGCACTCGGCGCGACGGCACGAGGCCGCGGCGCCAGTCGGAAAAGGCGAACGCCGCCAGCACGAAGATGCTGAAAGCGATGGACGGGGCGGCAAACCGGATCGCGACGGTCGCGGCAACCCCCGGGATCAGATTGACCAGCGTGATCGCCCACGGCAGGCCATAGAGGCGGGTCAGCCAAACGATCGCCCAGGCAAACAGCAGCCAGCGCAAACGCGCGTGCGGCACGTGTGCCCAAAGCGTGTTGAGCACGGCCATGATCGCGAGCAACACTGGCAGCAAACCAAGCCACCCGCCGACCTCGCCCCAGAAAATCGCGAGCGGCGCGTATACCGCAGTGCCACGCACCGTCCCCTGCGCCATGCCGATTGGACCGAAGCTGTAGGGAAAGAGCTGAAACGCCATCGTGAAGCGCGGCAGCCAGGCATGGGCATAGGAACCGGAATGGCAGCAGCCGGTGTAGCCGAGGCGCAAATAGAGCACGAACGGCACGATCAGCGGCAGCGCCAAAGCGATCCCGATGACGCTGCCGGCCGCAAGCTTCCCCGCAAGCCGAAGCCAGGCGGCACGCGGCAGAGAGAGAAAGGCGCCGACCGACCACACAGCGGCGAGCAGCCCATCGAAATAGGCCGTTTCGGGAAATCCGGCATAGATCGAATAGGCGACGGCCACGACGATCAGGGACCAGCCCATCGGCGCCGCGCGCGCCGCCGCGCGCCGCGCGTACTCAATGCCCAGCAGCAGCAGGGGCAAGAACGGCAGCGGCGCGATCGGCGCGTGCGGCAGCAGGACGAAGGTGCCGTTCAAGGCATAAAGGCCGGCCCCGACCAGCGCCGCCAGGCGGCCGAGCCGCAGCTCGATCAGCAGCGCATAGGTGAAGACGCCGCACATGATCTGCAGCACGAGCCGCAGCCACACCCAGCCCGACCAGAAATGCAGCAGCAGGACGAAGGGCAGGAAGAACGACGACGTCTGCATTTCGGCCGCCAGCGGCGTGCCGACGCCGGTGAAGGGATTCCACCAGGGAATGATCCCGTGCAGCCAGTCATTCGCGCTGAGCTGCCCGAGCGGCTGGGTGATATAGCCGATGTCAGGGTCAAGCCATCCGGCGGCGCCCCCGAGAAGCTGGCCGCCCAGGTCTTGCCCGAGGCCGCTCAGGAACAGCGCGGGGTCGCCGCGAGTGACCCCGGTGATCGCGAGCGCGTTGGCCAGGAATGCCAGCAGCACCAGCACCAGGATGGGCAGCACGTGCGGACTGTCCACCGAAAGCCGCGTGCGTCGGCTCGTAAGGATCGCAGTGCTCGACATGGCCGGCCCCCCGCTCGACTTACCCGATGCGGGCGGGGGCGGGAAGCGACCCGCGATCAGAGGGCCGGGATGCCGGTGGTGGTGGAATACTCGAAATGCAGCGCCTGGCCCGGCCGCGCGATCGGGTGGATCGCGTGCGCCGCCATTGCCGCCTCGCTGAAGCCTTGCAGGATCAGCTTGAGCTTGCCCGGATAGGTCACGACGTCGCCGATCGCGAAGATGCCGGGCACGCTGGTTTCGCAGGTCGCGGGCGCCACCCGGACGTGGTGGCGCTCCAGATCGACGCCCCAGCCGGCGATCGGGCCGAGATCCATCGCCAGCCCGAAAAACGCCAGCAGCACATCGGCCGCCAGCATCCGCCGCTCGCCGGCGAGTGTCGCGACCTCCACCGCCTCCAGCCGCCCGTCGGCCCCGTGCAGCGCCTGGAGCTGGTAGGGCACCACCATCTCCACCTCGCCCCGCGCCGCCGCTTCATCGAGCTGGGCGGCGCTCTCCGGGGCGGCGCGGAACTTGGCGCGCCGATGCACGACCGCGACGTGGGCGGCCACATCCTTCAGCGCCAGCGCCCAATCGACGGCACTGTCCCCCCCGCCTGCGATCACCACGCGGCGGCCGCGGAACGCCTCCCGCCGACGGACATAATATTGCACGGCACCCGACGCCTCGAACGCGGCCAGATTGTCGAGCGGCGGGCGGTTCGGGCCGAACGCGCCGGCGCCGGCCGCGATCACGATCGCCTTGGCCGCAACCGAATCGTCGCGGTCGGTGCCGAGCGTGAACGCACCGCGCTCCCCCGCGATCCGCACCACCCGGCGCCCGAGCAGGCGCGGCACCGCGAACGGCGCGATCTGGCGTTCCAGCGATGCCACCAGCGCGCCGGCGTCGATCCGCGGGTGGGCGGGAATATCGAAAATGGGTTTTTCGGGATAGAGGGCGGCGCACTGCCCGCCCACCTCGTCGAGCGCGTCGATCAGGACGCTGGACAGCCGCAGCATTCCCAGCTCGAAGGCGGCGAACAGCCCGACGGGGCCGGCGCCAACGATGGCGACATCGGCCGCGACCGGATCAGCCATGCGGAAAGTGCCAAGGCGCAACTCCCTCTCCGCCCCTTGGGGCGGAGAGGGTCGGGGTGAGATGGGGGAGACCCCCCGCGACGGCGTGCATGCGAGATTGGTTCACGCCCGTAAGGCCATTGCCGCTGGCCCCCACCTCACCCAACCCTCTCCGCCCCGAGGGGCGGAGAGGGCTTGAGCCTCCGCATGCGAATCACGTGACTGTGCCCCTACAGGCTGCTGCTCAGCCAGTCGCGAATCTGGCTTTTTGGCAGCGCGCCCATCTTGGTCGCCGCCGGCTGGCCGCCCTTGAACAGGATCATGGTCGGGATCGCGCGGACGCCGTACTGGGTCGGCGTCATCGGGTTCTCGTCGATGTTGACCTTGGCGATGGTCAGGCGACCCTTGAACTCGGCGCCAAGCTCGTCGAGGGCCGGAGCCACCGCGCGGCACGGGCCGCACCACTCGGCCCAGAAATCGACCAGCACCGGCTCGGCCGCGCCGAGCACGTCGGCGGCGAAGGTCTGGTCGGTGACGGCCTTGGTGTTCTCGCTCATCGCGATGCTCCTGTGGCGTTCGGCGATCGAGGTGGGGCAGCGGGCGCGGGCGGTCAACCTTTTGCGCCCGCAGTGGCGCCATGCAAGGGCGGCCCGTGCGCCCGGTCAGGCAAACAGGAACGCGACCCGCGCCTCCTCCAGCACGGCACAGGTCAGCGGCCCGCCCAGCACCGCCCCCGTGTCGATCCCGATGCGGTTTGGCCGCACCTGCGGCTCGCGCACGGGCGTGTGGCCGTGGACCACGACGACACCGAGATCGCCGCGATGCGACAGGAACGGCTCGCGCATCCACAGCAGATCCTCCCGCGTCTGCCGCGCGATCGGCACCCCCGGCCGGATGCCGGCATGGACGAACAGATACCCGCCCGCCCGCGTGGTGCAGCACGAGGCGGCCGAGGAACGCCCGATGCGCCGCCGGCACCGCCGCCCGCCAGGCCTGCGGCGGATCGTCGACCGACACCCCCCAGCTCGCCAGCGACGCCGCCGCACCGTTGATCAGCCAGTGCCCGACCGCGCCGGGATCGTTGCCCGCCAGCGCCGCCAGCATCATCGCCTCGTGGTTGCCGATCAGGTTCACCGCGCGCAAGCCCGGCAGCGGCCCGGCCATCAAAAGCTTCACCGCGCCCGCGCTGTCCGGCCCGCGATCCACGTAGTCGCCGACATGCAGCAGCGTCGCCGCCGTCACCGGCCGCGCCGCGAGATCGGCCGCGATCATCCGGTGCAGCGCCGCCAGCCGCGTGGCACAGCCATGCACGTCACCCACGGCATAGATGCGCTCGCCCGGCGGCAGACGGCCGGGGCTGGGGGAGAAGTTCAGCATACGGGCGCAGGATAGCCGTTGCGGAGCCGACGCGCACGCTTTCACTCGCCCACCGCTCGTCCCTGGGCCTGGCTTGCCGTCCCGCCCGGCCGCGCCTAATCGCGCGGCATGGACGCGATCCGGGTCGAGGGCCTCACCAAGCGCTACGACGCGACCCTCGCGGTGGACGACATCGAGTTCACCGTGCCGGTCGGCCGCACCGTGGGGCTGCTCGGCGGCAACGGCGCCGGCAAGACCACCACGATCGCCATGCTGCTCGGCCTGCTGATCCCGACCGCCGGGCGCATCCACGTGCTCGGCCACGACATGGCGACCGACCGCTTCGCCGCCCTCGCCCGGATGAATTTTTCGTCCCCCTACGTGTCGCTGCCGGCCAAGCTGACGGTGGCCGAGAACCTTCGCGTCTACGGCCATCTCTACGGCGTGCCCAATGCCGAGCGGCGGATCGCGGAGCTGGCGCGCGAGCTCGACCTCGGCGACCTGCTGCACCGCCCGGCGGGCCAGCTCTCGGCCGGGCAGAAGACCCGCGTGGCACTCGCCAAGGCGCTCATCAACCGCCCCGAATTGCTGCTGCTCGACGAGCCGACCGCGAGCCTCGATCCCGACACCGGCGACTGGGTGCGCACCTGGCTCGAACGCTATCGCGCCGAGCGCGGCTGCACGATCCTGCTCGCCTCCCACAACATGGGCGAGGTCGAGCGGCTGTGCGACGACGTGCTGATGATGCGGCGCGGCCGGATCGTCGATCGCGGCAGCCCCGCGGCCTTGCGCGAGCGCTACGGGCGCGACGATCTGGAAGACGTGTTCCTCGACATCGCCCGCAAGCCGCGCCGGGATCGCGCGCATGACCGCCGGGGCCGTGCGGCGCGTCTGGGGCCTCGTCTATCGGCATTTCGCCCTCTATCGGCGTTCCTGGCCGCGGCTGCTGGAGCTGGCCTATTGGCCGATCCTGCAGATGTGCATCTGGGGTTTCACCGCGCAGTTCCTCGCCCGGCGGTCCGCCGGCGCCGTCACGCTCGCCGCCGCGACACTGCTCGGCGGCGTGCTGCTGTGGGAGGTGGCGCTGCGCAGCCAGATGGGGGTGGCGGTGAGCTTCCTCGAGGAGCTGTGGTCGCGCAATCTCGGCCACCTGTTCGTCAGCCCGATCCGGCCGCGCGAGCTGGTGGCCGCGCTGATCGTGGTGGCCGTGATGCGCATGAGTGCCGGCGTGCTGCCGGCGATCCTGCTCGCCTGGGCGCTCTACGCATTCAACCTGTTCTCGCTCGGCCCGATTCTGGTGCTGTTCTTCGCCAACCTGATGCTGATGGGCTGGTGGGTTTCGCTCGCGGTGGTGTCGATGCTGCTGCGCCACGGCGCCGGGGCCGAGGCGCTGGCGTGGTCGGTGCTGTTCGGCCTGACGCCGCTCTCGGCCGTTTTTTATCCCGTCTCGGTCCTGCCGGCCGCCATCCGCCCGCTCGCGCTCGCCTTGCCGTCGACGCACGTATTCGAGGGGATGCGCGCGGTCATGAATGCCGGCGTGATCCGCTGGGACCAGATGGGCTGGGCGTTCGGGCTGAACCTGCTCTGGGGGGCCGCGGCGCTGCTGCTGTTCGGGCGGCAGTTCCAGGCGGCCCGCCGCCGCGGCGCCCTGCTCAGCGTCGGCGAGTAGGCACCGTTCAGGGCTTCGTCGTGGTGCCGGCGGCTGGCGTCATCGTCGTGCTGGTCGGGTTCGCCTGCATCTGCTGCTGCTGCATCTGCTGCTCCTTCAGCCGCTTCGCCTCCGCCTCCTTCTTTGCGAGGTGGTGCCCGGCGACGCAGCCGCCGACCGCGCCCAGCACGCCGTGATGCACCATGTGGCCGGCGGCGCCGCCCACGATGGCGCCGCTGACGCAGCCCGCGGCCCGCGCGGGTGCCACGATCCCGCCGGCCAGAGCCAAGGCCACGGCCGACCCGATCAGCATTTCACGCATGGTTCTCTCCCGGTTGACGGTGCCGGTCGTAGCAAAAAACGATCCCCGCCTGATATGACTTTCTCTGGAGCGCCGCCATCAAAGACTTGCATGACTTCGCGACCATGGTGGATTAAGATGGCCGGGTTCTCGGAGGGGGGACACCCATGAGGCGCGTTCTTTTCGCAACTGCAGCACTGGCGGCGCTGGGCATCGGCGCGCCGGTGGCGGCACAAGCGCAATCGGCAGAGCAGGCGCTGGTCGACCGCGCGACGCTCACCGTGCAGGAGATGATGGCCGTCAACGGTGGCGGCGATCTCGGCCAATTGCTGCCGCAGGCGCGCGCGGTGATGATCTGCCCGCGGGTGTTCCGGGCCGGCTTCATCCTCGGCGGCGCAGGCGGCGGCTGCGTGCTGCTCGCCCGCGGCGGCGACGGCTCCTGGTCCGACCCGGCCTTTTACGGCCTCGGTTCCGGCAGCATCGGCTTTCAGGCCGGCATCCAGGATGCCGAGGTGATCATGGTCATCCTGACCAATCGAGGCCTGAATGCCATCCTCGACAGCCAGTTCAAGGTGGGGGCGGACGCCTCGATCACGCTGTTGACGGTCGGCGCCGGCGTGGAGGGCGCGACCACCGCCGCCGTGGGGGCGGATATCGTCGCCTTCTCGCAGAGCCGCGGGCTGTTCGGCGGCTTCGCCATCGCGGGGAGCCTGCTCGACAACCGTACCGCCTGGAACCAGGGCTATTACGGCCAGCCGCTGGCCGCACGCCAAATCGTGATCGACATGCAGGCCAACAATCCGGGCGCGGACCCGCTGCGCGCGATCCTGATGCGCGATGCGGCGCCCCGGCCGCCGCCCTATGCACAGGCCGCCGCCGTGCCGCCCACCGCCGCTTCGCCGCCGCAATACGCGGTGGGGCCGGCATCGGGATACGCGCCGGCCTATCCGCCCTCCGCGGCGCCGGTCTCGCTCGTGCCGGCGCCACTCGCACCGGTGCAAAGCCAGCCGCTGCCGCCGCCGCGCTGACAGGGACTGCCTACGGGTCTAGGGTGCCGGCATGGCTGGCACCCTAGACCCGTTCTGGAAGCGCAAGCGCCTCGAGGAGATGTCGGCGCGCGAGTGGGAGAGCCTGTGCGACGGCTGCGGCCGCTGCTGCCTGCACAAGCTGCGCGACGACGACACCGGCGCGCTCGCCTTCACCGACGTCGCCTGCCGATTGCTCGACACCGCAACCTGCCGTTGCCGGGACTACGCTCATCGCAGCACCCATGTGCCCGACTGCGTGCGGCTCACTCCGGCGGCAGTGCGCCGGCTCGATTGGCTGCCGCCCTCATGCGCCTATCGCCGGCTCGCCGAAGGGCGCGACCTCGCCTGGTGGCACCCGCTGGTCTCGGGCAGCCGCGAGACGGTGCATGAGGCCGGTATCTCGGTGCGCGGGCGGGTCATCGACGAGCGGCAGGCGGGTGCGCTCGAGGACCATGTCGCGGACTGGCCCGGACGGCCGCCGCGCGCCCGACGCAAGGAGCCGGTGGAATGATGCGGGATGCGCTCTATGGCGGCGTGAACGCGGCGGTGCTGACCGCGATGCGCGAGGATTTGTCGGTCGATCTCGACCGCACCGCCGCGCACGCGCGCTGGCTGCTCGCCAATGGCTGCGACGGGCTTGCGGTGCTCGGCACCACCGGCGAGGCGAACTCGCTCGGCATCGCCGAGCGGCTCGACCTGATGACGGGGCTGGTCGAGCGCGGCATCCCGGCGGCCCGGATGCTGCCCGGCTGTGGCACCACCGCCATACCCGACACGGTCGCGCTGATGCGCCGCGCCGCCGAGCTCGGCTGTCCCGGCGTGCTGCTGCTGCCGCCGTTCTATTACAAGAAGCCGTCCGAGGACGGGTTGTTCGCGTATTTCGGCGAGGTGATCCAGCGCACCGGAGGGGCGGCGAAGGTCTATCTCTATCATTTCCCGGCGCAGTCGGCGGTGCCGTTCGGCATCGAGCTGATCGGCCGGTTGCTGCGCGCCTATCCCGACACGGTGAGGGGGATCAAGGACAGCAGCGGCGATTTTTCCAACACGCGCGGCTATGTCGAGCATTTCGCGGCCGAGGGGTTCGAGGTCTATTGCGGCGACGACGGCGCCCTGCACGATCTGCTGCGCGCCGGCGGGGCGGGCTGCATCACGGCGGCAGCGAATGTCGGCGCGGCGGCGAGCGCGCGCGTGGTCGCGAATTGGGACCAGCCGCTGGGCGCCGAGGCGCAGGCGATTCTGACCGCGATCCGGCGCGCGGTGACGTCGGCGGCGCTGATCCCGGGATTGAAATCGCTGGTGGCACGCAACACCGGCGATCCCGGCTGGCGCAATATCCGGCCGCCGCATTTGCCCCTTGGCCGCGAGGCCGAGGCGGCACTGTTCGCCGCCTTTGACGCCTGCGGGTTCCGCCTGCCGAAAGCGGCCTGATAGCAGCAGCCCTTGATGATAACTGCTGAGCGTGCCCCGTTGCAACGCCGTCATGGTCGGCGGCATGACGAAACGCATCGTTCACCGTTTCGCGCGCCGAGAATTGGCCGTTACGGACCGGGTTCCCAAGCCCGCATCCGCCTTATAGGGTGGCGGCCGGGTGGGGCGAAGATCGCAAGGTCGGGGCTCCGCCCCGAACCCCGCTGGGGCCGCAGGCCCCAGACCCCGGTTTCCAAAGGCGAGCCTTTGGCGGGGTTTGGGGCGGAGCCCCAACCTTGCTTTGCGTTCGCTGCGTCGAAAAGGGGAGAAAGCAATGCGCAGATTGTTGATCGCGGTGCTGCTGCTGGCGCCGATGGCGGCCCACGCGGACGCGGTGCAGGAATGGCAGAAGACCGACCAGTCGCTCGCCGACCTCGTCGCCGCGGGCATGACGGTTTTCTCGGTCCAGGCGAATCAACTCAACAACGGCAGGCAGCGCATCTTCTGGTTGCGCGGCGTGCTGGACGGACGCAGCACGCTCGCGCAGTGCGGCGAGGATTTCGTCGGCGTGCGGATGCCCTCGGGAGCGGTCGTCTTCTCGATGACCGACGTCGGCTGCGGCACGCTGACCAAGCCGCACACCGTGAAGTAACGGCCCCGGACTTCGCGCTGTCCAAGGCTCCGCGCGCGTCCTGCCATCCAACTCTGATGGCGGGAACCGGTGCTTGGCCAATACGCCGCCTTATTTGGCGTGTTGGGCCTTTGTCTTTTCGTGATGCCCGACCGCAGCCCCGGCCGCGGCGCCAGCCAATGCATGACCGTGGCCCACCTCATGCCCGACGGCGGCGCCGACCGCGGCACCCTTTGCAGTGTCGTGCTTTCCGGTCTTCGCAGTGGTCTGGGCGAAGGCCGGAGCGGCTGCAAACGCAATCAGCGTCAGTGCGAGCGATACCCGGCGCGGTGCTTTTGATCGCATGAAAGGTCTCCTGCGTGCCGAGCGCTCCAACTCCCGACGGCGCGGATCGTTGCTACGGCCGGCAGCGGATGCATGGTGCGATGGCGGAGGGTGGTGGAGCCAGGGGGAATCGAACCCCCGACCTCCTGAATGCCATTCAGGCGCTCTCCCAACTGAGCTATGACCCCGCCTCGGCAGGCGGCATATAGTCGCCCGCCTACCGGCCGATCAAGCCGCCCGCTCGCCGCCTGGCGGACCCCAGAACACCACCCAGGTCGCGAAATCCTCGCTCATCGCCTCGAACCGGTGCGCGACGCCGGCCGCGACGAACAGCGCATCACCCGGCCCGGCTGTCGCGCGCTCAGCACCGCGCACGAAATCCGCACTCCCGGCGGCGATGATGTAGAGCTCGTCCTGGGCATGCGGCGTCTGCCGGTCCTCGCCGCGCGGCGCATAGAGGCGAAGCTGCATGGTCCCGTGGGCCAGCAGCAGCGCGCTCAGGCGGCCCGGCTCGGGTACCGCCGCAAGTGCTGCGGCAAGCGGCGTGTGCAGCCGAACGGATGGGTCGGTGCTGGCCATGCCCACGACGATACGCTCGCCCGGCCGCACCGCACGGACCGCTGCGCGCGGTACGGTTCAGTCCATCACGACCCCGTGCTGGCGGAGGAAGCCGAGCAGCGGCAGCAACGGCAGGCCGAGGATCGCGGCGTGCTCGCCTTCCACCCGCTCGAACAGATGCACGCCCAGCCCCTCGATCCGGTACGCCCCGACGCTGCCCAGGACTGCCTCGCCCTCGGCGGCCAGATAGGCGTCCAGGAAGGCGTCGGAAAACCGCCGCATCGGCCAAGAGCGGTGTCGCCACGTGACGCCACACCTCGGCGCCGTCGCGTAAGCACACCACCGCCGTCGCCAGCGCGTGCGTCCGGCCACGCAGGCGGCGAAGCTGGTCGGCCGCCGCGGCCAAATCGGCGGGCTTGCCAAACCATTCATCCTCGCAGACAGGATCTGATCGGCCCCGATGACCAGCGCGTCCGGCGCCGACGCCCGCCGCGCCTTCAGCCCGGCCAGCAGCAGCGCCGCCTCCTCCGCCCCGCCGCCGTCCACCCGCACCGCATTCCCGCGCCGCCGCCTCGTCAACCGGCACTACGCGGGCCTGGAACCGCAGCCCGGCCGCGGCCAGAAGCGCGCGCCGGGCCTCGGACCCGCTCGCCAGTACCAGCCGTGGCATCTCCGCCTGCAGCATCAGCCGCTCGCGCTCGATGTCGCCGACGCAGGGCCCGGCGGATGGCGCGCGTGCCATGCTTCCATCAGTTGCAGCACGGTCGCCGCGGTCTCCTCGATCGAGCGGCGGGTCACGTCGATCACCGGCCAGCCGCGTCGGGCACACAGCCGTCGCGCCCACAGCAGCTCGGCCTTCACCGCCTCCTCGTCCACGTATTCGCTGGTGTCCTGGCGCAGCGGCGCCGGGCTTGCCGTTGCCCTGCGCGATCAGCCGCAGCCGGTGGCGCCGGATCTCGATCAGCGCCGGCGCCTCCAGCGTCAGCCCGATCACCGGGCAGCGGGGGTTCTCCAATCCCGGCGGCTCCGGCAGGCTCGGCACCAGCGGCACGTTGGCCGCCTTGATGCCGCGATTCGCGAGATAGAACGAGGTCGGCGTCTTGGAGCTGCGCGAGACGCCGACCAGCAGCACGTCGGCCTCGGCGATCCCGGCCTGCGCCTGCCCGTCATCATGGGCGAGCACGAAATGCATTGCATCGATGCGCCGGAAATAATCGGCATCCAGCACATACTGCCGTCCCGGCCGCGCCTGCGCCTGCTCGCCGATCGTCTCCTGCAACACCGAGAGCACCGGGTCGAGCACATTGACCACCGTGAGGCCGAGCCGCTGGCAGGTGCTCTCCAAGTCGGCCCGCAGCGCGCGGTCGATCACGGTCGAGAGCACCGGGCCGGGTTCCGCCTCGATCCCCTCCAGCACGCGATGGAGCTGAAACCGGGTCCGGATCAGGCTCCAGCGGTGATAGACGATCGAGACGTGCTCGAACTGGGTCACGGTCGCGCGGGCGATCGAGTTCAGCGTCTCGCCGGTCGCGTCGGAGACCAGATGCAGGTTGATCCGGTGGGTGCTCATGGAAGATGAGGGTAGCGGGGATTGCGGGGAAAACCATGCGCTGATCGGGCGGAGCCCGGCAAAGCGGGGATAGTTCGGCCAGACAGTGGCGGGAGGACCGTCCGACGCCGGTGGCGGTGCAATCCGGGCATAACCCGGTAAACCGCCCTGCAAACAGCGTGTTGCGGCGAGCCCGCCGGTGCAGGGTTGATCACGGACGCGACGAGGTCAGCGGTGTACCCCGATTCCCTCCGCCCCATTCGCTTCCCCTTCCCAAGGTTTTCTTATCTCTCTTTGATGATAGAAGCGGCCGCGCATGGACAAGCCGTTGCTGCGAGCCCTCGCCGGCGAGCGCCTGGACCCGCCGCCGGTGTGGCTGATGCGGCAGGCCGGCCGCTACCTGCCGGAATACCGGGCGTTACGGGCGCAGGTTGCCGACACGCTGACCCTGTTCACGACCCCCGCCACCGCGACCGAGATCACGTTGCAGCCGGTGCGCCGCTTCGGCATGGACGGGGCGATCCTCTACAGCGACATCCTGATCCTGCCCTGGGCGCTCGGGTGTGATCTGCGCTACGTCGAGGGCGACGGGCCACGGCTCTCCCCGGTGCGCGACGAGGCTGCCTTCGAGGCGCTGGCGCAGGTCGCCGATCCGGTGCGGATCGCCCCGGTGCTGGAGACCGTGCGCCGGGTTCGCGCCGCGCTGCCGGAGAGCTGCACCCTGATCGGCTTCGCCGGCGCGCCCTGGACCGTCGCGTGCTACATGGTCGAGGGCAGCGGCGGCGGCGAGTTTCCCACCATCCGGCTCATGGCCTATCGCACGCCCGGCCTGCTCGATCGGCTGATCGGGCGACTGGTCGAAACCACGACCGACTACCTCGCGGCCCAGGTCGAGGCCGGTGCGGAGTGCGTGATGCTGTTCGATAGCTGGGCCGGTCTGCTGCCGCCCGCGCTGTTCGAGCGGCTCGTGATCGGCCCCACGCGCGCGATCGTCGGGGCGCTCCGCCTGCGCTCCCCCGGGCTGCGGATCATCGGCTTCCCGCGCCTTGCCGGCACCGGGCTTGGCCGCTATGCGGCCGAAACCGGCGTCGATGCGGTCGGCCTCGATACGGCGACCGATCCGGCCTGGGCCGCCGAGTTCGTCCCGGCACCGCTCGCGTTGCAAGGCAATCTCGACCCGCTCGCCCTGCTTGCGGGCGGCTCGGGAATGCGCGCCGAGGCTCGCCGCGTGCGGGCCGCGTTCGGGCGCCGGGCGCATATCTTCAATCTTGGCCACGGCGTGCTGCCGCAAACGCCGCCCGAGCACGTCGCCGAGCTGGTGCGGATCGTCCGCGATGGCTGACGCGCGAGCTCGGCGGGTCGCGATCGTGCTGTTCAACCTCGGCGGCCCGGACCGGCCGGAGGCGGTGCGGCCGTTCCTGCGCAACCTGTTCAGCGACCCGGCGATCCTGCGGGTGCCGTTCTTCGTCCGCCCCTTCCTCGCCCGCCTGATCGCCAACCGCCGCACCGGGCCCGCGAGCAGGATCTACGCGCTCCTCGGCGGCCGCTCGCCGCTGCTCGAACTGACCGAGCGGCAGGGGGCGGCGCTGGCCCGGGCGCTGCCGGAACTCGACGCGCGCTGCTTCATCGCGATGCGCTACTGGCATCCGTTCAGCGACGCCTGCGCCCGTGCGGTGCGCGCGTTCCGCCCCGACCACGTGCTGCTGCTGCCGCTCTATCCGCAATTCTCGACCACGACCACGGGCAGCTCGCTCGATGCCTGGCGCGAAGCGGCGGCCCGGGCCGGGCTGGTGGCGCCGGTGACAACGCTCTGCTGCTGGCACGCCGACGGCGCCTATGCCGCCGCCACCGCCCTGCTGCTGCGTGAGTCGCTCGAAAACGCGCGCGCGGCGCTGCCCGCTGGCAGCCGGCTGCGCGTGCTGTTCTCGGCGCACGGCCTGCCGGAGAGGATCATCCGTGCCGGCGATCCCTACCAGTTCCAGGTCGAGCGCACCGTCGATGCCGTCCGCGACGCGCTGGCGATGCCCGATCTCGACTGGCTCGTGTGCTACCAGTCGCGGGCGACGCCCGAGCCGTGGTTGGCACCCAGCACCGAGGCCGAGATCGAGCGCGCGGCACATGAGGGCGTTGCGGTCGTCGTGGTGCCGATCGCGTTCGTCTCGGAGCATTCCGAGACGCTGGTGGAACTCGACATCGAATACGGCGACCCTCGCGCGCAAGCTCGGCATTCCGGGCTATTTCCGGGTGCCGACGCAGAACGACCATCCGGCGTTCATCGCCGCGCTGGCCGACATTGCGCGGCGTGCGCTGGCGGACGGACCAGGCTTGTGCAGCTTCGCCGGCGGTCGCGTCTGCCCCGAGATGCACGGCGCGTGCCCGCATCGATCGCGGAGGCGGCTTGAGCAAGGCCAGGAGCCTCTCGCCTCTGCTGGTGATCTTTGACTGTGATGGCGTCCTGGTGGACAGCGAGCCCGTCGCCAGCCGCGTGACCGCGAGCCTGCTGACCGCCCTTGGCTGGCCGATGACGGCCGAGGAGGCCAACGCCCGCTTTCTTGGGATGTCGCTACCCGACATGCGGCCGGTGGTCGAGGCGTGCGTCGGTCCGCTGCCGGATTTCGAGGCTCGTCTGTCCGCCGCCCTGATCGCGGCCCTGTCGCGTGAGGCGATGCCGATTCCGGGCGCGGCCGATGTGCTGCGGGCGACCGCGGCGCTTGGTCTGCCGTATCGCGTCGCCTCGAATTCGTCACGCGCCGAGATGGCGGCGAAGTTCGCGGCGACGGGCCTCGCAGCCCTCGTCGCCGGCCGGCTGCACAGTTTCGAGGACGTGCTGGCCGCGGGCGGCCACGGCAAGCCGGCGCCCGACCTCTACCTTGCCGCCGCTGCGGCCGAGGCGGTGGCGCCCGCGTCGTGCCTGGTGGTCGAGGACAGCGTGCCCGGCGTGCAGGCGGCGGTCGCGGCGGGAATGACCTGCCTCGGCTTCGCTCCGCACGGCGACGCGGCAGCCCTGCTCGCGGCCGGCGTGGCCGGCCTGCTGCGGTCGCTCCGGCTCCGCCGATGCTGCCGCGCGATGCTGCGGAGTGCCGCGTGACGATCCCGGCACTCGCGCGTGTCTATCCGTGGCTCAAGGCGCTGCACGTGATCTCGCTGATCGCTTGGATGGCGGGCCTGCTCTATCTGCCGCGGCTGTTCGTCTATCATTGCGACGCGGCGCGCGGCTCGCGTGGAGAGCGAGCGGTTCAAGGTGATGGAGCGCCGCCTGCTGCGCCAGATCACAACGCCGGCGATGATCGCCACCTGGACCTTCGGCATCCTGCTGGTGTTGACGCCGGGCGTGATCGACTGGCGCTGGGGGTGGTGGCACGTGAAGCTCGCCTGCGTGATCCTGCTGACCGGCTTCTCGGGTGCGCTCGGAACGCTGGCGGCGCGACTTCCTGCACGACCGCAACACCCGCAGCCAGCGCTTCTACCGCATCGCCAACGAGATCCCGACGCTGCTGATGATCGTGATCGTCATCATGGTGATTGTCCGGCCGTTCTGATGATCCACGAAATCACCCTGCCTGACGGCACCGTCATCAGCGACGATCGCCGCGCGCCTCGACCTCGCCCTGCATCCACGGCTTCCTCTCCGAACAGAGCTACTGGGCGCAGGGGCGCCCGCGCGCGATGGTCGAGCGGGCGGTTGCCTTCAGCCTCTGCCTCGGCGCCTATGGGCCGCAGGGGCAGATCGGCTTCGCGCGCGCCGTCACCGACCGGGCGGTGTTCGCCTGGATGAGCGACGTGTTCATCCTGCCCGTCGCCCGCGGCAAGGGAATTGGCCGGGCGCTGGTTGCGGCGCTGCTCGACCACCCCGAGTTGGCGACGATCGTCCGCTGGCTCCTCGTCACCCGCGACGCGCACGGGCTCTACGAAAGCTTCGGCTTCACCCGCTTCGAGGACCCGGCCCGGCTGATGGCGCGACTTCGCCCGCGAGGACGTTGATCTTGCGCGAGGGTGCCGGTTGACGCGGCGCCCGGAAGTCACTATCTTGCATCCGACATCGGGCACTGGCGTCTCGCGCCGACCCGATCTCCCGCCCCTATCGGACAGCGGCCCCCGCCCGGCGGACGGGTTGGGCGCCCGCAAACGGACCTGACCGCGGCTGTCCTCCTCTCCTCTCCCCGAGGCCCACCCCCATGCACCTTGCCGAACTGAAGGCAAAATCCCCGGCGGACCTGCTCAGCTTCGCCGAATCGCTCCAGATCGAGAACGCCTCCTCCCTGCGCAAGCAGGACATGATGTTCGCGATCCTCAAGAACCTCGCCGACAACGACCAGTCGATCGCCGGGGAGGGGACGCTCGAAATCCTCTCCGACGGGTTCGGCTTCCTGCGCTCGCCGGAAGCGAACTACCTGCCGGGGCCGGACGACATCTACGTCTCGCCCAGCCAGGTGCGCCGCTTCGGCCTGCGCACCGGCGATACCGTGGAAGGCCAGATCCGCGCGCCCAAGGAGGGCGAGCGGTATTTCGCGCTGCTCAAGCTCGATACCGTCAATTTCGAGCCGCCCGAGGCGGTGCGCCACCGCATCAACTTCGACAATCTGACGCCGCTCTATCCCGACCGTCGCCTGAAGATGGAGATGGAGAACTTCCAGTCCGTCGCCAAGGGACCGAGCAAGGACAACACGCCGCGCGTGATCGACCTGATCGCGCCGATCGGCCGCGGCCAGCGCGCGCTGATCGTGGCGCCGCCGCGCACCGGCAAGACGGTGATGCTGCAGAACATCGCGACCGCGATCTCGTCGAACAACCCGGAAGTCTTCCTGATCGTGCTGCTGATCGACGAGCGGCCGGAGGAAGTCACCGACATGGCGCGCAGCGTCAAGGGCGAGGTCATCAGCTCGACCTTCGACGAGCCGGCGACGCGCCACGTCCAGGTCACGGAGATGGTGCTCGAGAAGGCCAAGCGCCTCGTCGAGCACAAGCGCGACGTGGTGATCCTGCTCGACAGCATCACCCGCCTCGCCCGCGCCTACAACACCGTCGTCCCCTCCTCGGGCAAGGTGCTGACCGGCGGCGTCGATGCCAATGCGCTGCAACGGCCGAAGCGCTTCTTCGGCGCGGCGCGCAACATCGAGGAGGGCGGGTCGCTCACCATCATCGCGACCGCGCTGGTCGATACCGGCAGCCGCATGGACGAGGTGATCTTCGAGGAGTTCAAGGGCACCGGCAACTCCGAGATCATCCTGGACCGCAAGCTCTCCGACAAGCGCACCTTCCCGGCGATCGACATCACCAAGTCGGGCACCCGCAAGGAGGAGCTGCTGGTCGAGAAGGGGACGCTGTCGAAGATGTGGGTGCTGCGCCGCATCCTCAACCCGATGGGCACCGTCGATGCGATGGAGTTTTTGCTCGACAAGCTGAAATACAGCAAGACCAACCAGGACTTCTTCGACGCGATGAACACGTAAGGCGCCCGATGGGCGCCGCGGCGGTCCTGGCGTCGCTGTGGCAGGAAGCCGCGCTCCCCGGCGCGGCGCTGGAGCATGTGACGCTGTCCGGCGCCGAGCCGGTCTTGCCGTCGCACTTCGCCGTCGGCACCGCCGCCCAGGCCGCGATCGCCGCCGCCGCCCTTGCCGCCGCCGAGTTCCACCACGCGCGCGGCGGGGCGAGGCAGGAGGTGCGCCGTGGACATGCGCCACGCCGCCGCCGAGTTCCGCTCCGAGCGGCTGCTGCGTGTGAACGGCGAGGCGCGCGACGAGCGGGACGCGATCGCCGGCCTCTACCGCACCGCCGATGGCTGGGTGCGGCTGCACGCCAACTTCCCCCACCACCGCGACGGCATCCTCCGCCTGCTCGGTTGCGCGCACGAGCGGCGACGCGGTCGCCGACGCGCTGCGATGCGCGCGAAGCGCTTGCCTTCGAGGCGGAGGCGACGGCGGCCGGATTGTGCGTCGCGGCGCTGCGCAGCTTCGCCGAATGGGACGCGCACCCGCAGGGCCAGGCCGTGCCCACGCGCCCGCTGCTCGCGATCGAGCGCATCGGCGAGGCACCGGCGCGACCGCTGCCGGCGGCCGACCGGCCGCTCGCGGGCGTGCGCGTGATCGAACTCACGCGCGTCATCGCCGGTCCGGTCTGCGGGCGCACGCTCGCCGCGCACGGGGCGGAGGTGCTGCGCATCACGGCGCCGCATCTGCCGACTTTCGCGCAGCTCGACATCGACACCGGGCGCGGCAAGCGCGCGGCCCGGCTCGATCTGCGGCGCGAGGCGGACCGGCGCGCGCTGCGCGACCTGGTGCGCGGGGCGGATGTGTTCATCCAGGGCTACCGGCCGGGCGCGATCGCGGCCTTCGGCTTCGGGCCGGAGGCGCTGGCGCGGCTGCGGCCCGGCATCGTCGCCGTCTCGCTCTCGGCCTATGGCGCGGCCGGGCCGTGGGCGGAAAAGCGCGGGTTCGACAGCCTGGTGCAGACCGCGAGCGGCTTCAACGCAGCCGAGGCCGAGGCGGCACGAGAAGAAACGCCGCGCGCGCTGCCGGCGCAGGCGCTCGATTTCGCGACCGGGCACCTGCTCGCGTTCGGCGCGATCGCGGGCCTGATCCGGCGGGCGGAACAGGGCGGAAGCTGGCACGTGCAGGCCTCGCTGGCGCGCACCGGGCATTGGCTGCGCGGCCTCGGGCGCGTCGCGGACGGTTTTGCGACTCCCGATCCGACGGCTGACGATTTTGCCGATTTGATGGAGGAGACCGACACGCCGTTCGGTCGCGTGCGCGCTGTCCGCCATCCCGCGATCCTGTCGGCCACACCCGCGTATTTTGCGACGTCGCCGGTCCCCCCGACCGACACGCCGGCGTGGCAGTCGGCGCCGGACCCGCGGCAGGCGCGGCTCGCGCGCGCGCTGCGGGACAATCTGGCGCGGCGCAAGCAGCAGGCCCGCGCGCGGAGGGCGCCCGACGGCTGAACGTCGTTCCGGCAATGCGGCGGTACCGATATGGTCCGGCCGACCGCACCCACGCCGGGAACCGGGCTGCCATGTCCAGCACTGCCGTGACCGTCGCCCGCCCGCCGGGCCTGCTCTACGCGGTTGACGACTGGCCGCCGGCCGCGCGGCTGCTGCTGCTCGGCGTGCAGTACGCGGTGCTGGACGCGATCTACCTGGTGCTGGTCGCGATTATCCTGCACCACGCCCACGTCACACCGGCGGCCAGCGTGGACGCGATGGGGGTCGCCTGCGTCGGCCCTCGCCATCGGCACCGCGCTCCAGGCGCTGCCACGCGGGCCGGTGGGCTCCGGGTTCCTGGCGCCGCCGGTGTTCTCGGCAACCTATCTCGCGCCCTCGGTGCTCGCCGCCGAGCTAGGCGGGATGCGGCTCGTGTTCGGCATGACGGTATTCGCCGGGGTGGTGGAGGTGCTGATCGGACTGGCGCTCAACCGGCTGCGCATCGTTATCACCCCGGTGCTGAGCGGGTTGACGGTGTTCGTCGTCGGCCTGCAGCTCGGGATCGTCGGCATCGGCGAGACCTTGGACGTGCAGCACGTGGCACTGCCCGACTTCCCGCTGCATCTGCTGGTGGCCACCGGCACGCTGCTGACCTGCATCGCCCTCAGCATCTGGGGCCGCGGCATCCTGAAGCTGATCTGCACGCTGGTCGGGCTGGTCGTGGGCATGGCCGGGGCGGACATGATCGGGCTGATCGCGCCCGCGCAGCTTGCCACGATCGGCCACACCGCCTGGGTGGCGCTGCCGCATCCTGCGCTGGCCTATGGGTTCGCGCCGGCGCTGGCGCCGGCCTTCCTCGCCGCCGGTATCGCCGCAGCGCTGCGCGCCGTGGGCGTCGTCACCACCTGCCAGCGGGTCAACGATGCGGCCTGGCAGCGGCCGGACATGGCGAACGTCCGCCGCGGCGTGCTGGCCGATGGGCTGGCCAACGTGATCGGCGGCGCGCTCGGCACGCCGGGGATGAGCATCGCGCCGAGCATGGTCGGCATCTCCGCCGCCACCGGCGCCACCAGCCGGGCAATCGGCTTCGTCGCCGCGGCGGTGCTGCTGGTGATCGCGGCCTCGCCGCGGCTGTCCGGCTTCTTCCTGCTGGTGCCGCCGGAGGTCGCCGGCGCTTTGCTGGTGTTCACCGCCTCGTTCCTGATCACCGGCGGAATGGAGATCATGGTCTCGCGTCGCGCCGACACGCGGGCGGTGTACGTGATCGGCATCTCCACGATGCTCGCCCTCGGCCGGACTTTCTTCCCGCACTATTTCGATCAGCTTTCGCCGGCGCTGCGCAGCGTGGCAGGCAGCTCGCTCGCCGTCGGGCTGACCGCGGCGCTGGTGCTGACGCTGCTGTTTCGCCTTGGCACGAGCCAGCGCGCCGAAACCGACTGGATCGCGACCGAGGCGTCGATCGACGCGGCGCTTGGCTTCCTGCGCGGCCAGGCGCAGCGCTGGAAACTGCCCGCGGACGTCACGGCCATTGCGGCGACGCATCTGCGCGACGTGCTGGAATACCTGCTGCGGACGCATCCGGCGGGATTGGAGGGAAACCTGCGGCTGGGCTATGACGGGCTCGCCTTGCGTGTCGATCTCCGGTACGCGGGTTCGGCGGCCGCGCACCTGCCGCCGGCGCGGGAGCCGCATCCGACGCCGCAGGAGCACCGGGACACGCTCGACAACGAGGAGGCGGCGGTGACGCTAGGCCTGCGCACCTTCCTGGACAGCCTCGCCGCCGACCGCAAGCTGCTGCGACTGCGGCACGGCCGGGTGATGGTCCGGCTCGGCTACGCGGCCTGAGCGTCGTGACAACCGGCGGCACCAGCCTATGCTCGGCCGCGCGGAGGTGCCCATGCCAGCGAAGCCGGAAGCCTATGTCGCAATCGAAGCCGCCGCGTCGCCCGCCTTCTCCCGCGACGGCGGCACGCTGTTCCACCTGCGCGGATCGAGCCTGCCGCAGATCTGGGCGCTCGACCTCGCGACCGGGCAGGACCGGGCACTCACCGACCACGACGAGAAGATCGCCTTCATCCGCCGCGCGCCGGGCGACGACCGGCTGATCTACGGCATCGACGCCGGCGGCGACGAACGCCAGCAGCTCTGGCTCTACGACCACCACACCGCCCGCCCGCTCACCGCCGATCCGGCGGTGATCCACGATTTCGGCGCCTGGTCACCCGACGGCACCCACATCGCCTATGCCGCCAATGATCGCGACGAAGCGCATTTCGACGTCATGGTGCGCCCGCTCGCGGGCGAGGGGGCCGCGCAGCGCTTCCACGAGGGCACCAACCAGCTCACGGTCGCCGGATACAGCCCGGACGGACGACGCCTCGCCGTGGTGCTCGACCACGCCTTCGAGCAGCAAAGCCTGCTGCTGCTCGACGTGATCGGCGGCGCGCGACACGAGATCGCACCCGCGACTCCGACGCGCTTCGCCTCGGTGCGATGGGCGACCGACGGTGACGGGGTGCTGTGCCTGACCGATGCCGGGGAGCGGGACTTTCTGGCGCTCTGCCGGCTCGATCCGCAGAGCGGGGCCGCAACCGCGGTGTTCGAGGCGCCGGGGCGGGACGTGGAGGCCTACGCGGTCTCTCCGGACGGTGCGATGCTCGCCACGATCGAGAACGACCGCGGCTTCACGGTGCTGCGCGCGGGGCGGTTCGGCGAGGAGCGAGCCGAAATCGCGGGCCTGCCACCCGGCGTCGCGACCGACCTCGCCTGGTCGGCGGACTCTTCCCGACTGGCGTTCGTCGTTGCGGGCCCGACCACGCCTGCTAGCCTGTTCGTGTTCGAGGCGGGCGCGACACGTCCGGTGTGGCGCCCCGATCCGCGGGCGGAGGCCGGGATCGACCCGGCCGGTTTCCGCGATTTCGCGCTGGTCGAGTGGCCGAGCTTCGATGCGAAGAAAATACCGGGCTGGTTCGCGACGCCCTCTGGCGAGCCGCCGCCGGGCGGCTGGCCGGCGGTGGTGTGGGTGCATGGCGGCCCGGCCGGCCAGACGCGCGCCAATTTCCGCGCCGACATGCAGATGCTGCTGGCCCACGGCTATGCCGTGCTGATGCCGAACGTGCGCGGCAGCACCGGCTACGGCCGCGCCTGGACGCTCGCCGACGAGCGGGAGCGGCGGCTGGACAGCGTGCGCGACCTCGCCGCCGGCGGCGCGTGGCTCGCGGCGCGGCCGGAGATCGACGCCGGTCGGATCGCCGTGGTCGGGCAGAGTTACGGCGGCTACATGGTGAACGCCGCGATCACCGAGCATCCGGAATTGTGGCGTGCGGCAATCAGCTATTACGGGATCGCCGACTTCACGACGCTGCTGGCCGGCACCGGGGCGTGGCGCCGCGCCCATCGCGCGCGCGAGTATGGCGATCCCGGCGTCGACATGGCGTTGTTCGCGCGCATCTCGCCGGTGCGCAACATCGACCGCGCACAGGCACCGTTGTTGCTGCTGCACGGCAGGCGCGACCCGCGGGTGCCGTTCGCCGAAAGCGAGCTGATGGCGGCCGCACTGCGCGAGCGGCAGCGCCATGTCGCGTTCGAGGCGTTCGAGTACGCCGGCCACGGTTTTTCCCGGCCCGACGACCGCCGGCGCGTTTACGCCGCGGTCGCCGCGTTCCTGGCCGAGCACCTCGCGGCGCGATAGCGCGCGGCGGCTCAGCCCAGCGCCGAGAGCAGCGCGTCGCAGACGCGCTCGGCATCCGCTTCGGCTAGGTCGGGATGGATCGGCAGCGCCAGGATGCGACCGGAGACCGCCTCGGAGACCGGCAGCGCCGCCCCGTCATGGTGGCCGCGATAAGCGGGCTGGCGATGCAGCGGCTTCGGGTAATAGATGGCGGTCGGCACGCCCTCTGCGCGCAGCGCCGCCTGCACCGAGGCGCGCTGTCCTGCATCGCGCAGCAGGATCGCGTAGATCGCCCAGGCGCTGCAGCTGCCGGGCACCCGCGCCGGCACCGTGACCCGATTGCCGAGCCGCCGGTCATAGAATTCCGCGATGCGCGCGCGCGCGGCGAGATCGTCGGCGAACACGTCGAGCTTCGCGAGCAGCACGGCGGCCTGCAACGTATCGAGCCGCCCGTTCATGCCGGTGCGCAGAACCTCGTAGCGCGTCTCGCCCTCGCCGTGCGTGCGCAGGCTGCGGTAGAGGGCCGCGCGTTCGGCGCTCTCGGTCAGCAGCGCGCCGGCATCGCCATAGGCGCCGAGCGGTTTCGAGGGGAAGAAGCTTACCACCGTCGCGTCGCCCATCGTGCCGAGCGGACGGTCGTGCAGGGTCGCGCCGAAACTCTGCGCGCAGTCGTCGAGCACAAAGAGGTCCTCGCGCGCGGCGATCGCCGCGAGGGCCGGCCAGTCGGCGGGCTGCCCGAACAGATCGACGCCGATCAGCGCCCGCGGCCGCACCCGGCGCGCGTCGCGCACCTGGCGGATGCGGCGCGCGAGGGCCTCGGGGTCGATCTGAAACGTGCGCGGGTCGATGTCGCAAAACACCGGCGTCGCCCCGATTACCAGCGCCGCCTCGGCGGTCGCGGTATAGGTGAAGGCGGGCAGAAACACCGCATCGCCCACGCCCACGCCTTCCGCCATCAGTGCCATCTGGATCGCATCGGTCCCGGAGCTGACCGCCACGCAATGCGAAGCTCCGCACCAGGTAGCGAGCCGCGCTTCCAGCTCGGCGACCTCCGGGCCGAGGATGAACTGGCAATGCGCCAGCACCGCGGCGATGCGCGCGTGCAGCGCCGGTGCGATGCGCGCCTGCTGCGCCTTGAGGTCGAGGAACGGAATCGGGGTCATCGCGGCCGTGCTCATGCGCCGGACGCGGCGAGGCGCGCGCCGTCGGCGTTGTGGGAGAACTCGGGCACCACGCGGCCAAGCTGGGCGAGGGCCAGCCGCGCCTGCCCGGCACGGCAGCCTGCGGCGATTTCGTCGATCGCGCGGGCGACGATCGCGAGGTCGGCGGTGCGCGGTGTGGCCATCAGCAGGCCCGGATGCCCGGTCGGCACCGGCGGCTCGCTGCCGTGGAACAGCTCCTCGAACAGTTTTTCCCCGGGGCGCAGGCCGGTGAAGGCGATCTGCACGTCCCGGTCGGGGCGCCGGCCGGCCAGCCGGATCATCTGCCGCGCGAGATCGACGATCCGCACCGGGCGGCCCATGTCGAGCACGAAGATACCGCCCTCCGGCTTGCCCGGCGGCACCTCGGACGTGCCGACCACGCTCGCCTGCAGCACCAGCCCCACCGCCTCCTGCACTGTCATGAAGTAGCGCTGCATGTCGGGATGGGTGACGGTCAGCGGGCCGCCGCGCTCAAGCTGGCGGCGGAACAGCGGCACCACCGAGCCGGTGCTGCCAAGCACGTTGCCGAACCGCACCGTCACGCACCGCATTCCATCGGCGGCGCCGAGGGCGGCGATGTCGAGTGCCTGGCAATACATCTCGGCCAGCCGCTTCGACGCGCCCATCAGGCTCGATGGGTTCACCGCCTTGTCCGTAGAAACAAACACCATCGCCTGCGCCCCGGCAGCACGCGCGGCGTCGGCGACATGGCGGGTGCCGGCGGCGTTGGTCAGCAGGCCCTCGAGCGGGTTCGCCTCCACCATCGGCACGTGCTTCAGCGCCGCGGCGTGGAACACCAGCTCGGGCCGCATTTCCGCACACAGCGCCGCCAGTCGCGCCGCGTCGCGCACGTCGGCGATCACCGCCCGGCGCGGCACGGCGGGGTGGTTCTCGGCCAGTTCGAGGTCGATCTGCCACAGCGCGTATTCGCCGTTGTCGAGCAAAACGAGCGAAGCTGGCCCCAGGCCCGCGACCTGGCGCGCCAGCTCCGACCCTATGGTGCCGCCGGCGCCCGTGACCAGCACGCGCCGCCCCTGCACCAGCCGCGCCATCCCGGTGCGATCCAGCGGCACCTGCGGGCGATTGAGCAAATCCTCGATCGCGACCGGGCGCAGCTCGACCCCGCCGGCCGCGGCGGCCGGGTCGAGCCGGGTCGGCGGGCGGGCGCGGCGCACCTGGATGCCGCGCGTCTCGGCAACCTCCAGCAGCCGCGACAGCGCCTCCCCGGAAAAATCGGGGTCGGTGACGACCAGGGCGGCCGGCGCCCGGCCTTCGGCGCGCAGCCGGTCGAGCGTCAGCCCCGCCTCCTCGAGGCCGCCCAGGATCGGGTGCCCCTGGATGCGCCGCCCGGTCTGCCGCGAGCCGAGCGAGATCAGCCCGAGCACCCGGAGCCCCGCACCCCGATCCTGCGCGGTCGCACGCAGAAACACATCCGCCGCCTCGTCGGCGCCGACCAGCACCACCGGATAGGGACCCGCGGGCGCCTCGGCCGCACTCCGCCAGCCCCGGCTGAGCCGGTACAGCACCCGCGGCGTGCCGAGCAGGAGAGCAAGCGTCAGCATATGGACGATCGGGAAGGTGGATGTGGGGCCTGGCGTGGTGGCGGCGGACATCAGCAGCGCCAGTAGCCCGGCTGCGAGCGCGCTGCTGCCGGCGACCGCGAGCAGGTCGCGGATACCGGCGAAGCGCCAGTATTGCAGCGGCAGGCGGAACGGCAGGCCGGCGATCAGCAGGCTCGCGGCACCATCGGCGAGCAGCCGCAGGGGGTGGAACGGGTCGGCGGCGGGGGCCGCAATCCAGCGCGCCAGCGGCACCGCGGCCGCGGCCAGCGCGCCGTCGAGCACGACGTTGAGCAGGATGCGGTTGATCGAGCGCTGCGACGGCATCGGGTCGGGCTAGCGCCGCGCCCCGGCGCTGTCCAGCGTGCGCCGCCGTGCAGCTTGCGGGGTGGCAGCGGCCCGGTTATGGAAGCGGCGTTGCGTCCGCGTAGCTCAGCCGGATAGAGCACAGGATTCCTGGTCGGTGGAATTGGGCGCCGCGTGCGGAAACGGCGCGGCGGATCCGCTCAAAGTCGGGGAACGCCCAGGCGCACGCTCAGCGCCGGCCAATCCCGAGCCAAGCCGGGGGGAACTCCGGACGGTGTAGAGACTGGACGGGCGGCGCCTGTCGGCCAAACGGCCTATGGCGAAGGGACAGTCCAGACCACGAACGCCCCTTGCTCCGGGGCGGCGGCGGAAGCCGAAGTGGTACTGAATCCTGGGGTCGTGGGTTCGAATCCCGCCGCGGACGCCAAAGGGTTGCGCGAGATTTCAGGCGGACAAGAACGCCCCTTCGAGGCCATTTTTCTTCCCCGCCCCTGGCGCTAATATTAGAATTAGGGTGGCCGCTATTGCCGTGACCGTCAGGACGGCACTTCACGCGATCCCGCATTCCGGGGTGAGACGGCCAGTGAAGCGGCGCCAGATCTCAGTCCGGCCCAGCAGCGGTACACCGATGAAACCTCGCAGGCGCAGCCGATTGCGTTCGTCCACCCACAGTTCCGCCTGATACTGCCTACCATCGCGTGGATCGGTAATGTGACCCAACCAAGCGCCATCCTCGCTCGGAGTCACGCCCGTGATGATGGTCAGCCCGCATTGCGAGCGCCCTTGGGAATCCTTCGGCATTTGTTCACCCGGCGCCCGCTTGATACCGACGATACGGCCGCACAGAGCCGTCCCGCACCATCCGATCGCGATGACACCATCGCCGTTCTGCGTCGTCCATTCGCCCAGGGGTGCAGCCGGCACTGGCAACTCGCGGGCAGCCGATCCAACACTGAAACCCACGCTTGCAACGGCGCCTATAAGGAAGCGACTCAGACCTGGACGCGACATCGCCATTATCCCTTCAGGACCACGAGGGCGGCCGGATAGCGGCGGCGCAAGGTGCCCAGCGTCCGGC
Organism: uncultured Alphaproteobacteria bacterium; assembly: GCA_963777265.1. Lineage (GTDB taxonomy): Bacteria > Pseudomonadota > Alphaproteobacteria > Acetobacterales > Acetobacteraceae > DATAYA01. The sequence goes on along the minus strand of CAVZPY010000015.1, from coordinate 291,020 downwards.
CCAGATAGGCGGTGTTCCACAGTGCGGATGGCGCCCCCCAGGCGAATGATTGCGTCTTCATTTGGGAACCTGCGTTACGGTCTCCCGGCCCCAGTGCTCGCGCAGCAGCGCTCCTCCCCTGTTAGCCATCAAAAGGACTGACTCCTGCGCGATTTCAGGACGGATGCGCCCAAAGTTCCTTTTTCCGGAGGTGCGAGCACCACGGACGCTTCCGCTGTCACCAGCAGGAACGTGAAGGTTTCCTGCAGGTACAGTTGAACAAGGGCTTCAGAATGGTTCAGGTAACCGATCGAGATGTCCTGACCGATGTGTAACTCAAAATCACCGCCGCGGGTGGTAAGTACCAGGCCTCCCTCGATGGTTGGGGCCCAAACGATCTCTCCGTCGACGAGATGCCGGATGTGCTCCAGAACCGGATAGCCCTCCTCGCTGGCTCCGGTGATTGCGGTGTACGGTTTGGCGCCCAGCACGAGCACATAGGGGCCATTGACGCCGGCGAGGCGCAATTGGCTTACCGCCTGCGCCACCGTATCTGGATAGGTCGACGCATCCGCAGAGAGCGTCAAAATTGGGTTGCTGGTGCCTTGACGGAAACCCTAAATCTGCCCAGGGGCGTAGCCTTCGAAGACAGCGTGGTCTTCGGCGAAGGCAATTTTGCGTGCTGCGACCTTCAGTGGCGACCAGTCCGAATCCAGTGCGCCGCGCTCTACATCGTCAATCGCCTGGCGCGTCAGATCGAACGGAACGCGCAATTCCACAAGCGTCCTCGCCTCGCGTGCCGAAGCTTGGACTCCATCGCCCGGCGTCGTGATCTGCCGGACGTGGCCGGTGCTCACCGCCGACAATTCGGGACCCTTCGGGCCCAGCACGTCCACGACACGCCGCGCCGCCAAGTGGCGCTTGAGGGTGCGCGACGCCTCCTCTTCGATCTGCTCCCATGCCTTATCAGAGATCGGGGCGAGTTCCCGAAGGAGATTGTTCATGTCTGGCCTCTCTTCTTCAGCGAGCCGATACCGAGTG
>CAVZPY010000015.1:277500-282500 GCA_963777265.1 uncultured Alphaproteobacteria bacterium | reverse complement strand
TAACTAACTTAGCTATCAAGAAACTTGGAATTGACTTTAAAATAATAATAATAATTATAATTATTATGACAAGAGTTTACATAGGGATGATAGTAGTAGTAGTAGTAGTAGCAGATAGAGTTTGAATAGTTTATAATATTTCTAATTAGTAGGTGGTGGTAGGCATTTAATGAGGTTAGTAATAATGTTTTTAATTATATTTACTTGTGGGTAGGATTTAAAGGACAATAAAGAGTTTTTGGTTTTTGGTTAATGAAAGGAATAAAATTTAAATAAGAACTCTTCACTGAATGATAATAATAACACTACTACTGATCAAAGTCCAAAACGACAATGAAATTAATATTTCTAACAATGTTCTTTTAGGCTAAAAATTGATCCAAATGATAGTACGCTCCTCTTAATAATTACTACAAACAATACTTGTTAATAGCGAATCAATTATTATCATCAATTATTATATCATTAAAGGGTTAGGAAATTTAAAGAATTGAAGTAATGATGTTCATGATAATAATGCAAGTAAACTATGAGAGGTGAGAGGAAACAGAACACGCTTCTAGAGGGGGGGAGGGGGGAGGGAGGGAGGGAGGAGGGGGTCTTCGTGAGAGACAAATAATCAGGGTGTTGGTCAAGCAGAATTGCCCGAACCCTAAGGCGATCATAACCCAACACAACGGCAGTGCAGCAGCAGTAGCAGTTAGCAGTGGTTTAGTTTAGTTTAGTTTAGTTTAGTTTAGTTGAGGGGGAGGAGTCGAGAGTAATTTCTAGTGGCGTGATGTGAGGATAGTAAAAGTGAATAGGGATAGGTGGGGGTGCTCGTAGGAGGCGAATCAAGGAGGGATGAGTAGTTAAAGTGTAGAGTGAAAGAAATGAGGGATCAAGTTCTAGATTGAACAGACTTGAAGTTGTTCTCTAAATGTCTGCTCTAGCTAAATAAATTTTAGCCATTGACCAATTTGATTGATTGATTGAGTGAGTGAGTGAGTGAGTGAGTGAGTGAGTGAGTGAGTGAGTGAGTGAGTGAGTGAGTGAGTGAGTGAGTGAGTGAATGAATGAATGAATTAGGGAATGAGATAGAATAGAATAAGATAGGTTAGGATAGGATAGGGTAGAAAAGAGGTGTAGGATAGAATTAGTATAGAATAGAATAAGATAGGGTAGAAGAGAGAGTAGGAATAAGTAAGATAGGATAGAAGAAGGTAAGATCAAGTAGAATAGAGAAAGAAGAGAAAAGTAATGATATGTAGTTTAGTCGATTAAGGTGATTTGGAGATTTAAAGAGATAGATATGCTCGATAGAGAGAAATATACACAATTTTAAAAAGGTAAAGGATAAGATTCAATACAAGTGTATCATCTCGGCAAGATAAAGTAGTGAAATGAACACAGAGTATTAGGGATGATGAATATAATGTTTTTGCCAAGTATTGTAGAGATTGGATGCATGGATGTCTAGTCAGTAATGTAGGCAATTGAAATTTGAACCTTTTTGAAAAATGGCTAAAAATGCCAAATTTAAATATTTTGTACAAATTACCAGAAAATGCTATAGAAAATAAGAAGAAAGATGAATATTTAATTCATGCAGGAGCTCATTTTAGATATAAAATTGAATTGAAGTGGAAGAGGTGAATAAGCATATCCAATGCCAATGCCAATGCCAATGAAAAGAGAGAGAGAATTTAAAACATTGTTACTATATTATTACTTCTAGTGGATTCATTCATTCATCAAAATATATATAATAGTCAATCATGTTAAAAATAAAAAGTTACAGCACGCAGTATTCCCATTTGGTCCCCCATAATAGTACTAACTGCGCCAGCACCAGCTTGACTTCGGGGATCGGACGAGACCCGGTACTAAATGGTGTGTATGGCCGTAACTGAATAGTGGTTTTAAATCAAAGTTTTATAGATTCTATTAATTATTGAAAATAAATTCATTATCAGAGTCAAATGAACTTGTACTTTACTTTATGATATATATATGTATAAGTATAAGTAGAGGTAGAGATTTAATTTGAATCTTACTAAGATATAATAACAATAATGATAAACATTCCTTGAGTATTGTAATAGTAATGAATAAATTGAATATTGCTCCACCTAATAAAGAAAGATTATAATGATCAAGTATATCTCTACCTACTAAATACTTGGGTTAAGGATGTAAATTTCAAAGTTAATTTCATTATGAAGCAATAACATTGGGGATAAGAATTAAGCATTAATGAACAATATAGATGGCAAATTTATTCCATCGCAAATCTGGTCTTATTTTCCATTGAATTCAAGCTCCTTCTTTCAAGTATAATAAATGTGATTATAGAATATAACTTTGTAACAATCCAATCCAAAATTTAAAAGAGTTACGTAAAGTCGAATGGGATGGGTTAGGTTAGGGTTAAATTAATCTCAAATAAATGAAAGAGGATAGATCCTTGATTATATTTTAGAAGCTCCATAGATATTGGCTCAATATGTATAATAATAGGCCGAAATAATAATAATAATAATATTATCATTATTGATCTAAAGTCAAATTAGAAACTATAGCTCATCATATTATCATGAATATTTAAATTCATTTAAGAGTGTTTAAGACTTGCTCATTTTCCTCAATAAAGAAGAGTCAAAATACAAGTATTGGCTGGCTGGCTGGCTGGCTGGCCGGCCAGCATCATTATTATTCATTAAATTATGATATAATTTTTTTTTGCCGAAAAAAAGATTGTGAATGCTGAAATTCAAGAATTTAGTTCAAAAAAGCCCAAAACTATATATGTAGGAGTGGTGTGTGCGAAATAAATTATTACTACTAGCAATAGTGGTGATAATGCGTTTCACGTCTAATATATGTTGCATATATGGACAAGCACCATTACTTTCCTATCCTTTTAAGCAAAAGGGGGGGGAGATAGTCCCTAGTAATTGGCTTTTATGTAAGTGATGTGTGGTTCCTTACCTATTCTCGTTGTATTTGTAAGGTAATAGTTAATGGGGTCGAGGGAGAATATTTAAAAAGGGTTTATTATTCTCTATCCCCTATTATTATTCAACGAATATGGCATGTGGAATAGTGTCGGATGCACCATAACGTCTATTTATAATGGAAGCTGATGAATTGTGGGATAATTTCTTCTCCTTTAGCTTTAGCTTTAGCTTAGGCATCTTTAGTTTGAAAAGGGAAAATATATAATAAATGGTTAGTACTGGATAGGCCTGACTAAACCCAAAGGGAAGCATCAATCGGTCCAGCCTAATGTTGGCTTTGTCGACCTCGATTGTTTTTAAAATGCTTTGTTTTGGTGAACCGGGTTCGATTCTGCAGGAAAGCTGTTTCGAAAAGAGAAAGAAGAGGCCAAAGCTAGGAAAGAGGAAAGGGAAAAAGAGAGAGGAAAGGTAATAAGCTGCATCTTTGTCATTATATATTTTATATATTATGATATATGATGCAATTTATATCTGTCCTTGCCACTTCTACAAACCATGCCATATTATAATAATGTGATAGGGAATGGTTTCAATGGGTGAAATTGTTGGTTCCCTTTTATTACTATTGATTTATCAATAATGATAGAAGGAAAAACGGGGGAGCCTCGGTACATATTTCCTTTTACCAAAAGGGAAAGGAGGTTTGAAAAGGGTCTCTATTTGAGTATAGAGTAGTGTATGTATCCTCTTGGTACCTTTTGGTATTTATTTGCGAAAAGGAAATACTATTTAGGATTTTATATCCTAGCAAAATTAATCCTATCTAAGCATAGTTCCTTTAGGGGATAATAGCTAGAAGGAGAGCGTATTGTTACACAATGTGCAATACTAGGCCTAACGATTAGCAAGAATCATTGGATTGGTACCACCCACACCACCACCACCACCACCTCGGTGGTGGTGGTGGTAGGTAGGAGCCTTTCTAATAAGCTTGCCTTTAGAAGGATTCTTTTGCAAAGCTTTTAGAAAAAGGAATTAGTAGTGGAGGAGGAGAGGGGAGCAGATGATAGCTTGCTTTCTTCCTTTCTCACTTTTCTCTAATTGCAATTGTGAATGATTCTTTCAGGATGACTTGGTGGAAGGCATCGTAAGGAAGGAGTTTGGCATTCCATATATAATACTATGATGATAGTAGTAGTAGTTGGGCTTTTTTTAGTACTACTTTCTCCTGTATGAAAAAAGGGTGTTGGAGAGAAGAAGGAAAAGGGCAAGGCGCAATTATTATTATCAAAATATATATATATATATAAGAGGGATAGCTACTTCTCTGTCCAATTAATAATTTAATTATTAAAAAGGACAGTAACTAGGAAAAGGATGTTGCTTTTTGTGAATACACCTTTTAAATTTACATATCTGATATATCCTAGCCTTTTTAGCTAGCTAGCCCCTAGCTAGCTAGAGAGAATGTGTTAGGATATAGATATAGTTACCTGGTTGATCCTGCCAGTAGTCATATGCTTGTCTCAAAGACTAAGCCATGCATGTCTAAGTATAAACAGCTTTATACGGTGAAACTGCGAATGGCTCAATAAATCAGTTATAATTTATTTGATAGTCAATTACTACTTGGATAACCGTGGTAATTCTAGAGCTAATACATGCAAAAAAACCCGACTTCTGGAAGGGTTGTATTTATTAGATAAAAAACCAATGCGGGCAACCGCTTTCTTGGTGATTCATAATAACTTCTCGAATCGTATGGCTTTACGCCGACGATGTATCATTCAAATTTCTGCCCTATCAACTTTCGATGGTAGGATAGAGGCCTACCATGGTTTTAACGGGTAACGGGGAATTAGGGTTCGATTCCGGAGAGGGAGCCTGAGAAACGGCTACCACATCCAAGGAAGGCAGCAGGCGCGCAAATTACCCAATCCCGACACGGGGAGGTAGTGACAAGAAATATCAATGCAGGGCTCTTCGAGTCTTGCAATTGGAATGAGTAAAATTTAAATCCCATAACGAGGAACAATTGGAGGGCAAGTCTGGTGGACGATC